>NZ_JAJKFQ010000001.1:600000-1200000 GCF_020966635.1 Stieleria sp. JC731 | reverse complement strand
TTATACGCCCGCGCTGGGATCGAGAGTAGGGCCGAGACGGTCCACTACAGCGTTTTCAAGTACTCCAAGACCGCACGTTTTTCTTCTTCGGTCAACAGATCCGGGTAATTGTGCCCTTTGCCGCTCTTGCCGAACACGCTCGTGTCAAAATAGCTACGTCGCCGAACCGGATCGTCCAAGTCGCCTGGTACCCCGTCGACAATCTCGACCGTCAAGCCAACTCGCTCCGAATCCAGTGCTTCGGATGCTGGCCGCCATACCCCGGGGCGTTCCTTTGGATGCAACAGATGCCAAAGCGTCGGTACACTTCCATTGTGCAGATACGGTGCACTGGCCCAAATTCCGTCCAGTGGCGGGGCGACATACCCAACGGGCGAAAGCACGGTTTCATGCTGCTCTGGCTCACCCGCATGGGCGAACCAGCTTTGCGCATAACGCCGACGACCTTCGACAGTCAGAGCTTTCAGTCGCACGGGGTCCGTTTGGACTTCGTCAATCGGGACACAACGATTGGGGTAAGTCCAATCCTTCCCGTATGTGCCATGACATTCGGCACAGTTCGAATTGAACACTGCCCTGCCCTGCTCTGCCAAGCGCTGATCAATCGATCCGGTGTACTTTGGAGGCCGCAACGAGGACAGATACGCATAGACATCTCGAAAGTTGTCTTCGTTGTCGCGATAGAACTTTGGACCGTTTTCAGGGACCAACGTGAACTGCATCAGCGCACGGTGCCCTTTGGCGGCAAATCCGTCGATGTAAATCGACGGCCGTTTATGGAAATACCACCAGGGCGGCGCGTCCATATCATGATGCGTGAAAGATGCCGGAAGCTTACGAACAACGTTTAGTTCCGAATCCCTGCCGTTCATCAACCCCATCCCAAAGACCACCGCATTGGTCGTCCCGTTGGTTGTCCCCAACGGAATGAACAACGCTCCGAGTTCCATTCGGCCAGGAAATAGCCCCAGTTTCGATTTTGTCTTGGTAAGTTCCTCCGTCAGCGACTGTAGCGCATAACGGTTGTTTGGAGCACCGGGGGTCGGCGTGCCATAGACGCTACCGCCATGACAAGAAAAGCAATTCATCGTCCAATTGCCTTCGGCGTCAACAACATACTGCAGCGGCTTACCCGAATCGTCGTTGGGACGAGTGGTTAGCCCGTATCGCTTGTAGGCCATCTTTCGACGCTCGTCTTCTGCGGCAGCGGCGGCACGATCACGCAACGGCTCGGGCCAGGACTTCCATAGCTGGTCGAACGTTGATTGATGAAAATCACTCGGCAGGACGGCCGTTTCGGTCAAAAATCGGTAGCCCGATTCCGCATTCCCAATTTCCTGGCCAAGCCCGTCATCCCCCAAAGCCTCCTGTGAGACGACAGACACCAGCATCAATCCGATCCAGATCAGAAGTTTTCGATCGTGGTTTTGCATTCGAATCGTCGTGCTTCCAGAGAGTCCAATGTCCTTTGTTGTGTTGAAGCCCCCCGCTTCAACCTACAGTCTATTAGTGACCGTCAAGTGATGCCGCTGATTCACCGTCAATTGCCGCAAAATCGATTTCCAAAACCGAGGGTCTGGCTTTGAAGCGCCATCGGTACTTGAGCTTTCGCACCTGACCTAAGCGTTCGATTAATGCGAGCACGTTCCCTCGTCCCGATCGCGACAACAACCAAACACGGGCCTGTTCGTCAGGTAACTGATCGACCAGCAAAGACAAGGATTCGATCGGCGATCGTGAGGAAACTAATTTGACCTCGTCGATCCGATACGGTCCTTGCACTGGAAACTTCAGGTAGTCCCAGAACCGTTCATCTTCCGCGGGCCAGCTCACTGGTGCTTCGGTGAGCAAGCTTGCTTCGATCAACCCGCTATCAAGCCACACAAAGTCGGACGTGGTGCTTTCTTGCTGGATCATTTCGACTGCTGATCGCCATCGCTCCCCTCGCAATTGCATCGGCAAATGACCAGCAGCCAACTTCGTCAGGACGCCTTGGTGCCAGAGCTGAAACCCGATCACAACCATCAATATGGCAATCGGTACAACACGTTGAAATGAACTTTGCCGCGAAATCGCAAACGCTCGATCAATCAGCTTTGCGGTGAGCTCGCCACCCGTCCATGCCAGCATCGGCAGTGCCGCGATGAAGTACCTACGATGCCATAACGGAACGATGTCCGCATAAGACGCGATAAAAAAGACAGCTGTTGCCGTTGCACTAATCAGCCCCGGTATCCACCAAAAACAGTCAGCCGATGCGGGCTTCATTATTGCTGACTTGTGTTGCGAAGAGGCCGCGTTTGGTCGACCGGCAACAAAACGGCATATAACCACACATAGCACCAGCGTGATTCCTGGAAACAACAATAGCGACCACCAATCCCAAGCGTCCAAAAGTTGCTTCGACCGCGTGGCCTGACCGAAAGCACGCCACAGATCTCGACGCTGCCAAGAATGTGGAAGTGACGAAGCGGCCAACAAGAGCGAGGTCAGCAGCCCAAATGTCAGCACTCCCAAATCACCCGACCAGACCTTCAAGCGTCTCATTCGCCAAGTCAGTATCAGACCGACCGGGAACAAAAGGCCCAAAGTGCCCAACGAAGTGGGGTGCAACAACCCAGCCAGACAGATCCAGAACGTCATCGAAAGGCGACCGACTCCCACCTGAACGGTGACTTCATCATCCGACGGTCCGGTCAAAGCGCGATCGACTTTGTTGTCTTGTCCCGCGATTTCATGCGAGCCTTTTGCCGTTTGCAGCATCTTCATCATTGAAGCCGTCGCGAATGCGGAACAAAGCATGACTGCCGCATAGGAACGAAGCTCCCCACCGAAAAAGACGGCGTGCTGATCGAATGCCAACAACAATGCCGCTGCCAATCCACCGCCAAGCCGCCCCGATGAACGTGTCACACCGAACAGCAAAACCAGTGCCGCAATCGCATTAAGAACGACGCTACTGATCCGCATCGCCCATTCGAATCCGAGCAGATTTGCCAAGCCCAGCAAGTCCACCGTCTTTTTCCAAATCCACAACGAATGGAAATAGCCCGTCGTTTGATTTCCATCCGCGGCACGGGCGGAGATATCAGGAAAATCGGCGGCAACGGCCCAGGCCGAATGCAGTTCATCCAGCCAAAAACTCTCGCCTCCCGACGGCCAACGCATCGCAACAACGGCGACCACAACGATAAATGCCGAGATCGCCAGTTGCGTTAAAGATGGGGGGCCGGTTGTCGCTTCAGTTTTCAGAATCTTTGTCATTTCCGCCGCAGTGTACCACTTCGCCCCCGATGCCTATCATGGGGCGTTTTCGACGATAAATAAGAAACTCGATTCGCTCGACACCAGTTTTTCATGAGCACTTCCCAGACATCGCCAAGTCAAACTCCGCCAAAAATCACTCGCGTTGACGCCCGAGCAGGCTCCGCTGAGATCCTTGACCAATTGCGCGAGAAACTTAGCCCTCGTGGTGATGTCGTTTCGCCGCGTGGGCGCGCACTGACTGAGGAAGTCTTTGGGGCACCGCTTACCCCGGTCGAGGTCGTTCAACGGATCTGCGAACAGGTTCAGACTGAAGGTACCGCTGCACTGCTGCACTACACCAAGCAACTCGACAAAGCAGACCTCAGTGCGGAACAGCTACGCGTTCCCGCGGAAGACTTGGCGGCCGCTCATGCGGCGGCCGATCCAGAGTTGCTCGAATCGATCCGCCGAATCCGCGACAATATCGTTCGATTCCAATCAGCGATCCTCCACAAGGACGTCACGATTGAACCGAATCCCGGCGTACGATTGACGCAGCGATACGTCCCACTACAGCGCGTCGGCGTTTGCGTGCCGGGAGGAGCGGCCGCCTATCCTTCGACCGTTTTGATGACTGTCGTTCCGGCCCAAGTCGCCGGTGTCTCAGAAGTTGCCGTTGTTGCTCCGCCGACTCCGTTTGGGGCTTACAACCAAGACATGTTGGCCACCTGCCACGAACTGGGTGTAACGGAAGTCTACCGCATGGGTGGCGCTCAAGCCGTCGCAGCGATGGCTTATGGAACCGACGACGTTGCCGCAGTGCAAAAGATCGTCGGACCTGGCAACCTGTTCGTCGCGCTTGCCAAGAAACTGGTTTACGGCACCGTCGACATCGATTCGTTCGCCGGACCGAGCGAAGTGATTGTGATTGCCGACGAAACCGCAAAAGCTGACTTCATCGCGGCGGACTTGCTCGCTCAAGCGGAACACTCCCCCGGCAGCGCGATCCTGATCACCTGGGATGAAGCTTTACTCGATGCTGTTGAAACCGAGTTGACCAAGCAACTGTCTGAACTATCACGCAGCGAATTGACGCTCGATAGCTTAGAAGCCTTCGGGGCCTTGATCCTTGTCCGCGATCAACAACATGCGTGCGAGTTAACAGACTCGTTCGCGCCGGAGCACCTGCACATTCAGACGGCTACCCCACAAGACTTGATCGCCTCGATTCAAAACAGTGGTGCGGCATTCCTAGGTCACTACACCCCAGTCGCCTTGGGTGACTATGCGGCTGGGCCAAGTCACGTGTTGCCCACCGGTGGGACGTGCACCTGGGCAGCAGGGCTTTGCAGCAACAGTTTCTTACGCAGCGGAAGCGTGACCGAGTTTGACCAAACCGCGATGCTACAAATCGCCGATGACGTCGAACGTCTAGCGGAAAAAGAAGGCCTGACCGCGCACGCACGCAGCGTTTCGATCCGCCGCTAAGCCGAACCTTTATCAAACGAACAATTCTTCTGGATAAGCTTGCTATGTCGAAAACCGACCTCCGCCCTGCCCTTTCGCGGATGTTGCCTTACACGCCTGGTGAACAACCACCGCCAGGAAAGTTCATCAAGCTAAACACGAACGAAAGCCCCTACCCTCCGCCCGAAGCGGTGATTCGTGCGATCCAAGACGCTGCCTCTGGCCCACTGAATCGCTACCCGGACCCAACCGCAAAATCGTTTCGCAATGAGGCGGCTCGTGTACTTGGCTTGCCAAGCCCGGACTGGATCTTGGCTGGCAACGGCAGCGACGAAATCTTGACGATCCTGGTCCGTGGTTTCGTTGGCGAAGGACAGAAATTGCGTCTGCCCTACCCCAGCTACATCCTTTATCGAACGCTCGCTGATATCCAAGGTGCGCGTTGGGAACAGACGACGTTCCTTGACGGTTGGCATCTTCCGACGATGTTTGGTGAAGGCCAAGACGACTTGCGGTTGGTGCTTCTGCCAAACCCAAATAGCCCCAGCGGCACGATTGTCCCCAAAGAAGAAATTGCCAAACTCGCCGAATCACTGCCCTGCCCTTTAGTTGTCGACGAAGCCTACGCGGACTTTGCCGGCGACAACTGCTTGGACTTGGTGCAATCACACGACAACATTTTGGTGACTCGGACGCTAAGCAAGTCCTACGCGCTGGCAGGCATTCGCTTTGGTTTCTTAGTCGGATCCCCATCGATCGTTTCCAAACTGGCCAATATCAAGGACAGCTATAACTGCGACTACTTGGCGACGGTTGCAGCGACCGCGGCAATCGGATCACAGGACTGGTTGCACGACGTCGTCGGAAAGATGAACGCGACACGCGCCCGCATGGAAACCCGTCTGACCGAACTGGGTTTCGATGTCACTCCCTCGAAGGCGAATTTCGTTTGGTGTACTCACCCAAGCGGAGAGCACGAAGCGATGCACCAATACCTGAAAAAGAATCAGGTTCTGGTTCGCTACATGAACTTTCCAGAGTGGGGCGACGGCCTGCGGATTTCGGTCGGCACAGACGACCAGGTCGACGCATGCATGATGCTGCTTGAACGGTTTCTCGCGTAGCTGATCGTCGATAATTGCCAATGGAGGTGACCGATTAGAGACTGCTGATCGAGTGGTTCTGGCAGTTCGCGGAACGCCGTGGGCAATTTGCGGAACGTAGGGGTCGAACTTGAGCACCTCCCCCCGCCTAGGTTAAACTAGAGTGGCTATCTAAGGACTCAAGTTCATATCCCGCCGATGGATCTATCGCTTCGTTTCGATGTTTGACCCTCTTCACAAGTGGCTCGGGATTCCGCCTTCGGAACAGCCTCCGAATGACTATCGCTTGCTTGGCCTGTCAAACTTTGAGAGCGATCCCGAAGTCATTGACGCCGCAGCAGATAGGGACCTGTCGTTTCTGCACGATTTGTCCAGCGGCGAACATGGCGACGAAGCCGAAGAATTGGCCAACCGTATCTCGGCCGCTCGGCTACGTTTGCTCAATCCGGAAAAGAAAGCTGCCTACGACGAACAGCTCCGTGAAGATCTTCGCGTGGAGGAAATCGACGTCGATGTCGACGCCGTGCTGCAAAGCTTCGAAGCGACCATGCAAGCCGATGAGCCTGCGATTACAGAAGCCTCTCCGCGTCCGAATTTATCAGCGGGATCCAGCCCCGCCGATATCCTGGGTATGGGCACACGATCGCCAGATGCATCACCGCCAGAAATCCCATCCGCTCCGAGAGCCAACCCCGGTAACATCCCACCGGTTCCTGGCATTTCACCGGTTCGAGCGAACCAGCGTGCTGGCGAACCGATAACGACCAATGCCAAACCACGACGCAAGAGCCGTGGATCAAAACTGACATGGCTGATCGGCGTCTTACCCGGCACGGTAATCCTGGCGGTTTTGCTTTTTAAGGTCTACACAGGCCAGTTACTTCTCGATCAAAAGAAGCTGGAAAGCCTGGGCGTTTCTTCGGAACATGCGTCTGCATTGGCGGGGATGTCGCAATCCGAAGATCCCAGCAATCAGCCAGAGACTGATAGCACCGAATCGACCGATGCTTCATCTGGCCAGGCGTCAACTAACACGCCGTCTCAAAACCAACCGCATGCGTCCCCCCGCATCAGTCAACTACCGCCGAATGCCAACACGTCCACGGCGAATCGTCAACCGCCATCGATGAATTCATCTTCAATCACGTTATCGACTCCCGGCAATCGCCCAACGACGCCACCAACTTCGACAATCTCAAACAATAGCCCCGCATCGCCAACACTCCGATCACTGCCAGGCATGCCGTCTGGTTTCCCCGCTGCACCATGGGAAATCCCCAGCGGTGAAGCGTTGGAGGCCAAAAAACAAATCGTGCGAGAGCTTTACCAGGACCAATACGACAAAGCGAAAACCGACGAGCAGCTGATTGCACTTGCGGACGAAATGTACGCCGCCGCGGTCCAAACAAACGATGACCCCGCAGGCAAATACGCTCTCCTAACAGCCTTGCTGAAAATATATATCCAAGGATCCGACCTGCAATCGGGGTTGGAGACGCTGAATCGGATGGCGGATTCATTTGGCGGAGTCGAAATCGAAGAACAAAAGCTCGATGCGTTCCAGGCGGTCAAACCTTCCAAAAGGAACACGAGAGTCTTCTGCTTTTATGCGATCGAAAACGTTACCGACGCGATCAGGAGTGGTCGCATCGATGTCGCTCGCCGAACGATGCAGATGATTGAAAACGACGTCAGCCGTGTACCGATCGAATTAAGGGGCGTTTTGAAAGATGTCGCACAACAGTTGCAGTACGCCGAATCGCTTATGGCATCTTACGAACAAAGCGGAATGACTTTGGAATCCGATCCGGATGATGCCGCTGCGATGGCGATCACCGGACGTTACCTGATCATGGTCGAAGACCGCTGGAACGAAGGGCTGCCCTATCTCGCTCAAGGAAACGATCCCTTGTTTAAAACAGCAGCTCAAGCTGAACTTAAACAGGAATCCGGCGAAACCGTACCGGCACTTCAGATCGCTGACCAATGGTTCGACATCATCGAACAAGTTGATCCCACGCTAGAAAAGTTTGCCGTGGCCGCACGGGCTAAAGAACACTACGTCAACGCCGAAAGCAAAGAAAGCACGATCGAGAGGCTCAAGATCAAGAATCGAATTGCCGTTCTTGATTCGATCCTGAATGAATCGCCCTTGCAGCAACTTCAACTGCTGCGATCAAACTTACCAGACAACGGCAGGTCCTCCCGAACGACACGGGCACCCTCATCGACCGATCGTGCCGAGATTCAAAATCCACATACCTTTGCCACCACCAGGAACAACCTTGCCGCGGTGTCTCCCGACAAGCAACAACTGAAGGTCGGGATGGGGCCCAACAACCGTGGCGGCGAAGCGATGGCGGGAGTGGAACTTCAAAATTGCGGTACGATCGATGTTGCGTACACCCCGTCACACACCACCGTCGACACGACCATCCCCACCAGTCTCGTTGGCTTTGTCATCGACTATAAAGTCGGTGCGGGATACGTTAAACGCGTCTTTGTAAAACTCTCCGCAAACGCCCTGCCCACACCGGCAAAGCTGCAAAGCCAGCATCCACACTGGGGCACCGGACGACGACCGCAACTAGAAATCCAGCGCAACTTACAATCAACGTACACGTTTGATCTGGAACAATGGGCACCGCTGAACTGGAATGGCGAGTGCTGCTTTTCTATTTATATGCGTGACGCAGGTTTAGAACGTGCGTTTACGGCGACGCTTCGCTTGAAAGCTCGACAATCGTAGCCAGGTCAAAGGAATCGAACGTTGACGGAATCAAAGACTGATTCGAATCGCAAGCCTCAGGCAGTCGGGATCGATTTAGGGACAACGTTTAGCGCGATCGCCTATGTCGACTATCGCGGTGAACCACATACGATCGCCAACAGCGAAGGCGACCTGACGACCCCGTCGGCAGCGTTGATCGAAGACGACGAAGTCACCGTTGGCAAACAAGCCGTCAAAGCACAGCGGACGCTTCCTGGCAATGTGATCACGTTCGCCAAACGCGACATTGGAAAACACGCCGTCGGCCAGAAAGTCAATGGCCGCGAACTGAAGCCCGAAGTCGTCGAATCGATGATCCTTTCGCGTCTAAAACGTGACGCCGAAAAGCGGTTGGGGATCGAAGTCAAACAAGCTGTGATTACAGTTCCGGCTTACTTCAACGAACCCAAACGTCGCGCTACGATCGCGGCCGCTGAATTGGCCGGCTTAGAAACTTTGGCGATCATCAATGAGCCGACCGCAGCGGCGATCGCCTACGGTCTGCAAACTCACAGCGAGATTCTTGGCCCACAAACCGTCTTGGTCTATGACCTCGGTGGCGGAACGTTCGACGTGTCACTCGTTCGTGTCGAACACTCGGACATTACAGTCCTTGCCACCGATGGAAACGCAAAACTGGGCGGCATCGATTGGGATCGCTGCCTAGGCCGCTGGCTTGACGACCAATTTGCAAAACGCTGCAAAGTCCGACCGACCGAATCCGAAGGCGGCACGGCGTTCCTGATGGCGGAAGCCAACGAGCTAAAGCATGCCCTATCCTCACGCAGCGAGGTCAAGGTTCTGCTGACGTTCGAAACGGCCACCTTAAAGACAACTTTGACACGCGCCGAATTCGAAGAGATGACAGCGCACCTGCTGGACCGAACCCGCTTTACCGTTCGCAAACTTCTCAAAGAAGCCGACGTCAAATGGGATCAGGTTGACCAAATCGTCCTTGTCGGCGGCAGCACTCGGTTGCCTCAAGTCACGAAAATGCTTAGCGAAGTGTCCGGCACCGATCCCAACCAGACGGTCTCGCCCGATGAAGCGATCGCGCATGGTGCGGCAATCTATGCCGACACGATTTTGCGAAAAAGGAAAGCCAAAAAGGAAAATACACCGGCCGAGCCGACTTTAAAAATCTCGGACGTCAATGCACACCAACTGGGCGTCTTGGGAATCGATGTGGAAACGCGTTTGCGCACCAATTACGTGATGATCAAACGCAACACGCCGATTCCCGCCAAGGTCGTCGCTCGGTTCGAGACACTGCGTAACAACCAACGCAGCGTGGTTGTGGAAGTTGTCGAAGGCGGAGACAAGCGGGGACGCTACGGCACCCACCTGGGCCGCTGCGTCCTCGGCGGCTTGCCGGCGGGTTTACCAGCCGGCACGGCAGTCGACGTAACGTTTCGCTATAACCGTAACGGATTATTCGTCGTCGAAGCTCGATTACCGCGAACCGGCCATGAAGCGTCCATTGTCGTTGAAAGAAACAAAACCATGGTCTCGTCTGACTCCATCGATGATTTCGAAGTTGAATGGAAAATCATGGAGTGACAAAATCATCAAGCAACCCTGGCAACAATCACGATTGCTTGAATAATCGTCTTGCCATAACGAGTCCTACCGATCTTCGATTTACCAAGCACCTATGTCCCGCACCGCATCGATCTCACGCAAAACCGGCGAAACAGATATCCAGTTGACCGTCAATCTGGACGGCAATGGCGAAGGAAAACGCAGTTCGGGAGTCGGCTTTCTCGATCACATGCTGGATCTGCTCACCCGGCATGCCCTGATCGACTTGGATGTTGCCGCGAAAGGCGATCTACATGTCGATGACCACCACACCACCGAAGACATCGGCATCGCCTTGGGAGCCGCCGTCCACCAAGCCCTTGGAGATCGCGCCGGCATCCGTCGCTACGGACACTTCACGTTGCCAATGGATGAATGTCTCGTCACCGCCGCTGTGGATTTGGGTGGCCGGTATGCGTTCGAATACAATGCCCCGATTGCCGCACACAAGATTGGGACATTCGACAGTGAATTGATTGAGCACTTCTGGCAATCGTTTGCCGCCAACGCCAATTGCAATTTACACGTGCTGTTGCACTACGGACGAAACTCGCACCACATTGCCGAGTGTGTGTTCAAAGCGACCGCCCGAGCAATTCGGATGGCGGCAGAGTCAGACCCCAGAAGCGACGCCGTACCAAGCACAAAGGGCGTTCTGTAGTCAGGGTGATCTGTAGTTTCTGGACACAGAAGATTTTTCAACCGTGGTTAACCGTTTGAGCCCCAGGACACCTAACCGCACGCTGGCGCGTAGCGGCTGATCTGGTCATCAACTGAGCCGATACGCGCTAGCGTCGGTTAATGGATTCGTAAAACAGCTGGAAACGCAAGGCGGGAGTGTCACCACATCAGCCGCTGAGCGTTAGCTCACGGTTAACAACGAGGTCTTCACGCAACCGCGGCTAGCGCCGTTGCGGCTCAGGAAGATAAACCTCTCTGGCCCGATTCGCGCTAGCGTCGGTTAATTGGATTGGATCAGTATCCACCGCTGCCGGAATCACACCTAACCGCACGCTGGCGCGTGGCGGCTGATCTCGTCATCACCCTGCCCCGCATACACGTTAGCGTCGGTTGTTCAGGACGAGACAGGACTCGTCGCCTCGCCCACGACCACCATTGCTATCGCGTGGTGATTGAATCGAGCGCGAAATCATCTCGTGCATCGAATGGATGAAACAACCGGGCGATTCGCTTGGCGAGGATATTCCCGACGAACAGCTTTCGGAACCTTGCCTCGGTCGTTTCACTCGTCGAAACTCCGCCGGCGA
Organism: Stieleria sp. JC731; assembly: GCF_020966635.1. Taxonomy (NCBI): domain Bacteria; kingdom Pseudomonadati; phylum Planctomycetota; class Planctomycetia; order Pirellulales; family Pirellulaceae; genus Stieleria; species Stieleria sp. JC731. Next base: position 1,188,565 of record NZ_JAJKFQ010000001.1, on the reverse strand, counting down.
TGTTCGGATACGTGAAGTCTTCCAGATCGCTGCTAAACAACTCCTCGCCAGTCTTGGTATCGACCACCGAAATGTGGATGTCCGCATGCCCGCGGAACAAAGTCGGTCCTTCCTGGAGCGACAATTCCAGAACCTCGATAGCGAGAACCTTGTCAGCGTTGACACCTCGTCCAATTTCGCCAAAGTCCATCTCGTCCCAACCGTGAACGTCACGCCAATCGGCGATCTTGTCCTCACGAACTAAGGCGATATCGTCGACTTCTGCACCTAAAATTTTGGCGACCGAATGGCTCAGCAATGCGGCAGAGATGTCATCACCAAAGCGACTGTTTTCGGTGATGGTAACGATTGCCACTCGACTGTCTTCCAGCCCTTCAAAAGCGGCAGGCGTTTGATCCGCCCCAGTCACATGCATGATGTTGGCAATCAGGGGCGCACAACCGGTTTGGAGCGATGCGGTGGCTGCAATGAGTAACGCTACAGTCTTGGCAAACGCCGTCATAAATACGCGGCGGTCGCTGGTTCGATTGATTCGCATCGGCAAGATTCCCTTTTTGCCATCGTCGTTTAGTCCTTGAATAGGTTCGGTACGCTATCGAACACCTAAAACGCAATGGCAATGTGCACAATTTGCCAGGTCTAGGCCCGAACCAGCCTGAAGAGTCGAAACTTGCTAGCAAGCAAACCCGACGCTATTCGTCCTGCGGCTCAACGTCGACGCTGACTTTCAAGATATTCGTGCCGCCACCGAGCACGACGCCTCGCATCGGACTGACGTCTCCATAATCACGACCGATACAAATCGGGATGTGGTCTGTCGAAACCAGGCAGGCATTGGTGGGATCGAGCCCCAGCCAACCGAGCTTCTCACCCCCATAGAGCTCGATCCATGCATGTGACTCATCGGCACCGACTAAGCGTTCTTTGCCTGGAGGTGGCGTGGTTCTCAAGTACCCGCTGACGTAGCGTGCTGCCAGGCCTAGAGAACGCAGGCAGGCGATTTGGACATGGGCGAAATCTTGACAGACGCCCGCGCGAAGTTTGAATGCCTGTTCGGTGGTGGTGTCGACGGTCGTTGCCGTCACGTCATAGGCAAAATCCTTGTTGATACGGCATGTCAGGTCCAATGCCGCTTCAAAGATTCCGCGTCCAGGGGAAAACGATTCGTTTGCGTACGCCGCGAAGGCCTCTGACGGATTGATTCGTGGAGAGCAATACCGGTGCTCATCAATTTCAGGATCAACCAAGCCTTGCCCTAAATTCAGCAAGCCTTCCCAAGGCTGCATCTTGTCGATCTCGGAAATGCTAGGCGATGTGACCGTCACTCGGCTTTCGACGATCACACGAAGAGCCGTATGGATCGCTTCGATAGAAAACGTCGTCACCAGATTTCCGAAATAGTCGTAGTGTTCGTCCCAACTATTTGGATCTGGGTCGATCGTCACCTCCGTTTCATCGCACAGTAGGTTGCCGCCAGTGACCGGCTGCATCCGCAGCTGGTTTTGACAGGCCGCAACCGGTTCGCTGTATTCGTATTCGGTTTGATGTCGAATTCGATAAGTCACGACGCGCGGGTTCGTCGGCAGGATCTCAGGAGCGTTTTTTTCGGGGCGTTGGCCTACGGGGCGAGTGCCGCTGTTCATCGTTCCGTACCCGTCAACTGTTGAGTCGATTCTGTGTGAATCAGATAACGCGCGTTGATCTGATTGAACAGTTCCGGCAGATCGCCGGCAATCTCTTCAAGCAATTGTTGCAGATTCTCAAGCCTGCCGTCTTTAGCAGTGATTGCCAGCTTCACAGGATCAGCGGTCGTGACACGAAACTGAAGCCCTGAAACGAGACGCAGAATCGCATCTGAACCGGTCGGCCCTTCGATCGTGGGCAGCTTATCCATCAGTGAAGCGATTCGATCAAACTGGAACTGCAACGACCTAGGGTTGGTTTCGTCGGTGACCAACAAATCGATCACCGGTGCGAGCTGCACCAGATTGATATACCTGGATCGATACGTCATCAAACAGTCGGCAACCTCTAAGGCCGCTTCACAAATCGGCTTGCCACTGTCGGTCGGCGGACACAACATCGTGGTCATCAAATCACAGATGTACTCTGCCCGCTCGATCCGTCGACCAAGCTCGATGAATTGCCAGACATGTGTCCTGACCACGCTTTCGCTGGTCAGTCCGGCAAGCGCGAGAAGGTCGACGATCAGTCGGCCGGTCCGATCGAGCGCCTCGTTGATCGTGACGTGCGCCGGATTCTTCGAACCGTCGGTCACGACTGGTTTGTTCAAATCACGAGCCGCTCGCTGAATGATTCGATACGCATCGATCGACAAACGATCTCGCACCGACGCGGCGTTATGCAGGATCGAATCCATGGTTCGACATAGCCCACGCGCCTGACCACGATCCAAGACCGACGCGGGCAAAATCTGCTCAACCGTAGGAAGACTGGCTGAAAACTGATCGACAGCGTAGCTGGGTTCGATCTGACCAGAGGAAGCGAGCGCGTAGACCAGCCTTCTTACTTCGGGAAGCGTTTCCCAGTTGTCTTCACCGGAAACCCGAGCCAGGGTGGTCCGCAGCAGGCGAGCTGCCGATTCGGCTCGTTCGGCATAGCGTCCCAACCAGAACAGATGCTCTGCTACCCGACTGGGCAGGTCTGCACCGCCGCGTCGGATACTGATCGTCGCTTTCGAATCTTTCAGTAACGTTTTGTGTTGGTCGACCGGCTTGTTGCTCGTAATCCAACAATCCAATGTCATCCCGCCGCTTACAAGCGAGCGAGTCAGATCTAATTCGTCTTGCCCCGCACGAGCCAACGCCCCCGGAAGCACGTTGATGCCGCTGGGTGTCGTCAACTGAAAACAACGCAAAGCAACTTTGCGCGATTCGATCGCTTCGCCGGACCAAATCGGCGTTCGGCTGAATCGCAACTTTCGCTGAGCCACATACTTTTCGGGTGACTTGTTCAGCTTGCCGAAGAACTCGTCACGCTGCGCCACATCGAGTTCATCAACAACAATTGGACGGCTGCTATTAACGATGTAGGCATCGCGGAAGACAAAGTCACCGATATTCTGCGTCACAAACGCTCGGTCATTCAGGTCCCCACACCAGTAGGTTTCGGCAGACTGCAGCGACAGCGGAGTCCCATAGAAAAACTCACTGGCCTTATTTAGATAAGCCATCAACGCGGGTGCTTGCGCCAACACGCTGCCGATCGTATTCACCACGGCAGCAGACTGACGACGAATGCAACGCATCAGCCCGGTCACACCTTCGACCGAGGCCGGGTTCAACTCCAGCGGATCACAATGACGATCAGAAACGTGTCGCCACAACACCTGGATCGGTTTAAGGCCGCCCAGAGTCTTCATGTGTAATTCACCGCCACGCACCGCCAAGTCGCTGCCTTGGACAAGCAACAGGCCCAAGTAACGCGCTAGATACGTGTCTTCAAATTCTCGATAGCTACCGCTAGGTGGCGTTAGTAAAGCGATCCGTGGGTTATCACGTTTTGACTTTGCCTGTGCACGTAGATGGTCAATCAGTGTTTCGAAGAACGAAGCCAACCGATGCGTGTTGGTGCGCCGAATCAATGTTGGCATGACTCGACTGGTGACGACGCGGTTCTCTAGCAGGTAGCCCAAACCGCTGGGGGCACGAGTCCGATCGCCAATGACCTTCCACTGACCGTCAACATCGCGAGCCAGATCGGTCGCCGAAACATGCAGCTTTTGTGAGCCAGGATCTAGTTCATGGTATGCCCGGTGGTATGTCGGATCAGACCAAAGCAACTCCCCCGGAATGATTCGCTCGCGAATTAGCCTTTGTGGGCCGAGCAAGTCATTGAGCACCGTTTCCAGTAACCGCGTCCGTTCGATCAAACCTTCGCGAAGCAGCTGCCACTCTTCTTGTTGAAACAAAAACGGGATCACTGACAGCCGCCACGGCCGATTCATCTGAGCCTGTGGCGAGGGTGCCGAATGGTCGGCAGGCTGGAAAGTGACGCCGTTGTCCCGGATGAACTGATCAACCGATCGAGAGCGTGTCTTTAGGATCGACGGCCCCAGCATTTCGACTTCGGAAGACAGCAGCGACCACTGTGGACGCACCGCCCCCGTCGCATCGACGCGTTCGTCGAAGTCACCATCGGTGTTCGGAAGTGAGTTCCAAAGGGAACCAGCCTGAAGCATCGTGTTCAAAGAATTCTATTTCCAGCGTACTGGTACTGACCCAGTCCTGATCTCAATTGAAGTGACCTGTGCAGTTGCCGTTGGGTTGGGCCGGGGATTGACCCCAGGGATTGGGTTCTTTCCGCCAACATGAATCAGAGGTCAGCATGACTCGCCATGCTGGAATCGCTCCACATTGCCCTTACACCCCTCGCCTTGCGGATTGTGTGTCACCATGGACCACCACAAGACGGATCGTTTTTGCGCAGCAATTCCGGTCTGTTTTTACACGACGAACGGCCTAATCCATTTGATATTTTGCCAGCTAGAACCCGCAAACGGGAAAATTCATTTGCGTTTCAGAGACAAAACCCGTTTGTGACCGGCAAGATCTTTGATGAAACGGGATTCTTCGTACTCCCCGAACTGTTCGGCAATCTCTGCGCAAGCCTTCGCAATCATCGGGCTTAACTCAATGATCAACCGTCCACCTGATTTTAGGCGGGTGAGAGATTGTTCCATCAGGCGTCGAATTGTCTCAGTGCCTTTGGGGCCTGAGACAAGAGCCGTTTTGGGCTCAAAGTCGCGGACGGTCCGATCCAATTCCTTGTATTCCGCCTCGGTAACATACGGCGGATTGCTGAGAATTAGATCGAATTGCGGGGGATCCTTAACCGCTTCCAACAAGTCGCTGGCAACAAAATTTATACGATCAGCGACATCATGCTGCTCCGCGTTCCAAGTCGCGATTTCAATTGCCGGTGCGCTCAAATCGACCGCCGTGACTTTTGCATTGGGACAATGAACGGCAAATGCGACCGCAATCGCACCACTTCCGGTTCCCACATCGGCAACCATCAGAGGCGAATGATCCGCTTGACGAGTAGCCGCAATCTGCTTGGCGCAATCCAAGGCCTCGATGACCAGATGCTCTGTTTCTGGTCGTGGAATCAACGTGTGTTCGTTAACACGGAATCGGAGCGAATAAAACTCCTTGTAGCCGACCAACTGCGCAACAGGAGTCCCTTCACCACGCCTGCGAACCAACTCGCGGAAAGCGGCCCGTTGCTCGGCATCAGGCTCTTGCTCAAACGCGGTGTAGAGCTCAATCCGGCTGCAATGTCGAGCGTGTGCAAGCAGGATTTCCGCATCCAGACGGGGCGAATCGCTGCCGTGCTTAGAAAAATAGTCTGTCGTCCACTGCAGCAATTTCAGGACGCTCCACTTTTCGGCGGACGTTTGGTTTTCAGACATTAATCAATCATGTCCCCGCGCATTTGATCGCGATCGTACTCGATCAACGCTTCAGTAACCGGTGCTAAATCACCGGCGATGATCTGGTCCAGTTTATAAATGGTCAGATTGATCCGGTGATCGGTCAGGCGGTTTTGAGGAAAATTGTAAGTCCGAATACGCTGGCTGCGGTCCCCAGATCCGATCAAGCCCTTGCGCTGCTCCGCTTGGCGGTTGGCTTCCTCTTCTCGTTTCTTTTCGTAGATTCGAGCTTTCAAGACCCGCAGGGCTTTGGCGAGGTTTTTGTGCTGGCTTTTTTCGTCCTGGCACTGAACAACGATGCCGGTTTCGTGGTGGGTCAGACGAACAGCCGACTCCGTTTTATTGACGTGCTGACCACCGGGTCCGCTGGCACAGAACTTATCAAGACGGTAATCGTCGGGCTTCAAGTCGACTTCGACGTCTTCCGGTTCAGGCATCACAGCCACGGTAGCGGCGCTGGTGTGGACCCGGCCCTGTGTCTCTGTTTCGGGAACCCGCTGCACGCGGTGTCCACCGGACTCGTAAGCCAAATCGCGGAATACGTTTTCGCCTTCAAGGGTCAACGTGATTTCTTTAAAGCCGCCCATGTCAGACACGCTGCTGTCCATGACTTCGACTTTCCAACCGCGCAATTCCGAATAGCGACGATACATTTCGAACAAGTCACGAGCAAACAGAGCTGCCTCTTCACCGCCCGTACCTGCGCGAACTTCCATGATGCAACGGGTTCGGTGCGAGTCTTCACCGCCGACGGTCATCGACAGCAGGTCTTCCCACAGGACCTCTCGTTCCTTGCGAAGCGTCGACATTTCCGCTTCGGCCATCTCACGCTCGTCGGCATCTTCGGCTGCCTCGGCCATCTCCTTACATTCGCCGATTTCCGTGCTCAGACGTTTGAATTCGCGGTACTTTCCGGCCAAGCGAGCCAAACCGCCATGTTCCCGAGCGGTCGCGCTCATCCGAGCCCCGTCGCCGAGAACTTCAGGGTCGGACATGTCACGTTCGAGTTGTTCAAAGCGACCTAGTTTTTCATCCAGAAGTTCGCGAATGCCGCTCATGGAAACCGAGAGGAAAAAGGGGATAGAGGGACGCCGTTCGGCCCAGCGGCCGATCGTTGCACCGGTTCAAGACGATGCTGACTGTAAACAAAAACCGCATGGTCCTGTACCGGATTAAGGGACCATGCGGTTGCGTTTGCCTTGCCGTGACCGTTCGGAAACGGTTCACGTGGCCAAGATGGCGTCGCTATTTCTTTTTCTTGCCTTTCGCTTGCAAGCTGCCGTATGAGCCAGCCGCAAATTTTTTCTGGAACTTGTCGATACGACCGGCGGTGTCAACAAACTTCAGCTTGCCGGTGTAGAACGGGTGGCAACCGTTGCAGATATCGACACGCATTTCGCCAGGGCGGACCGAGCGGGTCTCAAATGAATTGCCACAACCACAGACGACGGTCGTCTTTTCGTACTTAGGGTGAATGCCTTCTTTCATGGCACTAATGTCTCGCTAGTCTAGCTAATTCGGGGGTGGTCTGGCTGCTGTACAGATCCACGAAGCCCCAAAGGATAGGCGACGACCTACCGAAACGGCAAGGGCCTTTTTTCAAAGTCAAACCGTGCCCAGGCACCGACTTGGGTAAAATCCCGCCGATTCGAACGGCCATCCATTCATTTGGGGGGCGAGCGATCGCACGTCGACGCGCAATCGAGATGAGTTCCCGCCTAGAGTCAGGCAGATTTTCGTCATTCAAGCACCAAGACTTGAACGGAAGAACGCGAGCGAAAAACCGCCGTGGCCAGTGTTCGCGTTAGAAGCGGTTAGCCGAACCAATCGGAAACAACCTCCACATCAGCCGCAGAACGCCAGCTCGCGGTTGATACCGATGTGTTCACGCAACCAACGCCTTTGCGGCTCAGGAAGATAAACGGCTCTGAGCCGCATTCGCGCTAGCGACGGTTGAAGGGTTGGAAAACCAGCTGGAAACGGGAGGCGGGAGTGTCTCCACATCAGCCGCTGAGCGTTAGCTCACGGTTAACACCAAGGAAATCACTCAACCGCGGCTAGCGCCTTCGCGGCTCAGGAAGATAAACGGCTCTGAGCCGCATACGCGCTAGCGACGGTTGAAGAGTTGGAAAACCAGTTGGAAACGCGATGCAGGAGTGTCTCCACATCAGCCGCTGAGCGTTGGCTCACGGTTAACACCAAGGAAATCACTCAACCGCGGCTAGCGCCTTCGCGGCTCAGGAAGACAAATTACCTTGAACCGCATTCGCGTTAGCGACGGTTGATTGAGGTTCAAACTGCATCGGCGGGCAGAGCCCGCAGAACATTGCATGCGAGGCAGGAGCCTCGCACGAGAAATGAGCACTCGTCGCAAGGCTCCGCCTTGCAACGCACTGATGGCAGCCTCCCGGCTGCCGCGATGCACTCAACGCGGCTCAGGAAGACAAACCAACTTGAGCCGCATTCGCGTTAGCGACGGTTGAATGAGGTTCAATCCCCATCAGCGGGCAGAGCCCGCAAGACATTGCATGCGAGGCAGGAGCCTCGCACGAGGAATGAGCACTCGTCGCAAGGCTCCGCCTTGCAACGCAATGCATGGCAGCCTCCCGGCTGCCGCGATGCACGCAACCGCGGATAGCGCCTTTGCGGCTCAGGAAAACAAACCTCCCTGAACCGCGTTCCCATTAGCGACGGTTGCTTGAAACTCCTTCCAAACGACCAACCTTGATTATTCCTTTGGCAACAAAACCTTGTCGATGACATGGATGACGCCGTTGGAAGATTCGATGTCAGCCTTCACAACCTTTGCCTTGTTGATCATCACGGTGCCATCCTTGGTCATGATGCTGACAGTTGAACCTTGTGCGGTTTTCGCATCGTCCAACTTGACCACCTGACTGCTCATCACCTTCCCTGGGATGACGTGGTACTTCAGGATGCTAACCAGCTTGCCTTTGTTTTCTGGTTGCAGAAGACTCTCAACGGTTCCGTCTGGTAACGCTTTGAAGGCTTCGTCTGTTGGTGCGAGCACTGTGAACGGACCGTCGCTGGACAACAGCTCTGCAAGCCCAGCGGCCTTCACTGCTGCAACAAGCGTTGTGAACTTCTTCGCTTCAACAGCGTTCTCAACAATGGTTTTCTCACTGCTATCGGCGTACGCTTGTACTGCAACTGTTCCGGCCAAAACAAACGCCAGTGCCATGGTCATGATCTTACGCATAGTTCGAACTCCGCGATCGAATAAGAATTGACGCTACACGCCGGCTTGCGAGTCAACATGACTTGCGATGAAAGGGATTGGTTCAGCCGATCGTGTCGTTGATCAATTCGGTTGGGTGTGCGATCGGATTGTCAAACCACGACAAGTGAAATGAGTGTGTTCAACGACACATTTTTTTTGTCACTTGACGGCACGATATAAAACCCACTTATCGATCTTGCGGCAGCTCAACCGACGCGATCAAAAAAGTTTGAAATAGTCGGTTAACGACGCGCGACTTGGCCGGTTCACACTCGTTGCTTGCCGACTACTGAATCGCCTTGACGACGCGTCGCAAAGAATCGGGCGTCTGTAATCACCCGGCAAAACACGGCCTCAATGTGCGAACCGCCACTGACTACCCCAATCACGGAGATGGATAACGTGGCCTAAGGCCGGCGTCTTGGACAAATCATTGATGCCCTGTCGAGAAATTCTTCCGCGGCTTCTTGGCGCCGCGAAAAAAGTTTGGAAAGCGACTTAACGATCTGCTTGAGTCAGTCGACTGAGCTTTCTCGTGACGCACTTCGACCTAGGCTCCGGCCTGACGCATCTGCGCGGCAACCGAATCGATGATCGCGTCAAGATCGTTCGTCGCTTTGAAGCCGATCGTTTCGCGAATTCGAGTCAGGTCAGGAACTCGGCGGCGAATGTCTTCAAAGGATTCATCATATGCATCGGCATAAGATTGAAACTCGATTTCCGCTTTCGGATTGACCCTTTCGATAACTCGTTTGGCCAAGTCCAAAATGGAAACAGGTGTATCGCTACCGATGTTGTAAACACGCCCGTGCGCCGAAGGCTGTTCCACAAGTTCGATGACTCCGCGAACAACATCGTCGACGTGCGCGAAACAACGGATCTGCTTTCCATCATCATGGACCACCAATTTGTCACCTCGCAAAGCGGCGGCAACGAACCGGGGCAACACCATGCCATACGCACCGGTTTGCCTTGGGCCAACGACGTTAAAGAAACGCCCGACGACAACTGGCAACTGCTGCTCTTTATGGAACGCCAATGCCAAGAATTCGTCGATCGCTTTGCTAACTCCGTAGCTCCAGCGCGGCTTTGTGGTCGCTCCGAAAACCAAATCGTCTTCTTCGCACCAAGTCTCCTTGGGGTTTTTTCCATAGACTTCGCTTGTGCTAGCGATGAAGCACGGCACCAACTTTCCGCGTTTGGCCCGTTCGCCCAAGCGATCGAGAATCAACTGCGTCGGATACACGTTCCGCTCGATCGTCTGGATCGGCTGCGCCGCGATCAGCGCAACGCCGACAGCGGCAGCGAGGTGATAAACACAGTCAGCTCGCCCGATTACTTCCGCGACCAGTCGATCATCCTCGACTCCTCCCTGGATAAACTCCAGCCGGGGGTGGTCGATCACCGCTTGAAGATTGTTCTGATTACCCGTGGAGAGGTCGTCGACGATTAAGACGTTGTCCCCCCGATCGAGCAAGCGCTGAGCCAGATGGGACCCAATAAATCCGGCGCCGCCGGTAATGACTTGCGTTTTTCCAGTGGGGCGGATTTCGTTCACAGTTGGGTTTCGTAGCGGTGGAATCGGTGAGATTTGTCGATTTCGTGGTTTTAGACGAGTCTGTTGTACGTTCAGACCGGTCAAATTGGTTCGATGCGGGGTTACGACGCCAACCGAGCGGTCTCGTACCGTAGGGGTTTTGCGGAATAGGCCCCGCCAGAACAATTCGCTGGGTCGTGTTCGCTGGGCAGTATTCGCTGGGGAATGTTTTGCCCAGCAACGCCTCATCGCTAGAACCATATCGAATCTAGCCCGCATTTCGCTTGCAAAAACGCAGGTTGATCGGTTTGGGCAATTTGGGCGACGAACTATCGATGAAAACCTCGCACCGTTAAACTGGTTTAGTCAGTTGGGCAAAGTTCGACGAGGATCTCAGCTGGGGCAGATTGGGATGCGTCCTCATAAAAGTACCGGCTTTACTGGACGACCGATTCTTCATTTCCGCCACCAGCTCGATCGGCAATCGAATCGAAACGGAAGGCTGCCGCAGCAGCATCCTCACGGCTGGATTCTTTTGAACAGGACGGACGCCCTCCCCTGCCCGCACGCACCGCAATTCCCCGCTTGTGTCTCTGACAATATCTTCGTCGGTGACACCAAGCCACGGCCTATCGTCAAACAAGCAATTTCATGATTAGAAACGTCCTTGGGTACACCAATCGGTCGTCCCGTCGAACCGCTTTTTGTCGTTTGATCGCTTTATGGACTGCTCTGTTGTTGATCGGTAGCCAGAGCGATTCGCTGGCGGCCGAATCAACCGAGGAATCGATCGCGTTGTATGCCGACGCGGCGAATGCCCAAACGGGTGGCGCGTATGCTCTCGCAATCAACAATTGGAAAAAGTTCCTCGATAAATATCCCGATGACCAACTGGCCAGCAAAGCGGCGCACTACTTGGGTGTTTGCCACATGCAAAAAGAATCGCCCGACTACGGCGCTGCCGCGACCGCATTCGCACTGGCTTTAAAAGATCGCGAGTACGAACTCCGCGAAGAAAGCTTGGCAAACCTTGGCTGGTGTTATTACGCCGCAGCCGGCGATGGGCCAAAACGCGATGAGGACAAACTGCGAAAAACGATCGAGACGTTTGATCTACTTCGCAAAGAAAAGCCACGCGGCGACTATAGCGATCGCGCGTTGTTCTACACCGGTGAAGCTGCCTACGGACTCGGTGATCTGAAGAAAGCGATCGACGCTTACAACCGTTTTCTAAAGCTTCCCAACGCGAACGAATCCCCGCTGCGATGCGATGCCTTGTACGCGCGCGGAATCGCCTATGAAGAACTCAGTGACACCAAAAATGCGATCGCGTCATTTCAAGCACTATTGGATGGCTGTGCAGCTAGCGAATTAGCTGGCGACGTCTTGCTGCGCATGGGGGATCTAAGGATCACTGCAAAGGATTTCACGGCTGCGATCGATTCATTTCAAGAAGCCTTCGAAAAGGCATCCACCGACGAAGACAAAGCGTACGCATTATTTCGTCAAGCTTTCGCTTTGGTCCAAGCCGGACAACCTGGCGAAGCGGCACTGCGCTACGATCGACTAGAAAAAGATTTCGCCGATACCGCCTATGCCGCAAACGCAACTCTGGCCGCAGGTCAAAGTCTCTATCGTGCCGGTGAAACGGAGAACGCAGCCGAACGATTCGAACAAGTGCTTTCCAAAGGAAATCCCAACACAGCGACAGAGGCAGCGCACTGGCTAGCACGGATTTTTATAAGCAAACAAGATAACGCTGCTGCGATTCGTGTCGCGAAAGCTCAACTCGAAAACGCGGACGGACCATTTCTGTTTGACTTGCAAGTTGACTTGGCGGAAGCCTTGGCATCCGATCCTGCAACGGTTGCCGAGTCGATCGAGGTTGCTGAAAAAGCCTATCGCAGCGACCCGGAAGACCCGCTCGCATCTCGCGCACTTTACAACGCCGCGTTTTCGTTGCTGCAAATCAATCGGTATGACAAAGCCGGTGAACTGGCAAACGAATTCGTTCAGCGATTTGCAAACGATCCGCTTGCCGCAGACGTGCAGTTCATCGCTGCTGAAAGTGATTTGATGACGGGAAAGATCGATCAAGCGATTACCAAGTACCAAAGCTTGCTTGCCCAATCGTCTCCCGATGATCCACAGCGTCCCGTCTGGGTTTTGCGTACCGCGATGGCATTGAATCGAAAGCAGAACTACGACGCATGTGTTGGGTTGCTGAAACAAGAATACGCGGCGATTAAGAACGATGCACAAAAGGCCGAAGCGCAATTCTTGATGGGGCAAGCACACATGATGCTGAATCGCCCGACGGAAGCGGCGACCGCATTCGAGCAATGCGTCTCGCTGGTTCCTAACAGCGCTCGCGCAATGGAAGCCAGCTTACTGCGTGGCAATGCGTTGCTCGCCGCCGGTGAAACGGATAAAGCGAAACAAGCATGGACATCGTTAGTCGATTCCAATGGAACCACTCGCATGGCCGATCAAGCTCGCTACAAACTGGCGCAAGTGGCAGCCGATGCGATGCGTCATCAAGAGGCGATCGAACTTTACCAGCAGGTGATTCAGGCGAATCGTGACCCGGGGTTAATTCCCTACGCGCTGTATGGCTTGGGTTGGTCGAACATGCAAATCAATTCTCACGAAGCCGCCTTGGCACCGCTTTCGAAGCTTCTCGATGATGCCCCTTCGCATGCCCTTGCCGATGACGCCTTGCTCGCACGTGGAATTAGCTACCGAACGCTGAGCCAACTTGAACCTGCACGCCGTGATTTAGAAAGCTATCTGGCTGCTGATGCCTCCGATGAAAAGCCGAGTGGCGAAAACTTGGGTCACGCACTTTATGAGTTAGCCATCGTCGAACAGAAAAGCGATCGAAATGCGGCCGCCGCGGAAAGGCTTGAGCAACTGATCAAAGAGGTCCCCGACTATCCCGGAATGGATGAAGTTTTGTACGAGCTTGCTTGGTCCTACCGACAAGCAAAAAACGAACCCGGATCCGTCAGGAGCTTCAGAACCCTGCAAGACCGATTCCCTGATTCCAAATATGCAGCCGAAGCCGCTTACTTCGTCGCCCAGGACGCCTATCAACAAAGCGATTGGGAATCAGCAGCGCAATACTTTCGCCTAGCTGCGGATAAGACCAGCGACAATTCGACGAGCGAAAAAGCTTTGTATCGATTGGGATGGTCCCTGTTTAAAGCCGGGAAATTGGATGAGGCCAAGGAGGCGTTCAGCCAGCAGGCCGAAAAACATAGCGAAGGCGCGATGGCAATTGATGCCTTGATGATGGTCGGCGAATGCGCGTTCAAGCTAGAACGATACGAAGACGCTTTGAAAGCGTACCAAGCCGGTCGAGAACGAATTCAAACCAACGATGATTCTTCCAAAACCGTCATCGAGGCGGCCGAACGCCAAGTCCGCGAGCTGATATTGCTGCATGGCGGTCAAGCATCCGCCCAGTTGGGGAACTGGGACGAATCGGTCAACTGGTATGACGAACTAAAAACTCGTTTCCCCGCAACTGCGTACCTACCCCAGGTTTACTACGAAACTGGTGTCGCTTTCCAACAAAAGGGAGATAACGAAAAGGCGCTTGATTATTTTAAACAGGTCGCCGATCGCTATCGCCGTCGTGAAATCGGAGCACGTGCCCGCTTTATGGCAGGCGAAATCTATTTCGGTAACAAGCAATTCGACAAAGCGATCCCAGAATTCCAGGCCGTCATGTTTGGTTTTGGCGGAGCAGACGCTCCTTCGGAAATCAAGAATTGGCAAGCGAAGAGCGGATTCGAAGCGGGTCGTTGCAGCGAACTGCTCATGCAAGGGGCTCAGACCGCAGATGCTCGCGACCGAGCGAAGACGTTTGCTACACAGTTTTATCAATACGTGGTCGACAAACATGCCGAACACGAGTTGGTTGAAAAATCTGCGGCAAGATTAAAGGCACTGGGTGGAACTTGATGGGGGCGGATCGGACATAGAACCGATTGATGACGCAATTTGGGTCAGCATTCGGTACCTTGGAATCTTTCGTATCGAAACGAATTGACTGGAACGTTGATCATGATTCGCGATGCAACAGCAGCGCGGAATCGAGGGGCTCGATGAAACAACCAGCCCGAACATGAACGTTCGCTGTCTTCGTTTAAGAGTGAAATTTAGTCCGGTCTGAAAAAGGCAAAATTGACCGACGCGAGCCGCCTGTCGAACAAGTAGTCGACCTGAACCGATCATGCGGTTTTCCGGTTGATTCGAAACGACTCGGTTCGTACCAATCGATAACCCAGCAAGATGCCTAGTGGGATTCATTGAATCCACTGCCAACGTGCATCTTGCCCGTCAAAAGACCGAACAAGAAACGATGAAGTTCGAAGCCATTGCTATGAAGCATTCAATGCCGCAACCGCGATCGACGATGAAGCGGCCTATCGGTTGGTTAGCCGTCGTCATTCTGATTGCCACCACTGTGTCGGGGCTTTCGCTGACCAGTACGACAGTTGCCGAAGAAGTGAACTCGCCGAATACACCTGCGGTCGCAGGCAGCTCGGCAGCAGACGCTCCGGTATCAAGCATCCCTGCACTCGAACCGAATCAAACGGTTGGTGCGGATGACATTCAAGCGATCATGGCAGCCGAAGCAAACGATGACGCTTCACAGACAAGCGAGCCTTCTGGGATCGACATGCTGACCCTGTTGGTCAGTGGGGGGCGATTTATGATCCCGATCGGCCTGATGAGTTTACTGGTTGTCGCATTAGCGGCAGAACGCATGCTAAGCCTTCGACGCGGCAAGGTATTTCCCAAACCGTTGGTACGTGAACTGGAATCACTCGCCGATCCGATCGAACGGTTTGACCCATCAAAGGCTTACCTTACCTGTCTGAACAATCCTTCGCCAACGGCCAGTGTCATCGGCGCCATGTTGTTGCGAACCGGTCAGCCGCTCGGCGAAATTGAACGAGCCGCCAGCGAAACGCTGTCCCGCGAAGCTGACCGATACGCCTCGCCGGTACGTTGGCTTTCACTTGCCGCCGCCGCGACACCACTGATGGGATTGTTAGGAACAGTCTGGGGCATGATCGTCGCATTTCATGAGTCGACATCGCTGTCGGCAGAACGATCGCGCAGTGAGCAACTGTCCGAAGGGATTTACACAGCATTGGTGACCACGTTGGCCGGTTTGATCGTGGCGATCCCGGCAGCCATTTTGGCGCAGTATCTAGAAAACCGGATTGCCGCGTTGTTCCACAAGATTGAACAGTTCGCGTTTGACTTGGCTCCCGGATTAGCAAAATTCACGGGTAAGCAACGGATGGCGGCTGACGGAACTCTTATCGCGATCTCCGAAGTGGATGCCGAAGTTTCAGCGAAACGTGGAAAAGGCGTCACGCCCCCACCCCCACACGCGACCGTCCGGGGTGACGACGATGCCGGTCAATCATTCAAAGCGGGGTAACCGATGGCTGTTGAGATTAAACGCTCGAGTGTCGCAGGAACACTTAGCCTGACGCCGCTCATTGATGTCGTTTTTCTGCTGTTGATCTTTTTCTTGGTCACAAGTGAATTCGAAGAAGAAGAGCGCCGCCTGGACATCGTACTTCCCACCGCGACCAGTGCGGTTCCGATGGTCGGCAAACCTCGTGAACTGGTCATCGATATCGACGAGTCTGGCGAGATCTATATGCGTGGCCAAAAAACCACGCTGGCAGATTTGGAAAAACTGATCAAGGCGAGCGTTGCGTCCAACCCCACCAATCAAAGCGCCGTCATCAGGGCTGACCGCGGCACGTCATTCCAGCCCGTTGTCAGCGTCATGGATCTGTGTAACCGAACGGGAATCAGCGACTACTCGGTGACAACACAGGAAGGCCCACAAGAGTCCGAAGTGGTGAATTGAAAGCCCAACCCGCGTTCCCCAATTCTGTCACTAAAAACGTCGACGCGAGAAACGATCATCGGCGATTCGGATGGCTTCCCAATAACAATCGCCAGTCATTCATTCCACTAGCAACTCTTCGATGAATCGCAACTTTCACCGTCCGCGAGTCGACAACACGCCGGAGGATTCGGGCCGCATGTGGCCTTTGGATCTATTCGCAATCGTGCTCGGCGGGCTGGTGTTGTACTTGCTAGTAACACAGTTTCGCAGCGACGACCCTCGGTGGCTTTACAATCGAAACACGTACCTCTTCGCGGTACCGTGTATTTCGATCGTCTTGGCGGTTGTCCTCCGCTTGTTAAACAATCGCTACCTACGGAAATCGATTCAGCTCGGCTTTCTGTTCAGTGTCAGCGTCCATTTGTTGCTGTTGATCCTGGCAATCAACTACGTCGTGATCGCCCCTTTTCAACCGATCGCATCGAAGGGAAAAAAACGCGAACGGGCACCTATTCGCAAAACCGTTCCGGAACACATTTTCCAGGTCCCGCGGGAGACCAAAGAGACTCCGGATTGGTCCAAGCCGGTCGACGCCGAAACGACCTCACGGGTCATCCCCAAGGAACAGCGTCAGCTACCGCCGGTTCACCGTTCACAAGCTCGCTTAGAAGTCCCCAAGCCTCGACAGCCTGAAAAGCTGCCGATGCAAAAGTATCTGATGGAGCGGCAACAGGCGAGCGATGCTCTGCCAACTCCGGCTGATGCACCTGGTAAGCTTGCACGCCGAATGCCCCAATCGGAATCGACGAAGCCGTCAAACGAATCGATCGATATTCCCTCGGCACCACGATTGGCCGATTCGCCAGTTGAGGCCACTCCGACCGAACGCACACCAGAAACGGTCCCCGATAAGCTGTCTTCTGCCAGTCGAACGCCAAACGCGGCCAGCGCTATGAAGATGGCTTCCTCACAGCCCGCGCCTAGTCGTCCGATGCAGTCGACACAACTCAGTCCGGCGGCTTCGGCGATGAAGATGGAACCGGCGATGCCGACGATTGGTGATGCCGGACTCGCGCGTGTACGCAGATCCCGATCGATTGACCGTCCGGCGGCAATCGCCGGGTCCGCACCGGCGCCGGTGACCGTCGCGATTGCTCGCGAAAGCTCGGATGCTGCGATGATGTTGACTCCGACAGAGTTGCCGACAACACGGCTCGGTGAGACAACAGGTGCGCAAATCAGCCGTGGTGCGGCGCCAAGTTTCATGGCACAACAAACCCTACCTGAGCCGACGGGTGGTGCCGAAATTGCTCGCAGCGCGATCATGGCTGCGGCAGGTAGCCCTCAAATTACGACGGGGTCGGCCCCACAAGCCTCCGGCCGCTCACGACGCATGAACGTCGTCGACGGAATCGCCGCCGTAGGAACGATCAGCCCAAGTGACTTCATTCCCGACGTCGTCACAGAAGGAAGCGGTACAGCAACCGCAGAACAGTCGCTTGACGATCGACTGGTGGAAAAAGATCTCGGTATCGGTAGCCCACGCTCAGGCGGCCCTGTTGGTGCGGGAACGATTGACCCGACTCCACTGAGCGGCCCACCGATGGCTTTGGATATGCTTGCCGAAATGGGACCGGTGGGTATCGCCGATCAGCCGGCCGAACGCAGCGGAATCATGCCGGGTCAGATGCAGCCAGAAATCACTTCGCTTGAACTTCCACGGCAAGCCCGCCCGCGTCGCCAAGTCGGCGGCCCCGCAACACCGGCGGGAACCAAGATTGCCGCGGTTGAATCATTTTCACGCCGTGTGATGCGGACCAGTGGTGGCGCCGCATCGAGTGCACCAGGGATGGGTGGGCCTGCCACAGAAGAAGCAATCGAACGAGGATTGGCCTATCTGGCAAGCATCCAAAACGACGACGGAAGCTGGTCATTGCAAGGGCATGGCGACCGAGTCTTGCTTCGTAGTGATACCGCTGCGACAGGGTTATGCCTGTTGGCGTTCCAAGGCGCTGGCTACACCCACACCCAGCACCAGTATGCGGGGACGGTCAGCAAGGGACTTAAGTGGATGCTGGACAACCAACGTTCCAGCGGCAATCTCTATCGTAGCGAAGACCCCAGTAGCGATCGCAATGTGATGTTCTACAGCCACGGAATCGCGGCGCTTGCACTCTGCGAAGCTTACGGCATGACACAGGATCCTGAATTGCGGCAAGGTGCGCAAGATTCGCTGAACTACATCATCGAAACGCAACACCGCGACCGCGGCGGCTGGCGTTACTCACCCCAAGTCAGTAGCGACACCAGCGTGACCGGTTGGATGATGATGGCGCTCAAAAGCGGTGAACTGTCAGGCCTAACCGTCCCTCAGGAAACCTACGACGGGATTGACCATTGGCTTTCATTAGCCAAGGACGAATCCAATCGCATGGACCGCTACCGCTATAACCCTTATGCCCCAGACACCGTTGAACAACGACACGGCCGTGATTCCACGCCGACGATGACTGCCGTCGGAATGCTGATGCGGATGTACAACGGATGGAGCCGTGAGTTACCCGCAATGCAATCGGCGGCCGATTACTTGATCGCACACCCACCGCAATTGGGCGATGCTCGCCGTTCAAAACGTGACGCCTATTATTGGTACTATGCAACGCAATTCATGTTTCACATGGGCGGCGACTACTGGGACCGATGGAATCAATTCCTGAATCCGTTGCTGCTGGAGACGCAAATAAAATCGGGCCGTGACTCGGGTTCTTGGGATCCACAGTTACCCGTTCGCGATCGCTGGAGCGTCCATGCGGGACGCCTTTATGTCACGGCAATGAATCTGCTGAACCTGGAAGTCTACTACCGACACTTGCCAATCTACGAAGATACCGCGTCGGATCGATAACGGATGGCGATCGGCCGTGGGTCGTTTTCCGATGCGGTAGCGAAGCTGCCGGACGGTTCGGTCATCCTCTGGGCCGAGTTTCACGCCATTTGCATTCGTGCTGGATGAAGGCTCGTCACTCGGTGAAACGTTCTGCGAATGGTTTGAGCAAACTGACAACGGATCACACATTCACCAGCACGACATTTGATGCCAAAGGTGGCGAAATCTGTGAAACACCGCGATGGTAAATTTTGCGGTTTAGGTGAAGCTGAATCGATAGGACGGTCGATCAGCGTAACGAGACTATGCCGTCGGCAAACGTCGACGACACGTACCTCCCTCAACTCCTGGCAAGGAAGCTGGCGTGAGTCTGACCGAAAAGCAAAATGCTGCAAAACAGTCGCCGACTGTTCAATCTGACGAGTTCCTTACCCAGTGGATGGGGCCAATCGCCCTGATTGCCGGCGGCGTTCTATCCGGTGTTTTCTATGCCGTTGTCCTCTCGGTGCCTTGGGCTCCGCTGAAGCGATACTTCCTAGGGCACCCGGTCGCGATTGCCGCAACAGTGCTGTTCTGTGTGGCGGTAGCGATTCTGGCAATCAAATTTTGGGATGTTCGGCGTCAGTGGAAATACTTCCGCAGCGTCAGCGACCAGTCACTCGCCCCGCGTGACGAGGCTCGTTCACCTGCAGGGGAATTCCGCTCGCAATACGACGCCGGTTTTGTCGCAAAACACTGGGACGCCTACCTTGGAAAGTTGCCACGCCGAATGGCATCCAGTCAGCTCGTCGTCCGACTGCGCGAAGTCCTGCATCGACAATCAGGTCGCGGAACAACAAAACACCTTGCCGACGACCTGCGAGAACTTTCGTCCCGAGATGCTGATCAAGCACACACGTCATTTGCCCTGGTCCGAATTATCGTTTGGGCGATCCCGATGCTGGGATTCTTGGGGACAGTGATCGGTATCACGCAAACACTCGGCGGGCTGGATTTTTCCAGCGGAACTGCGGCGGTCGATAACTTGAAGAGCGGACTATATGTCGCTTTCGATACGACCGCCTTGGGATTGGTGCTTTCGATCGCGGCGATCTTCTTGCAGTTCCCGGTTGAAAAGAACGAGCAAGAGCTTCTGGCTGCGATCGACGAGCGTGTTGGTGTTTTGACCGGCCTACACTTGCCCGGTGATGAGCCAGCCGACAACCAATTCGAATTGCTCGCAAGTCTCTGCGAAGGCGTCCGTGCTGCCGTTGCCGAATCGCTGTCCAACCAGACCACGCTGTGGCGTGAAACGATTGATGAAGCTCAAGGCGTCTGGGCGGAAAGTCAGGAACGAACAACATCAGCTGTCGTTGACGCAATCAGCAGTTCACTTGCCCCGGCACTTCGTGACCATGCTTCCGAAATGGCTGCTGCCGCTCGTCACAATCGAAAGCTGATGGAAGAACAGTTCGGACAATGGCAAAGCCAGCTTGGCAATTGGCAGGAAGCGATCCTTGCCGGTGCCGAAGCGATGACACATCAACAAGGCTTGATGCTTGAACAGGTCGACGAGGCCGCGCTCGTGCGTGAGCAGGCACAATCAGTCCTGCAGCTGCAGCAAACGCTGGCCAGCAATGTCGAGATGCTGGAACATTCTAACCGCAGGATCGATGAAAACCTGGGCGTTGCAGCCGGTCAAGGGATGGCCGAAGCGATGATGGTGCTGGCTCGTGCGGTCGATACATTGAGCACCGAAATGTCAGACTTCCGATTGCAAGTTGCCAACGCGATCGAACTGGACCCAGAAGATTCATCTAGCGATGATCGATCCGAAGAAGCGAGGCGAGCTGCATGAGTGGGCGTCGGCGTCAGTCGCTTTCGCCAAGCCTGTTCCCGTTCTTGGCAGTGCTGGTCTGCACACTAGGAACACTGATCTTGTTATTGGCGTTAGTGGCGCAGAATTCTGCAACCACCGCTCGGCAAATTGCCGAGACGGCCGCCAGTGAAGCGAAACCCTCAGGTGATGCTCTGACTGTCGGGCAGGTCAACGACTTGGTCGAAGAAGAAGCGTTTCGCTTGGAGAAGCTGGTATCGTTTCGCGATGCGCAAACGAACGACTTGGAACGTCGGCGTGACGAACTTGCCCACGTCGAAGATCACATGCGACGGATCCATCTTCGACTGAAAGAAATCGCCGATGCGATGAAGAAGGCTCGTGACGAGACGATTGAAGGTGTCGACGCTGATGAACTAGAGCGACTGCAAAAAGAGCTCGCCGACAAAGAATCAACCGTCAAACGACTTCGCGAAGAAGTCCAAACCGAAAAGCCGCGTTTCGTCATCGTTCCGCATCAGGGCCCCAACGGTACCGGACGTCGTCCGATCTATTTGGAATGTCACGAGCGAGGCATCACGATTTGGCCCGAGGGGATCGAGCTGTCCCAATGGCAATTGGAACAATCGTCAACTCAAGCCAATCCCCTTGATGACGCACTGCGAGCGGCACGCTACCACGCATTGAATCACTACGGCGATGAGAAGCCACCGTACCCGATGCTTTTGGTTCGGCCCGACGGAGTCGAAGCATACTATGCGGCTCGCGCGGCGATGACCGAATGGGAAGACCAATTCGGTTACGAACTGGTTCCGGACGCTGTTGAGCTGGCCTACCCCAAATCGGACCCCGCTTTGAAGCAGAAGATGCTTTATGCGATCAAGGCTGCGACCGATCGTCAGCAACAGTATTCCTTTGCCCGCGCCGGCCAAGGATCGCATTCGTCTTCGAACCAACGCTACCCCGGCAACGGCATTCTGCCCGAAAACATTTCCCAAGCCAATTCGCGGTCGACGGGCGATGGCGGAAACAGATCGCTGGCCGGTTCCGGATACGAATCTCCACAACAAGCAGCTCAGCCGACCCCGCCAAAACGAGTGCCCAAACTGTCCGTTGCAGAAATGGATCGACGTGGTCGCAGCAGCGGATTCCGTGACCATCGTTCGTTGCCCATGCGCAGCTACGGGTATGGCAGTTCCTCTGGCAACCAATCGATCACCGCAGACGATGCCAAACGTCGACTGGAACGAATGATGGATGATGGTGCTAACTCATACGCTGCCGATTCACAAACCGGAAAGAACGACGCTTCCGGCGAACCGGAGCGTGGAATGTCGATGCCTGATCCGGGTGCAGCGACACAGCAGGGAGCCGATGATTTTGATCTGGCGATCGACGAAAGCAATTCGCAAACGCAGCCGTCGCAACAACAGCTCGATCTATTCGCTCCCGGTGCCATGCTTCTTCCTGACGCAACCGATCAGACACAGCAATCGGGCCAGGCGGGATATTCCGACACCGCAGCGAGACAGATGAAAAACAAGGAAGCGACCACAACCGAAGGCGGCGCGACCTTTTCGATTGGGCAAATGGGCAGCATGGGCCCCAACAACAATACTCAATCTAATCCGACGCAAGCCGCAGAAGTCAGCGCAAAGTCACCGGATGCAAATAATCCGATGCCACAGTCGGCGACAGCACAGAATGATTCTCCCACCCCACAGCGACGTCTCGTCCAACGCAGTGGTGTTGATTGGGCTTTGCCCAGCAGCGTTTCGCTGGGACGCGGCAACGAAATCATCCGCCATGTGAAATTAATGGTGTACCCCGATCGCTACGTTTTACCGGCGGCACGTGGGGCGGCGCGAACAGAGACATTCATGATGTCAACCAATGGTTTCAATCAAGCTTCGCTGGAAATGGCGACAGCAGTGCGAGATCGAATTGACCAATGGGGTGCGACTGCCCCAGGGTCACGATGGTCACCGCGTCTACAAGTGGTGGTCATGCCAGGAGCCGAATCGCAATTCAATCAACTCAATCGCTTGATGATCGGTAGCGGTTTACCAATTGAAGTCGATGCATCCAGTCAAGCAAAATCTGGTGCAACGAATACTCCGCTCGGTGGAGGTCTACGATGAGTCGACGTCGTGAAGATGGTGTCTCCGTTGGCCACGATGCCTTTCTGGACATCGTGGCAAACCTTGTCGGGATCCTGATCATCTTGGTTGTCATCTTGGGTGCCCAATCGCATTCGGTCATTCAAGAGGCGATTGTCGAAAGCGAACAGCAAGTCGATCAAGAACTCCGCGAAGCTACCGATAGTGATATGGACCAACTTGCTTCGATGGCCGCGCGGGCGGCATCGGCTCAAGTAGACTCACAGCGTTTAGAAAAGACGATTAAGTCGCTTGACCAAAAAGTCGCTCGTCAATCGGAACGCCGGACAGCTCTATTGACGCTGTTAAAGGACGCCGAAGAGACGCTTGAACAACAGAAGGCAGAGCTCGATAGCGAGCGTCAAGAACTTGCCGAGACGGAGGTGAAAGCTTCGTCGCTGCGCCGACAGATCGAAGAACTCGATGACACCGAACAAGAACTCGCCAACCGACAACCACCGGTCGTCGAAATCGAAAACCTGCCTACCCCAATGGCGAAGACCGTCTTCGGAAACGAAGTCTATTTTCGATTGAAGGGCAATCGCCTCTCGGTGATCCCCTTCGAAGAACTGGCCGAAGAAATCGGACGAGACTTTCGCCGGACCTCGGGCAGTTCCCGTGACGGCGTCTCGGATTCGGCCGTCGGTCCCGTCCGAGGCTATGTGGCACGCTACGTCATGAACCGTAGCAATGAGCTCGTTTCTGACGGCGGGAAAATTGCCCGAATGACGCGAGCACGCGTCATGGTTGCTTCGTTCGAACCGCTTCAAGAGCCACACGGCGATCCAATCGATCGCGTCCTTACCGATGACAACTGGCTTGATATCGAACTGGCCGGCCACTCGCCGGAAACATCCACGATCACCGTCGCAGTCTACCCGGACAGCTATGGAGCATTTCGTAAGCTACGGGAAAAGTTCTACTCCAAAGGCTATGCGACCGCGGCTCGCCCTATCAAAGATGGCAATCCGATCTATGTCAACTTCGCTGGCGGCGGCAGTCGTTCAGCAGCCCAATAGCCTAGCTTTGTTTCTTCGTGACAAAGAAACCGGCTGCCGAAATTCCGACCATGCACCACAGCACGGAAAACAACAGGTGGTTGGAAAAGAACGCGATCGAAAAATAGATGGTGACTCCAACAGCGGCAGCAGCCTTTGGAGGCAGCAACCACATGCCGAATCCGGCGATGGTTTCGACAACGATGACCTTGCGACTGTACCACGCCGCCATGACCTTCAGCGTCTCGGCATCATAGCGCTCTCGAAGCAGGTTGAAGACCCAAAAATCTCGGTCGATGAAATAGATGTCATAGAAAACTTCGCCCGACCAATATTCCGGCGTCCATTTTCCGACGGCACCACCTAACAATATCATTGACCCGATCACCCGGGACAAAAACGCAGCACGCTGCATCAGCGAAAAAGGCTCGTCGACCGGCATTCGAGTCGTCAACCAGAGCACCCACAATGACACCCACGCGCTAGTGGCGAATGTCATGTCGTTGTAGCTCGCTTGATGAACCAACAAGACGCCCAAGCACCCTGTTGTCGCGGCAGCGGCAATTGATCGCAGCCATGGTGCCAAACCAATCACACCAACGATGATGCAGCCGAGCGCACCTAAGTAGGCATTGCGAACAACATCCGCCGATTGCAGCCAGGCGGGAAAGAAATCGTCTGCAAGTGGAAATCGATGGTAAACCTCATCTGAGGCATAGAAGTAGGACCACTTCCAGACCAAGCCCATAAACAGCGTGACTTGAACCAATAGGTACGCCGCGAAAACACGACCGCTCCCCGGTTCTGGCAAGATAATGTCACTGGCTTGTGATGATGCGGTTACTGATTGATCCTCAACGGGATCGTCAATCGATGATTCATTCATTGGATCTTCTAAAACCTGGGCGTTCATTACTGCAACACCTCGGGAAAGATCAACTCACTTCCAATTTCGTTATCAGCTTCTGATTGTTTTGACTGGGTGTCAATGAATTCTGACGATTGACGAATCCATTCGTACCGCCCATCGCCAAGTGGCTGCGCCAGGATTTTTGATTCCAAAGTTTGGCCGCGGTAAGATGACCGGATGGTCAAATAACAGTGTCGACCTTCATGAAGCAATGAATATCGACCGTTGGCAAAGGTCAGCAGTCGCGTCGGGAAGTGGTTGATGTAGCGCGGCCGAGTGGTATCTAAAACCGGAGTGATCAAACCTTCCGGCAGGTCACTTATTTCATATTGATTGCCGAAGTTGTACATCGCCGGCACAGGAGCCTGGATCGCCCACAGCGCAAACGAGTCTGTGTTCAGATGAAATCGCCGCATCGTCGTGCGAGCAATTGCCGGATAGAACGGCATCAACAGAAGCCACACTGAAACGGCGCTCGCCAATCCCAGTATCGCGATAAACAAATAGTCCGGACGCTTCGGTTTTGCGTTTGCCTCGGTCATCAGACTTCCCCGTAAAGTCAGTCACAATCCCTACAACACGACCTCGACTTGACACTCGGCTGCTTTGACGAGCGAGGCCAATCTGCCGCTAGGTAACTTTACCTTACGAGTTAGACCCTATCCGAAAATGATCTTCCATGATCGTGGTTCGATTCTGAGAAGTCGTGGTCAGCACGCGGAGCGTGCTGGGTACTATGGGCAGTGTTGGCTGAGATAGTACCCGTCACAGTCCCTGTGACGCCGGTTGGCATACTGCTGATAATCACGTAATCAGCACGCGGAGCGTGCTGGGTACCATGGCAGTGTTGGCTGAAATAGTACCCGTCACAGTCCCTGTGACGCCGGCTGGGATGCTGCTGACAATCACGTAATCAGCACGCGGAGCGTGATGGGTACTATGGCTATGCAATGGTGCTTACAGCCATGGTGGAGGGCAATTTGGATAGTCGCCGAGACCACACACGCTCGCTAAATTGAACGAACACCTCATCTCTGGAAAACTCTTCTCACTTAGAACGGATCGCAATCATGGTCATCGGAATCGACCCACGCGTTGACTTTGCCTGCAAAATGCTGCTTGGCAGTCCAGAGCATCCTGCAATCACGATCCACTTTCTCAACGCAGTTCTTGCTGGCCAACCAACGATCACTCATGTAAAGATTTGCAATCCGATCTCGGGTAAACGTTACCAAGATGACAAACTGTCAATTTTAGACATTCTGGCGACCGACGATCATGGACGACTGTTCGATATCGAGATCCAAACAACGCTGCCAGCAGGTCTCCCCGAGCGGCTGACTTACTACGCCGCCAGCCAACTTATTGAGCAACTCGGTGAAGGCGATAGCTATCGCGATCTACGTCCTTCGATTGGGATTTGCATTCTCGATGCGATTCTCTTTAAGGACACAGCAAGCTTGCACATGGATTTTCAGCTGCGATCTAAGGAAGGTGAGTGTCTCACCAATTGCCTTCAAATACATCTTTTAGAGTTGCCAAAATATGTTTTGGATGCGGATAATAGAGTGCCACCGGCCCCGATCAAACAGTGGATGCACTTCTTCCGATTTGCCGCAAGTTCCACTCCCGAAGAGTTGTACCGCCAGCTTCCCGACCCGGCTTTTGTCGAAGCAATAGGAGTTCTGGAAATGATCGCCAAAGACCCTGAAGAACGACGTTACTATGAATCGCGTTTGAAGATGCAACGCGACGAACAAGCTCGGCTCGATGGTGCTAGAGAACAGGGCGAAGCAATTGGGCGTGTTCGCGTTTTGCAGTCGCTCGTTGGAAACGAAGAATTGCCTGTGGAGCAATTGTGTAGCAAAAGCTCTGAAGAGCTATCTGCGATGGAAGCAATGTTGAAACAACAACTTCGCGATCGTGGCTGAATCTCAAGAAACCGGTTTTGAGAAAATCCCCCACACTTCCACCGTAATCAGCACGCGGAGCGTGCTGGGTACTATGGGCTGTGTTGCCTGAAATAGTACCCGTCACAGTCCCTGTGACGCCGACTGGGATGCTGCTGACAATCACGTAGTCAGCACGCGGAGCGTGCTGGGTACGATGGGCAGTGTTGGCTGAAATAGTACCCGTCACAGTCCCTGTGACGCCGGCTGGCATACTGCTGATTATCGCGTGGTCATCACGCGGAGCGTGCTGGGTACGATGAATGCCTGAGCTTGCTGGGTACTGTGGGCCGACGAAGAACCGGATCTAGCTCTGGTTGATCAAACGTAGCGCGATTTCGCGTACCGTCTGTGGATTGGCATTGCGGTTTTGCTTTTTCGCTTGACCGATCAATGAACCGATCGCCTTTTGATTGCCTGACTTGACGTCTTCGACAACTTTTGGATTCGCATCTAGCAGACTCTGCACCAATGACTCCATCTCGGAATCATCAACAGCCTCGATCCCAAGTGACGCGATGGCGCTATCAACGCTGCCACCATTTTCGGCGAGGTGTTTGAACACGTCGCGAGCACGGTCGTTGGTCAATTCGCCTTGAATCACTTTTCGCAGCAGCTCACCGAGATCCTTTGCCTCCACGGCAAAGGATTCGATGTCCGTGTTCTGCTCTTTCAAAGTTCGCAAGACATCTTGTTGGATCCAACTGCTTGCGCGTTTCCCATCGTCACAGGTTGTTGCAACGGTATCAAAATACTCCACCATCGCCCGACCTTGCGAAACGATCACGTCAGCATCGTACTCTTTGATACCGTATTGTTTTTGCAAACGGGTCCGGGCTTCGCCGGGTGTTTCGCCAAGTGATTGACGGATCTCTTCAACACGCTCTCGCGGGATCCGGACGGGCAAAAGGTCAGGACAAGGGAAATATCGATAGTCAGCCGATTCTTCCTTTTCACGCTGTGGATAGGTGATTTCTTTGACATCGTTCCAACCGAAAGTACGTTTGCCCTTCGTCTGGATTGTCCAGCCATGCTCTTCCCATTCGCCATACTGTCGCTTGACTTCGTACTGCAGCGCCGATGCGACATTGCGAAAACTATTCATGTTTTTGATTTCGACGATCGGCGTCCGGATGACTTCGCCGTGTCGATCAATTTCCAAATTGACGTTGGCATCGACACGCAAAGATCCTTCCTGCATTTCACAATCGGAAACGCCAAGATGGACCATCGTTTCTTTCAACTTGGTCAGATAGGCCAAGCATTCTTCGGCGGTTCTCAAATCCGGCTCGCTGACAATTTCCAGAAGCGGAGTGCCGCAACGGTTCAAGTCAATTCGACTGTCAGCACTGCCCGCCGCTTCATCATGCATACTCTTGCCGGCATCTTCTTCTAAGTGGGCACGCGTGATGTGGATTTTACGTTTCTGCTCGGGGTCTGCGGGGTCATCGATCTCCAACACACCATCGACACAGATAGGCAAATCGAATTGGCTAATCTGATATCCCTTGGGAAGGTCGGGATAGAAGTATTGCTTTCGGTCCCATTTTGTCATCGGCGGGATGTCACAATCGAGCGCGAGTCCGGCTCGAATCGCAAGCTCAATAGCATGCTCATTCATCACCGGCAATGCACCGGGCAGTCCTAGACAGACCGGGCAGACTTGCGTATTGGGGGCACCACCAAACTTGGTACTACAGCCGCAAAACAATTTGGTTTTCGTTCGCAGTTGAACGTGGACTTCCAGCCCGATGATCGTGGTTGTCGGTAGCTCAGCCATGGCTTATCCGCGTGGTCGTTTGGTGTGATAGTCCGTTGCCGACTGAAATGCCGAACCGGCAAACAACAATCGAGCTTCTTCAAGTGCCGGTGCCTGGATCTGTATTCCCAATGGCAAGCCGTCGTCGTTGAATCCCGCGGGCAACGACATCGCCGGAACACCGGCCAAGTTGGCACCGACGGTAAATAAGTCGCAGAGGTACATCTGAATCGGATCGTCCAACTTTGCTCCCAATTCGAACGCGGGCGTAGGAGTCACCGGCCCCAACAACAAATCCGCTTGCGAGAACGCCGCGTCGTAGTCGCCACGAATCAAGCGACGCACCTTTAATGCTTGGTTGTAGTATTGATCGGCGTAACCTTCGCTTAACGCGTATGTACCGATCATGATTCGGCGTTTGACTTCTTCGCCAAAACCTTCGGCGCGACTTTTACAATACATCGCTTCCAAGTTGTCGCTCGCCGAACTGCGATGTCCGTAGTGAGCCCCGTCATAGCGTGACAGGTTGCTACTCGCTTCACTTGGTGCGATCACATAGTATGTCGGCACCCAGTATTCGCGGTGGGGCAAATCCACATCAACGATCTCGGCACCCAGTTCCGCAAAGACTCCGATCGCATGTGCGACGGCAGCTTTGACAGCCGGATCGACGCCATCGGCTTCCATCGATTCACGAAGCACGCCGACTCGCATTCCCCGCATATCATCGGACTCGGTTGCCGCGACGTAATCTGGAACCTCTGTGTACAAAGACGTCGAGTCGCGTTTTTCGAATCCGGCAATGGTGTTCATCAACAGAGCGCATTCTTTGGCACTCCAAGCGATCGGGCCGATCTGATCCAAGCTGCTCGCGAAAGCGACCAAACCATACCGACTGACACGTCCATAGGTCGGTTTCAGTCCCGTGACGCCACAAAACGCGCTCGGTTGGCGAATCGAACCGCCGGTATCCGTTCCCAAACTGAGCGGAACGGTCTGTGCTGCGACTGCCGCCGTGGCACCTCCGCTACTGCCGCCGGGAGTCCGCTTGATATCCCATGGGTTGGTGGTCACGCCAAACGCACCCGTTTCGGTGCTGCCTCCCATCGCGAACTCGTCCATGTTGGTTTTGCCAACAATCACGGCGTCTGCGGCACGCAGTCGTTCGACAACCGTCGCGTCATAAGGGGGGCGGAATCCACGCAACATTTCCGACGAACATGTGGTTGGCATGTCCGCGGTGCAAAGGACGTCCTTGACCGCGACCGGGACTCCGGCGAGCGCCCCTAGTGGCTCACCGGCGGCACGTTTCTGGTCAATTTTCTTGGCAGCCGCCAACGTCAATTCGCGGTCGATGTGGGTATAAGCGTTGTGCAGCTTCTGTGAAGCTTCGATCGCGTCAATCGCCTGCCCAGCGATCTCTACCGCTGAAACCTCGCCGTCGGCCTGTTGGCGAAGCAATTCAAATGCTGAATCGAGCATGAATCTTGAGCTCTGGAATCGGTTCGAATAGTCAAGCCGGGATTATCTGCCAAAGGTAGCCACTTTGACTACCACCTGTCCGACGCAGATTGTCTGCGTTCAGAAATGCCGTGAAAGCACGTGGTTTTGTCATCGAGCGACCATTCGCTGGAATGCTGTCGCACAGCTTGTATACAGCCGCTGGAAAACCAGCATCGGGGACTGATTTTGGTTCGCCCCAATACGACCTCAGAATCGTCAAATCCCCTCAGCTTTTCCCAGCATCCAATGAAATCGCAACATCTTCAAACTCCACAGGACCGGAAGAACTCTCACGGCAGATCCGAATTGATCGCGAAAATCAGGATGAGGGAACTCCCTCATCCCAATTCATTGGTATCAACAACTTATCTCAAAGCGTGCACCTCTGTTTCCACGGCGGCTCGACGGATACCGCTCGCGTGGAACATTGCCCCAAAGATTTGTTGTCAGAACCACTGCCATGATTCAGCCAATCAACGTTTTTCGATCACTTCACCTACGATCGCTAGTGCGCCCCTTATGCGTCTGCTGCGCCGTCGTTTCGGGTTGGAGCTACAACGCGACCGCCGCGACGGTGACCGATCCGACCCCACAATGGACACCGATTGTTTATTCGGGCGCCGGGCAGACAGACTACTACGACGACCAACAAACCGGAAACAGTAAGTCGATCGCAGATTTGGTCGGCAATATCAACAACCCATCCTTCTACTATCAATTCGATGATGGAGGCACGGTAGGAAGCTGGACCGACGGAAGCCTGCTGTTTCGTGTGCGGCTTGGCGCGGGTAGCACCACCGGGTTCTCGAGAAACGTTTTCGTTGGCATCGATGGCAACCAAGACGGCGCATTGGACCTCTACGCTGGTGTGCACAACCAAGGCTCCGCAGATGAGCTAGCGATCTATGGCACGGGTTCCGATTTGAATATCTCGCCTAGCACGACCAGCATCACCGGACCACTACAGACTTTTGCCGAGACATCGCAGAACTATCACTACGCCGCGGTCGATACTGCCGCAACCGATGTGGACTCGGACAATGAGACGGACTACTTCCTCAGTTTTTCGCTGCCCTTTCAGTCGATTGTTGACTGGATGCAGACTGAATCGTCACTCAGCGTTAACCAGGGCACGTCGTTCGGTTTCGTGCTTGCCACGGCAACCCAAGACAATTCGTTTAACCAAGACCTAAACGGCGTTCCAAAAGACTACGACGGATCGATGACCTGGGAACAACTCGGCGCGATCTCGGTGGGCACCTCTCCACTAGCGATTAGCGCCATACCAGAACCGTCTTCTGCGATCGCCCTGGGAATGTGCACGATTGCGATGCTGACCTGCTCGCGCCGGCGGCGACAGTCGCTTCGTCGCTAAAGTTATTTACTCTGGATTGTTTGGCAGCGTGATCGTTGCAACACAACCTGCCAAACCGCCTGTTAACGAAATTGTAGCTCCGTGGAGTTCTGCAATTCGATACGCCCGGCAAAGTCCCAATCCCAGTCCGCGTCCAGCTTCTCGACCACTGAAATAGGGATCAAAAGCATGCTTGGAAGCCTCGGCTGAAAGTCCGGGCCCACTGTCAGCGATATCGATCACCCAATTTGTTGGCGACGCGTACTGGTATTGATCAGTCCCGTCTGATCGCAACGAAACCACAATCGTTCCGCTTCGTCCGACAGCCTCAAACGCATTGCGAAGCAGCACTCGGATGGCTTCTAGGATCATCGATCGATCACCAATCGCGGTGACCTCTTCCTCCGGGACTTTGCTCAGCAAGCGAATCCCCTGCCCTTCTGCCATCGCTTCGTATTCCGCGCTCGCTTCACGAACCACGTGAACTAAATCAAAAGGTTGCAACACCGGTTCGGTCGGATTGGCATAGAACATCAACCCGGAAATCATCTCGTGTGCCCGAAACACCTGCCGGACGATTTGCTCTAGCGAATGACGTCGCCGATCATCCGCTTCATCGCTCGCCAACGCTTGGGCACGAGCGGAGATGTTTGCCAACGGATTGTTAATTTCATGGCTCAGCCCATACGCCAATTGCTTTGCCATCGAGAACTTATGTTCTTGAATTGTTTGATCGAATCGATGATCAACGGCGCGGCGTTCTTGTGAATCCAATGCCAATGCGTGCAACAATTGGCTGCCACTCGGCAATGCCGGATGATTAGCTGGCTCATCAACGTCCCAAATCAATCGTGGGATCTGATCCTGATAGTCTTGATCTGGGCCTAAAGCTTTGACGCGCAGCCACTCATTCGCATCTTCGACCCATGTTTGTGGATCTTTGGATCGCGATCGAGACATCAGCCGTGACCAACGTTGTTGATCGTTGTCGGTGATCGTTGGTGCCGAAAGAGCCCACTCACCGTCCGCAAACCGGCTTGCAAAATCAGCACTCAAAAACCAATGTGCAAGATCGGTTAGCGAAACCAACAACCCTGTTGGTGCTGAGAGCAATGCAAAAATCAGCAGCGGTGGATCTTTGGCGAGCGCAAGTTTCAGTCGGCCAATCAACGCACTTGTGTCGTGCGAGGTCGACTTGCTGGTTAGCGCAAGTGAGATTGCGACGGTCGCGGTATCTGATAGAGGCAACCAAGCTCGCGTCGCCTGCAATTGATCATTGCCATGCGACTGAGCATTCGGACTGTTGTCTGAATGCTCGGCAACTTGATTAACGATCGGCGGCAATACACCCCACCATCCGAGCGACCGAGTCGATTGCGGAACCATCGGCTCTTCCGTGGGTGTCTGGGCGCTCACCACCGCGTCCATCGTATTGGGGCAACGGGTTAGCTGACGCTGCGTTCAATTTCCAGCAGTTCGCAGGATCGCAACACCAAGTCGTCGATCGCAAATGGCTTTTGCATGAAGTCATTTGCACCGGCGGCTTTCAAGGCATCGACCTTGTTGTGTTCCACCATCCCAGAAATGCACAAGATCTTGACCATGTCCAAAGCTGGATCGCTGCGGACACGCTGGCAAACTTCTTTACCGTTGATATCGGGAAGCATCACGTCCAAGACGACAAGGTCAGGACGAAACTCTTTGACACCCATACCAGCGTCAAACCCGTTATTGGCCGTGCGGATATCGAAACGACCATCGCGTTCGAATCCTTCTTTCATCAATTCGACCAAATCTTGATCGTCGTCAACGATCAACAATTTCTTCTTGCCGCTTTCAAGCGCGTCAGTCGGAATCCCATTGTCCTTCATGAACAGATAAAGCTGCTCACGCGGAATTCGCCTAAACTTACTGCCTGGTACGCGAAAGCCTTTTAGCGAGCCATTGTCAAAGCAACGAATGATCGTTTGCTGACTGACTTTGCAAATTTTCGCCGCTTCGCCTGTCGTAAAGACCGTCTTTGTGGTCATCGCAGAAACCATCCTCCCTGCAGGACGAGCCGTTTCCCAACCTGTGCGTTAGTCGGTGGGCCACTTGGCTTTCGCAAAGCTCGCCCATCACGCGCGTCTTTCCGTGCTATTCAAAAGTCTGCACAACTGTGTTAGTCACCAAACCAACACGACACGCCTCTTTTAGCAAAACCTCCACGCTTCCACACAAGAGCACTTCGCCGCATTCTGTGCGAAAAACGCAGATAACAGCAAACTCCAAAACCCTCAAGTTTGCCGATCTTGCCCGACCAGCGAATCTTACCAATCTAACCGGCTAGGTCAAGATAGGAGAGCCTGGGTTGCTGGCCAAAGGCGATAGCTCACGCAAGATTGTTAATGTCGAGTTTGCGTTTTCACATGCCAACGGTCAGTCACCGAAGCCACAAAACGGCGAAGTAAAATTCCGCCGAACGCTTCGCTTCGCTCGCGAAACTGGAAATCGATTCGCTTTACCGAGCACGTTGCCTTTGATTCAACCAATCGATTGCTATCAAAGCGACTTTGATTTTGCTTCTTTCGAAGGCGCTTCCAAATAAGCCAACAAGAGCGCGATGTCGGCTGGCGTGATTCCGCTTATTCGCTGTGCTTGATCAAGAGTAACCGGACGAATCGAACTTAGCTTTTCCCGTGCTTCGGTACGCATGGCCGTGATGGTGGCGTAGTCGAATGAGATCGGAATCTTTTTCTTCAGCATCCGCTGCTGTCGGGCAACCTCATCTCGTTGCCGACTGACGTAGCCTTCGTACTTGATGTCATAGACGACTTGCTGTGCTGCTTGAGGACCGATCGTTGAAAGCTCACCAACGATGCCACACATCGTTTCCCAATCGACTTCGGGCCGACGTAGATAGACGTCGCCTTTGACATCACCTTTAGCGGTGCTGACCTTTGCCGCCGAAAGCAATTGCAAAGCGCGATCGATATCATCGAGTTTCTGCGCAAATCGCTGACGTCGATTTTCGCTAATCAGACCTAACTTGTCAGCATCGGCAGTCAGACGCCGATCTGCGTTGTCTTGGCGAAGCAATAAACGGAACTCTGCACGACTGGTAAACATTCGGTAAGGTTCGTCCGTTCCACTGGTAACCAAGTCATCAACCAAGACACCGATGTAGGCTTGATCGCGGGTTGGCACCCATGTTGATTTTCCGGCAACCAGTCGTGCCGCGTTCAGACCAGCAATCAGGCCCTGCCCTGCTGCTTCTTCATAGCCGGTTGTTCCGTTGATCTGACCGGCCAAAAACAACCCTGGCACCAGCTTCGATTCCAAGTGCGGCCACAACTGCGTTGGCGGACAATAGTCGTATTCGACAGCGTAGCCGTAACGCATGATCTGGGCTTTTTCCAAACCTTGAATCTGCCGGAACATCGCGTCCTGAACGTCGCGCGGCAAACTGGTCGAAATCCCGTTGACGTAGATCTCTTCGGTGTGATGGCCTTCGGGTTCTAAGAACAACTGGTGTGAATCTTTGTCTGCGAATCGCACCACTTTGTCTTCGATCGACGGGCAATAGCGTGGCCCGCGTGAATTGATTTGCCCGCTATACATCGGGGCACGATGCAAGTTGGCGCGAATCAGATCGTGTACCGCTTGATTGGTCATTGCGATATGGCAGGGAACCTGCTGGACATCCAATGAATCGTTCAGGAACGAAAAAGGCTGCGGATCGTCATCGCCGGGCTGCTCTTCCAAATTAGCGTAATCGATCGTCCGTCGATTCAATCGCGCCGGTGTTCCGGTCTTGAAGCGATCGATCTCGAATCCCAATCGACGTAGTGCGCCACTGATCCCAGTCGTGGTGCCTTCACCGGCGCGACCGCCGGCCGTTTTGGCATCACCTGTGTGCATGATGGCTGACAAAAACGTTCCTGTGGTTAGCACGACGGCTGGGGCGCGGTAAATCGCGTCGCCACGTACTTGGACACCAACAAGACGTTCGCCATCACCACTGGTTTCGGTCAGTAGGTCTTCAACCGTTTCTTGTCGCAGATCAAGGTTTTCTTGAAGCTCAATCGCGTGCTTGATGTACTGCTGATAGGCCCGCTTGTCCGCTTGGGAACGTGGGCTGTGCATGGCTGGCCCCTTGCGTCGATTGAGAAGCCGAAACTGAATTCCGGTTGCGTCGATCGCATGCCCCATCAATCCACCAAGGGCATCGACTTCACGAACGATCTGCCCCTTGGCGACTCCGCCGATCGCCGGATTGCACGACATCTGCCCAACGGTATCCAGATTGGTGGTCAGCAGCGCCGTCTTCGCCCCCAATCGAGCCGCCGCAGCAGCGGCTTCCGTTCCGGCATGGCCGGCCCCGATCACGACGACATCGTATTCATATTCAATCATGACTGAACGTTTCCAGTTGTTGATCTCACTTCCGTTGGCCTTACTTCTAGGGGGGGCTAACCAAGGCCTGCCCGACCATCGCTTCCTGATTTCCACTGTTTCGCAATCAAGATCATCGGCCCTGGCTGCCGACCACAAAAGCAGTGTGTACCGATTTCACTCGACTTTGACGATTTTGATGACTGTCATTGGCCCAGATCCATCGACAAATCGCAAGCGGCATTCCCTAGCCGGTTTGTATTTCGCACCGGCTGATTCCGCTGAATTGGCCGATTCAAGCGCCACCGGAACTCGCCCGATCATGCAATCGCTTCAGCAGCTGCGTTTTAGATTCTGCAGCTTCATTGACCGAGCGATTCCCCAATCGAGTCACCGGATTTCGGTTCCGACGGTCAGGCGTTGTCTGGGGGCCTTGGCTGTTTTGGGCGGCATAGTCGCCTGCCAAACGGCGTCCAGCCTAGCGGCGGATCCAACCACCTCTGACGACGTTATTGTCATCGCCTCTCGCACATTTGACATCCCATTTCACGTCAATGGACAGACATC
This sequence comes from Stieleria sp. JC731, assembly GCF_020966635.1. Lineage (NCBI taxonomy): Bacteria > Pseudomonadati > Planctomycetota > Planctomycetia > Pirellulales > Pirellulaceae > Stieleria > Stieleria sp. JC731. Next base: position 1,152,169 of record NZ_JAJKFQ010000001.1, on the reverse strand, counting down.
CGACAGCAGCGTGAAACTTTATGTTTCGACCGACAAGGGGCAAAGTTGGCAAATCGCGACAGAGGCCCCTCTGCCAGTAGAAAAACTGCACTTTGAAGCGACCGAGGATGGCGAGCACTGGTTCGCGCACGAAACTACCACTGCGGATGCTCCGACACCGGCTGCACTATCGGCCGAACGGAAAATCTTGATCGACACCACCGGACCGGCGATTCAGCTTAGTGGTGAAGCCGATTTGGAAGGCGGACTACGCGCTCAACTATCGCTCAACGAACCCGGTCAACTCGGAACCCTGCGTGTTCTCTACGCGACCGATGTCGACCGTCAGTGGGTCACCGTTGCCAACGACACGATCAACGAACAAGGCGAGTTTCGAATCGACCCGAACGACGACTGGAAACAGATCGTTCTCCACGTCACGGCCCTTGATTCATTGGGCAACGCGTCGGTGGAATCGAGAACATTCCGGCGTCCGAGACTTGCGAACCTGCCAACCAAAAGTCTCGCCGGTGTGGGGCGTCCACCAATCCACACGGCTGCCGGACCGAGCGACCCACCGCAATTGAGAATTGGCCCGCCCTCGGTTCAGACTCAGTCAGAGTCATTAAGCGAGCAATATTTCAACGGCCAAACTGCAAACCAACCCTATGCCAGCGGTTCGGGGCTAGCTCCAACATCTCCGTATGCTCCCGGGCAATCGCCCAGCCAGTCACCAAGCCAGTCACCAAGCCAACGATGGTCTACCGCAGAATCATTCAGCCTGAATCGATTGGGTTTGCGCGGCGCGGGTCCTGCGGGTTCACGGCAACTGGATACACCACAATCCAGAATGGCTCCGATCGCTGGTGCCACTCCACAGGTGCAATCGCAGGAAGCGAACCAAGTGGCACAGCTTCCTGCCAGTGGATTAGCAGCACGTGTCACGTCTGACGGGATCGAAATTTTGCCTCCACCGACACCCGATGAAACATCATCGACCGCGGACGGTGGCGAGTCAGGCCCGTCGATGAATCTAACCGCTCCTAATCCATCGCTGCATAGTGAAGGGCCCAGGCCTGCCGGGCAACCGTCCGAAGCGGCAGCCACCACGAAGGCTGCCCCGAGCGACGCGTCATCACAAACGCTGCACAAAGCTCTCAGCCCGATCGCTTCGCCGGAATCAGTCGCAACGCCTGCGGCCGAACTCGATCACTCGGCGGAAGCCATTCCCGCGCCATCACCGTCTGGTACGGTTGCCGAAGAACGCCAGCACCGTGTTGAGCGAGCGGAGATCAAAGGACGACAGCTTCAGCGTGAATTCGATCTGGCTCAGCTTTCTCACACCATTCCGTATCGGTTTTCCAACACCAACCGTTTCAGCTTGGAATATGAGCTCGAAGCGGTCGGATCAACCGGAGTCGAAGCTGTTGAACTGTACGGCAGCCTGGATGGCGGGACGACTTGGAAGCGATGGGGCGCAGACGAAGATCGCACCAGCCCGTTCGACATCGAGACATTAGGCGAAGGGATCTTTGCCTATCGAATCGTAGTGCTGGGCAACAATGGCTTGGCAAGTCCACGCCCGTTGCCAGGTGACAAACCGGATATTGCAGTCATCGTCGATCAATCGCCCCCAGAAGTTCGCATCACTTCGGCACGCTATGGCGAAGGCGATCGAATCGGTTCGCTTGTGATCGAATACCAGTGCGGTGATGACAACCTTACAACACGGCCGATCGCCCTGGCATTCTCGGATTCGCTGGCAGGTCCATGGACAACGATTGCCGCGGGACTGCAAAACCACGGGACCTACGTTTGGCCTGCAGACCCGCAGCTTCCTGGGCAGATCTATTTGCGAATTGATGCGACCGACAAAGCGGGCAACACAGGCAGCTATCTTTTAGAGCAGCCGATCTTGACCAGCGGATTGGCACCCCGGGCTCGCATCTTGGGTTTCCGTTCGCGATAGCGACAGCGGCAACACCGAAGGCCTTGCGGTCAGAATTCCCCAGATCTTCTGATCTCAGAATGGATCACCAACGCGCCCGGCTGACACAATTGTCACGTCAAGTGTCAGCCGGTTGCATTGGAGACGGATCTAATTCTTGATAACTAGCAACCTGTCACGCACCGGTTACTGTCGAACAAGATCCGCATTACAGAAACATTGATTGGAACATCACCCAGCGTGCGGTTAGCAGGGTCATCAGCAAGCAGCACCACCATGAGGCGACGTGGGCAATCGGTTTGCTTCGCAAGCTGTAAAGGATTCCGATTGAGATCCCGGTGACGGTCAGCTTGAACAGGGTCAACAATCGTGCGTCGTGAATGAACTGGCTTCCGAGTGGGTTCAGTTCTTTCATCGCCCCCGCATTGGATGCCGTCAACGTCCAAATCAAGTCGACCACGGAAAAGACCGCGATGATGATCAGCGACTGGACGATAATTTTGTGGCTTTTCTGGACGTCGTGGTTTTCTGAATCGGCGGTGGGACGGTTGGAAAGCAGATGTCCGAAGCCGAGGACCACACCGATCATCGCCAAAATGGAAAGCGGATATGCGAGACGATTGCTGAGAAAAACAGCTGCAGATGTTTCATCACCCGCACGACCGGCTTCGTCGACTCGCTTCAATTCATCAACTGCACGAGCCAGAAAATCACCGCTAGGCTGGAACTCTGATACCACACGTCGCCAAGCCAGTGCCTCTTGCTTATTGAGGTGCGCCGGTGGCTTGACAGCATTGTCCATTTGATCGGTCAAGACACGCAGCAAGTGATAGCCATCGCCTTGTGGGTAGAGCACGATCGGTCTGACTTCGGGATAAACGATGACAATCCCACCCATCGAAGCTTGTTCGATATCGTTTGCGATCGATCGCAATTCACTGCCTCCCCAGCCACGGAAACCATCACCACTTCCCCAGCCACGGAATCCTTCGCCACGGAACTCGGAAGGCCTATCGAAGCCACGTCGCCCAAAGCGATCTCCTCGCGAGCGATCGAATTCAGGTTCAAACCCGACCGGAGTCGCGCGGACTTCGGAACCTTGTTCAGGAGCGTCAAAATACTTCTCGTCGAATTCAACGCCGTTGATGGTCAACTTGTCGTTGGTGCATTCGATCTTATAGGGCGGCTGCAAATACTGTCCTTCGACGATCAAGTACCCAGTTCGAATTCGGATCACTTCCAACTCGCCGGCCGAAGCCTGCGGTGATGGGATCGCTAAAGCGACTACACCACATCCGACCCAAAGGCCGCACAAGATTGACTTGAAGAGTTGCATGCAAACCACGTCAGGGGTTCCTAAGAAAAGTAGTTGAGCCAACAAACGAGTGCTATGTTCCAGCTTGATTTTCAGATTTGTCGTTTGGGCGTTAGCCCGATTGCCTTTGCGAAAACCGCCGCTAACGCAGTGCGGCTCATAAGGCTCCAACCCAACTTTTCAGTTGGAACATAGCATTACAGTGACATTGCGTTTAACTCTTACAAATCCGACGGGTTTCGAAGCATCACCGAAGAAAATTCTTTCTCAGCGATTATCCCAACAGATTGTTTTCCAGCACTCCTAGACCTTTGACGCACCCGCGACTAAGCATCGGGGTAGAATACGCCCTTCCGGTGACCACCCGGCGGACAGCGTTCCCTACCCCGGGTTTGCCACTTGACCCACCGGCGTTTCGCTCATCAGCAGCAAACGAAATATCTTTCTCCGGAGTCTCGAACGATGCATTCGGTTGTCCTACCTGCCGTCCTGTCGCTGATCTGCTGCTTGACGATTTTGGTTGACCCACTTTTCGCCAATCGTCCTAACATTGTCTTGGTCATGGCGGACGACCAGGGATGGGGCGAAACGGGCTACAACGGGCACCCAATCTTGAAAACGCCGCACCTAGACGCGATGTCCGAAAACGGGCTGAGATTTGATCGCTTCTACGCCGGTGCTCCCGTCTGCTCGCCGACCCGTGCGGCGGTGCTTACGGGACGCTCCTGCTATCGCGTCGGCGTCCCAGAACACGGTTATGCGCTTCGTCATCAAGAAGTTGCGTTGCCACAGGTCCTGTCGGATGCTGGATACCAAACAGCCCATTTCGGCAAGTGGCATTTGAACGGGCTACGTGGACCAGGTGCCCCGATCTTTTCGCACGACCCATTCAACCCTGGAAGGTTTGGTTTTCAGTACTGGCTCTCGGTCACCAACTTCTACGATCGAGATCCGCTGCTGAGTCGCAACGGAAACATCGAAGACTACAAAGGCGATTCGTCCGACGTCATTGTCGAACAATCGATGCGACACATCACCGAATTGGCAAAAAGGGATTCGCCATTCTTTGTCGTCATCTGGTACGGGACCCCACACTCGCCATTCAAAGCGTCCGAACAGGACATGGCTCCGTTTAAACATTTGGACGAAGCGTCCATGCACCATTACGGTGAATTGGTTGCGCTCGATCGCAGTGTCGGAGCCATTCGCAAAGGTCTACGCGATCTGAACATCGAAAAGGAAACCGTCCTTTGGTACTGCAGTGACAATGGTGGATTACCGCGAATCGAACCGCCAACGACAGGAGGGCTTCGCGGCAACAAAGGTCAGATCGACGAAGGCGGTTTACGAGTTCCTGGCATCATCGAATGGCCCGAGACAATCAAGCCGCGCCGCACCAGTTTTCCTGCAAGCGTGATGGATATGATGCCAACCATTTTGGAGTTGGCAGAAACAAAACATCCCATCCCTGAGCGCCCCGCCGATGGAATCAGCCTGCGTCCATTGTTCGACGGAACGCAGCCTGATGGAGCTCGCCAGTCGCCGATTTTCTTCCGCTACAAGAAATCAGCAGCCATGGTCGACAACGCGTGGAAATTGACAACGCGACAGTTGGAACGCGGCCCGTATGAGCTTTACAACTTGGCATCCGACAAAATCGAAAAGCACGACGTTGGACAAGCAAATCCAGATCGTCTGAAATCGATGACGCAGCGGTTAAAAACTTGGCTCGAAGCTACCGACGCGAGTGAAGCCGGCAAGGACTACCCCGAAGGCGAGGTTGATACTTCACACCCCCAACCGATGTACTGGACCGAACGCGACGACTACCAAGCGTATCTCGATCAATGGAAAGACCGCTGGGAGTATGCGGGATGGCTAAAGCGACGTAGCAACAGAAAATAGCTGATTCGGGTTCTCGTAAATTCGCCGATAGCGCAAGGGCTGTCTGATCGCTGATCAAAAGCCTATGCTGTCTTGGGTTCGAAACCTCTGCACGATTTCGCCATATCCCCTGTGCCGCAGCGGCCAAACGTCACTTCGTTACTGCCCCCGGTTCCAATTCAACGCCCGCCTAGCGATGCCCAAAAGTCACGCCTTCGAATTCCTTACCAAAACAGCGAAGGGCGACCCGCCTGAATTTTCTGTTGCAGGACTTTTCGGCGCTGATCGAACGCTAATCGGCTGGGCGACTTCGCTGCTCGTCGGAGATTCGGACGTCACCGAATTTGACGGCACCACGGCACGCTGGTCAGACGTCAACGATGAACTATCGACGGGGTCCCTGTTTGACATGGGCGAAAAACGTGCGATCGTCATTCGCGATGCGGACGCGTTCTTGTCCGCCAACCGTTCTGAAGTCGAAGACTACTTGGCGAAACCAGGAACGGTCGCCCGATTGATTTTGCAGCTGCAGTCCTTGGCCAGCAACACCAAGGTCTACAAAGCACTGGACAAGTCTCACATCTTGATTTGTTGCAGTGGCGAAACCGGAAAGAAGACCGGAGCCACCGCTGTGTCACGGCGCAAGTTTTTGACCGAGTTTGTCGCCAGTCGTCACCAAACCAAAATCACTGGCGAAGCTGCCGACGCACTTGTCGAGATGCTTGGTGATGATGTCGGTTTTCTCGATACCGAAATCGCAAAGCTCGCCTGCTACTTGCAACCTGGCGAAACGATTGGCGAAGACTTGGTCCGTGATGTTGTCGCGGGCTGGCAAGGCAAAACGATTTGGCAAATCACCGATGCGATCTCTTCTGGCAATGCAGCCGAAGCGTTACTGCAATTGGACAAGTTAATCTCTGGCGGACAGCCACCGGTCGCGTTGCTGCCGCAGATTGCCTACTCGCTGCGTAAGCTTGGCTTGGCAACCGCCATTCACTTGGCTGCCGAACGTGCAGGCAAAAAACCACACCTCGAAGACTCGCTTGTCAAAGGCGGACTACGCCCCTTCGAAATTGGGCGTGCGACTTCGGATATGAAACGCATGAAGCGTGAACGGGCCGCCAAACTGCTTGAGTGGCTGCTCGACGCGGACCTTCGACTCAAAGGCACGCACAGTTCGGACGGCTTGGACCGTTTCATGCTGGAAAGCTTCGTATTGCGACTGGCCCAATAATCGGTGCCCCAAGCACGAAGCCATACAAACCGCATTAGCGGCGTTTGCCACGTTTCGCTTTCTTCCCCTTGCCACGCTTTCCGGGCTTAGGACGATTGGCCTTGGGCGATCCGCTCCGCCGATCGGTTGGCTTTCCCGAACCGACCGAATGGTTCTTCTCGGGATGCAGAAACAGCTGCCGGCCGATCAAGTCGACCTTAGCAATACGGACCGTCAATTGATCGCCGAGCCGATAACGGTGATGGGCTTTAAAGCCGATCAACATTTGTCCGCGTCGTTCGAACCGATATTGGTCCTGCGGCAATTGATCAACGCCAACGTAACCGTCGATCGGCAGCTTGGTGCATCGGGCCAGAAAACCGTCGGCAAACACTCGCGTGATCACCGCGGGCATCGATTGACCGATGTTGCGTTTCATGAAGTGCAACAATTTTAGTTCGGTCAATTCGCGTTCGGCCTGTGCGGCGTTGCGTTCTTGATCGCTGCAGTGGTGACCAAGACTGACCAGCGTTCCCATCGAATCATCTGGAGTCGACTCGCCACGTCGCAACCGATCGATCAACCGGTGTACCGTTAAGTCAGGGTAGCGCCGAATGGGACTTGTGAAGTGGCAGTAATGATCCATGTCCAACGCATAGTGTCCTTCAGTCTGAGGACCGTAGACTGCTTTGTTCATGCTGCGTAAGACCGAAAAGTTCACCGCGTCTTCTAGCGGTGTCTTCGCGACGCGATCGATCACATTCTGAATTTCGAACCGGCTTTCGACCGAGTCGACTCCAATGCCCAGTTCTTTGATGAACATCGAAAGCTGGCGCAGTTTTCGGCGATCCGGCGGCGGATGGATACGATGCAAGAACTTAAGCCCCAAATCGTCCAACCAAGTTGCGACGGCCTGGTTGGCGGCCAACATGAACTCTTCGATGACTTGATGGCTTTCAGTATTGACGGTCCGATAGGCGCCTTTGACTTTGCCGTTGCGATCGAATTCAAGTTTGACCTCAGGCATGTCCATCGTGATCGCGCCGCCTTTCAATCGACGCTGCCGAATGGTCATCGCCAAGGAATGCATCGCCGTCAGCATGTCACAGACGTCGCTTCCCCATGACTCGCGATATCGATCGGGGTCATCCAAAAACTGATCCACAAGTGCATAGTGCAAACGCTTGTCACTGCGGATGATGCTGTTGTGGACTTCGGAGTGAACGACGACGCCTTCGTCGGTCATCTCAATTTCGACCGTCTTAGCCAACCGCTTACGTTCGGGTTGCAAACTGGCAAGGTGATTGCTGATGATCTCCGGAATCATTGGAATCACACGATTAGGCAGATAGACGCTAGTTGCCCGTCGCCTTGCTTCTTCATCGATTTTGCCACCGGGATGAACGAAGTAGCCAACGTCCGCGATATGAACAAGCAGTCGCCAATGCCCCTTTTCGTTCTTCGATAATGAAATTGCGTCGTCAAAGTCCCTGGCGTCGTAAGGATCGATCGTGATTGTCAGCTGATCGCTGAAGTCCACTCGATCTTCTGGTAACGCATCTTCGTTGAATTCGTCCGAACGCTTCCGAGCCTCTTCGATCACCTCATCGGGAAACGAATCTGGCAACGCGTACTGACGCATGATGGTCAGCGTATCGATGTTCGGGTTTTTATTGCTTCCCAAACGTTCCAACAACACCGCTTCACCGCCCTGCCCTTTTTCACCGGGGAATCGGACGACTTCAACGTAGACCTTGTCGTTGACTTCCAACGGTAGACCTTCGACGTCGCCAAGATAGACAGGTTCGTCGTAGGGTGTACCGTCGAGATAGACTGCGGGAGCTTTGTTGACCGACACATAGGTGCCGGTGAATTGACGTCGCGAACGTTCGATGATGCGGTGAACCGAGCCTTCGTTTTCGCCCCTTCGGCCCGGCCTAACTTTAACTTCGACGATGTCGCCTTCTAAGGCTCCGCCGGTTTTGCCGGGTGGGATGAATAGGTCATCGGTCATCGCGCCGTCACCGGAGTCGCCGGGACGGACGAACCCGAACGCGCCGCCAGCGGCCATTCGGAACACACCGCGAATGCGATCTTGCGGACCACCGATGGCTCCCGTGCTAATCACCAAATGGTTCGAACCGTAGATCAATCGACCTTCGAGAACCAACTGCTTGATCGTTCGACGGAGTTCACGGTAGCCGTCCGGCGGCAATTCCAAAGCGGCCGCAATTTGTTTTGGCTTGCTTGGCCGATATTCCGGTGCAACCACCAGTCGCATCACGCGATCGGCAAGCTCTTGAGAGATTTCCATAACTGTATTTGTATTCGTATTAGATAGACGGAGATGGACCGTTCACTGTGATCCATTTCCATTTCGTGTAGTCTTCGATTCCGGTTTCCATTCCTTCTCGTCCGAAACCGGCGTCACCGTCCCCGCCAAAGGGGACGTCAGGTTCTTGTTGAATGGTCATGTCGTTGACATGCACCATGCCGCAACGCAGCGACCGAGCTAGCCAGAATGCTCGATCAATGTTTTGGGTAAAGATTGCCGCCGAGAGCATCGCCGATCCGGCGTGGGCTAGCTGCAACGCATGACCTTCATCATCAGCAGCTTCGATCGTGACGACCGGCCCAAAAGTTTCTTCGCGATAGAGTCGCATCGTTTCTTTGACACCCGACAGCACCGTTGGGTTCAGTCGATTTCCAGTCCACTGATTCCCGCAAAGGACGCTTGCTCCGTTCCGATACGCATCGGCGATATGATCATCGATCCTCTGCCGTGCGGCTTTGCTGATCACCGGACCAATGACGGTGGCGGGATCATGCAAATCTCCCTGCGGAAGTTTTTGCACCGCGGCAACAAACTTTTCGACAAATGCATCCATCAGTCCGCGTTCGATGATCACACGACTGGATGCCATGCAGATCTGGCCTTGGTAGATAAAGCCGCCACGCACCGCTGCCGGAATCGCCTTCTGCAGGTCCGCATCAGAGAGAATCAGGATGGGGTTCTTTCCGCCCAGCTCCAACGTCACACGCTTTCTAAATTGCCCGCAATCGGCTTGGACTTGTTGGCCAACCTTGGCTGACCCTGTGAAGCTAACTGCCTGGACTAGCGGATGGCGAACCAAAGCCGGACCGATCTGACCACCAATCCCAAAGACAACGTTCATCAGTCCCGGCGGTAGGCCCGCGTCGGCGTAGAGCTTCGCCACTCGGTCAGCCACCATCGGCGACTGTGGTGATGGCAGCAAAACAAAACCATTTCCAGTCGCTAGCGGCAAACTGCTGTGCTTGATTGCCTTGATCAGCGGAACGTTGAACGGAGTGATCCCAGCGACGACTCCCAAAGGCTCTCGTATCGCCAAACTCATCCGGCCGGCAATGTCGCTTTGGTAAGTCCGTCCGGTCATCCGTCGAGCCATCGATGCGTTCGCCCGCAGGACTCGCGCGGCAATCCCGATCTCCATTTTGGCTTTTGAAATCGGCGAACCGATCTCGCGGATAAGCAAATCGATGAATTGATCCTGGTCTCGAAGCAGCAAGTCAGCTGCGCGAAGCAAAATAGCCTCACGCTGGCTCGGTCCTAAACCAGACGATCGTTCCTGTGCGGTTGCCGCTGCTTGAACTGCGGCATCGACCTCGGCAACCGTTCCGCAGCAAACCTTACAGAGTTGCTGATCGGTTTCCGGATCGAAGCTGACGAAGTGTTCAGAAACGGAAGATGATTGATACTCTCCCCCGATCCAATGCTTGACCAACGGAACGCTTGCTTGACTTTCGCTCAAGAGTTTTGCATGTCGCAATGAGATTCGTGACTGGCTCCATGACCAACGCAAAGGTCACTGGCTGTCTTCAATTCTCCGCTCTGAACAGTTTTTTTGCTAGATGCGGTCTGAATTGGTGAGCCGTCCCCCTGCCCCGGACGCAGCTACCCAAATTCTATGGCCCCTTCAAGTCAACCTTAATTACCCCAACGGTTGGCAAACAAGGTTCACGCGTCGACGTGCGGACTATCAGTACCTTATTCGTTGGTACTCAGACCCCGAAGATGCCGGCAAGCTTTCCCCAGCTGGCCTGCCATTGCAGCTCTTTAAAATGCTTTGAAAAGGTCTGACGAATCTCAGCGGGCATGCCCAACCACTGTTCATAGGTCACGCGTTCTTGTTCGGTCATGATCGCCAACGCGTCGCCTTTTGCATACAGTTTTCGCATCACAGACAACTCGGTAACGAAATGCGCAAACGTCAGGAACGGCGTCCGCCAAGGTTCGATCACGAAGAACTTTCCTCCGGGACGAAGCACACGCCTGACTTCGGCAAGGCACTGATCGAGGTCCCCAGGCATGTTTGGCAAGTGATGCAGTCCGCCTTGAACGATCACGATGTCATAGCTCGCATCCTCGAAAGGCAATTCCAAACAGTTCGCTAGATGTAGCTGAGCGGCCCCGTTGTATTGCTTCAGCAAAGTGTCACTTAGATCGACTCCTTCGACCTGTGTGAAACCGAGTTGCTCCAGTGCGACCAAGCCATTTCCACGACCGCAAAAAATCTCGACGACTCGGCTGTTTCGATCGAAGTCCTGGAATCGGAATCGCGTGAGACGTTTGATGAATTTGGCGATTTCCTCCTGCGGAGTTTCGAAACGCGCGTAGGCCGCCTCCCAAATTGGATCACAACACATTTGCCCAGCAGGAACATGCTCAATGATATTGCTGCGGACTTCATTGCATAGTGGATCACTCATTTCCCAACCTCTGCGATCGGCTTCAGTCGTCTGGATCGCTGCATCATCAATACGCCTGCCATCAAGGACGCCATTGCGGTTTGAAATCCGATCGCAATCATGGTCACTCCGGGGACGACCCAACGCATCGTCTCGGGATAGTCCAACGGACCGAACCCTGATTTCCACCACTGAAAGACGATCGCTCCGACCATCGAGATGCCGACAACGCCGCTAACGATTCCAAACAGGAGGCCTCGTTCGACGGTTACATGTTCGAGCTTTTCATGCGGCGGCATCATCCCTTCGCGGCCGGTAAAGATTCTTGCGAGCGTCGCCAACAAAACACATTGCCAACCGAGCAGCAGAAACAAGCTTGCGACCAACAACGTATGAACGTCAAGCGCCGCGCCGAACAGCCTTACCTGAGGCAGTGCCATGGCGTAGCCGAACAGCCCGACTGCCAACAGCACCAGTCCAGGCCGGAAGAAAGTCCATGTTGGGCTAAATGCGAGGAACAATCGCAGCGTGCGCCAGCCATCACGAAATGTCCTTAAGTGCGGCCCATGCTGCTTTCGTCCATCGGGATGCAAGGTGATCGGCACTTGGCTCATCGAAGTGCCATGAGCATTTCGGTGTAGACCGCTTTTGATAATCATCTCGGTAGCGAACTCCATCCCCGGCGAACGCAAATCAAGTTGATCGTAGTGTTTTCGTGTGAAGCCTCGCATTCCGCAATAAACATCGTTGATCGGGATTCGAAACATCAGTCGCACAAGCATGCTAAGGACCGGATTGCCAAACCAGCGATGCAGAAACGGCATCGCCCCCGGAAGCACCCTCCCGCCACCACGCGGCAGTCGGCAGCCCTGAACTAGGTCATGCCCTTCACGAAGACTGTCAACAAATTTTGGGATCTCTAAAAAGTCGTAGCTGTCATCGGCGTCACCCATCAACACGTACTTACCATCGCTGGCTTCGATACCATGCATCAATGCGGCACCATACCCGCGTTCGGCAACGTCAACGATTCGGGCCCCCTGTTCGATGGCAAGCTCTTGGGAGCCGTCAGTGCTTCCGTTGTCGGCGACCACAACTTCACCATGGACGCCGGCTTCACGCATGGCGCGAACCGCTTTCTCCACACAGATTCCAACCGTATCGGCCTCGTTCAAACAAGGCATCACGACAGACAGTTCGGGTGAGTCTTTCATTTAGACAGAGAGTGACAAGTTTACGGCTGAGGAACCGGTTGGGACTGTTTCTGATGACGAGCCGGAAAGTATGAAGTTGCCGCAATGGCAATCACCGCCAACGCAACGGGCTCAACGATCATCCGATAGCGATAACCGGGGATTTCCAATACGGCGGTGACGAAGGTGAAGTACGCCAAAACCAGCAGTAGCCATAGGCCTGACGCACGCGTCGCCGGGGAATACAGCATCAGCATCGTTGCCAATCCGGTCAACAACATCAAGAACGTGTTGGCCAACAGTGAATTGCTAAGCCGATACCGTAGGGCTGTATCGATTAGTGCGACTCGCACACCCCAAATTGACTGTCCGGAATATTGCGTCTGCGAGATTTCCTCCGGAGACAACTTGGACGAGGCCGCGACCTCGACGAAGGATTCCGGCAACTCCGTCGCCCGCGTCCTCCAGAAATTGAAAATCCTCCGCACGGTCTTTTTTGCAAACGGAGACGGCGATTGCTTGATCGCGTCAAACGCGACATCTTTCATCAATCGGTCGCCTTGTGCATCATCGATTTCGGCTGCCGTCAAGGACTTCGATACCGTCCATGTCTCACGCCACCGTTGATCGGATTGCAGATCGTCCCAGCGTTCTTCCCCCAACGCATGTCGCAGCGCTGAACCTGCATCCGTGCTGGGGAACTCCAGTTCGGCACCGCTGCCATCCTGAAAAGTGACGATCCAAATGTTGCGACCGACGAACTCGGTCATCATCAGCTTCCCGAAAATGGCTTGATTGCGTAGCAGCCACGGCATGACGCAAACGACCGTAACGAGCGCAGCGATCGCACATCCGACAATCGCTTGCCTGCGATCCGGGCTGGGCCAAGACTTGCTATGGGTTACATCTTCACGATTGCCCGCATCGTGGCTGCTGGAATCTTGGCTGCCAGAACGATGCCTCCAAAAGAACCTTGCCAATAAAAAAATCACATCGGCAATCCACAACAACATCGCAACAGGCCGCGTCAACATTGCCATCGCGAGAGTGAATCCTACCAAACCACCAGTCGGTGGACTCGGTTGCCTGACAAACCTTGCGACGGTGTAGAGATGCAACATCACAAGAAACGTGAACAACGTCTCCGACAGCACGGTCGTGGTGTAAGTCACTGACGATACCATCCCTGTGGAAACCACCATTACAAGCAATGCGGTCCGGCGATCCCCAGAAATTAATCTCGCCAACTCGGCGGTGATGCCTACCGTTGCGACCCACAGAATTCCCTGAACGCAGGCGAGCATCCAAAGAGGTTCAGCCGAAATCGCATTGATCACCCCCAGCATCCACGGGTACCCGGGGGTTCGATAGGCCACCTCATGACCGGTCAAAAGCAGATCGCCGCCGGCGACAGACTGGCCCAACTCCCAGTAGTATTTTGCGTCCCAGATCAGTGGGCTTGGGCCACGCGCGACCACGGCTGCTACTTTCACAAGCAGCAGCAACAGCAGAATCGTCATTGCGGATTTGAAACGCAAACGTCAGCCCGGTGCCTAGTTCGTCCTGTTAAATTCGACCGAGACCTTGATAACCGATCGACGCGGTATCTTCTACGCCTGAGCACCTTGACGGTTCACCAGAATTAGCCCCTAAACAACCGAAGGATTGGAGCGACGAATCAGCCATCCGATCGATTCGTCCGCCGATTTTTATTGCCGAGGTGTAATTACTTAGGCGGCAAACCGACCTCGGTCGACATTGTTCTACAGTTTCAGGATTTCGCTTGCTCCTTCCGCATCAACAATCATTCCGTCGCACGATCACTTAAATGAAGTCGCTTTTACCCGTCATTGATGCGGGGAAACCAACCAATTTGGTCATCCCATTTGCCGAACGTTCACGGCGTGACGCCCTGCCGATGGTGCGTCAATCCCTGCGACAATTGCAGATCAACGTCGGAAAACTTTGCAACCAAACTTGCGTGCACTGCCACGTCGAAGCCGGACCGACAAAACGCCGTGAAAACATGGACACGAAAACGGCCGATCGAATCATCGACCTTAGCCGTAAAAGCAGCGGGCTTGAGCTGGTTGATATCACGGGTGGTGCCCCGGAGATGAACCCCAACTTTTGCCGCCTTGTTAGCGAGTTCCGGTCTCGCGGCATTCAGGTCATCGACCGCTGCAATCTGACCATTTTGCGTCAGCCCGGTTACGAATGGGTCGCCGAATTCCTGGCGGACAACCAAGTCAACGTGGTCGCGTCACTCCCGTGTTACCTGGAAGACAATGTTGACGGGCAACGCGGCGACGGCGTCTTCGCGGCGAGCTTAGAAGCACTGCGTCAACTGAACGAGCTGGGCTACGGACGAAACAAGGAATTGAAACTGGACCTCGTTTACAACCCGACAGGGACAGGCCTGCCACCTGACCAAGCAAAGCTTCAGGAAGATTATCATCGCGAGCTTCAGTCACGGTACTCAATCGTCTTCAACGACCTGCTGACGATTACCAACATTCCGATCAAACGATTCGCGATGTTTCTTTCTAAAAAGAATAAACTCGAAGAGTACTTTCAAACGCTGGAAGCCAAGTTCAATCCGGATGCGGCGAACTCTGTGATGTGCCGATCACTTTTGTCCGTTTCCTGGGATGGAAAACTTTACGATTGTGACTTCAACCAGATGATCGACTTACCCGCCCAAGGCAAACCTGAGCGACCAACGATCTGGAACATCGACACCTTCGACGAATTGATTGGGAAAGCGATCAACACCGCCGATCACTGTTACGGTTGCACCGCAGGGTCTGGCAGCAGCTGCGGCGGAGCGCTGCTGTAGCGCTGCAGCCGATATTAACATTTGCAATTCATTGACTTCGTTTGCGAAGCAACGCCCAACAAAAACAGAAACCTCCATGAATATGCTAAACACAGAATCTGCCGTTCGCGAACGGTACTCGTCGGCAGCAGCCGAGCGAGAACCGGCACTTTGCTGCCCCGTCGATTACGACCGCCGCTATCTGGAAATCATCCCTCAAGAAGTTATCGATCGCGATTACGGATGCGGTGACCCATCAAAGTACGTCCGTGAAGGCGAAACCGTCTTAGATCTTGGCAGCGGCGGCGGAAAGATCTGCTTCATTGCCGCACAAATCGTCGGTGCTGAGGGACGGGTCATCGGCGTCGACATGAACGACGAGATGCTTGAACTGGCTCGGCAAAGCCAACCCGCCGTCGCGGAGCAGATGGGCTACGACAACTTGGAATTTCGCAAAGGCAAAATCCAAGACTTGGCGATCGACCGCGATCGAGTCGATGAATACCTCAAGGCATCCCCAGTCACGGACGAAGCCAGCTTTCAACAGCTGGAAAAGTATCTTCACGAGATGCGCACCAACGCACCGCTGATCCCATCCGATTCGATCGATGTGATTGTCAGCAACTGTGTGCTCAATCTTGTCGATGCTAGCGAGAAGCCTACCCTGTTCGCAGAACTATTTCGCGTTCTGAAGCCTGGCGGTCGGGCCGTGATCAGTGATATCGTCAGCGACAAGCTGGTCCCCGATGAAATGCAGCAAGATGCAACGCTTTGGAGCGGCTGTATCAGCGGCGCACTGCAAGAGAAAGCCTTCATCGATGCATTCGCAAACGTTGGGTTTCAAGGTATCCAAATCGCGGTCTATCAGTCCGAACCCTGGCAAACGGTCCAAGGAATCGAGTTCCGTTCGGTAACCGTGATCGCCTACAAGTTGGCGTCCGATGAAAGCGACAGTCAGCGTGACGGTCAGCAAACAGAACTGGTTTACCGTGGCCCCTACGCCAGCATCGAAGACGATGCAGGGAACCGTTTCGTCCGAGGCGAACGGACTGAAGTCAGCCGCGAAACCCTCGAAGCCATGCAGGGTGAACCTTACGCGAATGACTTCATTACCAAGTCACCTGGGTTCACCAGTGACGTCGAATCGCAGCCGATGAAGACATTCACGATCGGCAGCAGCTCGAGCGATTCTTGCTGCGGCAACGGCGGTTGCTGTTAACCGCCCGCGTTCTTGAATGCCGCGTTCGCCATCGCAACGCGGCTAATTGCTTGAGACCAGACCTGAAGGCATCGCCCTCAGATGAATCGTTAGCGAAGTCGCTGATTTAGCTCACCGACCAAGTCATCGATCTTCACCCGAACCTGCTCCAATGAATCACGATCGCGTACCGTCACGGTATTGTCGCTAAGCGTATCCGTGTCGACGGTGATGCAGTAAGGAGTTCCAGCTTCGTCCTGACGTCGGTAACGTTTTCCGACCGCGCCTTTGTCGTCGTAGAAGACGTTCATGTGGCGTTTCAGTTCCGAATAGACATCCTTTGCAATTTCCGGCATGCCGTCCTTTTTCACCAGCGGGAAAATAGCCGCTTTGACAGGTGCCAAACGAGGATGCAAACGCATCACCGTGCGTTCTTGCAAGTTGCCTTTATCATCTGGCACTTTGTCTTCGGTATAGGCTTCGCAAAGAAACGCTAACGCGGCGCGATCGGCTCCTGCTGACGGTTCGATCACGTGTGGGACAAAGCGGTCGTTGGAGACCGGGTCGCGATAAGACAGATCTTTACCGCTTCCTTTGTGCTTCGGTTTGCCATCCGCGTTGAGTTCAACCTGCATCGGTTGGCCTTCAGGCGAATTCGGATCTAGCTTGCCTTCCATGTGGCTACGCAAGTCAAAATCGCCTCGGTGGGCGATCCCTTCAAGCTCGCCATACTCGCCTTCTGGCAAGAATGGAAACGCGTATTCAATGTCTGCCGTTCCGATGCTGTAGTGCGCCAACTCTTCTTGATGGTGCTCTCGCATGATCAGGGACTCGGTCGACAGCCCCAGAGCGGTATACCAGCTCATACGGCGATCGCGCCAGTACTGATACCACTGCTTGGATTGTTCGGGATGGCAGAAGAATTCAATTTCCATCTGCTCAAATTCGCGGGATCGGAAAGTGAAGTTCCGCGGGGTGATTTCATTACGGAAACTCTTGCCGACTTGGCCGATCCCGAAAGGAATCTTCACCCGTGATGTATCAACGACGTTCTTAAAGTTGACAAAGATGCCTTGAGCGGTCTCGGGACGTAGGAATGTAACGTCGTCTTCTCCTCCGAGTGCACCTAATGTTGTCTTGAACATCAGGTTGAACTCGCGAGGTTCCGTCAGCGTGTCCAGCGACTTAGCGTCAGGAGCGAGAACTTGGTCACGCTCTTGAATTTGATCCAGTGTCAGTGATTCGTCGCTAATCGAAAGTTCGTCTGCATTTTTGGGACGCAATTTGAAGAACTTCATCGCGCGTCGGCGGACTTCATCAAGCTCCTGCTCCGCTTCGGCCAACGTAGTCACGAAGACCTTTGTTTCGTTGTGGGTACACCAGCGTCCGCGCACCTGGTCAAACCGATAGCGTTTTTTTGACTCCCGGCAATCGACCATGTGATCGTGAAACAGATCATAGTGTCCGCTACACTTCCAAACCTGTGGATGCATGATGATGGTGCAATCGAGCCCCACCATTTCATACTCGGTCGGCGCCGATGGGGGAGCGATCAACTCGTTGTGCGAGCTGATCATGTCCTGCCACCAAGCGTCTTTCAGGTTTCGCTTAAGCTCGACGCCCAGTGGCCCGTAATCCCAGAAGCCTTGAACACCACCGTAAATTTCGCTGGATTGAAACAGGAAACCTCGCCGTTTGCACAGCGAGACGATTTTGTCCATCGATTTCATGGGTCGAAATACGGGTTAAGGGTTGGATTAGAAGTTGGAAACAAAGGAAGAATGTACGGATTGTCGTCAGTTTGCGGGAGGTCACGCAAAAGACAAACAGCAAGACGTGCAGTGTTGCCGGGTGGTTCGATTCCGGTTCAGATTGTCCGGACAGGCGACGAAGTTGAGGCGAAACGTATCCTCGAAGCGTTGCCTAGACGCCCAGATTTAGAATCCCAATCGAGGCTAGTCCCTTAACCACCTATTAAGAGCAAGCGGGACCCACCCGGGTAGACATCTTCGTCTAGATAACTGCAGACGGCGAAGTTACCACCACTTCCTAGTAGCGGTCAGTCGACGGATACGGCAAAGGTCGAGCGATCTGAGTCGCGGCCCCAGAACGGGCCGCATCTAGATTTGAATTAATCTGACGACTCAGCGCTGCGACTCGCTCGGCGATCATTGGCTGAGTGTTGTTGAGCGCGAGCGCTCGTTGGTAGTTCTGCAGGGCCTGCGGCAAATCGCCGCTGGATTCACGCAACCGAGCGAGTGCCAGCCATGCTCGTGAATTATTTGCGTCTTGCTGGACCGCGTCTTCGAGATACTTCAGCGCGGTCTCTGGTTGGTCGACTTCTTCGTACAACCGGGCCAGCTCGATTCGAGGCTCGGCGGCCATCGGGTTGGTGCTGGCCCAATTTTTCATCAGCGCGAACGCTCGGTCCGGCCGTCCGGTGTCCATCAGCAACACCGCTAAGCCGCGGTGACACTCGACATGATTGGGATCGTGGTCGAGGCACTGGTTGTAAAGAGCCTCGGCGTTATTGAACAAAGCCTCGTCTGATCGCTGTTTGGCCAGACGATGGGTGGTGGCTGCCAAATTGTAGTAACCGTCAGGATTGCTGGGATCGTCAGCAACCACCTGTTGGAACTGTTGCAAAGCGGCCGTGTACTGGCCTTGTTGGTGCAACTGGGCACCTAAGGCATTTTTTCCGCTAGCGCTAAAGCGACATCCAGCCGATGTAAGAAAGAGAAGGAAAACCGTCACGATGACGGGGACCGCCCGCCGAACCAGCACCAGTGAGCGGACCTGAAACCCACCAACTAAACTATCGATTCGCGGGATTGCGTTGGAAACTTCTGCGTTCATCGGTACTGTCATCCTGACATTTTGTCCACTCAACCCACTCTTGATAACTTGATCACCACTACCAAGAAGGGCGGATTTTGGGCTGCAAAATCAGCATCTTGCTCACAGGACGGTACCAACCCGAAGCGAAACCACGCAAGAGAGGAACTTTCGTGAGCCAAGAATCGTCGAACGTGTCGCCCCGTCGTGTGGATGCACGTCGGGATTGGACCTTGGGGTCGATTAGGAGGGCTGCCCAAGTGGTGGAATCGGCGGAAGATGCCTTTTTCATTGCGGTTCGACTCGGTCTAACTACACTTCGAGCCAGGCATTGCCGCTATCTAGCGCAGTCCCCCTAGCTTATCAACTTTGCAAACTTTGACCTGACTTGGGTCAAATCCGCTTGCCCGGCACCCCTGGCAGCGGAGTCACCCATTACGTGCTGCCCCAACAGAACGACTGCCCAGAACGTGGGCAAAATGACGAGGCCTCTGGATGACCTTCCGTAAACGATCTCACTCTCTTCGCTCGCAACTCAGCCGCGTTTCTTCATCGCAATCAAGCGAGTCGACGGCCGGGCGTCGCACCTCAAGCACGCGTGCTAAGTCACGTCGTCGCGATGAAAAGCGAAAATCGTTGTTGGAGAACCTGGAAACCCGCCAGTTGCTGGCCGGTCCAGATTTGATTGGCATTCAGCCCAATCAAGGCGATTTGCTGCACGAAAATGAGACTCTGACGTTTTCTCCCAACGAGTTGACGTTCCGATTCGATGACAATTCCGCCATCGACGAATCGACGTTGGATGCGATTCGCATCACCCGCGCTGGCGAAGACAATGTTTTCGAAGCCGCCTCGGTCACAAGTGATCTGGGTACAGGTGGATCGGCGATTTTTGAATTCCGAGCTCGCCAAACCGGAAATCTGGGCAACGGAATTACGATCGAATTCGCATCAAATGCGGCCGCGACCACGGCGGTTCCGCAGTTGTCGACCGATGCGGACACTCGCACGATCACGATCACGCTGAGCACGAATCCGTCTCGCCGTACGCTCGCGCGAGACCTCGAAACCGCAATCAACAACGCGTTGCGCACCAGCACCAATGATCCTCTTCGCGCAGGCGACTTGATCGAAGCGATCCAGGTCAGCGGCCCTAGCAGCCAAGCATTGGCAACGGCACGTAGCCTGGACGAAGAAACGCTGACGTTGGATGGTGCAAACGCCGCCCAAGCGGTGACCGACTTCGGAACCGGTGGTGATGTCCGAGTGCGTCTGATCTCGCAAATCCCTGGCGAAGACGGACGCGATGTCAACGTGATTGTTGAGCGTCGCAATTTTGGCGGCGTAACCAACCCAGTCGTTGTCGTCAGCGACCAAACCATCCGCGTGCAACTGAACAGCTACACCGTCGGAACGCAGGATTACTCATCGACCGCAGCCGACTTCGTCCGCGCGATCAACAACAATCCACAAGCCGCGCGCCTGCTGCGTGCGTCGATCCAAGAAGGCAACCCTGACACACGGATCGGCAGCCAGAGCATCAATTACTCGCCGATCCAGCTCAGTGGCGTCAGCGATGTTGCGGTGGAACCAGGTTACATCGGCCTCGGCGATTCGCCACGTGAAGTCGTGTTCCGATTTGCAGAGCCACTTCCTGACGACACTTACCAGATCGACATTCTAGGTGCCGGGACTTTGGCACTTCGCGGAGACGATGGCGAAGCTTTCCAAGATGGCACGAACTTCTCACGTCGCTTCAGCATCAACCTTGGCCCAAAAGTCGTTGCCGTTGTCCCTGAGCCTGTTCGCCGATTGGCAGACGGTTCAATCGGTGTCGAAACCGGGATCATCGAAGTTCACTTCAACGACGATGACTTGGACCAAACACTTGCCGAAGACCCAAGCTTCTATCAGCTGATCTTCACTCGCGAGACCGCAAACAACACCGACGATGTTACGATCGCGTTGGACGCTGATGCCGTTGATTACAACAGCGTCACGAACATCGCACGGCTGAACTACAAACGCTCGCTGGCACGGATCTCCGACCCAGCCAATCCTGGACAGTTGCTCGACGGCGCAGTCCGATTGCGAGTCGGCCAGTCGGCGGCTCTTCCGATGGCCCCGCAAGAACTGACCTTGCCTTCGCCAACAACCGCGATCCCTGACGGTGCCGGCGACAGTTTCGAAACCGCTTTTGATCTGAACTCCGGTTGGTCAATCTCATCGAACTCGACGAGTTCCGCATATCTGACATCGGAAATCGTCAACGAGTCTCGATACGGTTTGGATTTGCCCGGCCCTGACGTTCCCGGCACCCGAACCATTCGCCCTGAAGATCCTTCGCGACTGAACCGAGTCGTGCCACTGGATTACGTGCGCCAGTTCGCCGATTCGGTCGATGGCATTTCGGTAATCGAATATGACTTCGTCGCCAGCTGGTTGGGTGATGACCCGAACCGCCCCGGCATCACCGAAGACTACAACTATTTCAACATCATCAGCGAACAACAAAAGCAACGTGTTCGCGAAGTGATGACGCTTTACAGCGAATACCTGGGTGTCACCTTCGTTGAAGTTTCCGATCGTGACCCTGCCGACATCGGCGGATTCTCGATCGCCGTTGGCGACCTCTACGGTGGCGACGAACGTGGATCAAGTGCCCAAGGCGCTTTGGCTGTTGTCACGCGTGACCGTGACGGCGACGGCCTTGATGACTTGGTCGTCATGGACTTCCAAGACTTTGACGAATCAGTCGACGATCAATTCGGCGGCGAGTTCTTCCGCGGTGCGATGTTTGGCGTCGGGCAACTGCTCGGTTATGGCTATGCAGATGACTTGCCACAACCTGTGACGCAAAGCACCAGCTTCATCTTCTCACCAGGTACCGACAACGAGCCGGCTTTCCCAAGCTACGCCGATATCTTGCATGGTCAGTACTTGTACCGACCAGATAGCACCGACATCGACATGTATGAGTTCGTTGTCGATCAGCAAGGTTCGATCGCAATCGAAACGATCGCCGAGCGACTGACAACACCTAGCTTGCTCGATACACAGCTACGTCTGTATCGCGAGATTTCTCCAGGCGAATTTGTTGAAGTCGCACAGAACGATGACTACTTCAGCAACGACTCGTTAATCCGAATCGAATCGCTGGTCGCCGGTCGCTACATGATTGGCGTTTCTGCGAAGGGTAACGATTCGTATGATCCGGCTATCGATGGCACCGGCTATGGTGGACTCACCCAAGGCAGCTACGAACTGCGAGTCGATTTCACACCATCGGCACTGAGCAACCTGACTGACAAAACCGGCGTTGCTCTTGATGGCGATGCCGACGGAGTTCCCGGAGGCACATTCGATTACTGGTTCATCCCGTCAGACCCATCGGAAACGATTTACGTCGACAAGGGAAATACTGTCTTACGAAATGGTTCGGCACGCTTGCCGAGCACGCTGACCGATCGCCAATTCATCGAAGCGTTCCGCAATCGCACGACTTTCAACCTAGCAAATGCTTATGCTGAAATCGACGAAGCGGTTGCCGACGCGTCTCGCATGTCAACGATCCGTCAGAAGTTTCTAAATGGAACCCTTGAGCAGAGCTTGCTGAATGATCAGTCGATAGCTCGCTACTTGCGTGACCTCGATCTGACGATCCGCGTTGTTGGAAACGGCGGTCGTGACGGCTTGCTCTACACGCCTGGCGACAACTTCAGCTACAACATCGGGTTCAATAATAACGGCTCAGCACTGGCCGATGGCACGTCGCTTAACTTGCCCGCCGACGTACAAATGATCATCGACGCTGGTGCCATCCTGAAGTTCGGTAACGCGAGACTGAGCGTTGGTAGCTTTGCCCCGACGATCGACCTGAGCGGCTCGAACCTGCAAGTGCTCGGTACACCAAGCATCATCACAGCTGGTGGATTGCCCGCACGAGATTCTGGCGGTGCCATCATCCCAGGTGATGTGATCCTCACCAGCGTGAATGATGATTCGGTAGGTACCGGCAACCAAATCGGCTTGCTTCCAGATCCGGTAGCAGGAGACTGGGGCGGAATCGATTTCCGAAGCGACTTGGATATTGCGGATGAACTTCGCAACAACCCTGAAGACGCCGGAATCTTCGCTAATCACATCCAATTCGCGAACATTCGCTACGGCGGTGGTCCCGTCGCCATCGGCGGTGACACCGTGGTTGTCTCACCAATCGATATGGCGATGACACGTGCGACGGTTATCAACTCGACGATTTCCCGCAGTGCAGACGCGGCGATCTCGGCGACCCCTGACACATTCCGCGAAGATCGATTCACCGATCCGCGTTATCAAGATGCGGGCAGATTCACATCGGACTACACCCGAGTCGGACCGGAAATCCACGGCAATAGCCTTTCCGACAACAGCATCAACGGTCTCTACATCCGACTGCAACAACGCAGCGGTGAAGACTTGGAAGCGATCACTCGCACAACCCGCTTCGATGATACGGACATCCCACACGTTCTGACCGAGAACTTGGTCATCCAAGGAACACCGGGTGGAGCGATTGTCCAATCGGGCGCACCATCGTCGATTTTGATTCGACTGAGTGAAGTTGTTGGTGGTGGAGCCATCGACGCCGGACGATATGCATACCGTCTTACAAACGTCACCTCAGATGGCCTGGAATCGGCTGCAAGCGACCAAACCGTTTCTGTTAATGTTGCTAACGACAACAGTGGCATCCGTTTGGTTCAATTGCCAACTCCGTCAAGCAGCAGCGATGTGGTGTCGCGCCGTCTGTACCGCGCGACGATTGATCCTGTCACTGGCAATCCTGGACCATTCAAACTGGTCGCAAACCTGAACGCCAGCAACACGACTTACACTGACCGCATGGAAGAAGGCGGCGCCGAACTCGCGACATTTGCGAGTCCACTACGAAGTCGACTGGACGCTAGCTTGGTGATCGATCCTTCAACGGTTATCAAAATCGATGGTGCTCGGATCGAAGCGAAATTCGGTGCGAACTTCATCGCCGAAGGCACGTCCGGAAATCCGATCGTCATCACCAGCTTGGAAGATCAGCGTTACGGTGGTGGCGGAACGTTCGACACCAATTCACGTGACAACAGTGCCGAACTGAACCCTGGTGATTGGGGCGGTATCTACATCGGCCCTGGCTCTGTCGCAAGCTTCGACCATGCCGTAATCGCTGGTGCCGGTGGATCGACCCGTATCGAAGGCGGCTTCGCTTCGTTCAACGCGATCGAGGTTCATCAAGGAACATTGCGTCTGACGAATAGCCGCATCGAAAACAGCGCTGACGGACGCGAATCAGTCAATGACACTCGCGTCGGCCGTGGCGATAACGCTCCGGGCACGGTATTCGTCCGTGCATCAACGCCGATCATCGTCAACAACGATTTCATCGATAACGACGCCGCAGCGATCACAATCGACTTGAACTCGCTGAATGGAAACGAAGTATCCGATCACGGTCGTTCGACCGGCATGCTCAACAACTTTGACGTTGTCGGAAACTTGGGACCACTCGTCGAAGACAACTCGCTGACCCGCAACGGCATCAACGGCATGCTTGTCCGTGGCGGCGAGCTGGTCACCGAAGGCGTTTGGGACGACGTTGACATTGTTCACGTTGTCAATGAAACCATCGAAATCCCGAACAAGCACATCTACGGTGGCTTGCGTTTGATCAGTGACGCCCGTGGTTCACTGGTCGTCAAATTCGAGTCGCAAGAAGGTCAGGAAAACACCAATCCGGCTGGCATTGTTGTCGGCGGATCGTTGCTATCAGCTGGCGGTCAATTCCGTGACATCGCCGATCGCATCGGTGGATCGCTGCAATTGATTGGACACCCGGACTTCCCAGTCGTCATGACGGCGATTTCCGACGACTTTGTCGGCGCTGGCTTCACCATCGATGGCTACGCACAAGTTGACACCGACAACGATGGTGTCATCAGCGGCGTGATCACCAGCGGTGACGATGACAACACCAGCGGAACTCCACAACTGGTTGGCAATCTTCCAACCGGTCCTGAAGTGAACCTGGGAACCACGATCGACAACGACGTGGCTGCGACGATCACCGGATCGTTTACCGCGACGGTTGGCGATGCGAATGACATCATCAATTCGTTGGTGACCGTCGACAACATGCAAACCGGCCAACAGCTGGTTTCGCAGAACTACGTATTCCAGTATTCGACGTACCTGACCAGCGGCGGTACAACGACCCCGCTGAATCAAACTACAATTACCCAACCGGCACAGCTGATCGCTGACGATACAGTTGAAAGCCGCGGCACCTACGCCGGACCGAATGGTGTTGTGAACTGGGTTGCTACAACGACCTTCATCGACGGCTTGGCGACAATGTTCACAAGCCTGGACCTCAGCAGCACATCGCCGCTGGGTGACATCCGGGTTGTCAGCTACCTCGACGAAGACATCAATCTTCCGACCGACGACTTGATGTACACCGTCGGCACCCCGGGACAAGCCGACTTCCGTGTCTACACCGTTGACAGTGCTTTGCGTGTCGGATTCTCGCACGGTGGCTTCTACAGCAATGACGGCACCAACCAGATCAATGCGACTTACGAAGGTTGGGCCGCGGATGCGTTCCCAGATTTGGAAACTCAAATCCTTGCCGGAAACCAAGCTTACTCAGTTCCCGGTGTAATTGACCTGACCGACCTGCCGTCGATGGTTGACCCTGTTTTTGGAACCGTTAATGGTACCGAAGACGTCACCACCGCACTGTCCTGGATCGTTAACAGCAATGCGTTGAATTCGCGTGTGACCAGCTTCCTTGAGTTGCTTGCTGCTGACCCAACTGTCGTCCAGCCTCCAACGGCTTCACTGTCGACAGGCCAATGGGAAGGCGTCGTCATTCGTGAAGGTGCCGACGACCGCAACGTTGCGGCAGTTGCCGAACAAGAACCGGTCCGCATGACCGTGTTCGAGAACAACGCCATCCCGGGCCAAGCTCAGTTCTTGGGCGAATTGGCTCCCAACGAGCAGTCGGGTGACGAAAACCGTCGACTTGGCTTCATCGTTGACGGTGCGATCACGACTCGCGATGACATCGATGTTTACTCTTTCGTCGCCGAAAGCGGCACCGAAGTCTGGCTGGACATTGACCGCACCAGCACCAGCCTGGACACGGTTATTGAATTGATCGACATCAACGGCAACGTGCTTGCCGCATCGAACGATTCACTTCTTGCCGAACAAGACGCTGCGACCGGACTGTACGTTTCACCCCTGCTTGATAGCGATTCGGCTCAGGCTCTGACGGTCAACGAAGAACGCATTCCGGTTGCCCGCTTTACTTTCGACGGTGCGATCGCGAATGCGACATCTGGCACCTTCACGTTGGGCCTTGATACCAGCGTCAGCACACAAACGGTCAACGTTGACGTCACAACGTTCTTGGCCAATCCGGCTGCCGCGATTGCAAACGCACTTAACAGCACGTTCAGCAATGAAATCGGTTTCGTCACAGCAAATCGACTTTCGAATTCGGCCACTGGCCAATACGTTGTCGAAGTTCAGTTCGACCCTGACTTCTTCACCGCAACCGACGTCCCGGGATTCCGGTTGTCGACGGCAGGTGTATTCCCTGCGATTCCCGCATCCCCAGCACCGGTTGTTGAAAATGCGGATTCGGTGCTGCAAGACACCTACTCGTACAACTACAAAGACGCCGGCATGCGAATCCGCTTGCCTGGCGAGACTGGAACGCGAAACCAGTACCACGTGCGTGTACGCAGTAGCAACACGCGTGATGCGAGCGATTTCGCAACACTGATCGATCCCGCCAATGTCACTGGCGGTTTGACTCGCGGTCGCTACCAAATGCAAATTCGTTTGCAGGAAGCCGACGAGAGTGCCGGTACTCAGGTTCGCCTGACCGACATTCGCTATGCCACCAACGGCTTGCAAATCATCGGCCAGCCATTGCACTCGCAACTGACTGGCGAAGAAGCCGAAACGACCGCATCAAACGATACGGCATCGACGGCACAGCGACTGGGCTACTTCAGCGTTGGCGACGATACCACTGCGGCTGCCGGACCTCTGCAAAGTGACCGTCTGGCAAAATCGATCGCTGGTTCAATCGACTCGGCAACGGACGTCGACTGGTATCAATTCGACATTCAGTACGACGACTTGACCCGCGACAACTCGCCATTGTTCTTGTCGACCGTGATCGATTTGGACTACGCGTCCAACTTTGCTCGCAGCGACATGGCTCTGTACGTTTTCGACGCGGCTGGCAACCTGATCTACACAGGTACTGACAGCAACATCGCAGAAGACTTGCCGTCCTCGCGTTCAGATAATAGCACCGATGATCTCAGCCGAGGCGGTGCGGGAACACAAGACCCATTCATTGGTTCTGTCGAACTGGCCGAAGGCACCTACTACGTTGCGGTCAGCAATCAGACACAAGTTCCGATCGCAATGGATCAGTTCTTCAACCCAGCCAGTAACAACCCACTGGTTCGTGTTGAACCGATCGCGGCGATCGACCGAATCGCTGACGACAATATGCAAAACGGCATCTTGTTCAACAGCTCGTCAATTCTGCCGTACTCGCTTGACGACGTTTACTTGTACGTCAACACGACAAGTGGTTTGCACATCGTCAACCCATTCACCGGTGTTGACTATGGCGAAGTTGGCAACTTCGGTGGTGAAGTGATCCGTGATGCGGCATTCCGCTCCAACGGTGAACTGTATGCGTACACACAATTCTCTGGTCGACCACGAAGCGACTCGTCGTACTTCTATGTCCAGTTGGATACCGGAACCGGAACTCCAACAACCGTGAACACCGCTCCAGTTCTGGAAACGTTGGAGTCCATCGTTTCGGAAGCTCCCAACCCAGAAATTCTGGAAGCAACTTCGGACGAAGGTGTCACAATCGAAGCATTGACGATTCGAGAACTGCTAAACACCGAACGCGGCTTCTTCGTCGGTAGCCGTGCGGCTGGCGGCAACCCCGGAATCGATTACCGCACCAACGTTCTTTGGGAATTTGACCCGTCGACCGGCTTGACCAATGGCGACCCATTCACCAACCGATTCGTTTCAATCGCTGGTGCAGGTACTGACCGTCGTGAAGTCGGACAAATCGACACAACACCGATCGCACTTGGCCGTGCTACACAACTTGGCGTAACGGATGTAATCAGCGTCAACGCGGCAGGCAACTTTGTCCAGCAGTTGTTCGATGGTGACGGGTTCTCGATTACCAGCGGCACTGACACCGTTGCGTTCGAATTTGACTTAATCGGTGCTGCCGTACAGGTCACCGGTGCTCCAGTCCTTGATGGCGATACACTAACCGTCGGCGGCACCACGTTCGAATTTGACACGGGCCGTCGCCTGCGTCTGGCTAACGTCTTCGCCAACGGCGGATTGGACGTCGGACAACGCGTCACGGTCAGCACCGGAACCGGCTTCGAAACGTTCGAATTTGTTGCTCAAGGTACCCAGCCAACCAACGCGAACAACATTCCGATCGTCGTCCGTGGTGCTGGCGGCTTGGCTCGTCCCGTCACCGCGATCGCGACCGACCTAGCATCGGCAATCGTTCAGAACCTGCCCGATGCGAACATCACCTTGCTGGGTAACGAAATCGCATTCGGCCCGAACGCAACCTTCACCACATTTGGTGCCGGTTTGTCAAGCATCGGAGCTGCTGGAGTCGCGGGCAACAACATTCCAATCTTGATTGACGAATCATTCGATGCGACTCAGGTTTTGGATGCGATCCTCGACGCGTTCGCGAACAATTCGATCACTGCGAATGTCAACGGACTGAGCTTCACCGTTCCTGGTGCATCGACCATCATCGTCAGTTCGTCTGGCTTGGTCGGTGGCGGCACAATCGGTGTGACGCCAGGTTCGGAAGTCATCCAAATCGAACTAGACGACACCGCATCGGATGTCGCCCAGAAAGTCACTGACGTAATCAATTCACTCGGTGCGACATTCACCGCGACCGATCAAAACCACAGTGTCTTGATCAGCGGCGGTAACATCTCTGTCGCGACCGGAAACCTTGTTGCCGGTGGACTTCCACAAGGCGGCTTGATCACCGGTGTAGAAATTGTCGGAAACGACATCTATGCGATCAGCGACGCTGGCGGGCTTTACCGCGTCAGTTCGAACCAGCTGATCGCCGGAACTCAAATCATCAACGGCAACCGGCAAATCGGTGAGTTGGTCGCGACCGCGACTGACTTGCAACGAGTTGGCGAACGCTTTACCGGTTTGCGAGCAGGTCCGAACAGCGTCGATGGTGGCCTGTACTCCAACGTCTTGTTCGGCATCACCGAAAGCGGAAACATCTACGCCTTCAACCTGCAAGGTGAATTGGTGCCATACTTCGCCGGCGGACGATCGATGATCTCCACCGGGATCCAGGATGCACAAGGTCTGGACTTCAGCACCTTGGATTACAACCTGTGGCACTTCACCGATTCACGCTCCGGAGACGCCGGTCACAACAACAACGGTGGCACTCGATCGCTGGCATTCAACTATGAAGGCCAGTTCCAATCGAACTACTCCGATCCGTCAGAATATCCAACGGCAACGGGTCGTCGCGATGGGCAAGGTGTCAACCAGACCTTCAACTTCCCAGGTGGAGCGAAAGGCGAAGTTCTCAGTAACGAATTCTCATTGGCAAACTACTCGCAAAGCGACTTGCCGATGTTGTACTTCACCTACCTGATCGAAGCTGATGGTGGCGGATCGACGGACGCACTGCGTGTGTTTGTTGTCGAACCCGATGGAACCCAGCACGCGGTCGCGCTGAACACGACGGTGACTCGTCCCGGATCCAACGATCCTGCGTCGATCGGTGGCCCAGACGATGAATTCGATGATCCTCCACAGAACGCTCCATACAACGACACCATCGATGTCGATAAGCAGCAACTGTTTGATAACA
Organism: Stieleria sp. JC731; assembly: GCF_020966635.1. Taxonomy (NCBI): domain Bacteria; kingdom Pseudomonadati; phylum Planctomycetota; class Planctomycetia; order Pirellulales; family Pirellulaceae; genus Stieleria; species Stieleria sp. JC731. Next base: position 1,122,074 of record NZ_JAJKFQ010000001.1, on the reverse strand, counting down.
CCCCGACTTGGCGACAAGCTCGCGTTCCGTTGTCCGAGTTTGCTGGCCTGGAAGGTCTGCGTCTGTTGGTCGAGTTTTCGACCGCCGGCCGCGTTGACACTGGCTCGGCTTCGATCCAAGCCATTCCGGCTTCGGATCTGATCGAAGGGCAAAGCATTCGCGTTAGCGGCGAAACATTCGAGATCAACTTCCCACCGACGTTGATCGCCCCATCGGGTGCCCAGATTTCTTCGGCATACGCGGCGGATGCAGCGGCTCGTGTCGAATTCGTCCTGGATGGTCAAACCTATGTCTTGGACGACGGCACTCGTACGATCGATTCCAGCCCATCAGATCCGCTGGATCCGTTGTCGGCTCCAAATGAAATCGCGATCGACCTTGGACCTGCTGCTGACTTGGCATCTCTGTCTTCGGCTGAGATCGCTGACTTGATCAGCAGCATGGTTGCAGCAATGCCACCTGCGGCCGCAATGACCTACAACTTCGTCACCGATGGAAACTCGATCGAGTTCGGAAACGCAAGTGACCTGTCATCGCCTTCGACAACACTGCTAACCGTCCGCAACGTCTCATCGACGACACCGAACGCGATCAACGTTCGTGCATCGATGAGTGCTGCAGAAGTCGCCCAAGCGATTCGCACCGCCCTGTTGACTCGATTCATTCCAGCATCGATTTCGACGGTAACGCCAAACTACATTCCTGTAGATGGCGCCCAAGTCACGCTACCTGGATTCAACCTGTCGAACTCTGGACCGTTCATCAACGCCTCACAGCGTTATGTTGACCAGTACGGAGCGACTCCGGTTGCGGGATCACGCGACAACGATTTCAACGGTATCTACCTGGACGATTTCATCATCGGCTTGGCAGAACGCGGCGAACAAGTTGTTGACGATCGCCCTGCCGGTTCCGGTATCGACACATCCTTCGTCAGCGATACTCGCTTTGCTTTCCCAGAACCCGATGATCCACTCAGCGACCTAGTAACAGGTTCATACCAAGTGGAGATCCGTGATTCGAGCGAATACATCTCGAGCATCAGCGGACTGCAATTCCGTGAGTTCAACAGCAATGAGCGATTCAGCGATGCAATCACGATCGAAGCTCGTCCCGCCAGCGAACTTGTTGACGGACAAGTATTCTCGATCAGCGACGGACGCTCGACTGTCGAATTCGAATACGACTTCGATGGCTCGGTGACACCTGGCCGCGTCGGTGTTCCGGTCTCGCTTAATGTGACCGACGAAGACACCGGACTGCTGCGTGCTCAAACTGCGACCGAGGTTGCCAAGAGCATCATCGGCGCGATCAACCGAACCGACGTCCGCAGCGTCATGGATGTTGCTGCAGTTCCGAGCACCGGGTTTGACACCAGCGTCACACCTGCCGCAGGAGTCAAGCAACTCGTTCGCATCGATCCACGAATCAACTTGGTTGGCGATGTGATCGTCTCCGACTCCGAAGGCACCTTGGCCGCTGTCGATCACTCGCGTCTTCGCGGGGACAGCAACCGAGAACGTTCGGCTCAGGGCGTGATCATGGTTGAAAGCAGCCGATTCCTATACAACTCCGAATACGGCATCTCGATTCAACACGACGCGAGTGCAAACGTCGCAGGTAACGACACATCATCGATCGTTCGCTACCCACGAAACCTCGTCGAATTGAACTCAGAACACTACGTTCCGGGTGTTGTGGTTCAAAGTAACGTCGTCGCCTTCAACGGCACCGGTGGAATTCAAGTCGAAGGCTTGGACATCACACTAAACGAAACCGACTTGGATCCGGTCAACATCGACCGCATCGTGAACAACACGATCATCGGTGGTTCGATCACCGCAGGCACAAGCTCGCCTTCGGACACCTTCAAAGGCATCTTGTTCGACCAAGGGTTGATCTCGTTCGCCGATGTCGTGACTGATTACTCACCAAACGCCGGTGGATCGCCTCCGACCCTAACGCACCAAACGCCAGCGGCAGCTTTGGGAGCTCCAGACGGAACCGGTCGTGGAACCGAACCGACGGACGGTTTGACTGCGGTTTCGTTGGGACTGGGCGGCACACTAACGGTTCAGTTCACTGACAACTACTTGACCGGCGATGGCACTTCAGCGGGCGACTTGGTCGTCTTCGAAACCGGTGCTATCGAATCGGTTCAAGTGGAGATCAGCCGAGACGGATTAAGCTACACCAGTGTCGGAATCATTGGTGGCCTTACCAACCAAATCGACATCGATCAATTTGGCTTTGGCCCCAACGATCGCTTCTCATTCGTCCGCCTGACCGACCTGCGTCAAGGCGACGCGAGCGGCAGTGCATTGGGTGCCGACATTGACGCGATCGGAGCGATCAGCAGTGTTCCTGTTGATCAATACACCGCGGGCGGAGTCGGGATCAGCATCAACGGCGGATCGTCACCGACTTTGTTGAACAACGTGATTGCGAATACCGAAACTGGTATTTCACTTGCCGGTGACAACGGTGGATTCATCTCCGGTGGCAACTCTTATTACAAGAACACCAATAACACCGACGCAGGTGTCAGCCTTGGTCAACTGGCTCAAGTCCTGACGAATTCTGAAGCGGTTTTCGTCGATCCGGCTAACTTCGTCTTCGCACCGGCATCGGGCTCGCGAATCATCGACAGCTCGATCGATTCATTGCCAGATCGCCCAAGCCTGACAACGATCCGAAATGCGGTCGGCATCTCGCCGTCACCTGTCCTTGCTCCAGTCTTGGATGTCAATGGACAAACCCGAGTTGACGATCCCGATGTCGAACCACCAAGCGGACTTGGCGAACGTGTCTTCAAAGACCGTGGTGGATTTGACCGCGGCGATATGGAAGGCCCACGCGTCACACTGCTGCAACCATATGCCCCTGGTATTGGTCTGGATGCGGGTCGTGCGACCGTGCTGGGTAATCGCCCTGACGCTTTCGAAATCCAATTGATCGATGGCTTGGCACCTTCGGATACCGTTCCCGGCACCGGCATCAAAGACGATACCGTTTCGACCGGATCACTGATCTTGTTGAAAGACGGCGTGCCATTGGTTGAAGGCACGGACTACCGATTCGCCTACAACCCATCGACCAACGTTATTCGTCTCACACCGATTGCTGGTGCCTGGGAAGACAACTCGACCTACCTGATCCGCATGGTCGATGGCAGTGATGCGATCGTTCAAGCAGGCAGCGGCGTTGTCTATCCCGATGGAGCGAAGCTGACGGTTGTCGACAGCTTGAATCAGCCAACCGTATTCGAATACGAAACCGGACTGATCGTCGACTTCCTGGCTGGTCTGACCGCAACGACGGCCGATGGCATTTTGCTTCAGCTGTACGACGGCAATGTAACACGCACGTTTGAATTCGATTCGAACAATGCAGCCACCCCAACGGCAACCGCCGTAACGATTCCCGCTGCAGGAACGACCGCAGACTTCGTTGCTCTGCTTGCCGAAGCGATCAACAACGACACGACGTTGACCTTCACCGCGCGTTCATCAGGTGAAACGTTGCAACTTGTCGGCGGCACTCCACTTTCGACAGTCACCAGCACAAGTGGTGCACTGCAAGTCAGCGGCAACAGCGGCACCGAAACCGGATTTGGATTCCAGATCCCAGTGATCCCTGGAACCATGATCGCGGACGTTGCTGATGGCGATTCGATCCAGATCAGCCTCGGCTCGGTCAACGTTATCGACTTTGAATTCGATGTCGACGGATTGCTGGTCAACCAAAATGCCGTCCGTGTTTCGATCAACCAACAGGCAAGCCTGGATGCCGTCATCAATGCTCTGGTACGAGCAATCGGTGGCTCAACCCTAGGCTTGGCACCTGAGAACGCCGGATTCGGCCGAATCTTCCTTGGTGGCGATTCGACCTACTCGATCGACGTTTCGAACTCGAGCGCAACTCAGATCGCACTTCCCGGTGAAGGCCCGACGGTACCAATCAACATCGCGATCGATTTGACCGATGTTGAGATCGCCGAAGTGATTCGCCAAACGATCGAAGATCAAAACTTGACCGGTGTCAGTGCTTCAACTGTTGACGTTCGCGTCTTCCTTGAAGGTACCGGCGGAGTAAGCGGCTTCGGTGCAGTTGATCGCGTGGTGATCCAAGACCAAGTCGGAAACGAACTTCAGCCTAACCAAGCCGATGGACGCACCGAACTGACGATCTTTATCGGCACCGGATACGACTACGGAGACGCACCGGTACCTTATGTCAGCACGATGGCTGGCGGTGGCCCACGTCACCAAATCGATCCTTCGCTTAGCCTTGGGCCAAGCGTGAGTGCGGACGCGGATGCAGAACTGCCGAACGCCGATAACGACGACGGCATCACGTTGCCAGCTTCGTTCCAAGCCGGCTTCAGCTTCCCTGTTGGAATCTTCGTCCGTAACGATGACGCGGGAACTTCGACCGACCAACCGGTTTATGTAGACGCGTGGTTCGACTGGAACCAAAACGGTCAGTTCGAAGCGAGTGAACGTTATCGATTCGGCACTGCGGGCACCAACCGTGGTCCTGCGTTGGTCGATAATACGACCACAACCAAGCTGATCGATGTTCCAGCATCGGCATTGTCAGGTTCGACTTACGCTCGATTCCGTATCAGCGAAAATAGCAACCTCGGACCGAATGGTGACGCAGCGAGCGGTGAGGTCGAGGATTACGAGATCTTCATCTCGAACAATCCTTACACCAATCCCGTCAATCGCTACGACGCAAACAACAGTGGAGCAGTATCGCCGCTGGACGCACTGAACATCATCAACTCGATTGCTCGTAATGCGGCAACGACTGGTTCGGTGAATCTGCAAACGACTCCGATCACTTCGCCGATTTACCCCGATGTCAATGGCGACGGATTCATGTCTGCCAGCGACGCGTTGGCGGTGATCAACGAGTTGGCTCGGATCAGTAACGGAGCCAGCGGTGAAGGAGAACTGGTTTCGGGCAGCTTTGTCTCAGCCGGATCGGGAGTTTTGGCAAGTGCTACGACCGCGGCCGGTGACTTGCTGATCCGTCAATCGGACTTGCTACCTGCAACAAGCGATAGCGACTCGGATGACCAAGGCGATGACTCTGCGGAAATGGGACCAACCCTGCCATCAGAGGAAACCGCTGATCAATCCAGCATCTTTGACTTGCCCGAAGTGATCGAACTCGATTCGATCGTGGACGACTTGGCCATGGACAAAGCTGGCTCGGCAAGCTCTGAGAAGGAAAACGGACTCGATCAGTTCTTCGCGTCCCTGTAAGTTTCCACACAGTTGGGAAAGTCGATAGAAGCCGAAACCGGTGTACTACCATCGGTTGAAGTGCATAAGATTCAGTAATCTCCATCGCTGTGTCAGCGGGTGTTTAACTAGCATCCACAACGACACAGCGATGTAACGGGCGAATTAATTTGTGAGTCGTCGAAGCGATTCGACAGTTCACCGGTTCGCCTCACGATTTTCAGCGTTTGAGCTTGTCAGGAACCTCGCCGCGTCCCGACACGTCCAATAACGGTGAAACGTGTTTTGCTGAATAATTTTGCACCCCACAGATGATGCTCCCTGTGTATACAGGCCATCATGATTTTCGATGCCGCCACAGATAGCATCGGTGTTAGGACTATCAATGAAAAAGTCGCGACAAACCACTCGTCATCATTCGCGACGCCAGCTTCTGTTCCAACTTTGTGAACAGCGACAGCTGATGGCCGCCGATATGCCGTATGGCGCCACGCCAACCGATACCGGCGAATTCCTGCTTGGGACGGTAACTGTCACCCCCGTCTTTTTCGAAAGTGATGGCTCGATCGATCCTGATACGGAGAATTGGGACGAGCAGGAAATCGATGCCACGCTGGCCAAGATCCAGGACAGCGTCGACTGGTGGTCAGATCTGTTGGCAACGAAAACATCAGTCCATTCGTTGGATTTTGTGATCGACGACACCTACGCCAGGACGCCCGTTTCAACGGGGTATGAGCCGATCTCGCGAAGCAGTCAGACTTTCCAACGATACGTGGGGGACTGGCTGACCGACCTGGGGTATGGAGATGCACCCTCGATCGAGCGTGCCGTTCATCTATTTAACGACTCTCAGCGTCAAACCTATCAAACCGACTGGGCATTTACGATCTTTGTTGTGGACGCATCCGAAGATGACGACGGCTTCTTCGCACAAGGCGGCTTTATCGGTGCGTTTGCGTATGCCGGTGGCTTGTTCATGGTGATTCCCAATGGCCGTCCGACATCGACGTTCAGCCATGAAATGGGACATATATTTTGGGCACGCGACCAGTATCCCGGTGCAGGAAGTTGGACTGATCAGCGCGGCTATTACAACGCACAGAATTACAACGCCTCCGATAACCCCACACCCGGATTCATTCAACAGCCCAGCATCATGCGTGGTGGGTCCGCCTCCGTCGACGCTTTTAATCAACTCATCACCGAGCCCTCTGCCTTGGCGATGATCGGCTGGCAAGACACTGATGGTGATGGAATTTTCGATGTCGCTGATGTACCGCTCATCCTCAATGCGGTCGCCTATTACGACACGACAACATCGTCATACAGAGTTCAAGGTGAAGCTTCGGTTGACACGCTTGCCAATCAAAACAGCGAAGGGATGCAAAGTGACATTACCTTGGCTCGTGTTCGGGAATTGCAGTATCAAATTGACAATGGCGGATGGCAAAGCCTGCTGCAAACCGACGATACGAATGTGTCTTTTGACCTAGAAATTGCCGCAGACTCAGAGTCGTACATAGAATTTCGTGCAATTGATACAGCCACCGGTATCACAAGCGAAGTCTTAACCGCCAACCGGATGGCTGCAGCATTTACAGGACAGGGTGGCGTCTACGCATTCCTGGACTCCAACCTTAACGGAGTTCGCGATGAATCCGAACCGCTGTTTATCGATGCGAATTTAGAGCTAAAGCTTGCTGACGGCAGCGACCTCCACTACGACTCACTCGCCGCGGCAGCACTTGATACCGGCATCTTGGACCCGAATAGCGATTTAGATTTGACGGCGATTGGAGACAACGTCGATGGACGAGTCGCGGTCTTCGCGTCCACCTCCGACCCCGCGGCCGGCCAAGTCTTTCAAGCTTACGACAGTTCGAAAAACAAGTGGAAAGACAGCTTTGGCGATGATCGCCAATTGCAAGCGACGAGTGAAAACAGCACTGGGATTGTAACCATCGATTTCACGGCAACCGATCTGGGCACTTACGGCCTACAGTCGGGAAGCTATGCACGCGTCGAAGCATTTGACTCAGATGGCAACCGACTTGACCGTGTCACGAGCGCGCTCGTGCTTGCTGGCGAATCGGGACAAGTGGTGGTCGAAGATTCTCTTGGTCGGATCTCAAAAGTAGTCGTCTACGGTCATGCCGAGACGCAAATCCTGATCAACGGAATTCATTTTGGTAGCGAATCCGGCAGAACCTCTTCAGCAGACGGATTGTTTTCGCTGGATAAGATTGCTGCGGGGTCCTACCAAATCCAAACTGGCTCGCCCAACCTCACCTACCAATTTGCCGGCGATGAAATCTCTATCGAGATTGACGAATCGACGGGCTCGATCGCACTGCCAGTCGTGCGAGTTGACAGCCCACGCTTCAACACGGCAATGCCTGGTGACGTGAATGGAGACGGACTCGTTTCGGTTCGCGATGCGTTAGTTGTCATTAACGACCTTGGCCGTCTCGGTTTCCGAACTTTGACTAGCGACGAACTGACCGGTTTTGACGTTGATGTCAATAATGACGGCATTGTCTCCCCAAGCGATGCATTGCGTGTCATCAATATGTTGGCGATTCTGGAGGCCGAAGGCGAATCCGTCGTCAGCTCAACGACATCCTTATCGAGCGATTCAAGCTCGAAAACTTCGTCGGAAAATGGCGTCGACTCCCAAGCTGCAGATTTTCTTTTCTCGCTGCAGCCCCAATTCGATCGTGAAGATTCAAAAACAGACGACCAACGTGAGTTTTTTGGTCCTGTTTTTTAGTGAATTAGCGAATTGTTGAACTCTGCGGGCAAACCGACATCGGACGCAAGTGTCGGTGATCCCTCGTCCGATAGTCTGCTGCAGGCAGATGTCTCCAAAGACGCCGAATTGAGCCTTTTATAGGTTTTGAGGGCGTTTTCTGCGGGAATATGCAGGAGTTCCCAAGGGATTCTCCCTCAACGCTGTCCCCGGACGGACTGATTTAGTCGGAAATACTGGAACTCGTCGGTTGGCAAGTCGTCTAACCCTCACGGAACGGTCCGATTTCCCACCCAACCAGAACGTTGATAAAGCGGGCGAGGGAGATAATATAGGGCCAATATTCAGCTTGGCTAATTTTTACGGCCTGCATTTCCAGCGGAATGCGGGGATTTGGCCAGCAGAATACGACCTCCTCCGACCTGCCCTGCGACCGAATTCCGAGTCCCGGCTAACACGTTCTACTTCATCTCTCCGGATTTCCAGATGAAAAGCCTGCGTCAGTTGCTCCGCCGTCAGAAAGCCAAGAGTGCGGAACGATCCCAAAAGAGTCGCTCCAATCGCAATGGCAATACGCGACGGTTGAATTCACAAACTTTGGAGCAGCGCCAGTTGCTGGCCGCAGATTTCAATGCTGCACACAACTATTGGCACGCCCATGACGTCAACCAGGATCGCGTGATCTCTCCAAGTGACGCTTTGGCGATCATCAATTACATCGCCGTCAACAACGCCGGAGCACTGGGTGAAGGCGAAGACGTTGGCTCGGGTATTGACCCCTTCGCTGGACAAAAGGTCGATGCCAATAACGATGGTGCCGTCACCCCATCGGATGCCCTTTCGGTTATCAATGCGGTTGCCCGTGGCGAACAGATGACCGCCCTGGTTGAACTGTTCTTGACCGCTCGTGACGCCGACGACAACTTGCTTCCGGAAACCAACGGTGTCATCACGGTCGGTACCGGCGAAGAAAACTCATTCTTCCTGGAAGTTTCTTACAGCGACCTTCGAGGTTTCGGTGACGACCTCGGTGCCTTTACGATCTTCACCGACATCGGTGTTAGCCAAGGCGGAATTCTAAAACCGGTTCTTCGAGAAACCCAGCAGATCGTTATCGACGAAGCCATCCGTAGCAGCAGCTCTGGTTTCGTAACGGTCGGACGCGAGGGAACTTCAACAACGGTTGACATTTCATTGGCTGAAATCCAAGGCGGTTTCTCAGCAGCTTTAAGTAACGCGTTGGTCAACACCTTCGGGATGGACGCTGGCGACTTCAGCATCTCAGAGCCGACCGCTTTGAAGGGCGAGAATGGACAGAACCTAGGTTTCGAAATCTTCTACGGTGCTGACGACCTCGGAAACGTCGATATTCCAGATCTAACGTTTACGCCAAACTTCGACAATACCGTCGACTTCACGTTCCGCGAATTCGCACCGTTCGAAGCCGATGGCGTCACCCCCAATACCGCAGCCGTGCGATTCAACTTGGACACGCGCAGCCGCACGCTGAACGACAACGAAGAATTTTACGACCTCCTAAACCGAGGCAACTACAGCCTTGCCGAAGGCTTTGATGAAGTCGGCGGTGTTGGTGGAGCGAACCCACGTGGTGTTCGCGATGCAGACGATAACGGTCAGTTGATCGAACCATTTGATGCTTTTCGTATCGAAGTCTTCTTGGATCAGCCAGTCTCGGATTCGAATCCTCTGGTCGTTGACGTCAATCCGGGCGAAGGCCAGGACCCGTTGACCCTTTACGGTACGAACGACGCTGTCACCGAAGACATGATCATCATTGATGAAGATGCTCGTGTGACCTTCAGCACCGGTGCAGTTATCAACACTCCACCGACCGTTTCGCCCGTGCCTTTGACGGTGACGGCAACCGAAGATGACGGAACCAGCGTTATCGATTTGCTTTCCGGTGCGACAGATGCCGACGGCGACACCCTGTCGGTTTCTAACTTCTCATTCACAGCTGGCGACACCAGCGGTGCGACCTTAAGCGGCAACAACGTCAACCTGGACCCATCGGCGTACAACACATTGGCAGTCGGTGAAAGTGTTGTCATCACCGCAACCTATGACATCATTGATGGCAACGGCGGTTCGGTCGGACAAACACTGTCGTTGACTGTTACAGGTGTAAACGACCCGCCAGTGGTCTCAGGACCGATTAGCGAAACTCGCAGCGAAAACGCGACGTCCTTTACCATCGATCTACTTCAGAACGCATCTGATGTTGACAGCAGCGACACTTTGGACGCGATCAACATCGTCCAAAACGGCACCGACGACGCGTCCGGAATCACCGTTGACGACACGAACAACCAGATCACCGTCGATCCTTCGGCCTATGCCGCTCTAAACGACGGTGAAAGCGTCACGGTGGTTTACGACTATCAAGTCTCCGATGGAAATGGCGGGACGGTCAACACCACCGTCTCGATTACGATCAACGGCGACACTCCCAACCAAAACCCAACGGTCTCAGGCCCCGTTACAGCAACCTTCAGCGAAGATGCTGGTGACGATACCGTTGACTTGCTTTCGGGTGCGACCGACCCAGACACTGGGGACACACTAAACGTTAGCGGATTGACGCTCGTTAGCGGTGACGCTTCGGGTGTAACCGTCAACGGAAATAGCTTGAGCGTTTCCCCATCGGTCTATAACGATCTGCAGCAAGGCCAATCCGAAACCATCGTCTATAGCTACAACATCATCGATGGCGAAGGCGGCTCGGTTGCACAAACCGCTACGGTCACAATCACCGGCGTCAACGACGCACCAGTGGTTGGCAACGCATTGAGCTTGACCGTTACCGAAGACGATAACAGCACCAGCTTGGACCTACTCACTGGTGCATCAGATCCAGATGCCGGCGACACTGTTTCGGTTGACGGACTGACACTGACCTCTGGTGACGCGAGCGGAATCACGACTTCGACAAGCAGCTTGTCGATCGATCCGTCGGCTTATAACTCATTGGCCGCTGGTGAATCCGAAGTCATCATCTACACCTACAACGTTATCGACGGATTCGGTGGCTCGACGCCTCAATCCGCTACTATCACGATCACCGGTGTTAATGACGCTCCAACTGTCGGTGCTGCGATTACAGCCACCGTCACCGAAGATGATTCGACGACAACAGTCGATTTGATCGCCGGTGCTGCCGATGCGGATACAAGCGATTCGCTGACCGTCGCGAACTTCACAACGGTCTCAGGTGATTCAACACCTTTCTCGGTCGTCAACGATACCACGCTGTCCTTCGACCCGAACTACTACAATAGCCTAGCGGCAGGCGAATCTGAAATCGTCATCGTCAACTACAACGTTGTCGATGGAAACGGCGGCTCCGCAGCTCAGACCGCAACCATCACGATCACTGGTGTGAACGACGCACCGACGGTTGGAAATGCTCTGTCGTTTACGTTTAACGAAGACCAAGGAACGCAGTCGGCGTCACTGTTGCAAGGAGCGACGGACCCTGACACCAATGACACCCTGTCGATTTCGAACGTGTCAGTCACTGGCGACGACGCCGGCGTCACTCGTTCTGGTGCCAACCTTTCGATCGATACCAGTGCCTACGGCGATTTGAATGACGGCGAATCGGCAGTCATCACCTTTACCTACCAGGTCACAGATGGAACTGTCAGCGTTAACCAAACTGCGACAGTCACGATCGAAGGTCGGGACGAAGGTATCCCAACGGTCACAGGACCGATCACGGTTTCGTTCGACGAAGATGACAACAATGGTGTCGTAGATTTGCTAGCCGGAGCAGCTGACCCGGATAACGATCCACTTTCGGTCATCAACGCGGTGATCACCAGTGGCGACGCAAGCGGCGTCACGATCGATGCGGCCAACAACCGACTTTTGATCACACCTTCGGCTTACAACGATTTGAACACCGGCGAAACTGCAGTCGTCGTTGTCAGCTACGACATCAGCGATGGAAACGGAAACAGCGTTTCGCAAACCGCCACCGTGACAATCATCGGCGAAGACGAACCACTGTTCATTCCGTCAACCATCTCTGGTCAGCTATTCATTGACCATGTTGAAAACCAACAAGAGGTCGCCAACAACGGTGCGACACCGATTCGAAATGGTGTACGTGACGCTGACGAACGAGCATTGGGAAGCGTCACGATTCGCTTGATGCAAGTCACCAGTAGTGGCGAATCTGAAATCGCATCGGTAATGACCAACAATGACGGCGAATACTCGTTCGATGGCCTCGAACCTGGTACCTACGTTGTTGAATACGACCTGCCTTCATCGGTGGTCTATACCGGCAGCAAGCGAGCCACGATCGTGGTCAGCGAAGATGGTGGCGAAACCATCTCGGGCCCAATGCTGAACGCAATCGGATTGTCCGGCACTCAACAGCGGATCGACCTACTTGCGAAGACCTACCTCGATGCCAACATCGTTGACACTGGCAGTGATGACTCAGGTGCATCTGGTGGATCCGTGCACCTGAACAGCGATGGCACGCAGCAAATGTTCATCGCCAGCGGTGACTTTGATGCCGAGTACGCGGAAGTCGTCTTGAATGATGCACGCGATGCCGCGTTGCTGACCATTATCGATGGAGCTGGCGAAGTTAAATCGGCTCGCTTGGACATCAACCAATTTGTTGTCACCGGTGACGGTCAAGGCATCCGTTTCTTCGGGATGATGCAAGACTTCAACTTTGTCCAGTCCAGCGATGAACTCCTACGTGACGAATTCGAAGACTATCGCAACGCGATTGATCAAATCTTGCAAGACATGTAGGCCATCGCCAAACGGCTGATCTTGCCAACCGCACCTCATTACCAGACAATCTTCGCTTGGTATTGAGGTGGCGTCGAGCTCTTCAGTGAGCCGGATGAGAGCGTTTGCGATCGCGAGCGACTTCTCCCAAACCGACTACGCCATCTGCCTTACATTAGTGGCGTTGCCCCGCGGGCCGCCGATGAAATTTCATCGGCGGCTTTTGTTTTGTAGTCCCCAACGGTTCGTCCATGCACGTTATTCGATTGCGACGCCCCTGGTTGCGACAGACCAATGATGATGCTCAACCAGTCCGGTGCGACGTTCCCGACACGAGCGATTTTCATTCTCCGCAGACACAGACGGTACTATATGAACGTCGCTTCAATTGCCCGACAGGGCTGGGAGATCACTCAAGGGTTCAATTGACTGTCACCGCGATGGCCGGGACATCGGGACAAATCTCGCTGAACGACAACATCATCTGGACCTCACCAGAGGCAGGCCTCAACCAACTGTCTGACCCAATCCAGCTCCAAATCAAAAATCATCTGGCTCCCACGAATCGTTTGATGATTGAAATCACAAACAACGATTCGCGCCCTCACCCCGAAGTCGCCCCGATTCTGAACGGCGAGGTCTACCTGGAACTGGACGAATCCGCCTGACGCTTTGCCCGGCTGCTGACGAACCGCTAACATAGGTTAGCGGAAGAATCTCAAAACGGTTCGATTGCAGACCGCCAGCTCCCAAGCCAAAGGTTTGCAGGTCCCGAGCTATATGTTTGTGACTAATCGAACAAACGTAGAACGAGCGAAGACAATGGAGTCCTCTAGACGATCGGCGAAACCTCAAACGCGACGTCTTGATCCACCAAGCGGTCGTCAAACTTTTGTAGCCTGGCTGCTGGCAATGGCTTTTGCCCTGACGCCAGCCTCTGCAGATGAGCCGGTTAGTATTCGACTTCAACAAAAGCTTGTCGGTCGGCACGATAACCTTCGCGTTAACACGATAAACTCGCTTCCGGCAGATTACCAAAGCCGGCTTGATGCGTTGCCAACAGTGATCGCATCGCTGGAACTGCTACGAAATGACCGCCGCTTTCGTGGCCCGGCCGGTAAGAACGAACCAGAATTACCCGAGGGTGTTCTGCTGATGATTCAGTTCGTTGGTCAAATGGATCGGCCCGAATCAACTCAAGCACTTTGCGAATTGCTCGACATGCCGCGTCCGACCTGGATCATGGCCGCTGCACAATCGCTGGGCCACCATCAACACCACAATTCGATCGAACAACTTGAGAAGTTAATCGACTCAGATCACTTCCCTGACAGCTATGGATTCCGTTTTGTGCTGGCACGTGCCCTAACGGAAATGAACCATCCAGACGCTTGGGAAGCTCTTGCACGATTGTCTGCACACGTCGATGGACAGCTTGCCTATCTTCTTGAGAAAGAATTCAACGAAGTGACCGCCGCAGGCTTTTTGGGCGACAAGGAGAGGTTTGACAAATGGCGAGACTCTCTTGGACTGAATTCCGCATCGAGCCTCCCAGATGATGAGGAAATGAAGCTGGAAAGCGGGATCAACGTTCTGGCAGACGCAATCAAAAAGCTAAATGGCAATCCGAAAACATCGAATCAGGTAGCAAGTACGCTTGAATTGCCGCAAAAGATGAACCTTTCGCCTGGACAATCGGCGGTGTCCTATTTGCGTCAGAAACGTTTATCTCCTTCGCACTACTACGGCATCGAAATCTACGCCAAAAGGCTGCTCTTTGTGCTCGACCGAAGCGGCAGTATGAATTCGGTTGTCTATGGTCAATCACGGATGGACAAAGCCAAACGGGAATTGATCGCAGCGATCGAAGGATTGGATCCGGAATGCGAATTCGGAATCATCGTGTTCGATACGGCCATTCGTCCTTGGCGATCAATGCTGGTCGAAGCCAACGAGCAAAACAAACGTGAATCGATCAACTTTGTTTCCAAGCTTTCCGGTGGCAATCGGACCAATACCTATGCCGCTCTGCGGAATGCTCTTGAATTTGATTCTCAACTGGAAGCCGTGTTCATGCTGACCGACGGACAGCCTACAACTGGCGCATTGGTCAATCCTTCGGCCATCCTGTTGGACATTCTGCGACGCAACGCGGTTCACAACATCACGATCAACACAGTCGCGATTTCTGTTGAACCTCCGATGGAATCATTTCTTCGCCAACTGGCTGAACCGAGCCGAGGCGAGTGTCGCGTTGTCGATTGATGAATTTCGCGACCTTGCCAGATTCACTGTCGCTCTTGAATTGTTAGCGAACGCAGTGTCACTGCGGTTGTCCTTCGTCGTTTCTATCGGTTCTATTCCTGAGCAAGAAATCTTCTCTTGCCTCGCCAGAACAATGGTTCCAAACCTTCGATAGCGGATCGATGGACCTGTCTGCACCGAACTGTTGATTTACCGAACGTCACTTGTCTGCTTCATCAATCGAATCCAAACTTTCAATCTTGGCCGATGCCGCCAAATACGACGCGTCGTGTGCGAGCAGTGGTTCCAAACGAGACAGCCGCGGGGGCCTGGGCAGCACCGAAGGCATGGGGATCTGCCATAGCTACACACCTGATGGTCGATGCGTATCGCTGCTGAAAATCCTACTCACAAACGTCTGCATTTTCGACTGCCAGTATTGTGTTAACCGGGTTAGCAGTGATACGCCAAGGGCTCGCATGTCGGTCGAAGAAGTCGTGCGTCTGACGATGGATTTTTACCGCCGCAACTATATCGAAGGCCTGTTCCTGAGCAGCGGAATCATTCGATCGTCAGACTACACGATGGAGCAATTGGTGCTTGTCGCTCAGACACTTCGTGAACGGGAATCGTTTCGTGGCTACATTCACTTGAAAACCATTCCCGGATCGAGTGAAGATCTGATTGAAAAGGCCGGACTTTATGCTGACCGACTTAGCGTCAATATCGAACTCCCAACGGTTAAAGACCTTCATACGCTCGCGCCGGAAAAGAAACGTGACGAAATTGAAGGGACGATGGGAAAGATCCATGTCCGTCGTGATGAAATCGCAACCGACCAAAGAATAGGGATTCGAACGCCAAAATTCGCTCCGGCTGGCCAAAGCACGCAGATGATTGTTGGGGCTACGGACACCAGCGATCGCGAAATTCTGGACACAAGCAGTTCGCTCTACCAAACTCATCGTCTGCGTCGGGTTTACTACAGTGCGTTCAGCCCTATACCGCATGCCGATTCGCGGTTACCCGGATCAGCACCGCCATTGATACGCGAACACCGGCTATACCAAGCGGATTGGCTGATTCGTTTTTATGGCTTTGATGCTGCCGAATTAACCACGCCAGAACAAGCCAACTTACCTCTCGATCTCGACCCCAAACATGCGTGGGCATTGGCCCATCGCGACATGTTTCCGATCGATATAAACAAAGCGTCCCGCGAGCTACTGCTTCGGATTCCGGGAATTGGTGAACGCGGTGTGAAACGCATCCTTCGAACTCGGAGGCATCACGCCATTCGTGACGAAGACCTTTCACGTCTAGGGGTCGTTTATAGACGCGCCCGACCGTTTGTAATTACGGCTGACCGACACCCAGGGCCGCTGCAAATCGACAGTCTCGATTTAAAGAAAAAAACTCAGCCCAAACAGCGTCAACTCATGTTGTTCGATGCATTGGAAAGTGCCGGAAACGGCCAAGTTTGATCAACAATGCATAGTGTGACGGCAACGACGTTTGATGATTGGCGGCTATCAGCTCGTACATTCTTGCAAGCCGAAATCGAACCATCAGCGATTCGCTGGATCGATCATCGTTCTTTGGCGACTCAGGCACAGCAGGACTTATTCGGTACATCGGTACCGCTCTCCCCTGCCCTGCCCCTCCCTGCTGATTTGGCGAACTCCAATCGGACCATCAATGTTCCGGCGTCGTTCCTATCAATCGCAAAGACGGTCTCGTTCCATCGCTCACCATCTCGCTGGGAGAATCTCTATGGCATCTTGTGGCGTCTGTCTCATGGGGAAAAACACCTGCTAAGCATTGCCAGCGATCCTGATGTGATCGAATTGGCAGCGATGGAAAAAGCGGTGCGACGAGATGCGCACAAGACGAAAGCGTTTGTTCGTTTCCGTAGCTTTCGTGACAATGATGGTGAGCGATTCGTCGCATGGCATCGCCCGGATCACTATGTGTTGCGTTATGTCGCTGACTTTTTCTGCAGACGCTTTGACGTGATGCGATGGTCAATTCTGACGCCCGATGAGTCTTGTCATTGGGATGGGGCCAAGCTGACATTCTCTGAAGGCTTGCCCCGCAGCTCAGCTCCTGCAGACGATGAAATTGAAGAGCTTTGGAAAACCTACTACGCAAACATCTTCAACCCCGCTCGTATCAAGCTGAAGGCCATGCAAGCGGAAATGCCCAAAAAGCATTGGGCAACAATGCCAGAAACCGAACTGATCGAACCGATGTTGCGCGATGCCCCACGCCGCGTCGAGCAAATGATTCAGTACACCGACTCAATCGCAAGTGCACAGTCTTTCGTTCCACAGCAAAAAGATATCGCAATACTTCGTGAAGCTGCGGCGACCTGCCAAGGCTGCGCGCTCTGTCATGACGCGACTCAAACGGTATTCGGTTCAGGGCCAGAAAACTCGCGGGCTGTGCTTGTTGGCGAACAACCAGGCGATAACGAAGACCAAATGGGGCAACCTTTCGTCGGACCAGCAGGCAAGTTGCTTCGAGAAGTTCTTCACGCTTCCGGAATCGACGAGCAAACAATCTACATGACCAATGCGGTCAAGCATTTCAAATTCACTCGATCCGGAAAACGCCGACTACACAAAAAGCCATCAGCGCGTGAAGTTGCAGCTTGCCGACCTTGGTTACAAGCCGAACTTGAAACGATCCGCCCCAAGCTTATTCTGTGTCTTGGCGCGAGCGCATCGGGAGTCATCTTTGGTCCGAACTTCCGCATCACCGAACAACGCGGACAGTGGTATTCATCGCCATATGCAGACCGAACACTAGCGACCTACCATCCATCAGCACTGCTGCGTGCTCCGCAAGATAAAGCTGCCGAAATGCGTCGCGAATTCGAGTCTGACATCGGCGAATTTGCCAAAGCTTTTCATGCCCTCTAGTACCGCCGCTTCTTTCGCGAATGATCCTTTCATCGTGTTGGATAGTTCACTGGCGACAAATCGTCTTCGGTCGTTTGGCCGACAGAGGCTCCTCGACAAGGCTGTGATCCAAAGTTAATCGAAGCGACTCGGAATGGCTCAGCTCCGTTCCTGAATCGGCTTCTACTATTTGCGATCCAATCATCTATAGGTGCTCATTCATTTGGCTGTGTTTCTTGACGCTCATTTTCTGTCGATCTCATAACCGGCACAGCAATTGCAATCCGATGTGCTCCGGCGCTTGCCCCAAATATCGACTCCTTAGACGACAGCCAACTAATGAACTCCATCCGAAAGATTGCATTCTTCGCCTTCTCACTCGCTGTTTTAGCTAGTTCACAGCAAGCAAGTGCAGGATTGATGACACTCGCACTGTCCATAGAGGGGGCACAGGACAATCACGTCGAAGTTGGAAAAACGTTCAACGTCAACGTCAAGTTGAACGGTCTGCAACCAGGGATGGGAGCCCTCTGGGGCGTTGGAATTAATTTGCCTGAAAATATCGTACTGGCAAATCCGATCGGTGCTCAACAAGGTTCTGCCAACTCCGTCAACTCGTTTTTTGGACTTGGGAAAAGCGACCTTTCCAAGCTTATGATTTCAGTGCCTTTGGTGGAACAATCGAGTTTCTCGTTCTCCGCTCTCGCCACGGGTGCGGGTGAGACGACTATCGACGCCAGTGGCTTCGCTGTCGGATTCGGATCGATGGGCAGTGGGTCACAATTTTTATTCGCTCCGCTGACCCAACAACTCAGTGTCACCGCTATTCCCGCAGTTCCCGATGTCGATCTGTTTGCCGCGACAGTTCCTGAGCCATCTTCTTTCGCGCTCTGTGGATTGTTCTTAGGTGCAGCATCCATCCGCCGCCGACGACGACATAACTGAGGACTCCGACCAGCATCGCTGATCGGATAATCACGCTAGATGCTGACTTTACTGATATTGGCTCACACCTTGATTTACTTCACGTCAGCACTTTAAGCAGCGAGTTTCGATTGATGAACAGCATCGCAATCCCAACAAGCGAGCGCCGCGATGGATTCCGCGGTGCGGGTTTAATCGCAACACATGTCGTCGCCTTCGCGATGATGTACCTGATTGTTGTTCGGATGAACTGGGTATTTAGCGACTTTTTCGCGTCAGTTCAGGTAACGCCGACAGCGAATTTCAAATTGGCTGCGATCGTATCCAATTGGCTCGATAGCAACACGACTGCGGTTTTCGCAATCTTAACCCTTCACGTTGCCGCGTTACTGTATCTATTGCGAAACCGTTCTTGCTGGGTGTCGACCTATTCACATGGCGTGTTGCTTGGAATGATCCTGGTAACATTCCTGTGGACTGGATGGGCCGCTCACACGATGGCATTCGGCGTGACTCAATCGCGGCAAAAAACGCCAGCTATCAACGCAGACTCGGTTGTCGCTTCGTCTTCGAGTATCGCGACCAATCAGATGGAGTTTGCCTCGATTGCCCGCTAGCTTCCTGCCGATCCCACTCTCGCTACAGCGCGATAAGGTCCGCACCGCATAGGTCAACGGCCCACATCGCTTCCGATTCTGTATCAAGTTCCCAATAGCTGCAGCCCTAGGTCCTTGCGGTTCTCAATCGTGACTTCATCGGGTTTTTCAGCAATATCAACAGGCTCTGATGCCTCGTCAGGTTCTGCAAATCTGGAAGCGATTGCGGCGAACTGTTGAGCAATGCGTTCGAATGCTTCGACCAGTCGAGGATCAAAATGTGATCCTGAATCGCCACAAATAATTTGCATTGCTTTTTCGTGACTGAAGGCTTCTTTATAGACTCGCCGCGATCGCAGTGCGTCATAAACGTCGGCGATGGCGACAATCCTGGCGGCAAGTGGAATCTGGTCACCGACAAGTCCATCCGGATACCCGCTGCCATCAAATTTTTCGTGATGAGATCTCGCAATATCGTGTGCCATGTGCAGAAACTTTGCATTGGGCGACTTTGCGATCGCACCTTCCAAACACTCCGCACCAATAATTGTGTGCGACTGCATCACTTCGAATTGTTCCGGTGTCAGCTTTCCAGGATGTAGCAACACGCTATCTGGAATTCCGACTTTGCCAATATCGTGCAGCGGGCTGGTCTGATAAACCAGTTGGATAAATTCCTCGTCGATGATGTCAACGAACTCTGGATCGGCGATCAATTCCTGAGTCAAGAAGCGAGCGTATCGCTGCACCCTTTCTAGATGCAATCCGGTGTCAGTGTCTCGGCTCTCGGCCAATTTTGCCAAAGCAAAGATCAAAGCTTCGCGAGTTTCGAGACTGAGCACGCGTTCGCCCGCCGCGACACGTTCGAGCAATTCGTCTTTGTTGAAAGGCTTTCCGATAAAGTCATCTGCTCCAGACCGAAGCCCCGTCACACGATCTTCCATCGCGTTGTTGGACGTCAACAAAATCGTATAGATGTATCCTTCACTATCATGTTTGCGAATCTGCTCGCACAGAGCCAAGCCATCCATGCGTGGCATATTCCAATCGCTGATAACGATTTGGAATGATTGCTCGGACAACTTCTCCAGTGCGGCATGCCCATCACTGGCGTCATCGGTGCGATAACCATTGGCTTTCAGGGTATGTTTCAACATCGATCGCGTTACCGGATCGTCGTCAACCAGTAGGATCTTTAAATCGCTCATGCTTGCTCCTGCAACGTTTTCTCGATCCAGTCGACGCAGCGTTCGATCCGATCACGTAGCTGCTCTGTATCTGTTGACGACAGCGCCGTAAAAGAATCCTTGCTCGTCGCCAATTCGATACTGCCAGCCGTTTCGGCTATCTGACAGGCCGAAACGTTCGCTGCCATCCCTTTCAAGCAATGAGCCGCGTCACGTATCGATCCTGGATCGTTGGCTGTTTGGCCAGCAGCGGCAGTCAGTTGCGATCCGATTGTCATTGCCTGCTCGGAGAACAAACGCAGCACCTCAAAGGCGGCTTCCTCGCTTCCTCCACAACGGTCCACGACCGAATCCAAATCGATTGGCGGTCCTTCTGGTGCAACGGGTGGTGCGCCGAGGTGTTTCCACAATACCGATGCAAACTGTTCACGAACGATTGGCTTGGTTAGGTAGTCATCCATCCCTGCATCTAGGCATCGCGTCCGATCTTCGGCGATAGCTTGCGCAGTCAGCGCGATGATCACGAGCGGTTGATCCGCTGCGGCATCCAACAATCCTTCGCGGTGCATTTGAAGCAGCCGCCCTGTCGTTTGGAATCCATCCATCTCGGGCATCTCGCAGTCCATCAGGACAACGCTATACGATGCCGCTTGCAATGCCTTGATTGCCTGTCTGCCACTTTCGACAGCGGTGGGAATAAAACCTAGGGAGCGTAGCAGTTCAGATGCAACGATGCGATTGACTTCATTGTCATCAACGACGAGGACTTGACGCCCGCCTCCGAAGTTAGAGGGTCGGGACGAAGTCACTGCTTTTGTAGCGTCGTCGTTTTGTGATTCTAACGCCAGTGAAGAATGAATCGTGTCTAGCAACTGCGACGAACGAATCGGTCTCGCCAATGCAACCGAGAACGTGTTGTCCGATTCATTGCTACCGATCAGCAGACGGTGTGGAATTGCATCCCATTCTTTGGGATGGCTTACTCCACTGACGATCGAATCACACGCGACAAGCAGTTTAAATGGTTCTGTGGTATTCGGCAGCGAATTTAGGTCAGTGGTATTGCGCTGCCAACGGACGTTTGCCCCCCAACGATCTAGATCGTCATAGATCATCTTGTTTTCGAGACTGTCTTCACCGACAAACAGAACATGGAGCGATTGCAAAAGTGACCGTTTCTCATTCGAATCCGTCGATCGCTCGATTCTTGATCGCAGCCTTGATCCGTCGCGTTGTACCGGTAATTCAAACCAGAATGTTGAACCTAGACCTTCTTTGCTTTCGACACCGATCTGCCCACCCATCGAATCAACGAGTTGGCGGCAGATAGATAGCCCCAACCCGGTTCCGCCGTAGCAGCGTGTCGTGCTCGAATCAGCTTGTGCAAACGAATCAAAGATCAAATCAACCCGATCGGCAGGGATCCCGACACCTGTATCGACGACTTCGAAACGTAACGCTTCGGAACTGCCCCTTGTCTGGATAGGTTCGACACTTACTGTGACGTGACCACGGTCGGTAAACTTGACAGCGTTTGCGATAAGATTGACCAAAATCTGTCGCAAGCGGTTTGAATCCCCGACAAAGTCAGACGGAACATCGGGTGAGATCTCTCGCACCATTTGCAGACCCTTTTCATGCCCGCGGTGATACAGCATTTCGACAGCCTCATCGACGACTTCACCGACATCGCAGATCTGTCGTTCAAGTTCAAGCTTCCCTGCTTCGATCTTTGAGAGATCGAGAACGTCATTGATTAGCTGTAAAAGCGACTTCGAAGACTGCTTCGCGATTCGCAGGTAGCGTTCTCGTTGACCTTCGCTTTCTGATTCTTCGATCAAGTCGAGCATTGAAATGATGCCGTTCAAAGGCGTTCTCATTTCATGGCTCATACCTGCAAGGAATTGGCTCTTCGCCTGGTTGGCTGCTTCGGCCTGTTCTTTTTCATATTGCAAACGTTCAGCGGTCATCCGTTCGGTGATGTCAGCAACGGTTCCTTCGTAATAGAGTGGCACCCCCGCCTCGGTGCAGACGATCCTTGCGTTTTCGCTAACCCATAGTGTCTCCCCGCCGCGTTTTCGAATCTCGGATCTGAAATCACTAACTTTTCCTGCCGCAGACATTCGACGCATAAATTCATGACGTCGTTCCGGATCGACGTAGCACTGCGTCGCCAGGTCCGTTATCGAACTGACCAGTTCGTCTAAGTTGTCGTATCCCAACAATTCGATTAGAGCTGGATTAGCCTTGATGAAACGACCTTCCAAAGTCGTTTGATAGATCCCCTCTAATGCTCGCTGATAAATTTCGCGGTACTGGTTTTCGGCATTTTCGCGTGCGGTGATTTCCGAATGAACGCGATGAATCACCCGGTTGTAGACCGTCGCGATCTGCCCGACTTCGGTGAAAGGCTCACGTCGCACGCGACGACGAAAATTCCCGGATTGGTAGTGTTGTTTCATACTTCCGAGCAACTCGACCAATTCCGTGCTGGCTTCATGTTCGGTTGTGTTCAATCCGTAGTACTCTG
The DNA here is from genome assembly GCF_020966635.1 of Stieleria sp. JC731. Classification (NCBI taxonomy): domain Bacteria; kingdom Pseudomonadati; phylum Planctomycetota; class Planctomycetia; order Pirellulales; family Pirellulaceae; genus Stieleria; species Stieleria sp. JC731. Next base: position 1,098,907 of record NZ_JAJKFQ010000001.1, on the reverse strand, counting down.
ATTTCCGATCAACTCGCATCGGCCAAAAACGGTTAACGACTGCAAAAGTGATCGAGCTAATTCCGAACGTCCAGACAAAGACGCTTCCGACGCCAGTTGCTTGGATGCCCAACTGATCCCAACGGCTAATGCCAGGACCGAACAGAGCCGGATCAGCAAAGATTGCATAGGCAAGCGTTCCCCATACACCGGCAGCACCGTGGGCTGGAATCGCGTTGATCGCATCATCAATTTTCAATCGGGTAAGCAACTGCGTTGACGCCATGCAGATCAATCCGCCAGCGGAGCCGATTGCGATCGAAGACAGAGGACTTACCGCATGGCAACAGGCAGTGATCGAGACCAAGCCTGCGATGACTCCGTTGATCGTATCGGACAGCTCGAAAGTCTTTCCGAATAGGCTGGAAACCAAAAGCGGAAGGCATCCACCACACGCGGCAGCCAAGCAAGTATTCAAAAGGATCTTCGGCACCTCGTCTGACAGTCCCAAGACACTGCCGCCGTTGAATCCCAACCAGCCAAACCATAATAAGACGGCGCCCAAGACCGCGCTGGGCAGACTGCTGCCGCGAATCGGTCCGCGTTTGTGACTAAAACGCCCCAGTCGAGGACCGATCACGAGAATTGCAGCGAGCGACGTCCAAGCACCGACAGAGTGCACCATTGTGCTTCCGGCGAAATCGACAAAGCCCAACTCAGCCAACCAGCCAATGGACTGCCCGCTAAAGATTCCTCCCCATGCCCAATGCCCACAGATCGGATAGATGATCGCGCTAACGAAGACAGAGACGAACAGGTAGGCACGAAAACGCATCCGTTCAGCAACGGCCCCCGAGATGATCGTGGTCGCCGTTCCACAGAATGCTGCTTGGAAAAGGAAGAACGCGGTTAGTCTCGCCCCGCCGGCTTCAAAACAAAACTCTGTCGTACCGAACCATCCTTGATTGGATTGACCAAACATCAGTCCGAAGCCGACGATCCAAAAGCAAAGCATCGCGACGCAAATATCGGCCAAGTTTTTGGCGGCGACATTGATACTGTTCTTGGCTCGCGAAAACCCGCTCTCGAGCAAACAGAATCCTGCCTGCATCATTAAGACTTGGCCGGTACAAATCAGCACCCAAACCAAATCGATTTGTGAATTCCCCATGACTACCGTGCCCCGTCGCCAGTGCCCTGATCATCGAAGCCGTCGCATGCAAACAACTTTCGAATGAAAAACGTTCGATGCAGCCTAGGTCATGGAAAAAGTGATTCGCGTCACCACAAACGCTACAACAGTTCGCGTCGGTGTTCGGCGTCTGCTAACAGACACGACGGTATGAGTACTAACAGACAGCACAGTTAAAGATGGGGCGATGTACCCCCTCATCAAGTGATTACGTCGACTGCATGGAGGCAAACCCTCTGGCGAATCACACGAACTTTATTGCCATCCGTGACGGCACAGCACGAAGCCTACTTCAGACCAACCGCTAGCTCCGTTGATCGATATCGCCCGCCACCCACCTTCCCTGCAGACATCGCCCCCTGCTGCAGAACTGGATTTGACAAAGGGAACATCCAAGACGTGTGAATATTGTCGTGAAGAACGTCGTCGACCACCAAAGTCTCTCGACGACGTCATAGCCGGTAGTTAACCTGCAATCCGCACAACCGGTACGACCTACATTGATGTTCGAAGGAAGAAGACATGCGTCTTTGGCTATTGCTGCTGATTGCGGGATGGGCAACCAGTTCTCAGGCGGGACTCACCTTCTACTCCAATCAGCTTGCGTTCAACAACGCAACTGCGGGTATGTTTTTCGAAACCGAGACTTTCGAAGGCTACGCCGCCGGATTGCTGGGCGACGATATCGAACACGCGTTCAATGGTTTCACTGCAAAGTCAGTCGAAACCGCTGGTGCGGGCGGCGGAGCGCTCGGATCAACGGCCTTCTACGTGTCACCTGGGTTTTCTGCGGCTGGCCTTTCCCCGTTCACAACATCAACCCACCTTGGTTGGACCGAAGAAATTGACACCCCTTTGGTCAAATTAACTGGCGATGCAGATTTTGGCCCGAGTGTCACACTTAAATTCAATCAGCCGGTCAACGCAGCATCTTTTCTGTTTCTCGACAACGACCAAAGCGACCAATACGAGCTGAGTATTGATGGCACCAATATCGGTAGCCAATTCCCGAATGGACTTGCTAAGAAAGTCCTCTTCTTCGGGATTGTGGACGACACCGGAACCTTCAGCGAACTGACCTTTACTCCCGAAACATCAGGTGCTGGCGGTTTCGTCGATACCTTTGGAATCGACAACGTCAGCTTCTCTAGCAACGTCACTGTACCAGAACCGACGACGGCATTGAGCTTCTTGGCCATCACCACATCGGTATGCCTTTACCGACGTCGCCGAGTGTAGTCTGGCAGATCAATCCTGCCGCCAGTTCAAGACTGGCATCCTAAAAGAGATTCAACGAGACAACCCTCCGCAGCCCGGAGGGTTGTTTTGTTGCTGAGTCGCTGGAATCGCTCGACGGATCAGCTTGCAATTGGCCAAGCGATGAAGCCGATCAGCTTAGTCATGCGATTGAGGCATGACTACGAAGGGTCGTATGCCAAGTTGGGTGACAACCAACGTTCGACTTCTTCCAAAGGCATACCTTTTCGCTTCGCATACGCTTCGATCTGATCTTTCGTCATACGGTCGACAGCAAAGTACCTTGCGTCTGGGTGCGCGAAGTACAAACCGCTGACCGCTGCACCTGGCGTCATCGCGAATGAGCTGGTTAGTTCCACCGTCGTGTTCTGCTCGGCATCTAGCAAATCAAACAGTGTTCGCTTCTCGGTATGGTCGGGACAGGCGGGATAACCAGCCGCGGGACGTATGCCACGATACTGTTCGTCGATCAGTTCATCGTTGGACAATGCTTCCTCGTTCCCATACGCCCAGTCTTGTCGAGCCTTTTGGTGCAACAGTTCTGCGAAAGCCTCGGCCAAACGATCGGCGACCGCTTGGACCATGATCGCGTTGTAGTCGTCACCAGCCTTCTTGTACTTCATCGACAATGCTTCGGCACCGATCCCAGCAGTAACAACAAAACCACCCAGGTAGTCTTCGCGTCCACTCTCGATTGGGGCGACGTAGTCAGCCAACGACCGAAAATCTTTCTGACCTTTGCGTTCCCATTGCTGGCGAAGGAAATGGAAACGTGTCAATTCGGTCTGGCGACTTTCATCGGTAAACAGAACGACATCATCGCCATCGCTGGCTGCTGGCCAAAAGCCATACGCGGCACGAGCTTTGATCGAACCGTCTGCGATGATTTGATCGAGCAACTGCTGCGCGTCATCAAACACCTTTTTTGCCTCTTCACCGACAACGGGGTCGCTGAAGATTTTGGGATACTTCCCCTTCAATTCCCAAGTCATGAAAAATGGCGACCAGTCGATGTAGTCGCGAATTTCGGCAAGAGGGTAATCCTCTAGAACTCGAGTGCCGGTAAACGACGGTTTGTCGATTCGCACGTTTGCCCAATCGGTTTTGAATCGCTGCTCAAGGGCATCCTTGTACGACACCAACTTTTGGTTTCTTTCACGAAAGCTAGCTGCGAGCTGTGATTGGATTTCATCATTCTTTTGAATGAATCCTTTCCGCAGGTCGTCACTGAGCAAGCTTTCGACAACGCCTACGCTGCGGCTCGCGTCGGTGACGTGAATGACCGGCCCTTCGTAGGCGGGTGCAATTTTCACCGCGGTGTGTTTCGCACTTGTCGTTGCGCCACCGATCAGCAGCGGCATTCTCATGCCGCGACGCTTCATCTCGCGTGCGACCGTCACCATTTCATCCAGGCTCGGTGTGATCAAACCGGACAAACCGATCATATCGACGCCGTTCTTGGTCGCTTCATCCAAGATGGTTTCGAAGCTGACCATCACGCCCAAATCGATGACTTCAAAGTTATTGCACTGCAACACGACACCGACGATGTTTTTGCCGATGTCATGAACGTCGCCTTTGACCGTCGCGATCAAAAACTTGCCGCGTGACGATGCCTGGTCCAACCCGGCCGCTAGCTTTTCTTCCTCCATGAACGGCTCCAGATAGGCCACAGCCTTTTTCATGACCCGCGCCGATTTAACAACCTGAGGAAGGAACATTTTGCCTTCGCCGAACAAGTCGCCAACGACTTGCATGCCGCCCATCAACGGACCTTCGATCACCTGCAAGCAACGGTCAAAGTTTTGACGTGCTTCCTCAGCATCTTCTTCGATGAATCGATCGATACCTTTGATCAATGCGTGTTTCATCCGCTCGGCAACAGGAGCATCACGCCAAGCTAAATCTTCACCGGATTTCTTTTTGCCGCTTCCTTTGACGGTTTCGGCAAATTCCAGCATACGATCGGTTGCATCGTCACGACGATTTAGCAGTACGTCCTCGACATGCTCCAGCAAGTCCTTGGGAATCTCTTCGTAAACATCAAGCTGCCCTGCGTTGACAATCCCCATGTCCAAGCCAGCTTCGATCGCGTGGTACAAGAACGCACTGTGCATGGCCTCACGCACACGATCGTTCCCCCGAAACGAGAAACTGATATTGCTGACACCGCCGCTGGTTTTCGCACCGGGACACTCTTTTTTGATCCGGCGAACCGCGTTGATAAAATCAACCGCGTAGTTGTTGTGCTCTTCGATCCCGGTCGCGACCGTCAGAATATTGGGATCAAAGATAATGTCTTCTGGTGGAAAGTCTGCTTGGCTGACCAGCAAGTCGTAGGCGCGTTTGCAGATTCGCACCTTGTCTTCCTCCGTCGCAGCTTGACCCTTTTCATCAAAGGCCATAACCACAGCCGCCGCACCATACTGACGCACCAACCTCGCACGCTGAAGAAACGTCTCTTCGCCGTCTTTCAAGGAAATCGAATTGACGATCGCTTTCCCTTGAACGTTTTGCAGTCCCGCTTCGATGACTTCCCACTTGCTGCTATCGATCATCACCGGTACCGACGCCGCAACCGAATCGCCTGCGATCAATCGCAAGAACCGCGTCATCGCTTCGGCACCGTCAAGCAATGCATCGTCAAAGTTGATGTCGATAATTGTCGCGCCGTTTTCGACCTGTTCACGTGCGATATCAACCGCCGTGTCATAGTCTTCTTCGCGAATTAAACGAGCAAACTTGCGACTGCCGGTGACATTGGTGCGTTCCCCGACCATCGTGAATGTCACCTCGGGTCGCATGACCATTGGCAACTGTCCCGAAAGTCGTGTGTAAACCGGTCCGGTACTTTCCTGTTTTGGCTTCAGTCCTTTGACTCGCTCAGCCATTGCACGAATGTGGTCCGGCGTTGTTCCACAGCAACCGCCAAGAATATTAATCCAACCATTGTCAGCGTATTCACCGACGATGTCGGCCATTGCTTTTGGGCCCAAATCGAATTGGCCCATATCGTTGGGAAGTCCGGCGTTGGGGTGGCAACTAACCGGAATGTCGGAAACGTTCGACAATTCTTCGAGGTGCGGACGCATAATGTCCGGCCCCAATGCACAGTTCATTCCGATCGACAGCATCGGGAAGTGGTCGAGCGCTGTGAAAAATGCTTCGACCGATTGCCCGCTGACAAAAGTCCGCCCGCCTTTGTCAAACGTACCGCTGACCATCACCGGCACTCGCCGACCACCGGCATTAAAGAAATCTTTGATCGCGAAGAGGCACGCTTTCAGATTTAGCGTGTCGATCGCGGTTTCCGGCAACAGGATATCCACACCCGCTTCGACAAGGGCTTCGACCTGGAAACGATAGCTGTCGCGCATCGCCTGAAAGGTCGTCTTGCGATGGGCCGCATCATCGACGTCGGTACTGATCGCCAATTGCATCGCCGTCGGACCGATGGAACCGGCAACAAATCGCGGCTTGTCCGGCGTCTTTTCGGTGAACTCCAGCGCAGCCTTCTTCGCACACGCCACTGCCGCATGATTGATTTCGGCGATCACGTCGTTGGAAATGTTGAACTCGATCGCTCCGACAGGCGAAGCACCGAAGGAATTCGTTTCGACGATGTCTGATCCGGCTTCGAAGTAGGCACGGTGGATGTCCGTGATTTTTTCCGGGTGGGTCAGACAAAGGATGTCACTAAAGTTCTTCAGGTCGATGCTAGCATCGTGATCTGCAAACCGGTCCGCACGGACTCCAGCTTCATCCAGCTTTAGCCGCTGGATCATGGTTCCCATCGCCCCATCGAGCAGCAGGATACGATCGCGGATCAATTCTTGGACGAGATTGGCGGAGGAATCTGTTTGGAGCATCTTCAATCGGCGTAAATATGAGTTGTTTTGTCGGGAGGTATTCTCTTATCCAGCTGCTAAATCGACAAGCCGGACGTCTTTGGGGTCTTCTCGGTGAAATGACCTCGGTGAAATGACACTGAACATCAGCCTTGCCCTAACCGGTCAAGTTCCGCTATTCCGCAATAGCCTGAAGACCGGTAGGGTTCTCCACCGATAATTCCCCAGGGAGTTTGGCGGTCCCTCAGGAAAATTGCACACAGAAAAGTTGCACACGATCGGGCAAAGCGATTCGGAAACCGTCAGGATGACCGCGTTCCGATTCGATCAATGACGGATAAAAGCAGAAATCTTGCTGCGGAAATTCACGGATGGACTACGACAGAGACACAACCGACAGTGGAAAGAGTTCACGCCGAAATCGGCGAGGGGCTGATTCTGCGTCATCGCACCCCGACCATCTGCACCCACATACAAAGCCCTTGGGACCGAATCCGAGCGGCCAAGGTGCTCCCACGGGGGAAATTCCCACACTTTTTGAACTTCCCGACTGCACATCCGAAGGCGAAAGTCGTCGCAGGGCTTCACGGACCATTCTTTATGACATCCACAGCCCCCACTCGGGGCCCCCTGCAGGTCATATCGACCCTCCGTCTGGCAATTTCAGCAAGCTAGCGTCGACTCCACCCTACACACCCGATGGGCATGCACCATCGGTTAACTTTGTTGATGGCGACAATCCGGTTCCAGAATATGGACCGTCGGGGACCGATCACGATCAGCCCGCTCCCGAAAGAATCGCTGCCTACCACGAGTCTGCTGAGCCGAAATGGGCCGACGACCAACGATCGGTTTGGCCAACTCGCATCGGCGTGACGATTCTTGTTTTTATCCTCGCGTCACTGTCGTTTTACTTCGGCCGCAAGTCGTCTCCAGAAACCAGTTCCGAAGATTCGATCGCCGAATTGGCAATCAACGAAGATGACTCGATCATCTTGATCACTGGCGAGTCGATCGATGCCGACTCGACTAACAGCGACAACCCCGTCGAAAAGGTTGCGTCAGAAGTAGCCGACACCGATGACAACCTGTCTGCGAACACGCCGCCACTGCCCGATACTGATCTTCCCGCTGCCGATCAGACAGACGCCACCGAAGATCTGCTGGCCAGAATTGCCCAAGCCGCGGATGAAGACTCGGTGATCGTTCAGCCAGACCCACAATTGGAAAACGCAACCTCGGACGGTTCAGTAACGCAATCTCCCGTCGTTGACTCGGCGGCTGCTTACACGACCCTTCCAGGCACCCCGTTGATGGATGTGGAACGTTCGATGCCTTCATCGATTGGGATGCCCACCGAATATCAATCGGGATCCGAAAGTGCCCCGGTTGGCCAACCGATCGTAGCGAATCAATTTTTCGAAAACGCAAATACCACCGAACAATCACAGCCTTTGTATGGAGGCGCAGTTGATCGCGTTGTTTCCTATCGCGGAGACCCTAGCAACGATTCGCTCGGCAACGATTTGCCACAAGGAATGGCAGATCGCCTGAAACTAGAAGAAGGCTTGCAATACACCGGTACGCCCTACCCCATCGGAAACTTCCTCGAAATCCTCGAAGCTTGGGAAGCGTCTGAACTGCGATAACCGCAGCGACGGAGATATTGAATTCTTATGAGCATCAAACAATCTTTCATCGGTGCCTACGCACGTCAGCGTCCCGGACAAGGTGGTCGTACTCACGATGACGCGGCGAACGTTCAGCCAAATACCGAGCCACACGGGCACAGCGAACCAAGCAGTGTCCCTTCGAACGAAACACCAGCTGCCACCAAAGAAACACAACAATGGCTGGAAGGCGAAAACGATCAAGTTCTAAGAATCGATCGGCCACTGCCTCACCCACCCCAACAGACACCTTCCCAAGCCGAAACGCAAACTCCGGAAACCGCGTATCACAGTGAAGCTCATTTGGTCACCGCACCAATGGCTCCACCGACATTTGATACCGGATTTCAAGCGACGACTCTGGATGTCGATCAATTGCTTCAGATGCCCAGCATCGAAGCCCCCAGTCCGGAAGCAATCTCCGACCTGCCAGCCACCGCACCCGCACAACCACCCGCAGCGAATCCGGCAATTCCCGATCCAACAGCCGAGATTTTGCCCGAACGTTTGGCTCCACACCACGAGCCCACCAAAGATCACGCGGCAACCGTGGAAGCGATCGCCCGCCAACAGGCTATCGAATCTCAAGCGGCTACCTACCAAGCGACAACGCCGCCGGTTTCGCCAGCACCTGAATCGACAAACGTCCGCTCCAATCGCTGGAACGGAGCAGCATGGGAGGTCGATGCTTTTTCGATCCCACGTCATGTCGCCGAAACCTTTTTCGATGAAAACTTCTTTCGGTCAATCGCCGATCACCTCGGTCAATCTGTTCGTGCAGGACTAAGAAGCGTGCTCGTGACCAGCCTTTGCAGTGGTGAAGGCCGTTCCACGACAACGCTTGGCACAGCCATCGCTGCAGCCGCGACAGGACTTTCCGTTGCGATTGTTGATGTTGACTTGGATGCTCCTGGACAGGCCGAACAAGTACGACTGGATGTTGAATCCGACTGGGTCACCGCAGTTCGCCAAGGCCAGCCTTTGGAATCAATCGCGATCGCTTCAATCGAAGACGGCGTCACACTGCTGCCGCTGCTGTATTCCGATGAAGGCTCGCTTCCGGCGACATCACTGGACCTGGACCGCTTGATCGATCAATTGCATCGATGCTTTGATCTCGTTTTGTTCGATGGCCCATGTGTGAACAACTGGGCAACAGCACGACTCGCCTCTGCTGTCGACTCATGCCTGATTGTTCGTGATGCACGTACAACGGACAAAAAACAGATTTCTTTTGCCGCCGCATCGCTTAAACGACAAGGCGTGCAAGGCATTGGCGTCGTTGACAACTTTGTCTAATCTCACTCGCTCAATCCAGTTGAAGACAGTGGATCGCCACGACGAGCTTTCCAGGTAAAGCACTAAAACGGATCATTCCAAAGCAGCGTCAGCCGAGCCACGGTTGATTACGGCGTTCTCAATATCAAACGTCCCGCGTTGCGAGACGTCTTTGATCGAACCCGAATCGCGTTTCGCAGTTGCGATGTTTCCGATTCGACATCGCCAGCGACTTCACAGAGCAACCGTGTGATCGCAACCCACTCGCTATCGTTGTCGTCGTCTGTGATTTCCATGCTCGCAGTCTAGCTGGACTTCGTCTGCCTTGAATGCCGGAACTTCCCTGGTTTCCAAGCAGCCGCTATTAAATCTTTGCACTTGAGAATACAGGTGCGGTCACCGAGTTGGACGCGCAAACGGATCGCGATTCACGTAAACTAAGATGCGTGCGTCGCAGGTGTAAACCTTGTGCCAGATCCATTCTCCTTCTCCTGCCCGGTTGGCATCGTGCCACAGACTTCGAATCGACATTGCGTCCCTTCAGAATCGCCTTGGATCCACCGGAATGATTTGGCAAGACGGCACAACATCACGTTCAGTTGGAAGCGTTTGACCGCAATCACGTTCTGCGTGATTGTGATCACCGGCTGCGGAAGTAGAACCTCCAATCCTGTGCAGCCCGATGTAAACGACTCTTCCGCGGCTAAAACCGGCGAAGGCCAATCCCGCCAAGAAGCAGAATCAAATCCTGTAGCCGGACCAACGATCAAGGTGACGCAGGCCTCTCTGCCATCGGGATATGTTGGAACAAACACCTGTGCGAAATGCCATCCGAACCAACTGCAAAGCTACTTAAAAACTCACCATAGCCGTTCTCTTCAGCTGGCAAACCAAGCGGACTGCCCCACAGGGCATGCTTTCGATCATGCGGCCAGCAAGCGTGATTACCAAGTCATCAAGCAGGGAGATCATTGGTTCCATCATGAAAACCGATATTTTGGTGAAACGCCCCAGACACCGAACCAAATCACAACTGGCCACTACCCTGTCGAATACGTCATGGGCAGCGGCGCGTTCGCCAAAGCTTACTTGGTTCGAGACGGCGACTACCTTCTACAGTCTCCCATCACTTGGTACGCGGCAGCCGATCGCTACGCCATCGCACCAGGATATGACACGGCCAATCAACAAGGCTTTCGACGTGTCGTGACAGACGGCTGCATGTATTGCCATGCAGGCCTTATCAGTTCCGACAAAAACAACACCAATCGCCTAAACATTCACGAACTGGCGATCGGCTGCGAAAGATGCCACGGCCCCGGCGAAAAACACAGCGAGCAACACAACGAGCGGGTCGAAAGTAAAACCGACGAAGCTGTTGCGGGCCAAAAGGTCGATACAAGCATTTTCAATCCGGCCCTCGCCGACCGTTCTCATTCCGAAGCCGTCTGTGCACAGTGCCACCTTGATGGTGATGTCACGGTGTTCGCCGAAGGCAAAGATCGCTGGGATTTTCGCCCAGGTGAAGCGTTAGCAAAACTGCGATCGGACTACAAAGGAGTCGGTGACCTTGCCAGCCAAAAAACATTTTCCAATCACTTCGATCAAATGTGGAAAAGTGAATGCTACACCCAAACCGAAACGCTGACTTGCATCACCTGCCATGATCCGCATTCAAGCATCGAACCTGTCAACAAAGTGGAGCATTTTCGCAAGCTCTGTTTGTCCTGTCATGGAAACGATGACTGCCACGAACCACTACAGTCCAGGAACGAAGCCAATCAAAACGCTTGTGTGAAATGTCATATGCCACAAAGCCCAAGTGATGTCCCACACACTTCGACGACCAATCACCGAATCGCGGTTTACTCAGACACCTCAGCTGATCCGGCCGAAAACGAATCTGAAAGCTCGATCAGGCTTCTGACTCGCGGCGAAAACAAATCTAAAACGCAGGCGCAACTGAGCGATGACGAAACGACTCGCCGCGAAAAACTTGCCGCTGCCAAATTAGCAATCTTGCAAGTGTTCGAAGGGAACGACAAACCAATCTTGGCGATCGACACAGGCGAATTGATTAAGTCACTGCCAGAGCTTACAGACCATCATGTGGTTATTGCCAAAGCAGCCTATCGTCGTGGACAAGCACTGTCGCGACAGGATGATCCATCCGCCGATCAAATCCAAACCGAGTACGCTCGGGCACATCACTACGCCGTCAAAGCACTGCGAGAAATCAAAACGGCAACTTCGGATCGGCAAGAACTGCTCGAATTACTCGCCGACAAGTTGATGATGGATCAGAAACTTAGCGAAGCACTTCCCCTCTACGAAGAACTGGTTCGTATCCGCCGAGATCCACGCGACTGGTTCAACCTTGCACTATGCTACGCTGATCAAAAACGCATTGCCGATGCGGAGAATGCACTGCAGCAATCGATTCAAATCGATCCCAGCTACGCCAAACCCTACTCGTCACTCGCTAAAATCTATGTCCATCTCGATCAAGCGATGGCTCGGCAATATGAATCTCTCTTTCGATTGCTGAGTGGTCAATAAGCAGCGAATCTCAGGGTGTGATTCGACTTTGCTTGCAGATTTCGCTGCTGATTAATGACAAAAGATCGTAGCGACGAGACGCATGATTGCATGGCACGGCAATTTCCGATGGAATGTAATTAGGCTGACTCTCTCGCCCCACTCCCTCCGAACGTGATCGATAACCCCCTCATGGTTAGACAACTTTTCTTCGGCATTTTTGCCATGGCGATGATTCTCGCCGGCGGTGCGACCAGTCGAGCGGCTGAACGCCCGAACGTCTTGATGATTTTGGTCGACGACCTGAAACCCGCGATGGGATGTTACGGCGATCCCGTTGCCAAGACTCCTAATCTTGATGCCTTAACCGCACGAGGCATGCGTTTCGATGCTGCTTACTGCAACCAAGCGGTTTGTGCGCCATCACGTTTTACGTTGATGCTTGGTTCGCATTCGACGTCGACCGGGCTATATGGATTGGGCAGCCAGCTGCGTCAGATCGTTCCCGACGCGGTCACCCTCCCACAGCACTTTGCAAAACACGGCTATCGAACCGAATCACTGGGAAAGATTTTTCATATCGGCCACGGCAATAACGGTGACCCAGAATCATTCTCCGTGCCGCACTTCAAAGAGAAGGTGATCGAATACAACGATCCCGAAAGCACCGATGGTGGCAAGCTAACTCGTGAGGAAGCGTATTTCACCAATCAAGAACTGCACCGGATCGGCAGCTTGCCACGTGGTGCCGCTTATGAAAATCCAGACGTCGAAGACCAAGCCTACGCCGACGGCCGAGTCGCTGCCGAAACGATTCGCCGACTGAAAGCTGCAAAGGAACGTCGCGAAAAAGATGGCACCCCGTTCTTTATCGCAGCCGGATTCGCACGCCCGCACATGCCATTCAGTGCGCCAAAGAAATACTGGGACTTGTTCGATCCGGCCAACCTGCCTATGCCAACTTTGGAAACATTGCCTGAAGGTTCGCCACGTGTTGCGGGAAAACGAGGCGGCGAGATTTCGAATTACAAACCGGTCCCTCAAGACCCCAATGCAGACTTTGGCGACGAACTGAAACGTAACCTGATCCACGGCTACTATGCCAGCACCGCCTATGTCGATGCACAAATCGGCAAAGTCATCGACGCATTGAACGAAGCCGAGATGGCCGACAACACCATCATCGTCCTTTGGGGCGACCACGGATTCCACCTTGGCGATCTTGGAATTTGGACCAAGCATACGAACTTTGAACAGGCCACTCGTATCCCAATCGTCATCGTTGCACCCGGAGTCACCGAAGCGGGATCTTCAACGAAACAACTGGCCGAAAGTGTTGACATCTACCCAACGCTGGCCGAATTGGCTGGACTCCCCGCACCGACCGGCCCACAGTCAATCGACGGCGTCTCACTGGTTCCAGTCTTAAAAGACCCAAGCCAACGTGTCCGCGATCACGCCTATCACGCCTATCCGAAATCGAAACTGGGTCGAGCCATTCGCACTGATCGATACCGATTGGTTCAGTGGAAACAGCCCGATGCTGCCCCATCGACTGCCGAATACGAACTTTACGACTACGCCAACGATGCGATCGAAAGCGTCAACCTCGCGGACTCGGAACCGAAGTTACTCGCCGAGCTGAAAGCGATACTCGATCAGTACCCTGAAGCAGTCACACGTGGACCACGACGCGCAAACAACAGCAAGCAACCCGAGACGTCTCCTGACATCGCCAATCGTCCGATTCAAATCGATGCGACCATCAAAGGCGCCAAGCTGTCAGGCGTCGTTTTGGCCCAAGGCGGAATCCAACAAGGCTATTCGTTGCACCTTGAAGACGGCCATCCCATCTTTGATGTGCGAATCAATGGTGAAGTCACCCGGCTGAAATCATCGATCCAAGTCAGTGGCCGCACCCGTTTGCACGCCACGCTGGATACTAAAACGATGACACTTGCGATCGGTGGTGGAACCCCGATCGAAGTTCGCTCACCAGGCCTAATCCCAGTGCAACCCATTGATGGGCTTTCGGTTGGCTTTGATGATCGCTCTTCCGCCGGCGACTATGAATCGCCCAACAGCTTCACCGGTACGGTCGTCAAGCAACTCGTTTCTGTCGGCGAACCACAAAACGATATCGCCTCGTTCAATAGCCGCGAAGGTCGCTGGACTGCGAAACGGGCCAATCGCTGGTACGACGAAATCGAATGGCCTATCGGTGCAAACTATGTCCCATCATCGGCGATCAACCAGTTGGAAATGTGGCAAGCGGATACCTTCGATCCGGAAACCATCGATCGTGAACTGGGCTGGGCAGCCGAGATCGGCATGAACACCATGCGTGTCTTCTTGCATGACATTCCTTGGAAAACCGATGCCGAGGGCTTTTACAAACGAATCGACCAATACCTCGATATCGCAAACAAACACGGCATTCGAACCATGTTTGTGTTTTTTGATGGCGTCTGGCACCCGTACCCCAAGGCGGGGCCTCAGCCTGAACCCACCCCAGGTGTTCACAACTCCGGTTGGGTGCAATCGCCCGGTCGCGAAATCCTGGAAAGCTCGCAAAAACAAGATGAACTGAAACCTTACGTTCAAGCCGTTCTGAATCGATACAAAGACGATCAACGGGTTTTGATTTGGGATCTATTCAACGAACCAGACAACCCAAATTTCAATGCGTACGGTGGTGGTGGAGCAAAGATCGAACTTGAGCAGCCGGAAAAAACAAAGCATGCTTTGGAGCTACTTGAGAAAACGTTCGCGTGGGCTCGCGAAGTCAACCCTTCACAACCCCTGACCGTCGGGGTTTGGCGTGGCAACTACCTTACCCAGCCAACCGACTATCAGCGAGCATGCATCGAAAATTCCGATGTGATCTCGTTCCACAGCTATGACGGCCCTGAAAAGACGACCGATTTGGTTGACGGCCTCAGTCGACTTGGACGTCCACTGGTGTGTACGGAGTACATGGCAAGGGGAAACAATTCGACGTTTGAAGGTATCTTGCCGATCCTCCATCGCAATCGCGTGGCCGCATACAACTGGGGCTTCGTCAACGGTCGTTCACAAACGATCTTCCCTTGGGACTCATGGAAAAAGGCTTACACCGAAGAGCCCGATCCTTGGTTCCACGATATCTTTCACACCGATGGAAAGCCCTATCGCTTGAAAGAAACACGGTTGATCCGTCAACATTCATCTCAGCCACCAACCAAACCCGCACTGCAAACTCCTGTCAGTCAAGCGGACGCCCCCGAGGCGATCAAAGCTGGACTGGAATCACACGATCGTGCCCTGTTTATCAAAGAGGGCTGGATTCGTGATCCATACATCGTTCGTGGCCCCAATCAGTGGTACTACCTGACAGGAACAACACCCAACGAAGGTGACGTTCGCGAGTCGTCGGATCCCTATAACACCGGACTTGGCCCGCTGAGCCTGGTTGGACGTTCGGCTCGCGTCTGGCGTTCCCGTGATTTGATCCAATGGGAATCACTCGGCTCCGTCTACAATCTCGAGGACGGGATCTGGGCCGAATCCGATCCAGACGCCTTCGCCTCAACACCCAAAGACGATTGGCGATTGTGGGCCCCTGAACTGCACTGGACTGGGGAACAATGGGCTCTCGTCCATACCAGTCCTTCACCTGTTAAAGGCGCCAACCTTTCCTTGACCAAAGGCGAAAACGTCTCTGCCCCTTGGACCAATCCGATGGGCCAAAAGATCGGTCGTCGTCACGACCCTTCTTTGTTTCAAGACGATGATGGTTCATGGTGGATCGTCTATGGCGCGACCGACCTGGCGCCACTAAAGAAAGACTTTTCAGGCTTGGCCGCAAAGCCCGTTGCCATCGGACCGTCTGGCGAAACTGCCAAAATGGGACACGAAGGCTGCTTGATCAAAAAGATTCATGGCAAGTACGTCCTATTCGGAACGGGCTGGTCAACATCCAAAGGCCGACGCGGAAGCTACAACTTGTACTACGCGACAGCTTACAAAATCACCGGTCCCTACAGCGAACGCAAATTTGTCGGTCGCTTTCTCGGACATGGCACACCGTTCCAAGACGACCAAGAAAGATGGTGGTGCACCGCATTCTATAACGCGAACGTTCCACCACTGAACGCCGACGGAATCGAAACGGTTGATCTCAGCCACACGGCGCAGACGATCAATCAACGCGGGACAACGATCGTTCCGCTCGATGTTCACTTGGATGACAAGGGTGAACTGTTCATTCGAGCCAAAGTCAGCGAATACGCGACACCCGGCCCGGACGAGCTGCAGAAATTCTGAGCCATCGCCGGTATCGGTAATTCGGCGCGGCTGCAGCGCGGACCTGCCCGACGCGCCGCGGAATTTCAGTGTATCTCTTTACCAACTCCCATTAGTGTTCTATTAGTGAAAATTAGTGTTCCCAAATTCCCAACCACTAATCTTCACTAATTGAACACTAATTGAGACATCTGAAAGTCCTTGTGCATCCGCGTTTGCTTACCGCATGCAGGATGACTCTTGCCGATTTACGGGTGAAAACCCGTATCGGGGCTCAAAATACAGCGTATTGGCTGCTTTTCACAACGTCACAGAGATTCAGAGGTAACGACGTTTCTACGCCGTCAGGTGGTAAACCGCGAGCTAGGCTTGCTGAGGCATTTGCTCCCAGTCCCGCCCCTTCCGACTCGTTGCCCCCCTGACGATCATGGAACAGTTTTCCGACGAACAGTGGATGATGCTTGGTACAACCGGCATCGTCGTTATCCTTGTTGTTTCGCTTCTTGCCTTTCTAGTGATGGCAGGCTCGCTGAAGCTTTGCTTCTCGATGATCGGCAATCGCTCGCCTTCATTTCTGGCATGCATCGGTTGGCTGATCGCGATCATATTTGTCAACATGACCATTTCGTCTGTTGCCGGCGCAACGCTCGGGCCATTTGGGTACCTCGCTTCGCTGCCGGTAACTTGGTTTGCAGCCTCTTACATGATTTCGATGGCTGGTGAATGTGGCCTGCTACGCGCGTTCGCCATTTGGATCGCTAACGGTTTCGTTTCAACGTTCGGAATTATTCTAGTGGTGCTTGGAACGCTCGTTCCTCTAGGGATGCTTGGTGGATTCAGCAGCGAAGGCTTGCAGGCCCAATTGAAAGCCATGGAAGAACAGATGCAAGCTGCCGAAAACGAATCTGGCTTTGGGCAAGCTATCGAATTAGACGATACCACTCCGGTTGTCTTCGAACAGGCTATCGAAGTCCCAGCGGTTAATACGCCAGCCCAGGATCGCGACAGCAACCACACCGAAGGTCCAGCCCCACAAGCGATTTCGGTTCCCGCTGCACAGCCTCAGATCAAGTCATCGCCAAAGCGGGCAAATGACGGCAGCACGCTGAATCCATTCTTCCAATAAGCTCAACATTGTTGGCTGCGGATTACTTGTAGGCCGAGGTTGAACTGATGTAGCGGGCCGGCAGAACGGTTGTGCTACTTGCGCAACCGATCACGAAACTGCATGAAGACATCAACCAGCGCCCAATCAAATGACATTTGATGGGCTTCGGTTAACTCCAACGCATCGGCCTGTGCCTGCTTTGCTGTTGCCGGTCGGTGAACCTTCACTCGCCGAGTCAGGTCGGCAATCAGCGGTGAAATCAACAAAACCGCCGCGGCGAGGGCCAGCGCGACATGGGTCGTTTTCTTTTGTGTGTTTTGACGAATAAGATGACTCGTCGCCCGTTCTAACACTTGGTCACGATGACGCTGCGAAGCCCCAATGGATTTTCCCAGGTCAACCAACTGAGCTTCGATCAATCGTTGATCCCGATCTGAAAGGCTCATCAAATAGCCTCCGCCGGCTCGACGTTTGGGGTCGGACCACCCAACGATCGGCTCAACTTCCCGGAGAGCTTTTCCAGCCCGTAGCGGTAGCGGCTTGCAGCTGTCGAAGGTGACAACTCAAGGATTTCACCAATTTCGGCAAAGGTGATCTGCTCCCAAATCTTCAGCACGATGACTTCGCGTTGGTCATCAGGAAGAGATTCCAAGGCTTGCCAAATCACGCGTTTCTCGTCGTCCTGTTCGACGACGTCAACGGTTCTGCCCATCAATCGATCTGCAAGCGATCCGATCGCGGCGAGCCGAGAACGAGAACGGACGATGACAAGCGATTCGTTTCGCACCATTCGCAATAAATAGTGCCATGGTCGTTCCGCCCGCATCAGCAGTTCGGGCCTCGAAGCGACTTTTAACATCACCGTCGCGACGGCATCCTCGGCGTCATGTTGACGACGCGTGACGGTGGCGGCAAATCGCACCAGGCGGTCCGCCGTCAGGTCGTAAAGCTTCGCCAGTGCGAACGTCCTAGAAGACGCCACCGTCGCTTTAGCGACCTCGCGAGCCGCTTGGTGAATCTGGCAATTGAAAAGATTTGGATGTGCCATAACGGGACTTATGATGCGCGATCCTAGCCCATTTGTCTAATTTTTTTACTTCAGCCAGAAATTATTTTGGATAGCAAATGGGCCTCCGCCTCGGCGGAAAAGCCCCGCAACAGCCGCAGGTCCGAATCTAGTCGAAACCTAGCAGGCCATTCGAGTTCGAACTAGCGAATTTCGAATGGGATATTTGCTTGGCCAACTTTTTTGCCCAAGGCATCTTCGAGCGTCAACTGCAAGCGATAGGTTCCCTTGCGAAGCTGATCGGGAAGATTCATTTGGTAGGCCACAAAGTAGTCACGCAAACGGTTGCGAGATCGCTGCTGGTCGGTGGGCAGCAGCTGACTGACAACTTTGTTTCCGGAAGCATCAAAGATTTCGTAGCTGCCTTCCAAACTGGTTTGGAACAAGCCTCCCTGATCGACCACGGAAAAGTTTTCAACTTCACAGTACAGAATGACCTGCTGACCGGGAGCGAAACGATTTCCTTCGAAGGGTTTTACCTGACCGTATGATTCGATCTCGGTACAGAATTCCAAGTGGCGCAGTTCCAACGATTCCGTTGCTTCGGATAGGTATGCTGCCGCGGCGCGGAATCTTGGCAGCGCCTCATTGACTCGCTGTCCCGATGACGGATGGCCATCCGGATCGATCATCGTCCACAATCCGACCAATTGATTCTTCAGGAACTCGCGTTCGCTTTCATTAAAACCGTCCATCGACTCGATCGCGGTTTCCGGATCACCTGCGAGCACCATCAGGTAGCGGGCGATCACTTGGCGACGTTCAAGATCAAGCGGTGTTTCCCCAACCTTCGGTTCGACAATCCGCTCCAAAAGCTTGGAATATAGTTCGTCTTCGGTCAGCTCCTTTGCCGGACCGACTGTCTCGGAAGGACTGCCAACCAAGGTCGCACTTGTTTGTTGGTTCGACGCGTGTGAGACAGTTTGAACGCTGTCGGGCGCCGGAGCCATTGGCTCGTCATCTCCAACATAAGCATACGCGGCTGTTTTGGTGTCAGCGGACGAAGTGATCGAAGGCTTCCCGACACCGATCCGTTTCGGTCCTGGCCCATCATATTCGCCAGCAGAGCTGGGTAGCTTCGGCAGTGAATCGAGCGAATCTTCCAAGGCTGCAGCAAGCGCAAGCGGTTGACCTGTCTGGCTGATCGGACGACGACGAACCTTGGGAGTCTCCGATGCCACAGCCACCTTGGCTGCATCTTCGGTTTTAACCGGTGGTGTTGGGTGGCTTGCGACGACGGGTGGTTCAGCGACTTCGACAGGCGCTTTCACCCCAGACTCTTCGACACTTAAATCGGTCAGCGAGGCAGAGACCAGCCCGCCGATTGTGACCTTAATCTCGTCGTCATTTGCAGAAACCGGGCGGACCGTGGTCGTTTCGGTTTCCTGAACAGGACTTCGGTTGGCCGCAACCGATGCGCGTGTTTGATTGCGAACCGCCGAATCACGTGCGAGCGACTGACGCGTTGTCGTAGCGGCGGTCTGTTGCATTGCCGTGTTTGACAACTGATCGGGCGTCTTACTTTCAGCGACGACGACATCTTGAGGTGGCGTTGCCCGCTTTCCTGTGATCATCTCTTTCGCTCGAGACAACATTGAACGGTTTTCGCTAGGCTGTGAGCCGTAAACCTTGGTCGTAGCGAGCCGCTGCTGGGGCGCATCGAGCGGCGCCGCCGAAGAGGCACCCTCTTCAGTCACCTGAACCATGGACCCAGACGGTCTGGTCGAACGACAACCTGTGGTGCCGATCGCTAGCAAGACAGTCAAGCTAACCGATCCAGCACGGGTCAAGATCTTGGTCGAGCAGCAGTTGAGTGACGAGCGCATCCTTGCCTCGTTATTTTTCAAAATGGAGCTAAAGTTTGGGAATCATTCTGATACAGCAATGGTGAAACCGCAGCAAGCGCAGTTCACAAAGTGCATCCCCCGAACGTAGGAAACTAGCGAATCGCGTGTTTGCTATCAAAATGCAATCGCGATTGGCGTTGATCGTCAAGGGACATGCAGACCACTGCGAGACCGCTACGAAATGATCTCTCTTCGATTCTGTACGTAGTCCCAGAGAACAAAACGATCCAAATTGTGACCGCTGGTAAAGAAGACACGGCCCTTGGTGGACTTGGCCAAGCGGCTTGCGAATCGGATGTCTTCTTCGCTCTGTGACCAGCTGGGCACCAGAAAGATATTGATGGTGATACCTTCCTTGCTGCACAACATCGCCTCGCGCATGGTCGCCTTTTCTGTTTGCGGATCAGGCGGATACAGCATGTATAACCATTCGCCCTCGTTGTGCGCGGTGGGCAACCCATCGGTGATCAGAACGATTTGCCGATTGGGAGTATCCGTCAGCGCCAAATTTTGGCGAGCGAGCTGTAATGAACGCTGGATATTTGTAAAGTGCTGGTGGACTTGGGTCTCGCTGATGTCTTCGTCACTCATGTCGACCTTCAATCGAACCCAAGGGTCATGAATGGTGACGGGCTTGGGCATCAAATTGATAACTTCACCGGGTGAACGCATTTTCGCAAACGTGTACATCTCGATGAATCGCAAGAAGTCGCCGGGATATTCCGATTGGATCAGCCCCTGCAGCGCGAGTGCCATCCGTTTGACGTTCATGTACTGACCGTCATAGCGCATCGATCCGCTCATATCCATCACAACACAAGTCGCGCACTTTGGATGGTTTCGCGTTTTATGAATCTCGATGTCGTCGCTATGCAATCGCAGCGGTCTCGTGTCACCCTGCCGCAGCAGCGTGTTGATGATGGTTTGGGGGATGTCCATATTGGCAATGGAGTCACCAAACTCGTACGGCTTTGTTTGCTGCAATTCGACAGCACCTTCACCAACAATGTCACCTTCATGACGTCCGGTGCGTGAAGGAGCCAATTCGCTAAAGATGCGTTTTAGAAGCCGCCCTTGAAATACCTTGTACGCTTGAGGCGTGAGCCGAAAGTTACCCGATGCGTCACGCTCAAGTCCTTGACGTTCGGCCTGTTCACGAATGATGTTTTCGACCTGGCGACGCATCTCTTCCAGTTGCTGCAGATCTTGTGTGGGAACGAATTGGTTAAGCATCTCCATATCGATCAAACCGATTTGTGCGGTCTTCGCCGCCTCCTCGAGTTGCTTCAACAGCTCATCGATTTGTTCGAGCTCTTCTTTGATCTCCAACGCCTTCGGAACGGACATCGATTCGTTTCCGGTGAACTCGTACTTACTATCGAGTTCTTCGATGTTGTGCTTATCCGCCATCCGGGAAGCAACTTTCAAAAGATCCGTCGACAAGCTACCGCCACGGCTTTCGGTCCGATACCACAAGGCTTCCAGCAAGTACGGCTGTTCGCGATTGATCGCCTCGCGAAATGTTTTCTGCAAATCCTTGGGCGGCTGCACCTGCTTAGCGGCATTGTGAAATGCTTTGCGAGCTTTTTTCTGGACCGAATGAGACTCATACGTTTCGAGAATCTTCCGTTTTCGTTCTTCCAACATCTGCTTTAAGAAATCGATGCTGGGGCCCAGCCCTTTAATTTGGCTGGGATCCAAGCGGACAGCGCGTGCGAGTTCTTCTTCGCTCAGTTCACGAAATTCCCCATACATCATTGCCTGCTCGAAAGCGGGCGAGATCAGGTCGGGTGCTTCCTGCGATGGAGGCGGAAAGCTTGCCGGATCATACTTTTGATAGGCATGAATAATGCCACCGACTTTTTTGCGCATCGCCTGCGTCCTCCGACAACCAATGATTCAAAACCCCGTTTCATGATTGATGCGATCTACCAAGTCGATGAAACGTCCACTGCTAACCGATCAGCACGACCCTAGTGCTTCATCCCAACTCGATTTTAGGATTAGCCGAACCCGTCTTTTCATTTAATTAGCCGCATGGCGTTAGCCACGGTTTCTGTGTAATAACCGGGGCTAACGCCCGTCGGCTGATGACCCGAACCCCTTTGACCGGCCGGTCAGATCTCGTACTCGATTTTTCCGTGGCGTTGTGCTCGGCTGATCCGATCGATGCTGTACAGTCCCGCCAAAACAAATTCGACACAACTCGCTCGAACTGCTTCGCTTTCACTGGCATTGACTTCGAAAGCCATATCCCATGCGGGCGGAACACTTTTGAGACGTTCGGCATATTCTCGACTTGGCAGTAAATCTCCGACTTCGACCCGAACGCCACTTCGAAAGATCTCCGCTATCTCGGCGAGCCCGTGCTGCTGAACGTATTCCGCAAACACCGTTTCGATGGCTTTGGCAACGACGGCATCCAGGACCTGACGTTCGCTCATTTGGTGAGTCCCCATCAGATCCAGCTCCAACTTGCCGAGCGAACTTGAATAAAGGTGCCCCAGGTCAGAGATCCGTGGTACAGCGGGCTGTTCGCCATGCAAAATGCCTCGCTGACGAGCGGACGCGACCATGGTCCTGAAATTCGCTAGCGAAAATCGTGCGGACACGCCGGAGGCCTGATCGATGAATTTGCTTCGCCGAGCCTGGTTGGTGATCTCCTCGATCACTTGGTACATGAAATACGGCACTTCGACCGGATAACCACCGCCCAAATCATCCCCTACTTCTTGGCGAAGGATATCGATCCCCTGATCGCGTTCACTCGGATAGTGCGTTTGGACAATCGTGCCAATACGGTCCTTCAACTGTGGAATGACTTTTCCGCTGCGGTTGTAAGTCGACGGGTTGGCGGAAAACAGAATGACGATGTCCAAATCGAATCGCACGGGATAGCCACGAATCTGAACATCTCGTTCTTCAAGGATGTTAAACAACCCCACCTGAACCAAGTCATCCAGTTCGGGCAATTCATTCATCGCAAAGATTCCGCGATGCAGCCTTGGAATCAATCCGAACGACAACGCTTCTTCGGCGCTCATGCTGACGCCACCGGTCAATTTGGCCGGATCGATTTCGCCAATGATGTCGGCGAACTTTGTCCCCGGTGACAACCGTTCCGCATAGCGATCATCCCGATGCCACCAAGCAACTTTGATCTCTTCTGGACCTAGATCCTCAACCAACCGTCGTCCTAACGAAGTCACTGGCGTGGTTGGGTCTTCATGAACGGTCAAGTCGGGATGGTCGATGTAGGGAACCCACTCGTCTAAAAACCGAGTCAGCATGCGCATGATACGACTTTTCGCCTGTCCCTTTTCTCCCAGGAACAGCATGTCGTGACCGGCCAAGATCGCCAAATTGATTTCGGGGATGACCGTGTCGTCGTACCCAACGATCCCCGGAAATAGCTCCTCACCCGCGGCTAACATACGGGTAAAGTTTTCTCGCATCTCGCGTTTGACTGATTTGGATTTCCAACCGCTGTCAATCAATTCTTTGAGTGTTGTTGCGCTCGGGGCCATGCTCGCCTTACTCATTCAAAACTTCCTAAGTCTCGTCTCTAATCGCCTGCTTTGATTTGCCTGCGTTGTGCCTTTACTTCTTCGCCACGTGAATCCGGTCACCTGATGAAAAGGAACCGAACGTTTCAACCGGCTAAAATCGCCACGAGCAACTCAGCAAAGAATCCGTTGCAACCAACGCACTACCAGATCGACATAGCTCGCTCGATCCGCTGTGCCTTCGAGGGCGCTTGTCCGCTGGTTGCCTTGTCCGCTGATTGCATTGTACCCAACGGCAAACCTGCATCGCCGGACTGAAACATGAAAGACCACGACCGGACAATTGATCGATCAACCTAGTAGCAACTCTGCCGCGGAATTACTCTGCTGAGGAATCACCCTGCTTAAGAATTACAGCGACCGCGCGAGCCGATCCGGAACGACCACTGCAGAACCGAAACCAAAATCAATCAAATGGTGTCTCACGCATGCCCCGCTGGCCGAGACTTTTCTTCAGTCGCCAGCTGAACGAATCTGGTCCGCAGCTCTGGCACGCGCGGTTTGCTGTGCCTTCCCCCAGATCAGCACGCCTCCGGTGGCCACCAACAAAGCTGCGATGATGACAGAGAGCGAAATGGGATGACGCAAGCACTTTCGCAATCCGGTTTCGAATCGAATGGCTTTGCTGGTGTTAATAACAGGCAAGCCGATCACTTCGGCTTCGCACGATGACTTTACCGCCGGCCCCAAAATGGGATGCTTAACATCAATACGCTTCGGCGTCGGTGATCCTTTCCGCCATCGATTGAGCAAGCCGTGATGATCGGCGAATTCGGTGTAGCTGACTTGGTACAACACGCCGGGACGGATTCGTCCGATATGCACCTGAGCGTGTCGATCACCGCGTTGGCGTGGATCGAGCAACCGATAGGTCGAAACGGCAACCTGCGAAAGCTCTTGCTCCGTCGATTCATTGGGGTCGGCCAACAGTTTTGATGCCAGCGTCTTCGCTGCCCGAGTTGCCGCGCCTCGAATCACCGCTAACCGAGTCTCACTTCGGCGCACTCCCAACCGCTGAAAATCGTCTGGACCAAGCGTGACATGAAAATTTGCTTCGGCTTCGTCAGACGACTCCAATTCGCTATTCGGCGGAGTCACGGGAAAAACAGACACTCAGTTAAACCAATCCTTTTTGTACCAGCACCTAACGACTCAGGTTAAGAAACCTCTCGTATCAAGGAGTGCTGGGATGAACAATCGCGAGCGTCTCCGACGCCGGGAACTTACTTTGAGGCGATCTGTATCAAGAGACCGCCAAACTTCAAACGGTTCGGTGGTGAGATCGAACTTCTCAAACACACTGAAAAAAATCGCCGGCGAAAACACACTCGCCAGAACGGGACCATTATTGTCCGGATCGTTGCCCCTGGCTGTACGTAAATTTCTGCAACTAACCACCCGAAGCCCCGGGTGAGCCACTAAACCCGAACAACGACAAAATAGTTGCCGCTAACGACTTTCGAGCGAGGTTCTCAAAAACTTAATGGACAAAATCGAAGCCCAAAACCTGCTCTAGTGCTTCGTTCCCTATGAAAATACGGGTTCGGGTCATCAGCCGACAGGCGTTAGCCCCGGCTATTGCACTCAAACCGTGGCTAACGCCATTCGGCTAATCCTAAAATCGATTTGGGATCCTAAGGTTAAATTCCGCACCAAAAAGAATTCGGCGAAATCCATGATCAAGGACTTCGCTAGCTCGCTATTCTTCGGGGACGCGAACAGTCGCCCAGAAGGGGCGTTTGCGGTCTGCACGTCTTCTGGTGTCTTCGAGAATCGTTTCCAACTCTCGATCGAACTCGTAGTACTGCGGGGTACTTCCGGCTCGAATGACAACCGTTTTACTCAGATCCAATCCAATGTCAGGCCGGAGCCACAACTGAAATGTTTCGCACGGCCCGTCCACACGAACTTGGTTGTCACCACCGATCGAACTATTAATCTTGCCCGCTTTGATCCGTGACGTTTGGTCCCAAAGGATCGGATTGATGTCGATCAGTGGCTTCAGAGCACCAAGCTCCAACCACCAGAAAAATTGATCTCCACGCCGCATCGTGACCGCGTCAATCTCTCGCGGAATCGGTTTGCGAACATGTGTAGGAACATTCAACCATTTGAAGATTTCCGGCATCTCTTCGTAAAAGTCTTCTTTGCCGCGTCCACGATACATCACCACCGTCACGTCATTTCGAACATGCATGTGGCGATCCAAAATTGCGCCCATCCGTACCAGTGGCGCCTTTGGACCGGAGGCTTCGCCCATCACCAAGTACATCGGGACCAGACGAGCGTTGTCGGAATAATGTGTGAGTGTTTTGCTGGGTTCCGGATTGATACAAACAACACCGGCCCACAAATCAGGATGGGAAACGGCGATGTCCCACGCGGCAGTCCCGCCTTCATCGTGTCCTGCCAGAAACACCCGATCAGGATCGATCGATGTGTGACGCATCGCGTGCCGCAACGCTTTTAAGACATGGTCATGCTCACGAGGTGTGTACTCATACGTACGCTGCGTCGGTCGCCCCCACATCGGCGCGACAACGATATAGCCGTTCCGCATCGCGTGCCCGGCTCGGCCACCTAAAGCGGCATCGAAATCACCCGCCCACCAATTCAGTTCCAATTCTGGATTTAGATTCGGCGGCGGCAAGACAACCAAGCATGGATACTGACGGCGCGGATCATATTCCGGCGGCAATTGCACCAAGTAATCCGGCTGATCGTTGATCGTCGTTTCCGCATTGTCGCCGGCCAACCTACCGATTCGGTAAAAGCCGCTGACTTCATCATCCGCCGCACCTTCAGGCCACTGCTGAACGGGACCGATGAATTCGATCAGTCGCGCTACATATTCGATCTGAGATCCTTCGATGGCTTTCAGCTCGGAAAGGATTTCTTGACGACGAACCAGATTTGCCGACCCGAGATACTCGCCGACCAGGTCACGGACTTTGACTAACGAAGTCACGACGATCAAGTTCGACTCGCCAGACCCTGGTCCCATCAACCAACCGGCAAGCGCCAATGCAACTTTGTTTTCAACGGGAGTGGTATTCGAATCTTTCAGCCGTGCGTAGTCACTCAGTCGAGGCAACGAAGCGGATGAAAGCTGTTCCCGGATCTCATTGAACAGCCTTTCGATGTTTGGATCAACGCCAGCGAGTTGATCCAAATGTCCTCGCAACGCCTGAACCAAGTTCTCGACTTGCTGGGCATCCGAATCCAGCTCCTCCATCGCAATCTTGACACGCTCGCGCATGGTACGCCCGACCGCATCCATTGGGAATTTGGAATACACGCTTCTTGCAAACTGCGGTTGTCCGGCTCGCGCACGAAGGTCAGCTTCATCCAACAACCGTTCACCCTGATATGCGACCAAGGTGCTCAGCTGAGCCTTCATGTCTTCAAGTTCAGGGAACGCTCGAATCGCGCGAGTCAATTCATCTTCTGCGGCACGATATCGTTCCGATTCCATAAAGAATCGAACGACCATCAATCGTGCATCCAAATCGTCCTGATCGATCCGCTGCCGAAAGATCTTCTGAAAAGTTTCTGGCCGAATCGATCGAGTCGCAACACGCATGTCCCATTTGTATGAAGGCCGACTCTTCAGTGCTTCTAATTTGGCATAGCGGGCATTCAATTCGGTGATGCCTTGGACAATTTCGATCGGCCCATCGTGCCCCAGGATCGTGATATTACGGCGCGCGTACTCGTTGAAATCGGACACAGAAATGATGTCGCCAACAATCTGGATTTCATCGTTTCCGACAGGGCTTAGCTGCTTGAATTCGATCGTTCGTTCAACGCCACGAACGTCCTGCGGCTCCCCGGCAACCATGCCACGACGATGGATATAAACACGACGCAACCCATCATCAACCAACAAGATGGGCCTGGCCTGTCCCTGGGCACCGCCGGCCTGAAAACCGCTTTGGTTCAAGGAAGCAACGTCAACCAAGAATCCCTGCAGCGTTAAACCACTTTTTAAAATCACACGTTGATCGGCGTGGCACTTGCTGACTGGAATTAAAGAGAACGCCAACAGCGACAAGGCTAGCTTGAATGCGAAATGACGATGACGAGTGCGGAAATACTGAAAGGGCATAGATACGTTTTCGTGAAAAGTTCGTCAGGCATACGGAACCTGCAACTCCCTGTCCCGCTTGCCGATTGTGACCCCGTTCGTTCTTCCTTCTTGCCGGCGATCCTCACCCCGTGAATTACAGCCTACTGAGAACCTGCAGCCGAAGCGAAATGAATTCGCGTTAGGCCAAAACCCCTAGCATTGGCATTTGATCCATCGACGTTTGCTCGCGAAACGAAACCGGTGTGCTCTCTGGCGTGCCTGATTCCACCGATGGGGTCGACTGTGACATCAAAATCGCAATCGCTCGCTTCATCGAACGACTCAGCGGCTCGACCCCGACTCGGACCGTTTCAAATGCCGGCCGCGTACTGGAAACAAAAACGTCTTCATCAACGAAATTCCACAACACATCGCCGCCGTCCCAACTGACCAACAACTCGATGTCTTCGGCAAAAGCTTCCCCTTCGGCAGGCGGCTGCGTCTCGGATACGACGTCGTGACCTGCATACGGAACGATTCGCGTCGGTGCGACCTGCGCAACGGTTGCAACCTGCCCCAGCTTGGAAGTCCCAAACTGGATACCGATGGCAATCAATAGCACTGCGGCTAAAGCATAGGACGCCAGCATGCTAACGCGTTTCAGATTAGCTGTTTCTTGTTGGCCCTTGGCGATGACCGGTGGCGAACATTCCGAAACCCCCGCGATTGCGGTCCAAAGCTGGAAAGTCTCCGCACATCGGTTGCAACGTTTGGCATGATCACGCAGCTCGGTGTCAGACTCCGGCGGCTCTCTTCGATCCAAAAGGTCGTTCAACCGTTCGTCAAATTCTTCACATCTCATCACGAAGCTCTCCGCCTGCTTGTGTGCAATACCTCGCGATCACGCAGCGACTCGATCATGCGTTTGCGAGCCCGGTGAACCAACGTCTTCGCTGTCCCGATCGGACATCCCATCTGCTTCCCGATCTGTTCGTAGGAAAGTTCAGACTGGTGGAACAGCTCAAACGCCATTCGTTGCCGACTGGGTAAATCATCCATCGCCAACCGAATCTCTTCGGCAATCGCTGACGCTGCCATGTCTTCGGTCATTGCCACCGTTTGTGGCTCAGCAGATTCGGTCAGTGGTGAATGAGAACGTCGTCGCGCCAAATGGCTGCGGGATCGGTTGCCGGCGACCGTTGCCAACCAGGGTTCGAACGGCCGACGCGGATCCCACTTATGTAGATACCTCAGCACGCGGCTGAAAGTTTCTTGAGTCGCATCTTCGGCATCCTGGCGATGCTTCAAAATTGCGTAGCAGATGCCAAAGACAAATGCATGGTAACGCTGCATGAGGACCGCAAAGGCACCGCTATCGTCATCGATAATCTGTTTTGCCAAAGCGGCGTTAGACAAGTTTGACGGATCGTCCACGACGAGAATCTCTAGGTGGAAAAGGAATCACGTTCACATGCGGCATCACGACCAGCCCAATGATTCGCATCCCACTTACGAGGAAACGGTTGGCTGCCTAACGCTCTGGCTGCGACTTCACGCCATTAGCAATCCAGAAGCTACAAGCCAGCCTTGTCAGAAACTCTGCCCCGTCGCTCATAGCTTTTGCTGGAGTGCAAAATCAATTTCGTTCTGATCGTCATCAAACATGCTGTATCCAAGATACGCGCAACGATTCGACGAAGAAACAGTAATGTTGGCGTCTAAGCGGGTGATCGACGCAAGTTGGCCGAAAAAAGAATGCCCCGAACCGCGCACGGAACCACCAGAGTGAGCGATTACTGAAAGCCCTGGCTGAATGACCAATGCAGCGAACCAATCGATTCGCTGCATCGCCGATTCACGCATCGAAGGGGCTAGCGACCGCTGAAAAAGCGTTTCAGAGCGTCGTCGGCTGCGGCCTTCGAGCTTTCTGTCATCGATTTTTTCAGTCCGTCAGGAAGCTTGCCCTTCTTCTGTTTCTTCTGCTGGCGCAGTCGCTCAACTAAAGAACTGTCGTTGACCGAAAGGTCGGTGCTATCGCTCGACGCCTCTTTATCGATCGAAGCCGAGTCAGCTTCTTCCGCCTTTTTGAGATCGTCCAAACGGAACTGGCGTGTGTCAGGATCGGAGAGTTTGCGAACGCGGTCAATTTGATCCGCTTCGTCCAACCAGCCATCGACATCGACCTCTTCGAATCGACTGTCAGACTCTTGGACGGTGCGTGCCGCTGCATCGCCAACGTCGACAACCTCTGGCTTTTTGGCGCCCTTCAATCCGTGCTCGACGACAAGCTGAAATTCCAGTTTGCCAAGTTTGATTTGATCGCCGGATTCGAGGATTTTCGCACGATCACTAGGAAGCCGTTTTTCGTTGACGTAAGTCCCGTTTCGACTCTTCAAATCTTGAATCAAAACACGCCCGTCACGAATGACGATGATGCAGTGCTTGCGGCTGATCGAATCACTCTTGGGCCGCAATTGGCAAGATTCACTACGACCAATCAAGAACTTCTCGTTATTAACGGGGATCTCGACTCCTTCGTGACTTCCCGTCATCACCTTCAGCTTCACTTGCATACGGCACCTTTATCCTCTGACTAAATCGGTCATCTCTGACCATTGATTTTCGCGGGTCGACAGCGCCGGGTGTGCCTTCATCGTGGGATAAGCATCGAAAAGGGGCTGCCGTATCACTAACATTGTAAACACTTACACTGGCTGGGAAAATGCCGTAATTGACCGATTTAGGTGTTCGCCACACCCAAACCACCCGCCTCGGGAGGTATTTTTCGCCAACAGGAGTCGCCTATTCCATAAATCGATCAGCTGAAGACACCGCCCCAAGCCTGAGGCCTGACCACGCGGCTGCCTACGGAACCAGACTTCCCGCCGTGAAATCTGAAGCCTTGCATTCATTGCCCCGTGTAGGTTATCCCACTTGGGGACGCGAGACCTTCAAACTAATGATTCATTCGAGGGAATTGAGGCACAACGATTCCCCCACCAGTGGAATCGTTTACCCAATCCGTCTACCGACGATCTAACCAGTCATCACTGGAGTATTTTTCTAATTCAACCCGCCGAGCGATACCAAGTTCCGCCTCAGTCAACTCAGATGGCTGAAACTTAACGTGGCACAGCGTTTCGATCCGCTGAGTCAAACCGTTGGCAAACTTTTCGCGATCGATCTCCTTTGACGACAAGTCTGCTATCCCTGGTAACTCTGTTGCCCACGGACTCGATCGCATCATCACGCTGCCGTGCTGAAGGATCGCGCGTTTCGCCCGTCGCTGAGCGCTGCCGACAACTTTGTACCCGCTGACAATGATGTCTTCGTCAGTGCGCCGTTGAAAACATAAAAACGCCTGCTCATCGAATATCCGACTGCGATCCGATCGGTAAGGTCTTGCGCTAATTCCCAGCTCACCAAGCTGCCCAATGATTTGCTCATGGACACCTTGGTATAGATCATGCCTAGCCCCCCGCTGCCCCGCCGGGGTGGCGATCGTCAAGCTGTATGTCAATTCCTTGTCATGAATGATCGCACCGCCACCGGTACTTCGCCGAACCCGTTTTAGTGTTTCGAACCGCGACGCCACGTCTCCGTTGGATTGGAAATATCCCAACGAAAGCGTCGGCGTTTCCCAACTGTAAAACCTTAAAACAGCCTGTGGTTGCTTCCCCGTTTCGGCATCAGCCGAAACGGACAGCATGATTGCTTCATCGACAGCCATGTTCCATGCAGGGCCACCCGACCAGTTCAATAGAAGCCTTCCAACCATCGGCTGATTATTCACCCTTGGTCCATTTCAGCACCGGCTTGCGAGCTGCCGCGACATCGTCGGGACGACTGATCTTTGTTGAGTGCGGCGCGTCTTCGATCAAGTCGCCACTCTCTTCGGTGATCCGGAACAAGGCCTGTGCAAACGCATCAAGGGTTTCTTTGCTTTCTGTCTCTGTCGGTTCCACCATGACTGCCTCTTCGACAACCAGTGGAAAGTAGACGGTCGGTGCATGGAAACCGTAGTCCAAGAGTCGCTTCGCGATATCCATCGCCGACAAGTGTTTTTCTTTCCGCAATCGTTTTGCCGAAGCGACAAATTCATGCATGCAGCGGTCGCCGTGCGGAACGTCCAAGATATGGCGTACTTTGCTGAGCAAGTAGTTCGCCCCCAGAACCGCGTCTTCACTGACCTTTCGCAGACCTTCCTTCCCATAGGTCCGGATGTAGATGTACGCACGAACGAGAACACCGACGTTCCCGAAAAAGCTACGTACACGCCCAATCGATTTGGCAGGGGCCTGACAGCGATACTCGTCACCTTCGCGGACGACCACGGGGCCAGGCAGGTACTCAGCCAAGAAATCTCGCACACAGATCGGCCCAGCACCTGGTCCGCCACCGCCGTGCGGACCCGAGAAAGTTTTGTGCGGATTGAAGTGCATCAAGTCAGCACCAAAGTCGCCTGGTCGAGCGATTCCCAAGATGGCATTCATGTTCGCGCCGTCGAGGTAAATCAACCCGCCCGCTTCGTGCACCAGGTCAGCGATTTCTTTGACTTGCGAATCGAACAATCCCAGCGTGTTGGGGTTGGTCAGCATGAACACGGCTGTCTTGTCAGACAGCTTGCTTTTCAAGTCCTCGACATCAACCAAACCGTCCGCATTGCTTTTGACGGTCTTCGTTGAAAAACCGGCCATCTGAGCGCTCGCCGGATTGGTACCGTGAGCGGAATCGGCGGTCAGAACCACTGTCCGGTCACTCTCACCACGCTCGGCAAAATAGGCGGCAGCAACGAGCAAGGCGGTTAATTCGCCATGCGCACCGGCAGCCGGCTGAAGCGATACGCCGGGTAAACCCGAAATCTCGCCCAGCATGTTTTGCAGTTCATACATCATCTGCAAAACGCCACCAACGGTTTGGTCGCGTTGCAGTGGGTGCACATCGGCAACACCCGGAAGTGATGCCATCCGTTCGTTTCGTTTCGGGTTGTACTTCATCGTACAGGACCCCAACGGATAAAAGTGCGTGTCGACGCTCATGTTCAACGTCGATAGGTTCACGAAGTGCCGAACCACATCACCTTCTGCAACTTCTGGCAATGGCGGTGGAGCATCTGCCAGCGCATCGGCGGGCAGCAATGCCGAAACGGCCTCTCCCGATTCGGGTAGCGAAGGCAACTGATGAGCCCGTCGCCCGGGACGGCTCATTTCAAAAATCAGGTTAGTCGCTTGTTGATTACGCATTGGATTGTTCCCCCATTCAAACCGTTTGAGCCAACTGTGCGGACTCAGCCTTGCCGGCCGAATCGAGAACTTCCATCAACCGATCCAGTTCAGCTTCGGATCGCTTTTCAGTCACCGCGACCAGGAAGCAGTCGTCGTATCGGCCACCGCAAGCGTTTTCGGAAACGTCAGCGATCGGAACCCCGGCAAGTACACCGTTCTCTGCGGCATACTTCATCAGCCCGAAGACGTCGCCTTCGCGATCGCGGACCAAGAACTCCTTGAAGATCGGACCGGAATGCACCAATTCAAATCTCTCACTGGCGGCAAAACGTTCGCGGGCCATGTTTGCCTTGACCACGCAGTGCTCGGCAGTTTCTTTCAAACCCTGTGGTCCCAGCAAACTGAGATAAACCGTCGCCCGCAACGCTAACAAAGTCTGGTTGCTGCAGATGTTGCTAGTCGCCTTTTCACGACGGATATGTTGCTCGCGTGTTTGCAATGTCAGGACCCAACAGCGGTTGCCACGACGGTCCGTTGTCTGGCCGGCAATACGGCCGGGCATACGACGCATCAGATCTTTGCGGCAAGCGATGATTCCCAGATAGGGTCCACCATACGCCAAAGGGTTACCGAGGCATTGGCCTTCGGCGACCGCGATATCAACGCCAAGTTCGCCAGGACTCTTTAGCAATCCGACACTGATCGGATCGAACGACTGGATGACCAAGGCACCTTTTTCGTGGGCCGCATCGGCGATCGCCTTGACCTGTTCCAAGCGACCGAAAAAGTTCGGGTGCTGAATCAACACGCAGGCGGTGGAATCGTCAATCGCGTCGATTAACGATTCGCTTGTTCCTTCGTCGTTGGATTCGACAACGACCAGTTCCGCATCGATGCCGACCAAGTACGATTTTAAAATATCCAAATACTGTGGATGTACCGCATCGGAGGTGATCACTTTATTGCGTTTGCGAACCGAAGCGAGCGCCATCAAGACGGCTTCGGTCGCCGCCGATCCGCCGTCATATAAACTGGCGTTGCTGACGTCCAAACCGGTGATCTGACTGACCATCGTTTCGTATTCAAACATCACCTGCAAATTGCCCTGGCTGACTTCGGCCTGATAGGGCGTATAAGAGGTGTAGTACTCGCCACGCGAAGCGATTTCGTCGACGACCGCGGGGACAAAGTGATCGTATGCACCGGCCCCCATAAAGCAGGCATGGCTCGCGACCGAGCAATTCTTTGCGGCCAAGGCTCGCAGCTCTGCCTCAAGCGACATTTCGTCCGCTGCGGGCGGCAAGTCCAAAGGACGCTGCATTTGCAACGCTTGAGGGACTTGGCCGTCAATGATTTCATCGATCGATTCAGCGCCGATCGATCGCAGCATTTCGCGGCGATCATCATCGGTGTGAAACAGGTAACCTTTCATCAATCAGATTTCCGTGGTCGTCAAACGGGAGAACTAAATAGGTTCACTTGCGATCAGAATTGACCGAGTGAACGACATCGGACCTGTTCGATCCGACCTTCGTTGCGATCCGTGCAAAAGATTTCCTAGTTCCAAGCGGCAAGTCGCCGAGGGCTGATGCCTCGCGTTATGCCGACTCTGAACACTGTTTTTGATAGGCCGCGTAGTCCATCAATGAACTCAGGCCGGTGTCATCGCTGACTTTGATTTTGACAATCCAACCGAAGTCGTACGGATCATCGTTCAGCCCATCGAGGTTATCGGGCAAGCCTTCGTGGACTTCGATGATCTCTCCAGCGACCGGGCAATACAGCGGGCTAACCGCTTTGACCGACTCGACTTCACCGAACTCTTCACCAAAGTCGAACGATTTGCCGACTTCCGGCAAATCCATGTAGACCAGGTCGTTTAGTTGTTCGATCGCAAAGTCGGAGATACCGATCGTTGCAATCTTTTGTCCGCCATCTTCGGACACATCCACCCACTCGTGAGTTTCGGCGTACAGCAACGTGCTCTTATCGCGTGACACGGATCAAAATTCCTTTTCGGCAGGCGTTGGAAGGATTAGGAAACAGTTTTTGGTCTACGGTAAAACGGCAACTTAGTCGCCGTCGCGGCGGAACGTTTTCCGCGAATATCGATTTCAAACTCGGTTTGGTCGGCGACATCGATGTCGACCATCGCCATCGCGATCGGCTTGCCGAGTGTCGGTGAAGGACCGCCACTGGTGATCACGCCGACTTCTTTTCCGTCCTTGCTGATTACGGCGCAACCTTCGCGAGCGGGTCGTCGGCCTTCGGGCAACAATCCGATTCGACGGCGTTTCAGCCCGTCGGCCTTGATCTTGGCGATCGCATCGCGTCCGATAAAGTCACGATCGTCGAGATTACATGCGAATGACAATCCCGCGCTGATCGGATCGGTAGATTCGTCTAACTCATGTCCGTAAAGCGGCATCGCGGCTTCCATCCGCAAGGTATCGCGTGCCCCAAGTCCGGCGGGTGCAAACCCTGCGTCACGCCCGGCAAGCATGACATTTTCCCAGACCCGTGCCGCTTCTTCAGCTCGCACAACCAATTCAAATCCGTCTTCGCCTGTGTAACCGGTACGGCTGACAATCACGGGCTTAGAAAACTGGTCGGTAATCGTGGCTTGGTAGTACTTCAATCTCGATGGATCAAAGCTGAAGAGCTTGCGACAGGTTTCCATCGCCAACGGACCCTGGACCGCGATCATCGCCGTCAACTCCGTTCGATCAGAAAAAGTCACGGTGGGAAAGTCGTCGAGATGTTGCTTGACCCATTCGACTATCTTGGCTCGATTGGACGCGTTGACGACCAGCAGGTGATAATACTTGTCGCTTGGCGTTTTTAAGTGCGAGACGAGGACGTCATCAAGGATGCCGCCCGCTTCATTGCAAACCATCCCATATCGCACTCCGCCGACAGGTAGATCGACAACTCGCCGAGTCAACAAACGGTCCAGTAGCTCTGCCGAACCGTCGCCGTCAAATCGCAACCGGCCCATATGCGAAACGTCAAACAGCGCGGCCTTGGTGCGACACGCTTGATGCTCGTTGACGATGGAATCGTACTGGATGGGCATTTCATAGCCCGCGAACGGCACCATTTTGGCTCCCGCATCGCGGTGCCACTGATCCAGAGGTGTCTGTGACAATAAAGAAGTGTCGGCTTGATCCATTCAGTCTCTCGCGGACCTTTCGGGGTGTGAACGGGGTTCGACGAGCCGATACCACTTCGGACCGGCAGCCTGCTACCGATCCCAGCATCGCACCCACCACACACACCTAGCCCGATCCGGGTGGTCGCAATCACAGCGATTCACCAAGAGAAGGAAATGCGTTTTACGCGGGCCAACATGTCAACGATCGGTGCCCAGACGGCGTTTGCCGCCTGAGAGATTCAGAGTGTAATGGATATCCAATGCGGTTCCAGTGTCACTATCGCCAAAGGAAAGGAATCTCCCCTCGACTTGCCGATGCGTACAGTTGCCCACGCTAAACGTCGATAATTTTTCAGTGCCCTCGCTGCCCTGTCCAACTGATCCTGAACGAATGTCGAACTGCAACCTCAGTGCTCATCACAGCACCAAACGGCACGACCGCCGCGCCTCCCCAGGTGGCACCGCGACTCCCCGGGCCGCCTCCGTGATTTGCGATCAGCCAGCGATCTTGCTCCGCTATCGGACACCCCGGCCAGTGAGCCACAGCAATCACTGATGGGCAATTACCTCAGTGACACCCTGATACGCAGGATCTAACCGGGAAAACACCCGTACGCGGCTTCGATTATGTCGCTCGTTTTCTTACCTTCCGCTCCGGTAACCGCAGGGTCAACGCCCTCTAAAATTGCTCGCGTAAAATCGCTGACCAAAGGGGCATGAAAGTTTTCGTGCGGCGGAAAATGCTCAGAGGCTTCCCCCACTTTCGTCACCACTTTTAATCGCCCCTCGTTCAGATCTTCGATCGTGACGCGACCTTCGGTTCCAATCACCTCCAAACGATCAGGCGTGTCAGTCGTTCCAAAATAGCACTGCAGCACACCATGGGTTCCTTTCTTGAATTCGACCAATAGCGTTGCCATCTCTTCGGCTTCGTAGTCTGGCGACCTTGCACATTTGGCTCGCACGTCCACGACCTCGCCAAACAAAGCGACGAACAGGTCCAAGCGATGACTTCCGATATCCATCAGCGGGCCACCACCACCGCGCGAACGCACCACACGCCAATCGTCTTGTGGAAAGCGATTCGGATTCCCCGTTGTCGCCAAGATCGAAAGCGGTCGTCCAAGTTCGCCCGACTCCAACAGTGCACGGACACGCGCGAGGGCCGGATAGAAACGGCGATAGTATGCGACGCCAAGTTTCACCCCCGCCTGCTCGCAAGCGTCCACCATCAACTGACACTGTTTTGAATCTAGCGCCATCGGTTTTTCGACAAGCACATGCTTGCCCGCCGTCGCGGCACTGACCGTCTGCGGCGCATGCAAGTCAACCGGTGTCGCGATGTAAACCGCATCGACATCATCGCGAGCGAGCAACTCATCGGCATCGGTCGTCCAATGCTCGATGCCATAGCGGTCCGCGAACTGAATCAACTTTTCTTCATTGCGTCGGCAAGCCACTTGCAGTGTCGAATTCGGGTCACACTTGATCGCATCTGCCACTCGTTTCTCGGCGATGTCACCACAGCCCACCAATCCCCATCGAATCGTCGTCATATAACTTGTTGCTTTCCGTAAGGTTAGTTGCTAATTCGCTCAGCCGCTTGCCCAGTGTTCACCACGTCACAAACGTGCGTTGACATCTTAAAGGATTGTCGAAGCAGTTCCGAGTCCAAGCAGCAGCCGCACAATGCCCAACGACGATACCAGCAGCCTATTAATTTTTTATCGTCGCGTACACTCCGTGTAGGGAACGCTCTCTCCCGCAGTTATCGCCCCACACCTCGTGCAGGTAGCGATCTTTCCCGCCATTGTCGCCCTACACTCCGTGTAGGTAGCGTCCTTTTCCGCTGTTGCCGCCCAAGGCAACTTGATGAGAGCTAAAAACTGAAAATCAATGGGTCGCTAGTAGAGCTGAAAACAGTACCTAATCGAAATCGATCAAACGATTCATCAGCCACTTCAATGCGCCGTACGCAGATACTCGATCAAGTCAGCCATCTGCTGGGTCGAAATGACTTTCTCGAGCCCCTCCGGCATGATAGAGACACCGGTGTCACGGATCCATTCGATCTGATCGCGAGAAACACTTTGCTCCAGCGATTCGGCTGCTCGCAGCGTGATGCTGTTTGAGTTCTCGCCAACGATCATGCCGCTGAATGTCTGACCTTCATCTGTTAAGACAACATAGTTGCGATACTGCGGATTCACTTCACGGTTTGGATCCAAAACATTAACCAAGATCGAATCCGCTCCCCTGGTGGCAGCCGCCATCAAGCTTGGCCCGACTTCGTGGCCGATATCACCGACGCGATGACAGCTCGCACATTGATCGCGAAACACAACAGCCCCACGCGAAGCATCGCCCACCAGCTTTAACGCGTCTTGATACTCATCCAGCACCGATTGACGCGACGGCGATTTGACGCTGGCGACGATTCCTTTCGCCCGGTCAGCAATCGAACCGTCGCTGTTTTCCGAAAGCAGCTTCCACTGCATCATTGGAAAATCTTCCGCCGCGATGTGGCCTTCATCAATTGCCTGAAAAACCAATTGGGCCTGCGCGGGACTGGAAAAAAGCAACTCACAAGCTGTATTCCTGATCTGAGGACTCCACTGTTTCATCCGATCCAAAACCACATTGACAACGGAGCGTGACGCACGACTATTCATCGCACGCAGCGTCGCACTGACAAGCGACATCGATTGATGATTTGCCAATACGTCCATGGCCGCCAGATCCAATCGCTGATCGACAATCGGTCCCAATTGCATCAACGCGTCGATGCGAGATTGATCGCTCGCATCGTTATCGGCATAACGGTCGATCGCTTGATCAACCAGCTGCTGCTGCCGAGCTTCGATCTTGGCCACCCAATCATCGCCAACGAGAACTCTCCACCGTCCGCGACAGAATTCGTGGAACATTGGCAACGCAATCCCATCGCTTCCTTTTTCCAGCAGCAACTCTGCCAGTCGCCTTGCGGCCTGACCATCCATCGACCCTTGAACCGATTCGACCAACGTCGCAATGAAGGCGACCGCGTCTCGGTTCAATTCATGGCTTTCAAACATCGCCAACGTTTCGAACAACAACCTTTCAGCTTGATCACCAATCGATGACATCACGGCCAATTGGATCCAGCGATTACTAATGTTGCGCGCCAAGATCGATGCAAGCCAACTGGCCGATTGATCCGTTGCAAACTTTGACATCGAAAAAGCAAGCTGGCACCGGACATCGATCGATGGATGGTTCACCAATGGCTTCAACGATTCGATGACGTCAACTCGAGCACCATACCTTGTCGCCAACCGAATCGCATGACACACGACTTGATCGTGCCTATCGGCAAGCCCTGTGATGACATCTTCATGACGCAACTTTCCGATCCCATCGAGTGCATACATCGCGTGCATCCTGCCTCGCGCGGCGCCATGCTTTAGTAATTCTCGCAGCCATCGTTCCGCTGCAGGATCTTGACGCTCATAGATCAAACGTGCTGCCGTTTCACGATGCCAAGCGTTGTCGTGATCGAGATAACTAACCAACGCATCAGTCGACGCGTTGGCCAAATTCGCTGTCGGTCGATGAACAAAACCCTGGGGAACGACGCGATAAAGCCGGCCTCGATCGCGTCCCGCGTTTAGATCGAGGTGACGTTTAATATCGGGAGGCAAGCTCTTGGGATGTTCGATGACTTCGCGGTAAACGTCGATCACGGTCAGGGCACCGTCAGGGCCACAGCTGAACTGTGCTGGCCTGAACCAATTGTCGATGGAAGCAACAAACTCGGCGTTTTCATCGATCCGACGTCCTAAGAACTCTAGACCTTGACGCACCAACCGCTTGCGATGAATCAGATTGCTGCCCACATCGCCAATGATCGCAATGGGCCCATCCGAATCCGGCCAGGCGTCACCTCGATAAATCGTGACTCCTGTGGCACCAGTGAAATACCCTGCCGCACGCCCACCGCCTTCGACCGGACCACCAACGATCCCGGCGACACGCAACTTTGTTCGGAGGACACGCCAGGGTTCAACCGGACTGATCCGAAACACTTCTGCCTGAGGACCGTCAGCCGCTATCGACAATCGCGCCGAAGGCACCGGATAGGTGATTTTGCGATCCAAATCGCGATCGTCATACATCACCTGCTGTAAATGATCGCTGTTTGAACAAACAAACTTTCGTCCCCAATCATCAAAGCACATACCGTGCTGGGCGCCACCGCTGGTTCGTTCGAATTGAAAAGTATCGGGGTCAAACGCCAAATCGAATCCCCGAACGGAAACGCTTTCGGAAACATCCTGATCGGGGCGACGCACATTCCCGCCTGCGGTTCCCACCGCCAAGTGAATACGGTTGTCGAGCCCCCACCTAAATGAATTTAAAAGTCCTTGGACATTGCTGGTCGAAAAGCCCGTCAGAACAACGCGTTTTTCGTCGGCGACCCCGTCGCCGTTGTTGTCTTTCATGTACCAAAGGTCTGGTGCGTCACCAACAAACAATCCGCCTCGGTACGGAAAGATCGCGGTCGGCCATAAAAGCCCATCTGCGAAAACTTTCGATGAGTCGTATACACCGTCGTTGTCTTCATCGACGAGACGCGAAACTCGCGATAGACCCGCATCTCGCTCTTCGCTGTAGCCTCGCATCTCGCAGACAAACAACTCGCCCGACGCCGACCACTCGGCTGCAACGGGACTATTCACCAGTGGCTCCGAAGCGATCAGCTGGATCGCAAAACCCTCGGCCACATTGAAGCCATCGAGTGTGTGCTTTGGTTCTGTCGGCTCGATTCGCGGAAGCACGCCAGCAAAGTCCTCCGCACTTGCGATTCCGCCACAGAGACTTAGGCACAAAACGGCAATCTCGCATATAACGACAATCTTCACCAACGAAGCCCCTACGTTCTGCCGCGTAGATGCAGGCATGCGGTGTCGAACGCCGGCACCGTCGGACCATTTCAGCGATTGCCAGATCATCGCGATTCCTTTGTCGAAGAAGGCCCGACGTCAAGCAGTTTTTCCATCGCGGCAATCAGCTGCTTTTCAACCGAAGGAGCAACCCTGGAAGCTCGCGTGCTCGTTTCGTAGCCACCCTGTCCATACGCAATCTCTGTCCCGATATACCCAGGACCATAATCACCGTAAGCGGCCATCGCGACGCTCAGGTCTTTGCGCATCGCCTTGGCTGCCAACTGATATTCGACGAATAATTCGCCAGGCATGTGCAGCACTCGAATATCACCGATCGACAGGCACCCCAAATCGACCCGATGCCCTGACTTGCATCGCAACAGCCACGCCAAATCGGCGGGAACGTTTTGAACAACTTCCGGACTCGGTGACTGAAGGGCCGCCCGCAACTCTGTTTCGTTCAGGTGCGGTGCTGCCGGCAAAGCGACCGATTGCGTTGCCCAGCGCACATCGTTTGCCTCCACTGGGAACCTCCGCACCGATTCGAAAGCACTCGCCATTGCTTCGGCAACTCGGGCAGCCAAAACCAGACGGTTCGCTTTGTCGCCGTCGTTGTACTTCCCTGCACCGATGTTGCCCCCTGCCCCATTGAAGTGAACATGCATCGCCTCAGGAGTATCTTGAGACCGAATGATCCGAGCGATCCCGGGAAAGTCAGGACTCGGCACACCGGTGCGATAATAGCTCTGCGGATGACACGCGTAGTACGTCAAGGAAACGATGGGCAAGTCACCTTCGTAGAAAACCAAGCAGCTAAGCTCCGGATCGATCGTTCCGATAGGCTCGGCTCGCATCTTTGGATCTCGGCAAGTGGTGTAGCGAGTCGCATAGACCTTGCCATCAGGTCCCATCAGTCGACGATTGCTGGCAACCTTGTCGACAATCGCAGTGCCGAAACCAACATGGGTCACTCGCCGTGCATTCTGGATTCGGTCGCGAACAACCTCTCCAAGCCGAACCAGGGTTTGGCGTTGGTGTGAACTTTCAAATGGCCCCAGATCCGTTGCCCCAACATGATGCAACAACTGCTCGGCCGTAAAGTCACAACGCGGGGCATCATGCTGGTGCAATGTGTGGACCGCAACATTTGCAACGTCTGTCTTTGCCGCACCAGCCAAGACTTTTCGAAACTCGTCGTGCGCCCCATTGGAAATCCCGATCCAGTCCACCGCACAGAGCACGATCGGCTGTCCCGAACCAAAGATCACGATCCCCTTGCAACGCAATCCGAGTTCGTCATTCCGACGAACCGGATCGTAAGCCATCATTGATCCGACCGGAGGCGTCACGTCCAGATCGAACGTCGCCAATCGCAATTCGCTTGTCGACAATTTACCTGTGGAACCGGCACTTGACGCGTCTTGCTGAGCTGACGAATTCGAGACATCCAGACAGAACAACAGCAAGAAGAGCACCAGCCCGACCGTGCAACCACGATACCTAGATTTTATGCCCACAGTGAATTGCCCGATCGTCTTGGCCGCCACGATCGATCTGCCACAAAGTTGCATGTTCATTTCAATTTGGTCCGCCGCAATCAGTTAGAATCGGCTCTATCATAGCGTGAACGTCCCCTCCCAAAGGCATTGCCATGAACTCCCATTCGCACGTTGACCGCTCCCATTCCGATCGCCAGAAGTCCGACCGCCTGAACAACAACCTCTCAGGCCAAAGCCCGCAGCCTCGCCGAGCTTTTCTTAAAAATGCTTCGGCGGCGGTCGCGACCGCGACACTTGGCGGTGCCG
Organism: Stieleria sp. JC731; assembly: GCF_020966635.1. Taxonomy (NCBI): domain Bacteria; kingdom Pseudomonadati; phylum Planctomycetota; class Planctomycetia; order Pirellulales; family Pirellulaceae; genus Stieleria; species Stieleria sp. JC731. The sequence goes on along the minus strand of NZ_JAJKFQ010000001.1, from coordinate 1,056,096 downwards.
TATTAAACCAGTTGGCTTCTCCAACACTGGCTGCCGAACAAACATCAGCCGAGTCTCTCGTCGGACAGCTTTATTCGACGCTTTCCGACCGACAACGAAACGACATCTGCTTTGACTGGAATCACCAGGACCCGAAACGTGGTTTGCTGCGGACATTTGTTGCGAACAATTGGAACATCACCAAACACGAGATTGTTGATGATTTCTACAGCGACGAACAAAGAGATCTGATCACCAAAGTCTTTGAATCGATCATTCATCCAGAATGGCACGAACGCTACTACCAACAACTATCCGACGACGCAGGCGGATTCGGCGTTGAGCAGTCCATCGCAATTTTTGGAAAGCCCGGTGAAGGCAAGTTTGAAATGGTTCTTACCGGTCGGCACATGACGTTGCGCTGCGACGGCAACTCGGCAGACCACGTTGCCTTTGGCGGTCCCGTGTTCTATGGACACGCCCCCGCCGACAACGAAGACCCCAAACACACCGACAATGTTTTCTGGCATCAAGCGGTATCGGCCAACGATCTTTACAAAATGCTCGACGGACGCCAGCAAAAGGCAGCCTTGTTGCCAAGAACGCCTCGTGAGCAAGCGGTTGCCTTCCGCGGAAACGGAAACATTCCTGGGCTGCCAGTGACCGACATGTCATCTGACCAGAAGGAACATCTGCAAAAGACTCTCGGTCTGCTGGTCGAGATGTACCGCGACAGCGATCAACAAGAAGCATTGCAGTGCCTGAAAAAACAAGGCGGTCTGGATGCGTGCTCGCTAGCCTTCTACCAGGACTCTGACATTGGCAAGGATGGCGTCTGGGACAACTGGCGTCTGGAAGGCCCCTCTTTCGTCTGGCACTATCGCGGAAAGCCACACGTGCATGTCTGGGTCAATATCGCGGACGATTCCAGCGTCAAGTTGAATGCGTAAAGCGATCAACGTTCCCAACATTTTGCTTTCGATCACTCACTCTCCGACACCAATTATCCCCACCTCAATTCCCACCATGAAACTGATCCTCACCACACTGCTTCTCACTTTCACCTGCAGCCTGACCGCTAGCGCCGTTGACATCGGCGACAAAGCTCCAAAATTCAAAGCCAAAGCGGACTCAGGAGAGATGTGGAAGTCCGAAGATCACGTCGGCAAAAAAATCTTGGTCGTCTACTTTTACCCCGCGGACATGACTGGTGGTTGCACCAAGCAGGCATGCGGATATCGCGACAAGATGAAGGACTTCACTGACGCAGGCGTCGAAGTCATCGGCGTCAGCGGTGACACGGTTGAAAACCACAAAATTTTCAAAGACGTCCATGATCTGAATTTCACACTGCTTGCCGATACCGAAGGCAAAGTCGCGGAGGCTTTCGGAGTCCCCGTCACCCTTGGAGACAAGGCTGTCACGAAATTGATCGGCAACATTGAAAAAGAGCTGGTCCGCAAAGCCACGGCCAAACGATGGACCTTTGTCATCGATCTCGATGGCAACATCGCTTACAAGGATTCGGAAGTCAAAGCGGCCCAAGATCCAGAAAAGATCACCGCAGTGATTGCCAAACTTAAGTAGCGGACAGACCGAACTCAGAACGCAACGCACCTATTCGATAGGTGCGTCATTGGTTCAGTGTTGCCCGTGCCCCGAGTTCATCGACAAATGCGGGTCGGTCAATTGTGTAGTGACGCAGGATAGCTCCCGCCAGTCCGACGCCACTCATAAATGCAGACTCTAACTTTCGCCCATTGCACCAGTCGCCGCACGCACCCAAGCCCGCAAATCGATTGAACAGGTATTCGTCATCTAAATGATCGACCGCTTCACTATGTTGCCATTGGTGCACATCGACATAGTCACAGATCTTAAGCGATCGCCCAAGAACCTTTTCTAGCGCCGGCAACAGCATCTCGATCACATCGTCCTTCGACATGAGAAAGTGATCGCTCGACCAATCTGCATTCGTGTGCGCAACCCACTCGCCGTTTACTTGACGACCAGGTTTGCCACCGTTGGACGAGACCCACGAAAACGGGCCACTGTTGACAAAAGCTGCATCAAATTGAAGATCGACCAAAGAAGGATCGGCAACCATCAATGCCAAACACGGACGCATCTGGACCTTCCGAACCTTCTCGGCGAGATCGCTTTCCTCAGGAAACAGACCGGACATTTGCGATGGCGAGCCGTTGCTAATCACGACGTCATAGTCCACCGAATCCGCGGGATTTCCAAACAACAAACGGTACCGTTGTCCCCTCTGGCACTCCATACCCTTGACGTGCATTCCCAAACGCACATCCAAGTCACTTGCCAAATGACGGACGACTGCATCCATCCCGGGAACACCAACATAACGAGGCTTGCAGCACTGCTCCTTGACGATCTGCCCCTCTGAACAGACCGAAACGATCCTCCCCAGCCAAGGTTGCACCAAGCCTTCTTGGATCCAACTGTTGACATACCTGCGGAACGTCGGATCACAACCGGTAAAGTACTGCGCGCCATAGTCAAATTGATATTGATTGGCCCCATCGCCGGACTTTGCGGTCTTAGTCGCGATGCGTCCGCCAACCATGTCTGACTGTTCAAAAACGGTGACTTCGATCCCATGATCTTGCAGCACCCTTGCTGCCGCCAAGCCACCGATGCCTGCGCCAACGATTGCGACCTTCGGAAGCGACATCGCGATCGGTCGACTCACCTTGGTCTTAAAACGTGGAATACTCAATCGCTGTTCATGAATCTCCAACGGACGTGTCCGAACGGTTCCATAAACCGGCTGCTCGGGTTTAAACGGCCGATCGAATTGACCATAGCACCAAAGAATCCCGCCGTAGGACGACGGGCTTCGACCATCGAGGGCAAAGCGATGATTCAAATCAATGGTCAGCTGCAGCGCCCGTTCTGGACAGCCAGTCCACTGAAGCAACGCCTTACCCCATGTCATCCGAACGTTGTTATGCAATTCGCCATGTCGCAGCAAACTTTGCTGAGCCGCATCCCATAATCCGTGCCCCGTCCGGCCCCTGGAAAGCTGCTCCCAACTACATTCCATTTCACGCTGATCGTCTTGATGCTGGATCAGAGTCTTTCGCGCCCATGACGGAACAGCATCAAGCGAATCGATCGTGTCCGGATGATGAAAACAAAAGTGAAACGCAAGCTCTCGCCAGATGAGCAGCTCGTCGAGATATTTTGTTGCCTCTAGCCGAAACGCTTCCCGCGCGACACGAAACGGACTGACCATCCCATAGTGCAAATAGGCACTCATCCGACTGCACCCGCTTTGCGATAGCGGATCATTTCGTGTCGCTTCGTATTTTGCCAAGCCGGACGCCTTGAACGCATCCCATCTGGCGTAGCCCGCCCTTGACCCGCCAGGCGTATCCGCCACCGGGGCGACCGAGTGATCAATCCTGCATCGCCGAATTAGCTGCCCAAGATCTTCGTCTTGAAGACACAGCGGGTTCAACTGAAACTTGTCTTTCAAGAATTCCAAATCGCACATCGCGACATCGACCGGCTGCTCCTCGTAGTCCTGTCGCAGCGATTGCTGATGGAAACTCGCGACCGCATCGCGGAACTGAAATGCCCTGGTGAACGGTTTTGGATATTGCTTCGCGAACTCCGCCACCGGCGCCAAACAAGAACAGTCCACTGCAGCAACGGGAGTCTCGCATGTCGCACACAGACGTTCCATCCATCCGACGATCGGCTGAACGGGCATTTCTTCGCTAACAAGGACCGCAGCACTGCGAGCCAGATTTCTTAGATAGGGACCACGCTGCCCGTTTCGCTGCAAATGAAATGCGGCAACGATCCCGCGTTTATCCAGCTCATGCTGAACGTCGCGATGGCCTTGCAACATAAACGCGTGATGCCGGTCGGACGCAAACGGATATTGCTCACTAAGCCCATGGTAAACCAGCAGCGGTAAACCATTTTGACGGGCAAGGCAGATCGCAACGTCTAACGCAGGGTTTTCATGAGCACGCAGCGCGTTGTGCATCCAATACAGCACAAATTGGCCCGGACCGCCACAGCATGCGTCAGGCGACTTGATCCATCGAAGACGTTGTTGAAGATGTTCCGGAAGCGACGTATCCACACCAAGTAACTCGATCCGCGAAAAAACTGTCGTGCTGGGGATCGTAGCTGGCTGGCAATCCACCAACCGCGAAGTGGGCAAGAACCGCTTCAGGCGGGCACGCAAATCAACTCAGCAATCCTGCATCTAAACGTAGCAGCAACTCAAAACGGGAGACGCCGCCTTTGACATTGTTGCAAATCCGCACCTACCCCATCAGGTGTCTTCCAGTTGCTTGCGAAACCTGCCGGCTAAATTGATCAATCAGACGACAAGGTTCAACGAACAAGCAATTTCGCAAGCCACTCTGCGGGAGGACGCTGTGGGATTGGCTCCTGCCTTGACACCCCTAAGTGCGACAGCACCGCACGGGCTGCCATGCGCCCGCTGATCACCGCTCCCTCCATGGTGGCAGGCCAATGCGTCTGAACCCAGTCACCGGCCAAACAGAGCCACTCGACACTGGTAGCCGTTGATGGACGGAGAGAGTCGACCAGAGGAGAGATCGAAAACACACTGTTCGGATCGGTCACCACTCGGGACCGAAGCAGCTTCGCATCAATGGCTGCATGAAAAAACTGTCGTAGCTCTGCATGTACACGCTCCACCAATTCGGTAGTTCCCATCGACGTGGCGTCTGCTGAGGCACTGATGATGACTTGGTAGTAATACGAATGCCTCGGGGTAACCTCGCCATTTGGCTGGTCATCTAATTCGATCGGATCGCGAAAAATCCACTGCGACACGGTTCCCACCAAAACCGCATGTTCCAATTCCATGATCGGTCGATCGAACCAAAGATGAACTCCGCTAATCGGCGACGTGGCTATCGATTCAATCCCGGCGAGAGCCGTTTGCGGACTTGTTTGTCCCGGCTTTCCGGCGGGCCAACGATCAAACAACGTGCCCACCCTAAACCATGGAACGGCACAGATAACTGCGGAAGCTTTGATCGAATCGATCGACCGCGCCTCGCTATTAAATTCGACCGTTCGATCTTCCCGAATGCACTTGACGACCGCACCTGTTTGCACGCAAACGCCACGACGTTTCAGCTCCTCTGGCACGGCCCGACCAAACAGTTCCGCCAAAGGTCGCGTCGGTACAAGAACATCGCTTGCACCTCGAGCAATCGCGAATCCGTCAACCAGAACCTTTCGTGCCGCAGCCATCGAAACGCGATCAGATTGCTCGCCCAAAGCACTCACCAAAATCACGTCCCAAAAATGACGTATGGTCTGATCCGATTGCCCCGACTTTCGCAGCCAAGATGCGGCATCTATGTTTCGCAATGATTCAGCTGGACAGCGCAGCAGTTTCAACAATCCGCGTTTGACTTCACGTCGCTGCGGCGATGTTAAAAACGCTAGCTGGTTGAGCGACGGAAGAAGATGCAGCGGTGCTGGCAACCACCGGCTCGGCGCAAACCGACTGGGCGGATAGTCGGGATGCAAAAAGGTTAGCGAAGTTGACCGACGCAGATGCCGATCCAACCCACATCCCTTCATCAGATCCAGAAAATTCAAACAGCATCCCATTGCGACGTGTTGGCAATAGTCGACTTCGCCGTTTTGAGGATCATCAAAAGATCCCGTTCGTCCTCCCGTCCGACGCTTGGCTTCGAGAACGACAACAGGCCGATCCGGTGAAAGACGCGAGATCGATTCCGCTGCCGACAAACCTGCCAAGCCGCCGCCGACAATAACGACCGGTTCGCCGCCACTCACTTTGGCAACACTCACGAAGCGATCTCGCTGACTTCGGCAGGAGGTATTTCGAGACGGTGAAATAACGGCTGCACAAAATGGTTCGATGCCAACCCAAATCGTTCACCGGCAGAAAGCCTGACACGCCGCGTCGCGACCGCACGCGGATCTTCAGCGATTCGATCGAGTAATCGACGGTAGGTACGCCACATCATTGAAAACATCGGTCGACCGTCTGGGCTGAGCGCATCGAAAACCTTCCAGCCGCTGGCGTACAGTACCTTTGCCCGCCGGATCTCGTCTTCGACCAAACAGGCAAGACGATCATCAGCGCGTGGCTTCAGCAGATCATCTTCGGAAAGCCCGTGCTGGACGAAATGCTGCCTCGGCAAATAGATCCGACCTCGTCGAGCGTCTTCGGAAATGTCCCGTAGGATGTTCGTCAGCTGAAATGCTAAACCACAGTCGATCGCGGCTTGCGAAGGCAGCGGCTCGCGAAACTCCCAGATGTGCAAACAAGCCAAACCGACGGCGGAGGCGACCAAATAGCAATAGTGTTCGAGCTGTTCATAAGTATCGAATCGCGTCTTCAGCTGATCTGCCAAGACGCCGTCGATGATTTCCAATAGATACCGCGACGGAATGCGAAACCGATGCACCGTATCATGCAGCGCCGGAAAGATTTGGTTGGCTTTGGTAACCAAATCAATCGGCCAATCGGATGTATTGTCAGGCAGGCCGGCCGCTAACAACACTTCATCCTTGGGTTTGTCAGCGATCAAGTTCAGCGCCGTCGTTTGCCGCCACCAATCGAGCCAACGGGTCCTCAATGCAGCCGGCTCATTGCAATCTCCGATGTCATCCGTCACCCGCGCAAACGCGTACAGCGCACACATCGATCGTCGCTTCTGGTTCGGTAACAACCAAAACGATCGGTAAAAATTACTCCGACTCCGACGTGCAATGCGTCGAACGTCTCGGTAGCTGGCTGTGATCCTTCGCGTAGATTGCATCGATGCAGTTGTTTTCGCTATAGCCTACCCAAAACCGCCAATAAAACCAGCTTGCCTTGTGTCAGCTTCCCGACCTTGGGACGCTTTCGCAGCACATCAAAGTCAATCCGCCGAATCGCGTTTAGTGTTTCTAGCCCGCCGTGAATGAACAGTTTAATGTCCTTGGCAAGCCACTTCGGAACATCGTCGGCAAGCAGGCGTCCGCGACGGAAGTATCCTTCGGTTTCATCGCAAAGCTCAGCCAATAGACGACGCAGCGGCTTTGCAGTCGTTTGTTGGCTCAGCATCGATTCATCGACGTCGAAACGGTCGCACAATTGACTCGGCAAGTAAACTCGCCCGATTAACAGATCTCGGCGGACGTCCTGCCAGAAATTAACCAACTGGAGCCCCGTGCAGATTTGATCGGACAGCTCCAGACGCTGCGTGTCGTCAATGCCGGCAAGTTTCAAAATCATTCGCCCCACGGGATTTGCGGACCTGCTGCAGTAGTCCAAAAGCTGATCCATGGATTCGTACCGGTTGACTTCCTGGTCTTGGCGAAACGCCGAAAGGAGGTCAAAAAACGGCTGGCGTTCCATTGCGTAGGTTGTGATCGTGTGTGAAAGTGCGGGATAGAAACTGTGATCGGGGGGATTGCCGGAAAAAGTTGCTTGCAGTTCCTCTTGGATCCGATCCAGCCCCTCATGTGCGTGTTGTGGGCTATCAGATTCGTCGGCCACATCATCGGCGGTGCGACAAAACGCATAAATACTGTAAAACGGTGCCCGCAATCGCCGCGGAAGTAGAATCGATGCGACGAGAAAATTCTCGTAATGCCCACGCGCCAATTGTCGGCACGCCCGCTCGCTTTGCCGGACAATTAACGCAGAATGGGACGTCGACGACAATGATTCTGGCTCCATCGTTTGTTTTTTAATCAATTCGACTCACGAACACGAACACGCGCGACCCGGGGAACTTCCCCGCCAACGTATCGGATGCCATTTCGCGACCGGCGCCCCTGCTGATGAATCAACTGAACAGGCTTGAAATATGAAAATTGTACTGGCAGCCCCCCGAGGATTTTGTGCCGGAGTCAATATGGCGGTCGATTCCCTTGACCTCACCCTGAAACACTTCGGCGCGCCGGTTTACGTCTACCACGAAATCGTGCACAACCAGTATGTCGTCGAAATGTTTAAATCCAAAGGAGCTGTTTTCGTAGACTCGATCGACGAAGTCCCCGAAGGCAGCGTACTGATGTTTTCTGCGCACGGCGTATCGCCAGAAATCCGCAAGGCCGCGGAAGCTCGCAACTTGACCGCTTTGGACGCGACCTGTCCGCTGGTCACCAAAGTTCACCTGGAAGCGATCAAGTACGCGAAAGCCGGCTACACGATTTTTCTGATCGGACACGAAGGCCACGACGAAGTCATCGGAACCATGGGTGAAGCCCCCGAGGCGATCATCTTGGTCGAAACCGAAGACGACGTCGATTCACTTTCTGTCGTCGACGAATCCAAACTGGCATTGCTAACCCAGACCACACTAAGCGTCGACGATGCCAATCGCATCATCCAAAAACTTCGGTCGCGCTTCCCCAGCATCAAAAGCCCTCCGAAAGGAGACATTTGCTACGCCACCCAAAACCGTCAAGATGCCGTGAAAACGCTGGCCGATGATGCAAATAAAGTCGTCGTCTTAGGAAGCCAGAACAGCAGCAACAGTCGTCGCCTTAAAGAGCTTGCCGAAGAAAAGGGGCGACGATCATTCTTGGTCGACGGACCTCAAGACCTATCGACCGACGATTTCGAGGCGGACGATGTTGTCTTGATCACCGCCGGAGCGAGCGCGCCAGAATCCGTCGTCCAAGAAACGATCGATTGGCTCAAGCAACAATTCGACGCAACTGTTGAACTCGCAACCGTCAGAGAAGAATCGGTAGAGTTTCCATTGCCCAAACCACTGCGTTCGTTGGTTTGATAGGACGACATTATTGGTAGTGACGATGGATCGATAACCGTCGCTAGCGCGAACCGGCTCAGTTCCAACACCCTGAGCCGCAAAGGCGCTAACCGCGGTTGAATCAACCAACGATCCATCACCACACAAATAACCGTCGCTAGCGTGAACCGGCCCAGTCCAAACAACATGAGCCGCAAAGGCGCTAGCCGCGGTTGAATCAACCAACGACCCATCACCACACAAATAACCGTCGCTAGCGCGAACCGACTCAGTTCCAACACCATGAGCCGCAAAGGCGCTAGCCGCGGTTGAATCAACCAACGCCCCATCACCACACAAACAACCGTCGCTAGCGCGAACCGACTCAGTTCCAACACCATGAGCCGCAAAGGCGCTAGCCGCGGTTGAATCAACCAACGATCCATCACCACACAAACAACCGTCGCTAGCGCGACCCGGCTCAGTTAAATCAACCTAAACCGCTTTGCCGTCACACCACGTAAACCAACGCATCTGCTATTCGATCGTCGTGATTTTCATACCACGAAACAACACGTCGGTTTCTGGATCATGACCTTGGATCATGATCGTCCCCGCTTCATCGCGGCGACCGCGTCGTGGGTTGACGTCCTCGGCACGTGTATCTTCCCAATCACTAACCTGGACTCCGTTGACCCACGCGGCAAAGTGATTGCCATTAGCATGCAACAAAACCGTTGCCCAACTTCCGTTGTCACCGGCAACCACGCGTGCATCCTGCCGACGAAAGATTCCTCCGGTGCCACAATCGGCCGGTGACAATCGCGACTCGTCCTTAAAATCGTTGTTGACTTGGCATTCATATCCCATCATCTCTTCGCCCGGGATACATCGAAAGAAGATGCCCGAATTCATGTTGGGTTTGTCAATCTTGTACTCACTGACAAGTACGAAATCACCAAAGCGATCAAGCGTTTCTAGTTGAGTCTTTCCACCATCGACGTGCAACTCACCTTCACCATTGACGGTGAACTCGCCCTGCATCTCGGGGTACTTCTTCCACTTCGATAACGACTCGTCGATCATCGCATCCATACCGAGCGGGCGAATCTTTATGTCACGAAATGCAACTCGCCCCGAATTGTGTTGCAGGCCGATGCGACGAGCTTCCAGTTCCGTCGGATCGTCATACTCACAAACGACTTTTCCATCGAGCTCGACCGTAACGTGCTGACCATTGGCAACGATCTTCATGTCGCGCCACTGGTTCGCGGCCTGTGGGCCGGCGGCATCAGCATCGACCTTTTGCCGCATCACAACACTTCCGGTTGGGAACGGATTGTCGTCCGGTGCGATATTGATTTCGTAACAATCGGATGCCGGATCTTCGGGGACAAGCGGTGTGCGAACGAAGACACCACTGTTCGTTTTTACGTCCGAATTGAACTGCAACGTCAACTCAAAATCGCCCCAAGTCGTTGAAGTACAGAGCAAACCTTGCTGCCCCTCGTCGACAACGATCGTTCCATCTTTGATCCGAAAGTTCGCATCTGCACTAACTTGCCATCCAAACAGTGTGTGCCCATCGAATAATCGAATCCAACCGTCAGCGACTTCCTGGGGAGCAAGCCGAGCATCAAGCAACTCCTCCGCACTAACTTCGTACGCCTGCTTCGTCGTCGGACTTGGATTTTTTTCCTTAGCGGATTCTTTATCCGTTGGCTGCGATGAATCAGCTGGCTCAGAAGAATTGAGACGGCTCTCGTCCGCCCCGCCTTTTTGACTCGACCCACATCCGAACGTCGAAAGGATTAAGACACAGCAGCAGCCATAGAAAAAACGAGCGGGGAGATGAACCATTTTCGGAACGGCAGGTTGTTGGTGGGTGACGACTGAAACTTTTCCCAGTCACCGGAGACTTGTTCATGCGTAGCGATTCGCAGCGAACAATTGTACCGCAGCCTCCTCGGCAAACCTACACGACAGACGAATACGATGATGTAGTCCCACATCGCTGCCCACATCCCTTCGTTCTTGCTCGATTAAACACCCGGTGGCCAATCGGCCAGACTGCTTGAATTCATACCAATCGATCCGATCGCTGTATCGAACGACACCGGTTGCGTGATTCACGCCTTCGACAGCTCCGATTCACTTTTGAGAACGCGATCGCCATCTTCCTGTTCAATCAGGTAGGCAGGTTCATCCTCACTGGCATTCCTCGTCACCTCATTTCCCTTGATTGTTCGCGTTACCTTTTCTTTGAACGCTTCGGTGATCTGGCCCTTCGCGGTATTTCCTGCATGATCCCACTGCACGTGTTGCTTGACTTGAAATTTCTGTCCCATCGTTTTCCCAAGGTGAGGCGAGGCAATATGGATATTTCCCGGACGGAGACAGCAAACACCGCGCCACTGGCGATTGCATTGGCACAAGACTTGAACCGCAACGAGAAATTAACCACACACCAACCGTCCCACTTAACAACCCGCCGGAATGGCGGTGGGAGCCCTGAACGATGTTACAGTCATCAGCCGACACGACCATCGACTTGGACGTTGCCAAGTCACTAGAACTGCTAGTGGCTGGTCGCTCCGACGTGGGAAAAAAACGACGCGAAAACCAAGACCATTACCTGATCGCCGATTTGCGCCGGCAGCTGACAATCCGAGCCACGGACGTTAATCACAGCGAGTGCGGAAACGAGCTTTTCGGTTGCCAAGAAGGTCACCTTCTCGTTGTAGCCGACGGGATGGGCGGTCATGCGGACGGTGAAAAGGCAAGCCGCATTGCTGTCGAGGCCGCTGCTCGATACGTGCTCGACATGATGCAGTGGTTTCTAAAGCTCACCGCTTCGGATGAAGACGACTTCGTCGAAGAACTGTCTCACTGCCTAGTCTCCATTCAGCAAAAGTTGTGGTCTCAAAGCAACGACGGAAGTCGCTCGATGGGGACCACCGTCACCATGGCTTATGTCATCCCACCAAAAATGTACGTCGTCCACGCCGGCGATAGTCGCTGCTACCTGATTCGTGACAACGAGATCCGCCAACTAACAACGGACCACACAATCGCTCAGCAGATGATTTCCGATGGTGGATTCGAGAAAGACGACCCATCGTTAAATCACTGGCGTCATGTGCTGTGGAACTGTGTCGGAGCGGGCGGCAATATTGTCCGTCCAGAAGCTGTTCGGACGCAGCTCTCTGAAGGTGACCGCATCTTGCTATGTAGCGATGGGCTTAGTGGAGTTCTTGACGACGAGACGTTGCTAGATGTCGTCGCGAACTCACCAGATTGCGACCAAGCAACCGAAAAATTAATTCAAATGGCAAACGAGGCGGGCGGCCCAGACAACATTACCGCAGTGGTAAGCCAAGTCACGGCCAAGTAGTTATCAGAAAACAGACGCTCAACTCGGCGCTTAAACGAGATCGAATTGATCAGCTGCCACGACATACATATTGATTGCAATCGCGTCTCTTGCTTTAGCGGTCGATGCAAAGACGCGACATTCGAATTGGCATCGGAAGTGCGACTAACTTTATTCGATTTGAAAACCCTTTTGGACCGACTGTGAAGGACCAAAACGACACGTCAACAGTAACTCGACAACCGATAAAAGGAGTCAAAATGAGCACTTCAGTAGACCTTAAATCAGAATGCATCGAAAACTGCCATCGCTGTTTGACAACGATGGGTGACATGTTCACTTCCACTTGCCTAAGCGAAGGCGGGGATCACGTTAGTAAAGAGCACGTGAAGCTAATGCTCGACTGCATCGCTGCCTGTGAAGCATGCGTCAGCTTCATGAGCCGCAATAGTGAATTCCATTCGCACTATTGCGCAGCTTGTGCGGAGATTTGCGCCGCATGTGCAGACAGCTGTGAAAAGATCGGTGGGATGGACGAGTGTGTGAAATGCTGCCGTGACTGCCACGAAACCTGCTCGGCAATGGCACATTAGGCTAGCCACCCAAGCAAGTTGCTGACGAACTTGCGTTAGCGATTCAAGGCTTCAACCTCGAAGACACCAAAGCATCGAAAACCAAGCACTTGATCGTAATTTCCAGCGGTAATTCATTAGGCTTGCAGCGTCGAAGATCAATCGCAATCGCACGCTATCGCGACGCCCTGGTAACAACCTAGAGATCGAGTTCGCGATCTGCCCGATACTTCGACATGACTACAAGACTCGCGGTAAGATAGTTGCCGCGAGTTTTTTTTATTTTTGAAGGATCGATCGATGTTTTCACGTCTACAGTCGCCTGACTACAACCGAACGAAACGGCTCTGTCTTGTACTGCAACTGTTCGCAACGGTCGCCATTTACACAGCAGTTCAGCATCCGCCGCTGGTGCATGCGGATGAACCTGCTGAGGCACTACCGAGCGAAATAGAAACGGGCCTTCTGAGTACCAAACCGATCGAGATCCGGCGCGCGATCGACTATCTACTGCGACACCCACGCCAGGCATTCGAAGCCAGTCCTATCGTCGTCAAACGCCGCAACCATCCTGAGTTCGGAATCAGGATGCCACAGCTATTTCCGATGTTGAGTCGAGACGAAATTGCAAAGCTATCGCCTGACGATCAACAGCGGATTCGAAAGTCAGCATCACTCGAACCGAAACCATCGTTTGGACTTCCGACCCGACCATCGAGCTCGCTGCCAAATAGCCCAGCGACTACGAATCGTACTTCAATGCCGCCTGCCGCTGCATTCTCTTCGCCGGCGAGTGTGGCGTCACTTGGCGGTCAACACAACCAACAGCATCTCGATGCCATACTAAAAATGACTCCGGCAAGCGGTGTGCCTGCCGCCGAGATTCAATTGTTGCCGTTGTATCTAAGCACTGCTTACAACGCACCGCTGGATCTTCAAACGAGAGTTGCCGAAAATATCTTGCAACTCAATCCATCAGATCCCTCTGTCATCGAGGCATTTTTGAAGTTCGGGCAACGAAGTCCTCACTATCGAATCCAAGGCAAGGTCACGAAGCATGCAATGAAGCTCAAAACAGACGCCGGACTGATCCAGGCAAATCGCTTTGTCGATCACGGCTTCTACGTAGAAGATCGAGAGACAGGACTACTTTGGCAAACCGACGGGAGTCAATCAGGCAAACACAACTTTTTTGAAGCTCAACGCTACGCTGATCAACTTGTGCTCCAACGGCTTCAGGACTGGCGTGTACCAACAGCAGGTGAACTGGCAACGATCTTCCCCGCGACCGAACTTCCGTTCAGACATTCCGGTTACACGCCGACGATATCACAACCCTCGCATGATTATTGGACATCGCATCAAATCGGTGCCGACTACGCGGTGCTCTACCAATGGTACGACGAAGGCGGGGCCAACAACTGCATCGCTAGCTCGAATCGAGCCTTTGTTCGTTGTGTTCACGACCCGATGAACCGGTCCGGTCAACGAGGCCGGTCAATAAACGCGGCTGATTAGATCACTCGTAGCCGTATGCTTCAAAGTAATCTTTCCATCGATCACGAATCAACTCTTCCTCTTGAGAGCTCAATCGATGGCGATTGACCTTGTAGGCACGGTGCTCGCTAGCAGCCCATTGCTGGATCGTTGGTCGAACGGAGTCAAAGTCGCTAAGCCGCAATCGTTGATAGATCGAACTCAATGATTCGACCGGATCGGCGATCAAATCTTCGTATCGCAGTTCCACAATTCGGCTTGGATCGATCGATTCCCGATCACGTAGATAGGCCCCATACATCCGGCTGAAGCACTCGATCACATATTCCTTTTCAGGAGTAATAGCCCCGCCGTCTTCATCAGGTTTATAGGGGCGTGGCACTTGCAAACCTTGGATGTCAGCCAAGCTATGCCACAAGCGGCACGTCGAAGGAAACAACGAACGAGGGTCGCGCGTGACATGAATGAATCTGGCATCAGGAAACGCTTTTGCCAATTCAGCAATGCGGCCGGTATGTGTCGGACTTTTGATCACCAAGGGTCGCCCGGTCACGCTACTGACCGTTAACAAAAATTGTCGCAAGCCATTCAACCATCGATCGATTTCAGGTCGCGGAACATCCTTGAAATCAAGGTAATCCAGGTCGCGAGCTTCTTGGCGAGGAAATGCGATGTGCCGGTAGGGAGACGGCAAGCCGAGGTTCATCAACGCGAATTCGTCTTCCTGAGGACGATCCCAACCGGTCGCCATGTTGTCCATCGGACGTTTGCCCGGCAGCAACCAACGGAAGAATTTCTGAAACGCCCACTCGGAAATCAGGAAATGGTGGGGGGCAAAGCACTGGAATGTGGACGGGCTGCTATAGCGTTCGTCGAGCACCATTAGCTCATGCAGCAACGTCGTCCCGCTCCGCCAATGGCCGATGATGAAGACCGGTGGACCGTGAAGCTCCGCAGCGGCGAGCCGCCGTCCACAAAAGACCTGCTGGATCCGCGCCATCACGGTATTAAATGGGACCGCCGAAGAAACGCCAATCACATGGCCCCAGCGACTCGGATGGACCTGGAAACCACCCTCACGCAACAGGCCCAGCCATGTCAACGGTCGCATCCCATGCCAAAAACGAGGCGCGTAGAACGGATACCGATGGAAATCCGCTGGACGAATCTTGTCGCTAGACGACTTCGGCTGAGGCGCTGTTTCGGTCAACGAATGACGTGGGATAGGAAGAGCGAATCGACTGGTCAACGCACAGAGACGATGCCAAAAATGAATTCTTCAACATTTCCAGACGGATCGGCGTTCTCGAAGTGAACCAAATCTGATCGCGCGCTGTACGAATGCCTATTTGAAATCTCCCGACCAATCTAACAGGCAATACGTCTATTGCGATAGCGTTTCCACCTGAATCCGCCTCCGTCGGCCCAATGCGCTCCAAATTTGCAGCAAACGGGATTCATCGAAGCCCAATCGCGAATCCAGACGTCGGCCCCTACAATCAGCCCAATCCGTCCCCCGCGGGATCCGACTTGCCGCTGGATTGTTTTGATTCGAAGAAATCCTCTCTCCGTCAATAAATTCACTCGCGGCAGGCCTCCCGTTTTTTGGATTGCGATCTAAAACATTGCGACCGATTTCGCCTGCTGAAAAACCATGAATAAACCCAACGAGTTATCGATCGCCGACTTGCAGCGACACATCCACCAGATGTACTACGAGAAAGACGTCGCCCGTGGGGTAGAAGGCACGTTCATGTGGTTGATGGAAGAGGTCGGTGAACTGTCATCGGCCCTGCGAGGAACCGACCGCCAAAATTTGGCCGAGGAATTTGCTGACGTCATCGCTTGGCTTGCCACAATCGCTAACGTTGCAAACATCGATTTGAACGAAGCCTTGGTCGCTAAATACGGCAGCGGCTGTCCGGGTTGCTCCAAATTGGTTTGTGAGTGTCCTGATTCGGAGAAACCATGACGCTTCGACCGCTCGCCTACCAACTGCTCGCTTCAGCACTTTTGCTCGTTGTCGGATTCATTGCCTCGCCTGCCTTTGGCCAATCGGGCAGCGCGACTCCGCTTCTCGGTGATGGGCTCCAATTCGGAATCAACGGTCACTACCGACTCGGTCATATGACGACCGTTCGCTTGACCGATCCCGATGTCAAAGCGGCAGAGAACATTGTTCTAGAAACACTTGATGGCGACGGCGTCCGAGTTCGCTATCACGCCTCCGACATCAAACCTGGTGATCAACAAAATCACGAATTGGGCTCGATCGAATTGGGTCTGATCGTTGCCGGTTCGGAAGCCGCCCCCGTTGAAGTCCGCTCGTCTGTCGATGGGCAACTACAGACGGTTGCGAAATCACGCCTCCCTGAAGCCGGAAACCCCGCGCTCGGCCCGTCCTTGATTCCGCCTAACATGCCTTGGGTTGTCGCCATCGGTGACCCTCTAGGTATCGACTCACTCGGCACGTCGAACGTTCTGACTGACAAGTTAGCCAGAATCGCCGTTTCGAAAGTTGCTTCCGCTGCGGTCCTGCCTCGACAACAACTCGGCTATGACGGCGTTGACTTGGTGATGATCAACGGCGCTGGTATCGATGTCATCGGCCAAATGGATCAACTTCAGGCGACCGCGCTAACCCGATGGATCCGAAGCGGCGGTCGCATTCTACTGACACTTGGCGATTCCACCGAACAAGTCGCCGAACTGGCACCGTGGTTAATCGACCTGCTTCCACTAGAAGACGCCGAACTGTATCGCTATGACCCGGCAGCGTTCGAGACTTACACACGTAGCCAAACCCCGCTAGACGTTTTCCGTGGGATTAAATTGCCACGCCGGACCGGCAAAACTATTTTGCTTGGCCGCACCACTCGCCGTGTTTCCGCCGTTCTGATCGCTGAATACATCGTCGGACTTGGCAAAGCATCTGTCATTGCAGCCGACTTGGAAGAACCGCTGTTTGCCGAGTGGCCAGAACGCACCGAACTTGTGATTCAAGCAGTTGGCGAATTGCTGGAAGAAGAAAATGACCGTAACGCAGCTGCCGACGGATCAACAACATTCAACGATTTGTCCGGTCAGATGCGAGGCGTCCTGGACCAATTTGCAATTAAAAAGCAATTCGGTTTTTCGCTAGTTTCGCTGATCGTTTTGATCCTGATCGCCGCGATCGGGCCTCTGGACTACCTGTTGATCAACCGTGTTCTGGGCAAGCCCTTGCTAGGCTGGATCACCTTTCCACTATTCGCGGTCGTCTTGTCGATTGTTCTTGTCTTGCAAGCGCGTCCGCAATTGGATCCGGACATCCAAGCCCCCGAATCGTCGATGGACTTAGTCCGCACCAACCAGATTCAGATCACCGACTTGGACTTGGTTGATGGTGTCGGGCGATCGTTTTTGTGGTCCTCGCTGTATGCCCATGACCCGATCAAAGCAGACTTGGTTATCGAAGCGTCCGAAGACCTCGCGAAGATGGTCACCAAAGACACCGACAACAATCAGTCGATCAGTTTTCCTTTCGGCTATCCCGGCAAGGTGTTTGGTGGAATTCAACTGGCTGGTGAAAATGACAATTTGCTGCCCTACGAAATCACCGCGGATCAGACCGATGGAAACCAAGGCGACGAATTTGCAGGATCGAAATCACAGATCCTGAACCTGACAATCGCTCCCCGAAGTAGCAAATCAATTGCGACGAAGAAATACTTCGATGCCGATTCCGAGAAAGCGACAACGGTGATTCGTCGTCCCGGCAGCGACTTGCTGCGGGGCGATTTCACCAACCCGCTACCGGTTGACGTTCTCGATGGCATGTTGATCTATCGGAACACAGCTTACCTGTTACCGACGCGAGTTCCTGCCGGAGCGACGATTCCTTCCATCGAAAATCTGCGTCAACGAAACTTTCGCTGGCGACTGACTCGCAAGGTTTCCTCCGATGACAGCTCTGCCGAATCGGCACCTTGGTCCCCAGGAGACTTTGGTGACCTCGGCCGAGTCACGGACATGTTGATGTTCCACGAAGCTGCCGGCGGAAAGCTTTACACGGGACTGCGACATGACATTTTAGGCGAACTGGATCTAACAGACGTCCTGTCAGAAGATCGTTGCATGCTGATCGGTCGTTCCGAGCAGCCCCTGGTCCAACTGGGCGTCATCGACCGAACCTCGGATCAAGATTCTGAGCTGCGTAAGGTCACTTCCGAAAACGTTTTATCAATGGTGCGCGTCGTTTTACCTGTTCGGTCGACGTTGCTGAGCCCCTGAGTTTGAAATCGTGATCAAGACTGTCGATTTAACGAAGAAGTACGGCGACGCGTTCGCAATCAAAAGCATCGACTTGGATTTACAAGCCGGTGATCTGTTCGGTTTCATCGGCCCCAACGGTGCCGGTAAAACGACCACGATGCGAATCATCGCGACACTTCTTGAACCGACCCACGGCGAAGCCTACGTGTGCGACTATTCGGTCCACACCGCGCCCAAAGAAATCCGTCGGCTGGTCGGCTACATGCCCGACTTCTTTGGCGTCTACGACGACATGACCGTTGTCGAATACCTTGAATTCTTTGCCGCCGCCTATCGCATCAACGGACAACAACGCAAAGAACGCGTCGACGAGATGCTTGAAATCGTCGACCTCGATTTCAAGCGAGACGCCTTTGCCAACACACTTTCACGCGGACAAACACAACGTTTGGGTCTGGCCAGAACACTGCTTCACGATCCTCAGGTTTTGTTACTCGATGAACCTTTGAGCGGTCTTGACCCGCGAGCCCGGATCGAGATGCGAAACCTGCTGCGAAAACTTGGCGAAATGGGCAAGACCATTATCGTCAGCAGTCACATCCTTCCCGAACTTGCCGACGTATGTAACAAGGTAGGCATCATCGACCGTGGTGAGCTGAAGCAAAACGCTGAGGTTACCGAGGTGATTCGCATGGTTCGTGAACACACAGTATTGGTCGTCACCCCTCATCGCCCAGACCAGATGCAAAACATCATCGACTGTCTACAAGGGCATGAAAAAGTGCAGGACTGTGAACCGGGTGATGCGAGCGTCCGAGTGGTTCTTCGGCCAGATATCGATGACTACAGTGACCTTCCCAAGCTGCTGATCGAAAATGACATCCCGCTTCGAGGGTTCACAGAAGAGGAATTGGACCTCGAATCAGCCTTCATGGCCTTGACCAAAGGCACTAGCACACGAATGTAGGGTCCTGATGCCTATAGCAGTCGCGACGGCTAGGCGGCGGGTTGACTTTGATTTTGCCAACAATTCTGCCCAGCGACCCGCGGCTGTCTTAAATCGACTGTCAAATGACCAATGATTGGAGATTTGATAGCCTATCTAGACTGCGGCAACTCTGAACCGTCCTGTCACACTCGCCACCGTTCTATCCTGACATCAGCCAGGTGTGCGTCTGCGGGTAAACGAAGCGGGGTTTAGCGGTAAGCAATCGACATCGCCAATTCTCCATTCTTTCTGAATGGCCATTGTCCGTTTAATTTTGTCGATTCTCGCACGACTTTGGTCGCCGTATTTCGCGTTAACTTGCGGGACGTCTCTATAGAGGCAACACGATCATTTTTTCCGGACGGATGATGTCAACACAGTGGTACATCAAGACCAAGAATGGACAGCGTGGTCCGTACTCCATCGAACACCTTCAGCGTTATGTTGACGCCGGTGCGATTCGCCCGAACGCGGGTATCGGTATCGGCGATGACCAATGGGTCGCCGCGATAACGATTGCTGGCCTGGACTTCCCTGCGGAAAAAGTTCCAGAGGTGAAGTCCACCAAGCCGCTCTCTTCTGCGGAGCAAAAAACCGCATCAACAGTCAGCACGTCGGAACTTGAAAAGCAAGTCGCCAACCTTAACGCTCGACTGGGTGAGAAAGATCAGAATCTCGCTGAAGTAACAGCCAAGCTCCAAAAAGCCGAACAGCAACTCGCCGAAAAGAACACCGAAAACGAAACGCTTCGCAATCAACTGGACGAAGCCGTTCAGGAACAGGCGGCGAGCAGAGAACAATTCGAAGCTGATCTAGCCGAAATGGACGCACTGCGTGCAAAGTTCGATCAACAGTCCCAAGAGCTTGCCGAGAAAGAACGCGAACTTGACGATCGCGAACAACAGATTCTGAAACACCAATCCGAGCTAGCAGAACAGACTGCCGCTCTCGAAGAACAATCACAAGCGAATCAAACTTTTGAGCAAGAACTGGTTCAACGCGAAGAAGAATTGAATCTCCGCGAACAGTCGGTAACGACCGAACGGGAAAACTCTGACGAAGCCCGTGCGACTGCTGACGAAGCCATTGCAGCTGCAGACAAGGCCAGTGCGACTGCAGACGAAGCACGCGAGGCTGCAGAGAAGGCCATCGCCGAAGCAAGCGAAGCTCAAAACCAATTGCTCGAACGAGACCAACTTGTCGCCGAACTGCAGCTCGCACTTGAATCATCAAACGCGGAACTACAGCGGCTTCAGAGCGAAGCGATCAAATCACAACAAGCTCTAGAAACGCAAACGATTGAAGAAGGCGATCGACAACCCTCCGGCGAAGACTTGCTGCAGGAAAAGAAGAAGCTACTTGCAGATTTTGCTGCTCGCCAAGATTCACTTTCCAAACGCGAAGCCGAACTGATCCGGCGCGAAAACGAACTGCTACAACGTGAATTGAATCTCACAGAACAGGACAGCGGCGAAACCATCAACAACTTGCCGACGCTGGAATCACCTGAGTATCCCCTGGCTCGGATCCCATCGGCTCCGATACCCTCTGCTCGTCGATCATCGAAGGTGGCAACAGCCGCAAAACCTTTCGTTCCGAAATCGGTAAGTGTCTCCACCAGCCCCACCGAAATCACTCCGTCGCAAACCGTGCCGACCTCGACTGAAGCAACTAGCTGGGATGATGTTTTCTCGGAATCCGAAATCGAACAGGACGACGACTCAGATTTCATTCACTATGACGATGAATCATCTTTGGATCTGTCGCATGGTGGGTCGGACGCTGAAGAAATTCAAACACCCCCGTACCTTGACGACATCCTCGGTTCGTCGCTGGAAACGGACCTTCGTGATGAAGCGTTTGAGTTGGGCGATAGTGGAACGTTCGCAGACTCAGAACTTGACCGCACAAATCAATCATCGGAGCCGGCAACATCAACATCACATGAAAGTGTGATCTCGTTTCGCAAAGACGCATTGCAACAACGCTTCGGTCCCTGCATTCGGTACGATGTTGATCCTGATACCGAAATGCGAGTGGATGTTTCGGTACATGGCCCGCATGAATCGCGTGACTACAACACGCTCGTCACCAGTGGCATGAGCGACTACCCGATCACGATGCCTAACCGCCAAAGCACCGTTCGTGCCGAGCTTGTGTTCTACGCAACTCATATCGATGAAACCGCGATTACCATTCTCCGTGCCGCAGCAAAGCTCCCCTACCAACAGGGACAAGGTTTAGCGATTGGCAACACCGCACGGCTGGATCACTTGCGAGACGTGATGTCGGGTAGCGACCAGCGAGACGCTGTATATCTGCTGCCAACGGTCGATTCTGATTCCAAACCGATTCCTGCAAAAGAGATCCTTGGAAACCCGATCCAGTTGTTCTGGTTGGTCACGATCACTGAAGCGGAACGCAAACTGATCGACACCGAGGGGATTCACAAGTTCCTTCCGCTTTTGGAAAAGAACAACCACGCGGTTTATTTCGATTTGATGCGTGATTGCTACGTCAAACGCAAAAGTTGGTTCCGACGCAAATCCTAGTGCCGATCCGAACGGCGGACATTACTTGTCGACCTTTTTCCCATCGACAACATCGCCAGCCCCGTGACCGCCTCCGGCGATCAACTTCTCTCGTTGATGTGATTGGTAAAGCTTGGCGAAGATAAACAGCGCCGCGAACGAAAAGACGAAAGCGATCGACGCGTAAAACAAGGGCTGCAGATAGTTAGCCGAAACATGACCTAACGCTTTGCCACCCGATTCGACGGTTCGTCCGATCAAACCTGCCTTTGAAACGACAATTGGGTTTCCATCGGCGTCAAACACAATTTCATCGCCACCAAGAATCCGATCCGATTCGGCTAGAACGATCGTGGTTGTCGCCGCTGTAAACAGCGTCTTGCCAGGGTTGTTTGCAGCAAAGCGACCAAAGAACTTGACCATCCGCTCGGCATCGTTGTGCAACAAACGCATCACACCGGCACGCTGTGCTGCTGGCAACGAAGCGATGGCATCGGCATGCCGGGCGACCGCGATCGCCTGATCGGTACTAAGGTCGGTCGCGAGTTTCGCACCGTCGTCTCCCAATGTTCGAGTCAGCATTCCACCGACACCGGGATGTCTGATTTCACTTTTCAGAGCACGTGCTCCACCTTTAACAACGGTTTCGGCCAGTTCTTTCCCTGCTGCACCAGCCGACAACCGAGTCAGCGCAGCCTTCACTTGTGACTCCGGCAATTCGCGGAGCGCTGAAAGCAATGGAGTCAGCTGAGGTGAGTTATCGAGAGCTTTCAAGGCATCCGGGCCATGCTTGGCAACCAATTGTGCGACCTGCTCAGTAGCCTCTTCGCCACCTTCGCGAAGCGCGGTTGAACCGACACGCTCGGCGAGTTCCCGGCCACCACTACGGGCCAAAAACTCGGTCGCCTCCTCGGCTCCTTCCTTGCCGAAATATTTCATCACGGCACGTGCAACGGCGGCTCCGCTAAGCAATCCCGGCGTCACACCCCAAGTGCTTCCGAACGTAGACGCGTTGGCAGTCGATGGTATCGAAACCAGCGAACACGAAATCGCGATGCCCATTGCTAAACCAATCCGTTTAACGCAAAAGATTTTTGCGTGGCTTTGCATTCCCAAACGCATGCGATCAATCTCCCTGAATTGGGTTGGTCAAAACAATGGCTTCAAAAAAGCGGTCGCGATAGGCAGTATTCAATTGAGCACAGACCTTTGGCAGCGCACTCGCAAGCCCTTGACTCGATTGGCTGTTCCTGGCTGGACTGTCTTGGGCTGGACTGCCAGCCACCAAAGTTGCTTCCAGTTCATCGAGATAGGAATGCATCTGTGTTGCCAACTTGGCTTCGAATTTTTCGGTCATCCACCAGTCGATAATCAAACCGACAGCCAGCCCAACACCGAAACCAACCGCGGTGCCTACGGGACCGCCTAAAGATCCGCCCCCGGCTCCGCTCGCACTGGCACCAACGGTCGCGCTAGCCCCTGCGGCCGACCCGATCGCGATTGACGGTGCAAACCGAGCCAACAATCCACCAACAACCGACTGCGCCGCAAAGGCGCCAACTTCGCCGACCACGAATGCACCAATCATCAACTCAACGCTGGCACTGCCCTGGCTCGTTGCATACTGGCTTAATGGTCCCGACAAGTCGGTAAAGACTGCGTCGTCGAGTCCGAAGTCGGTTTCTGGTAAGTCCGATGTACTAAGTGATGCCTGGACTTTGGTCAGCAATGCGTTTTGATTGGCAACAATGTCGCTTCGAAATTGAACCAAGCTGCCGGAGACATCCTCGACCAGCTTCTCAGCTGAAAACAGATGCTGTTCGAATTTCTGCTGAACGTACAACTCGACACGACCATCGTCCTTCCACCATCCCGCAGGCATCCGCTTGATGATGCCAAAACGCGTCCGGATACTGGTCATGTCTTTAACAAAACCATCGACGCCATCGTGGTATCGATCCAAAGTTGACTTCACGCGCTCGAGACATCGCTCGGCCGCTGCACGGTTCTCGTCTTCGATACCAGAAAGCAGCGGGATGACTTGCAGGTCATAGAACTTTGCTCGTGCCAACCGCCGCGATGATTCGGCGATCCGGGCTTCGTCGACCGAAGAAACCTCGCCGCTAGGAGCCTCTAGCCGAATCTGATTCCGTTGAGCATCCCAAGCGGTCAACCCGAAGGTCAATGCGGCAATCAAAACGGCCCCGGCAATAGGCGTTCGAATGGTCATTCGCTTGCTCGGTTGGGACACCAGATTGGCTCAACATCGCGGACAGGAAACAGATGAATTTCGGCGCCGACATGGTCGCATTATTTTACCGAAAAACCCGTGCGGCAAACTTTGCCGACTCCGCCGTTTAGTCCGAAGAACCCTATTCCGCCGACAGGTTCTCACACATCGCGTCCGCGAGTCGCCGACAGATCAGGAGGCCCAGAACTTCCATTTAAACCGTTTTTTGGGCGTCGGTGGCTTAGCAGTCGCGCCCAAAATCCCCCACTGCTTGCTTCCGCCATCGGTTATTTCGGCCACTCGAACCAGCGATGCCTCGCGTAATTTCTGGATTAGACGTGTGTTGCAATCCGTCTGGACGACTTGGACACGTTCTTGAAATTGTGCCATCGCGGACATGATTGCAGAAAGCGCTTGTCGGGCGGTCGTTTCACCACCAAAGTCTTCGATCAGAAAAACGAATTCATTCTTAGGGCGACCTTTCACATCCGCAAAACGCCAGTGGTCACCTTCTTCGTCCCAGCCGTGATATTCACCGCTCATCACACCGCCCTCAACGTCGCCCAAACTGCAGCCCCAGTTGTAACCTGCCAGTCTGCAACCTGAATGCAAACGAATCACAGCTTACACCAGTAAGCCGTAAAATATCAAAGTGATTTCATCAACTCCGCACAGCTTTGATCGATTCGAAGCCAGGACCGAGTCGTTTTGGCGTGAAAAAGTCACAGCGAAGGGAAATAGTTACAGCGAAGGCGCTTTTCAGATGAATGTAGGCTCGATCGCTTACCTACGAGGCAGTCATTGATGGAGCGGTATCCAGTGAAGCGGCTGTTGATTGCGCACCGCGATCGATCCACTGGAACACCACCTCGTCCATCCAACACTTTCCATCGCGATCGATGAAGCCAGCGTGCCCCCCCGTTGGCGTCAAGATAAATTGTGTCCGTTGGTGCCAGTTCACCGCATCAAAGCAAGTTGCCGGAACGATCGGATCATCTTCGGCAGCAAGCACCAGCGTTGGCCAGCGATTGGAATCAACGACGCGAATCGCTCCGCACTGCTGGTAGTAATCAGCCGCCCCGGAATACCCGCTCAGCGGTGCCGTCAAACGGTCGTCCAGCTCAAAAAGTGTCCGCGGGATCCCCTGACCGATCGCCTTTTGGAACTGCTCTCGTTCGCGGACACGTCGCGGCAAACCTTTCAGCAATGCTCGAATGAAGTAGCGGTTGTAAAACCGGCGAGACCGACGCTGCATATTCTCACAGCAGCGAGCCAAATCGATCGGTGGGCAAATCGCCGCGATACGGCCGACCCGATCGGACCAGTCTGCCGCTCCCTCGATGCCTTCACCGAGCCGTCCCATCATTCGCAATAGCTGATTGCCTCCCAACGAAACGCCGGCGGCGCTGATCCTCGCATGGCGATGTTGACGGCCAACGAAATCGAATGCAGCCCACACGTCTTCGCTACGTCCGGCATGACTGATCCCCACCGCCATTTCTCTCGCAGCACCGCACCCGCGGGCATCGACCCGATACACCGTCCAACCGGCTTGGTAAAATCGACTTGCGAGGCGGACCATATAGGGCGACTGATGGCAACCGCTCAAACCATGAAAAAGCAGTATCACCCTCCCATCGCACTGTCCCGACTGATGCAGCACAATGCTGTCCCCGTCAGGAAGTTGCACAATATGTTGTTGCGACTCAGGAGCACGGACGACGGGCCGACGTAGCGAAGCCAGCGTCTGCAGCATCCCGCCACGGTAAAGCCGACTGGGCTGATATGGCGGAGGAATAAAAGTCGCCATGAAATCACTCCGCACTACAAAACAAATCGCTTTGGTGATTCCAAAGACGACAAGCCAAGAACTTCAATAACATTATGCAAACGATCCGCAGTTTTATTTCCATCCCCATCACCCCGGGAATCACATCCGCGGCAGGAAAGATCATTCGGAAACTCAAACCCATCGATAGTGGAATCAAGTGGGTTCCGATCGACAACCTGCATTTGACACTGAAGTTCCTCGGCGAAGTTGACAATGTCGAAATCCACGATGTCTGCAAAGCGATTCGCAGTGTGACTTGCGAGATCGAACCCTTCGAACTCCATTTTTCTGGCGCCGGTGGGTTTCCCAACATTGAAAAACCTCGCGTGCTGTACGCAGGTATTCAAGACCCCTCGGGGCTGCTGGTCGAGATGGTATCCCAGCTCGAATTGAAATTGGCAGACCTCCGATTCAAACCAGAACCGAGGGATTATCGCCCCCATCTGACGCTGGGACGATCCCGCAGCAAAGGCGGGCGAGCGAGCGAAGAATTGACCGAAGCGATGAGAGAACTCAGCGACACCAATCTTGGCGAAATGGTGGTCGATGAAGTCAACCTGATGGCCAGTTTTCTGGACAAACAGGGGCCAACCTACCAGGTGATGGACACGATTGATCTGAAGTAGTCGCGGCGACTTCAGCCATCTCGGTCCAGTCTTCAATCCCCGCGAGCGAGGTTTCTGACCGACCGAACTCCTTGCTACGCAGGGGTCCATGCCGCCCCGGATTCTTGACCGATCCGGGTTCTTGACGTCCCTGGGCGAGACCTGAAGCGTTTCGCCCTCCAGATGTCTTCTGTTCTGGAAATTGTCTCTTCTCTAAATAAATGCGTGGTCGCTGCGCATCTCTTCCACATCGCTTGCTGCAAACCAGACGCGGTAGCCCTCTCTCAATTGCCTTCGGGTGTTCCCCCGACTTCGGAACGACGGGGTGCCAGCAAGTGACTTTCAGGTACCGATCCCCGGACGTGCTCCCCGAAAAAGAGCCCTGACCCCTTTTTTGCTATGCCCGATTATCCTGCAGACCGATTGATTTCGCTCAATCAGCATGCGATCGAAGTGCTGAAACTTGGGATCCCGCTGGACTTTGGGTTCGGTGATTCGAGCATTGACCAACTGATTCAGATTAACACCCAGTTGATCCCATTGGCCGGTCGAGACTTGGAACTGGGGGCGTTCCTTTCAGAGTCAAACCTGCCGTCGCGATATCGTTCGATCGCAGAAGCGTTGTTGGTCACGCGAAACCCTGCAAGCGTGTTCGAGTCTTTGGCAATCGAACCGCGTGCGGCAAAGGAATCAGCGTTGCCACTTCGCGTAGCGATGGTGGAACCGATCGTCGTCATGTCACTAAGCTTCTTCGTCCTGATCATTCTCAGTTCGATAACGACGCCCACGATCGTCGCCCAACATCGACAACTGGGATCGCAACCCGGCTCGGTTACCGAATTGCTAATCCTGATCATGGAAACGCGAGCGGTATGGGTACTGGGATTTCCAGCACTCCTGATCATCGGCTGGATCGCATGGCGAAAGTCGACAAAGGCGATTGCGAACCGGCTTCCTGGGGCAACTGACCATCGAAAGTTGCTGCAAAAACAATCAAACGCTCAGCGCATACTGGCTCTCGTCGATTCGGGAATCGATCAAGAACTCGCCCAGCGCTTGGTCGATTCTCAAGCCGCTGGTGACCCGATGATCAAACAGTTGTTCGATCGCGAGAATTCAAATTCGGTCGCCTACCGTCGCAACAGCTTGACCCGCACCGTGCGAATGTACGGGTTTCTTGCCCAGTACACTCGCAACTTCAAAATGATGCGTTTGCCCCAGATCGTCGGGTTGTCACTGGCAAGCCTCATCGTCTTGGGAATCTCCCTGTTGCTGTTCGTTCCCTGGATCGACACCTTCTATTCGATCTCTGCCTACCCAGTGGAATCATTCCAAACGCCCCTATCCGCGACGACCAACCATTCGCCTAGTCCGACTGCGATCGAGGCCACGCCATGAGCGAAGCCGTATTGGATACCGCACGGCGTTATGCCGCACTTCATGACCGGATCACCAAAATCCGATCCGAAGACCAACATTGGGAATCGCGTTTAAACTCGATCGCCGACTCGGTTCCCGATGCAACGCTGCGTCATCGACTTCAACAAATGGCAACCGCCGTTGCCAACGACACCGATGCCCCTAGTCTTGTCCGGGAGTACCCGAACCTACACTGGCTGCTCACCTTGCGCTCGGATACCGGATCAGCCGATGTGACTTCGATCCTTGCCGAACAGGCCGCCTATCAAAGCGCTGTCAGCCAACAGCGATTGCGTTTCCTCGCGTACCCGATCGCGATCTCCACCGTTGCCGCTTTGCTCGGCATATTGATCTGTTTCTTCGTGGTACCGCCATTTGCCGACATGTTCCGTGAATTTGGCATCTTGGTCCCGGCGCCAACTCGATTGCTGATCTCGATTTCCGAGGTGGTCACATCGCATGTTATTGTCCCGATAACGCTTGGTGCGATTGCCATCGCCGGTTTCATTTCGGTTATCGCAATGATCAAACGCGGCGTTCTATTTCATGATTGGTCCAATCGCCACTCTTGGATTTCTTCACCTCCGAAACAGCATCTTGCCAAGCTTTCGATCCAGCTTGCTGAAATGATCGAGGAAGGGCTGCCAACTTCACATGCGTTGTTCATCGCGGGAGTTTGCGTCAACCATACGCAACTGTTTTTCGGGATCACCGAATTGGCACAGCGGTACTCCGAACACGAACGCACCGGTCGATCAGTGCGATCGACCGAAATCATTTCGATCCCAGCTAACCTCGCACTTGCGATCGAACTCGCGTCAACTCAATCGCCACCTGATGGCATACCTGATTCCCGACAAGACACAACGATGCTGCGAGCCTTAGCCCAAAACTACCAAGAACTCGCATTCAATCAATCAAGTCTTCTTTCGATGTTCATCGGAATGTTGACCATCGTCGGTGTTGCGATGCTCGTCGGATTTGTCGTGGTCGCGTTGCTTTCACCGTTACTGTCTTTGGTCACGTCACTGTCGTCTTGATCCGATCTCGCATGAAGAACATACGAAACTTCCTACCGGACAGATTCAACGGCGATTCTCTGGATACGCGCCGGCACGCGTTGACCAGGCTTCTGTGGGTCGCCTATGCGAAAGCGATTCCAGCATCGACTGTCACTCTGAATTTTGCCTCTGAGTATCGTGGTCGCTACAGCCGGAGGCTAGAACAACTTGCGTTCTGGCTTAAAGCGGAAAGCCCATTGGGTACCGCCCTAAACCATTGCAACGGAATCCTACCAGAAGACGACACGCTTCTTGTCCGCTGTGGAAGCGACATCGCATCTACCGAACAAGTCTTGCGGTTCATGTTGGACCATGAAGAACTTCTCAATCGCTCCAGCCGCGACGGACGAATCAACAGCGCGGTCGGCTACGCGATCTTCATGATGCTGACTTCGGCACTGGTCATCGTTTTCATCTATCTCTTTATCCTTCCTTCGATCCTCAGCCTTTTTGATGATTTTGATTTGCAGCTACCTCCCGCAATGGCACTGCTTTCCCAACTCGTTCGCAACACAGCTTGGGCCTTGCCTGTCGCCCTGACTTTGGGAGTTGGCTTTGCGTTCCTACTGCTGTTCGATGACTTTCGCCGCTACATCACTTCGCGACGCCCCTTGCGTTGGTTACGTCGATCGTCATGTCAAGAAAAGGCCTCGCTTCTTCGACTATTCGCCTTTGCCGCAGAGCAACAGGTTCCGCTGGCACCAATCTTGACCGCGGCGGCACAATATCATTCTCACCGCCCAACCGGCAAAAAACTGTTGTATGTTCGCAACCAATCGCGATCCGATGCCGAAGCTTGGCAGGCCATGGCTAGCCTTGGACTGGTTGACCATGGCCAAACACAACACTTGGCAAAACTGTCCGATGATCGAATCCGCAGTTGGGCGTTGCTTCAGCTAACGTCTCAGATGCGATCACAAGCGGAAGCTCGCAGAATGCAGTGGGTTCGGGTGCTTCAGTTTCTGCCGGTGCTCTTGGTTGCGATCCCCGTCAGCTGGTGTGTGCTAGCCGTCTTTCAGTCACTCACATCACTGGTGCTTGCACTATGAAATCGCTTTCATCAAAACCGACCAAGACCAGCGAACGAATGGCCTACCGCATTCGACGACGTCCCGGATTTGCGTTGTTGGAAGTTGTTACGGCGATTGGCTTGATTGTCTCGCTGATGGCAATCGCAACGCCCATGGCAATTCGCTCGATCCGAGTCTGGAAAGACGCCCAGCGTTACCAACTCGCTACAGACGAACTGTCGGCGCAGCTCGACCGATTGATCGCACTCGACAAAGAGGATCGTCAAGTTGCGATGGAAAAGCTTGTCGTTGATCAGTCCGTTTCAAGACAGCTTCCCGACGCATCGATTTCCGGAGAACTCCGTACGGTCAATGGTGAACAGAGGATCGAGCTATCGCTGGACTGGACACGCCTCGGCGATCCTCCTCCGATCAAGCTGGTCGGTTGGGTCGTGGTGATCACCAACACGCCATCGACGGCTTCCTCCGAGGAGGATCCATCATGAAACCAGCGAGACAATTTACAAGGAACAGACGCTCCAAAGGATTCACGCTCCGCGAGGTCGTGATCTCGATATCGATTAGCAGTATCGTCCTGATGGTTTCCACCAACTTGATTCAACAATCGTTTCAATGGGCGACCAATAGTCGGCACCGAATCACTGACGATCAGCGTTTCTTCATGCTTTCGGGTCAGCTTCGCAGTCAGATTCACCTTGCGTCCGAAGTCACCCTCGAACAGCTCGCCGACACGCCCCATCAAAAACTGGTCATCCGGCTTCAAGATGGAAGCACTGTTACTTATGAATCGAAATCACAAAGGATCGCAGTGGAACACCGCAGCGAAACCGGTGTGCTCGCTCGCGAACTATACCAATGGCAACTGCCCAGGTCTGCGCACTTCGAAGTTGATGAAGCAACCGAAAGCGTCAAGCTGGACGTTTTCACCTTGAACTCGCACACCCATCTGAAAGCTCCTCTGTGGCGAACGGTTCAAGCCATCGCAGGACTTCGGCTGCGATACCAAAACGCAGAGGTCGATTCATGATCCACCATCACCGGTCGAAGCGTCCAACGAATCGCCGTGGCACGATCACCGTCTGCGTTCTCGCATGCATGGTCGTGGTCATCTCCCTCTGCTTGTCATTGATGTATTCAGCAAACCGCGTTCGTCGCGAAACCAAATTGCGTCACCAAGTGTTGCAGACCGAACGGTTTCTTGATGCGGCAATCCTTCGTTCGGTCAAACAGTATCGCGCCGACAACCAATTCACACGCGAATCCTGGGAAACGGAGATCGACTTCCAAGGACAAACCATTCCTGCAATCGCGGAAATCCAGGTTGACGAAAACCTGGTGGTGTCGATCAAAGCCCATCTGGGAACTTCGCCACAATTAACACAACAGTCCTATCAATTTCAATTGAGTGCCAAAGATGAAACGTAGTGCTTTTACCCTGGTCGAATTGCTGGTTGTCATTGCGATCATTGGAATTCTGATCGGTCTATTGCTCCCCGCTGTGCAAGCCGCTCGTGAAGCGGCACGCCGCATGTCGTGCTCAAACAACATGGCGCAAATCGCTTTGTCGTGCCATCACTTTGAATTTTCGATGGACCACCTTCCTCCTGGCGTTACTGACGACGAAGGTCCAATTCGCAGCGAAGTGGGTGGCGGAAAACATATCGGCTGGATGACTCAAATCCTGCCCTACATTGAACAGCATGTCGCCTTCAAAAAGCTGGACTTTGACAAGAGCGTTTACGATCCGGCCAATGCGGAGGTCCGTGAGCATCGGATACAGTACTTTCTCTGCCCATCAAACCCACACGAGTACGGATTGAACTTAACGCCCCGTGTTGGCACAAGCCACTATGCCGGTTGTCACAACGACAGGGAAACCCAGATCGACACGGACAACCACGGGATCTTCTATCTCAATAGCGACACGCGGTTTTCAGACATTACCGATGGTTCCACCAACACGATCATGCTTGGCGAAACGTTGGGAGACAAAGATGCCTTGGGATGGGTCAGCGGAACGCGTGCGACGCTTCGCAACACTGACAAGTTCAATCTGATCGAATCAGATCCCTTTGATGAACGGAGCCAGCCGGTCACTGAAGTCGGCGGATTTGCAAGTCATCACGCCGGTGGTGCTCAATTCGCGCTTGCCGATGGGGCCGTGGTCTTTTTGTCCAACCGAATTGACCCACAAGTCTATCGCTACATGGGCCATCGCGCCGACGATCAGCTGATTGACCAAGACAGATAAGCGTGACATCCCGATCGCAAGGTGCGCGTGACTTGCGATCGGTGTCCTGCAGAGTTAATTACTCAACCGTATGAACGACAACGGAATTGTGTGCCTTTTCGACAACACCGCTTCCGGTAACGAACACCACACGATCGCCTTTTTTCAATTGGTTGTTTTCCTTTCCCCATTCGCAGATCTTCATTCGAATTTCTGCGGGGCTGGCCATCTTCTCGATCCCTACCGGGCGAATTCCCCAGAACAACTGGATTCGTCGCAAGGTGGCAGGGCAGTCGCTGACGCCAAGTGTTGGGATTGAACTACGCGATTTACTTTTAACCCAAGCGGTGCCACCGGATCGGGTCGCGATGATGATCATCGCCGCATCGATCGCTTCGGCAATACTGATCGCCGCGTTGGTCACGGCGGTCGTTGTTGGATGCACGCAGTGGCTGACCGAGTGGTTGATCTCGTGAACCAAGTTGCGTTCGGTCACTCGCATGATCCGGCTCATGACCTCGACCGCTTTGACCGGATGATCCCCGACCGCGGTTTCACCACTGAGCATGCATGCGTCTGCCCCGTCCAAAATCGCGTTGGCAACATCGCTTGCCTCGGCCCGCGTCGGCGTGGAATTATGGTGCATTGATTCCAACATCTGTGTCGCCACGATCACCGGTTTGACTTTCTCTTTGCAAACCTGAATGATCCGCTTCTGAGCCATCGGTGTTTCGGCAACATCAATTTCGACCCCCAAGTCACCGCGAGCAACCATGATGCCATCGGCGGCATCGACGATCTCTTCGAGCTGCTCAAGCGCTTCGGGCTTCTCAATTTTCGCGATCACGAATGCATCACATTCATGCGCCTTCAGAAGGTTCTTTAGTGAATAGACATCTTCGGCGCTCCGCACGAACGACAGGCTGATAAAGTCGATACCATTTTCGGCTGCCCACATCGCGTTGGCGATGTCACTTCGCTGCATCGAAGAAACAGACAAGCGGACACCTGGAAGGTTGATTCCTTGTCGGCTACGCACCTCACCAGACGCGGTGACTCGGCAAACGGCGCGATCTTCGGTGACTGATTCGACAACCAGTGCGACCATCCCGTCGGCCAACATCACAACATTTCCGGCTTCCAACTCAGCGATCAACTTGGGGTAATTCGCAGTGACCTCATGGTCGTGCGCCGGTTCGCCGTCACGGATAAACGTCAGCTCCGCACCGATGTCCAACTGCAATGGGTCGGTTAGCAATTCACCTAAACGGATTTTCGGTCCCGCAAGGTCTAACAAGACTCCCGCAGGGCTGCCGACCATGTCAGACGCGGCACGAATCGCGTTCAGTTTTTGCTCGTGATCGGGGATCTTTCCGTGCGCTGTATTGATCCGAAATACATCCACCCCTGCCTTGATCAACTCCGCCAATTGTTCGGGGGAGTCACACGCAGGACCGACGGTAGCAACGATCTTCGTGCAGGACTGGTGAATCGCGGGACGCGGCATCATTCATTCTTCCAAAGCGAATAGACAAGTGTTCGCCGCAAGTTTTACCCTGGTCATGACTTTTCGCAATCGTCGACCCGCCTGACCTCCCATTGCAGTGGCCGATTGCAAACTTAAACGCCCCTGCGGCATTCGTGACTTGCAGCGTCACCCTCGGAAATGAAGTTTTGGTTCAAAATCCCAAACCGTCTTCGATGGGTCTTTCGGGCAGCCTTTCTTGGGGCCCTTCCACACGGGCTTGGGAAAGCGACTCGGTGTCTTTGAGTATTTTTCTCGAACACTTACAATGTTTCACTGACATGCGGCTGGCCCTTTCGATGCTAAACCCTTCACCGGCAACTGCCTCTATAGCCAATCGGCTCGTTGGCCCGCATGGGTGTGGGCTGGTGCATAGCTTGATGGGTAACCAAGATTTCTAACATCTCGACCGAATACGGATAAACTGGCTTTAGGGCCGATCCGTTAATCGGACTCCACTGCTCTGCCCTTCTCTGCCCTTCTCTGCCAAACTCGCTTGATGCCTCAGGAACTCCACCAACCTCAACCGCCCGTCGTTCTTGTGACTGGTGCATCAGCTGGCTTGGGCTTGGTCATCGCGAAGACGTTTGCTTCGCATGGATATCGCGTTGCCGTTGCTGGACGAACCGCTGACCGCCTTCAGGAAGCAGCGAAGCTTATCGCCCCAAACGATCTCGATCAGGTACTGATCTGCGTGGGTGATGTGACGCGATCAAACGACTGCGCTCAGTTTGCTGACGACATCAAGGAACGTTGGGGGCATCTCGATGTGCTGGTCAACTGCGTCGGTGCAAGCGACCGCGGATTGACAATGGAATTGACCGCGGAACGAATCCATGAACTGATCGATGCGAATGTCGTCGGAACGCTGATCTGCAGTCAAGCGATGCTTCCACTGCTTCGAGACTCACACGGAAGCGTGATCAACATCGGTTCGCTGGCAGGAAAAGTTGGGGCTCGTTATTTGGGTGGATACAACACGACAAAGCACGCCTTGTCAGGATTGACCCAGCAAATGCGGCTGGAATTGCGCGAGCAAGGCGTTCATGTTGGCTTGGTCAGCCCGGGTCCGATTCGCCGCCCAGATGCCGGCCAACGCTACGCCGATCGGACCGGCGGCTCTCTGCCTGAAAGTGCTGCTGCACCCGGCGGCGGCACGAATTTCAAAGGACTTGATCCGCAACGCGTTGCCGACGCGGTCTATCAATCTGTTATTAAACGTCGCCCGGATGTCGTACTTCCTGGCTATATGCGTTTGCTGATCACGCTGGGAAACGGGCTGCCACGGCTTGGCGATTGGCTGCTATTGAAATTTACCAGCAGCAAGTCTCGATAGCAAAAACTCGCGGCAGCTGGTAAACGGAGATCCTCTTGGAGGAAGTGGCCATCTGACCTTTTAGAAGCCACATCGCTCTATTTGGAACTTGGATTACATCGCTGTGACCAAAGAGGCTTTTCGCGACAACGTTTGGTGAACAAGAAAGCCCGATCTGTGAAATTCGCCATCGTCAGCGATCTCGCTCGCCAGAATCTAGACAAGCGAGTATACTGCTGACATCCCGCCTGCGGCCCCAACTTGGCCGCCCCCCACCCCACCTGCCAACCGTTTGGCATACGATCGACTCGGCCACCAAGGGTGAGCGTTTGATTCGATCATCACTGTAGATTTGTCTGGTGTGCCTGGTTTTGTTGGTCATACTCGCCAGCGACTTCCCAGACTTTATTCCCTACCACGACTTGCAAACAATGCATCGCACCAGCATTTGGCCTGCTCTTGTCATTTTGCCTGCTCTTGCCGTCGCCCTTTGGACCATCGGTTCGGTTCAGGCTTACGGCCAAGATCCCAATGTGGAGCCTTCGGAGCAAGCGGCACAGCAATCGATTCAGTCGCCGGTTCCTGCTGCAAACCAGCCAACCGACCGCCAGACGACTGCACCATCAACGAACGTACGTTTCTCGTTTAATGGTGTCGCTTGGCGTGAAGTCATCAACTGGATCGCCGACGAAGCTGGGCTGGCACTTCATGTCGACTCGGTCCCCGCGGGAAGCTTCACCTACAGCGACCCTAAATCATTCACGCATCAAGAAGCGATCGATCGAATCAATTTGTTCTTGCTGCCTCAAGGTCACACGTTGGTGCGAAGCGGAAACCTGCTTTCGGTAATCAACTTGAGTGATCCGCGAAGCCTTCAGCAACTTGACTCGCTCGCAGAACTGGTCCGTCCCGCCGACCTGAAGACGCGTCCCAAGCACGATGTAGTCAAATGCTTGTTTCCTCTCGGACCGCTCGACGCCGAAGATGCGGTCGAAGAGCTTTCGGCCATCAAACTGATGATGCAACCGGCGGTATTTAGCAAGACCAATCAATTGCTGGTAACCGATACCGTTGCCAAGCTAACCAGCGTCCAAATGATTTTAGAATCGTTCCAGCCATCAACGATGGATAACGGAACGGTTGTCAAAAGCTTTAGCCTCAAACACGTCAATGCAGAAGACGTTCTGACGGTCGCTCGCCCGCACCTCGGCTTGGCGACTGGCGAAATGATCGGTATCGATGTTAGCCTGTCATCGGATGTTCTTGGAAAAAGCATCTTCGTCACCGGTGTCGAAGACAAAGTAAAACTGATCGAGCGTCTGGTCGAATCGATCGATGTCGTCGATGAATCGATGGTCGAAGAAAACGCAGACGCAACCCTACAAGCACACGAAGTCATCGGCGGCAATGTTGATCTCGCCTACGACGTTCTACAAACGTTGCTTTCGGGGCAAAACATCCGCCTATCGAAAGATGAGACTGCGGGCACGATCGTTGCTCTTGCACCACCCAAAGTTCAAAAAGACATCGCCGATGCGGTAGCCCAACTCGCTGCCGATACGGCAACCTTCGAAGTCATCTCGTTAACCAGTGTCGATCCCTATGTGGCGATCGGACTGATCGAAGAGATGCTGGACCTGTCGTCGATCTACGACGACGATGAAGACAGCGATGTTGAACCACCCAAGATCGACGCCGATCCCGAAAACCGTCGATTGTTTGTTCGTGGAAAACCATCGCAGATTGAAGAAATCAAAAGCATTGTCGAAGGGCTCGACAATCAGACCACGAAACAGGACGACGATGCGAACGTCCGCATGCTTTCGCTTACCGGTGATCACGCGCGGCAAACGCTAGCCGTTGCCGCTCGCTTCTGGCGATTACCCAACCCGATCCTTCTGTTCGAATCCGAACAGGCTTCCAAACCCTCGGAACGAGTCGTCTTTAACTCAACCGGAGATGGTCAACGAAGCGAGTTGCTGGATATTCTCGAAAGCAAAACACCAGACCACTACGTATCTGCCGGGGGCCGTGGCAAAGTCCTGCAAAGCCCCAAAACCGACGTCACTCTTACCGCAATTGAATGCCAACTGACCAGTCGAGGCCTGTTGATTCAGTGCGATGACGTAACCGTTTTGGACCAATTCCAAAACCACTTGGAAACCCTGTCCGGCCCGAAAACATCCTCAACCGATGACCCGATCGTTTACTACCTCAAGTACACGCGACCGGTTGATGCCATTCGCATGCTCGCCGAATTGCTCGACGGAAGCGAAGCGGTCACCGCCGACTCATTGGTTAATGCCACCGTGTCATCGCCAAGTTCGCTGCTTGGTAGCTTGATCACGAACCGAGACGGCACCGTTACTTTGATCGCAGGAACCGCGACCGTTGTTGCCGATTCCCGATTGAACCGACTGATCGTTCAAGGCACGGGCGAAGACGTCAGCAGGATCGAAAAATACCTGCGGATCATCGAAAAGGAATCCAGCATTACCGAGATCGAAACCTTCGGACGTTCACATGTGATCGAACTGGTCAACACGCGGGCCGTCGCCGTCGAAGCCGCAATCCGGCAAGCGTTCGCCGGGCGAGTTGTCGAAGCGGCACGTCCCCCAGCGGCAGCAGGCGGGGGCAACGGCGATCGCCCCCAGCAACCTCGCCCCAACGACAATGACAGCCAGGATCGCGATAAGAAATCAGACAATAAAAAGCAGCCCAAATCCGCCGCGGGCCAAGCGATCGACCTGGAACCTAAGATGACGCTCGCCGTTCACGAGCCGAGCAATTCGCTGATCGTGACCGCGCCGGATCACTTATTCCAAGAGGTCGAACAACTCGCAAAAGTGATCGATCGCCGAGGCGAACAGACCGTCCAAGTTTTCTCGCCTAGCAACGACGAAGTAATGGGAGCCATTCTCGAAGAACTGTTTGAAGGCCAATCATCGTCGCGTTCAACATCCTCCTCACGCAGCAACAGTTCTTCTCGAAACTCTGCTTCCTCATCGCGTTCACGTGACCGCTAAAGCCAACGAGATTGGGATGTTTGATCAACGAATTCGACAGATCGCTATCACCTGCTTTGCCACGCTGGTTTTCAGTTGCATCACCGGCCGCCCTGTGCAGGGACAAGCCGGCCTGCGTGAATCGCTGGAACAACTTGACCGTGACAATGACGGGATGATCGAACCGCACGAGATCACGCCGCTAGCTCGCCCCTACCTAGAACGCGTCGCCGAGTCGCGTCGCATGTCGCTTCAGCGCCCCAACCGTATCGATCAGTGGCAGGAAGCGGCTCGCATCTATTACGCGATGAAAAATGGGTCGGACCGTGACAGCATCCGTCCGAGTCGCGAAAAGACGCTTAAAGACTTTCGTCCCGGTGATGACGACATCATGGTTCCCGAATTCGGTATCCCAATCGTCAAATACCCGTACACAGCTGACGACTTGGATGAAGCCGAAGATCAGATCCGACGCTATGACCGAAACCGCGACGGCTATCTTGACCGGCGCGAGGCTTCCCGTGGACGCTGGACGAATCTCGATCCGTTCACGATGGACTTTGACAAGGACGACCGTCTTAGCCGACTCGAATTGGCCCAGCGATACGCCCGCCGACGCAGCGTCCGCGATGACTCCGACCAACTGATCCAGCGTGCCCGCCGTGTCGGCAACGGGATCGAATCATCAGGCAATGGCGATGATCAACGATCTGCCGAACGGGATCGTCGTGACTGGTACCGCCGTGGCGGCAGCCGTTACTGGTTGACCGCTTCGGTAATCGAACGCTTCGATGCCAATCGCAATGGACGTCTGGAACAAAGCGAAACCATCCAGCTTGGTATCCCCTTCGGTGCGCTTGACGCAAATTCAGATGGTGAACTGTCCCGTGAAGAGTTGTTCGCTTACTTGAGCGAACTCCAAGATCAAACCGGAGGTCTCGTCGAAGGCCTACCCGGATGGTTTTACGAATTGGATACCAATCGCGACGGGCAAGTCGACCTCCCTGAGTTTGCAACCGAACTCACCGACGAGCGAGTTGCTGAATTCGTGGGGCTGGATGCTAACGGTGACGGTTTGTTGTCGACAAACGAAATCCTCTCCTCCAAGGACATGACCGGTGGCGTGTTCGAGAACACCGAAGCCGAGATGTTGCCACCTCGCAAAACGATTGTTTCTGAGATCGAAATCGACGAAACCTTTGTCATCGCGGATCTAAACCTGCAACTCGCAATTACACACACGCAAGACGACAGCCTTGACGCCTACCTGACCGGCCCCGACGGGACACGGATTGAATTGTTCACCGGCGTTGGTGGTCGCGACGATCACTTCGAAGACACGATATTTGACGATCAAGCTTCGACGCCAATCAACAAAGCACGGGCACCGTTCCAAGGCAGCTTCATCCCCGAGGGCCTAATCAAACGAGGGCCGGGCTTGGGTGTTTTTAACGGCAAGCCTATCACGGGCATTTGGCAATTAACCATCCGCTGTTCGCGAAGTGAACGATTCGGCATGCTTCACCGCTGGGCGTTGATGGCGCGTCCCGACGAAGAAAAACTGATCGGACAAACTCCTTCTCAAGAACCAGAGATCGAAGCCGAGTCGACTTCCGATCCCAGCTTATCCAATTCGCCTGTCGATCAACCGAGTGCCGTCGGACTGGATTCATGGACTGCGGAGCAGAAAGCTCAAATCACAGCGAGCCTTCGTAAACCAGCGTCCGAAGAATGGTCGCAGATGAGCGAGGAAGAAAAACGGCAATACAACGAACGCCGAAAACTGGCGATCAAAGAGTACAAACAGGCGTTGGGCAAGACTCCTCGCTAGAAAAGGCGAGCACGAGGAAGGGCTGGTACATCTATCTACGGTACAATTGGGGCTCCTGCCCCCTGCCCCTCCTCGAAGAATGAACCATCATGCGCGCACTTCTGACTTGTCTGGCAGTGTTGTCCTTGCTTTGTTGCAGCGTCAATGCCGCCGATCGGCCCAACTATGTCGTTATCTTTTGTGATGACCTCGGCTGGGGTGACCTCTCTTGCTACGGGCACCCAACGATCGCCACACCCAACCTGGATCAGATGTCCGCCGAAGGGACGCGGATGACTCAGTTCTATGTTGCGGCGAATGTTTGCACGCCCAGCCGCGCCGGCCTGCTGACCGGACGCTATCCGGTTCGCAACGGAATGTATGGCAATCGACGCGTGCTATTCCCCAATTCAGTCGGTGGCATCCAGGACAGCGAACTGACGATCGCAGAGGCTTTGAAAGACACCGGCTATCGAACCGGGATGGTTGGCAAATGGCACTTGGGGCATCTTCCCCAATACCTTCCTACCGAACATGGCTTCGAATCCTACTATGGGATTCCCTACAGCAATGACATGGACAAGGTTCCGGGAAAGAAGGGGCGAGACGCCTTTGCCGATCCCGACTATCACGATTTCAATGTTCCGCTGCTCGCCGGCACCCAGGGAGAGGTTCAACAGATCGAACGGCCCGCCAATCAAAACACCATCACACGACGCTACACCGAGAAAGCTGTCCAATACATTCGTGAGCATGAATCCGAACCATTCTTTCTGTATCTAGCCCATTCGCTTCCGCACGTGCCGCTATTCCGCGGTGAAGAGTTCGAGGACCACTCGCTTGCCGGACTCTACGGCGACGTAATCGAAGAAATCGACTGGAGTGTCGGCCAAGTGCTAAAACAAATCCGTGAGTCCGGCATCGACTCCAAGACACTAGTCGTCTTCACAAGCGACAACGGGCCATGGCTGACGTTTGGTGACCATGGCGGGTCAGCAGGACCACTT
Organism: Stieleria sp. JC731; assembly: GCF_020966635.1. NCBI lineage: Bacteria > Pseudomonadati > Planctomycetota > Planctomycetia > Pirellulales > Pirellulaceae > Stieleria > Stieleria sp. JC731. The sequence goes on along the minus strand of NZ_JAJKFQ010000001.1, from coordinate 1,015,086 downwards.
CGCAACGGCAAAGGCACAACCTTCGAAGGGGGCCAACGCGTTCCGGGTATCTTTTGGATGCCAGGCACGATCCCAGCCGGCCGCGTTCATCACGGTCTCGCAAGCACACTCGATCTGTTGCCAACCTTTGCCGCGATGTCAGACGTATCGCTTCCTGAAGACCTCGTACTGGACGGCTACGACCTTAGCGAGACACTCACGGGCGATGCCGCCTCTCCACGTGAAAGCTTCTTTTACTACCGCGACAGCCGCCTGATGGCTGCAAGACTCGGTCGCTACAAAGCCCACTTCAAAACACAGGACAGTTACACCAAAGACAGTCGCGTGGTTAACGAACACGATCCACCGCTGTTGTACGACCTGCTGATCGACATCGGCGAGAAGCGAGACATCGCTAGTAAGCACCCGGATGTGGTCGACGAAATTGCAGAAGTCGTCAAAGCGCACCGCGAAGGCATGGTTATCGCGCCTAGCCAATGTGACCGAAAGTAGACACCGACCGCCCGCCAAACTGTGATATTTCACAAATGGCGAGTGAAATAATTACGGTGCGGCAAGATGAGCAGATTTCCCGGCAATTTACGCACTTATAACGCCTTTTGCCTCCTTGATTTTGCCGCCCGTCCGGTCAAAACTTCGCTCTGTAGATCGACACTCCCCTTCACTATTTCCCCGCTTCCCTGCCATGACTGCTTTCCCAGACATTCCCAAGATCGAGTACGAAGGCCCTAGCAGCGACAACCCGCTCGCGTTCCGATGGTACAACCCGGAAGAGGTTGTCGAAGGCAAAACGATGAAAGACCACTTCCGGTTTTCAATCGTTTACTGGCACACATTCCGCGGAACCGGCAGTGACCCGTTTGGCCCCGGAACCGCTGTTCGCCCTTGGGACGACGGCAGTGAATCTGTCGAGAATGCTCAAAACCGCGCTCGCGTCGCATTCGAACTGTTCGAAAAACTGCAAGCGCCGTACTACGCGTTCCACGACCGTGACGTCGCCCCCGAAGGCGATTCGCTTCGCCAAAGCAACGAAAACCTGGATGCGGTCGCCGACGTACTGCTGGAAGAACAACAACGCAGCGGCGTAAAACTGCTTTGGGGTACCGCAAACATGTTCTCCAATCCGCGTTTCATGCACGGTGCGGCGACGACATGCAACGCAGACGTTTACGCGTATGCTGCCGCACAAGTCAAAAAGGCGATGGAAGTCACCAAACGACTCGGCGGTGAAAACTACGTGTTCTGGGGTGGTCGCGAAGGCTATCAGAACCTCTACAACACCGACATGAAACGGGAACTGGACCACTTGGCCAAGTTCTTTCACATGGCAGTCGACTACGCGAAAGAGATCGGCTTCGACGGACAATTCCTGATCGAGCCTAAGCCGAAAGAGCCAACCAAGCACCAGTACGATAGCGACGCCGCCGCATGCTTGAACTTCTTGCGTGCCTATGACCTGAAGGATCACTTCAAGCTGAACTTGGAAACCAACCATGCGACGCTTGCCGGCCACACCATGATGCACGAGATCGATTACTCGGGATCACAAGGTGCCTTGGGCAGCATCGACGCCAACACCGGCGACATGTTGCTCGGCTGGGATACCGACCAATTCGCGACCGACTATTACCTGACCACGCAGATGATGTACTACATCCTCAAGCACGGTGGTTTGGGAAGCGGCGGCGTGAATTTCGATGCCAAGGTTCGACGTGAATCGTTTGAGCCAATCGACTTGTTCCACGCCCACATTGGATCGATGGACGCCTACGCAAAAGGCCTGAAAATCGCTGCAGCGATTCGCGCCGACAACGGACTCGATGGATTCATCAAAGAACGCTACAGCAGCTTCGACAGCGGTATCGGTGCGAAGATCGAATCCGGCGAAGTTGGCTTTGCCGAACTGGAAGCCTACATGCTCGAGAAAGGCGAAGTCGACGCAAACGTCAGCGGACGCCAAGAGCTATTGGAAAACGTCGTCAATCGATACATCGACCGCGTCTAAAAGCGACCGACGATTTCAGATGCGGCACGCATGCTGAACCGAAATATCACCAACAAAGTCAACAGCCTTGAAACTGTTGACTTTGTTTTTTTACCGAAGCGATTCGAAACACAGCCTTCGATGAAGGCGGCAATGGAAAACCGACAGACTGCTACGGCTCAAGCTCGTGTCGCGCCCAAGCAGCCGCGCCTTTGACGCCTGCGTCATCTCCCAGCTTTGCCGGGACAACTTTAAAGCGATCTCGGTACGGACTCATGACGTGCTTGCGAGCAGTCTTGGCGACAGTGCCGACCATCAGGTCTTCCATCGCTTCAACCAATCCGCCGCCGAGCACGATGGTATCGGGACAGAGCAAGTGGATGGTGTTGACCACAGCGATCCCGATCGATTCGCACGCCTCTTCAACCAATCGCCGGATCACTTTGTCACCGTTGCTAATCGCATCGGCAAGTGCACCACTGCGAATGTCTGCCAGGTCGGTGCCGACTGCATCGGCAAGTGACGGCGCGTCGCCTCGATAGGCCGCTTTGGACGCTTCGGCGGCGATAGAAAGCCGACTCGCCTCGGCCTCCAATGTTCCTGGCAATTCATAACCACTGCTACGGGTGCTGCTACTGATCCGCGTGTGGCCGATCTCCATGCAGCTGATGCCATCGCCTTGCAAGATGCGTCCTTCGTAAACGCAGGCACCGCCGATTCCCGTGCCAGGAAAGATCCCGACCGCACAGCGAGACCCCTTGGCCGCGCCGAACTGGTATTCTCCATACAAACCGGCATCGACGTCATTGAGGACAACGACGGGACAATTGAATTTTTTACTGAGATAGTTCCCGACATCAACGTCATCCCAGCCCAAGTTCGGCGTTGTCAGGATGCGTCCTTTCTTCAGATCGATCGGCCCGGGACAGCCAATCCCGATCCCACAAATCTTTTTATCCTGGAGATCATTTTCCTCGATCAACCGTTCAACCGTTGACCCGATACGAGCGATTCCGCTATCGCTGCCTTCGCGACCTTTCGTTTTTCGGCGGCGGCGGCCGAGGACGTTCCAATCGCTGTCGTAGGCGATTGCCAACATTTTGGTGCCCCCGAGGTCAAACCCCACCCAGATTTCGTCCACTTGGTCAGCCATCGTTTCTCCGGCATGTCGTACTACGTTCTATCCTGCTGCACATCATCGTTTCCAACGCTAGATCATGGCAGTGGTGGGGGCAGATTTTATTTTTCCCGGCTGCAATTCTCGCTTGGTGGCAATCCATGGGAAAGATTGTCCAAAATCACGAAAAATGAAAATAACGGCCGCTCCCAGCGCATTGAACTATTCGGCGTTGGCAAACAATGAGCAAAAACAAGCCCGGACGCGGCAGGCAGCCCCCCCACGAGGCAACTACAGAGGGCAGCCAACCGTCGGAGTCGGATTCCCAGGCGTGGAAGGATGCATTTTCGCAGGCTGAAAACGGTCTGCGGAGATTCCTGTCGTCAAAGTTGCCCCAACCGGCAGATGTTGACGATTGCCTTCAAGCGATTTCGATCGCCATGCTGAATAACGGCACTCCGATTCCGGATGCGGCCCGCAAGGCTTGGTTGTTTCGAGTTGCAGCCAACGAAGCCGCCTTATGGTGGCGAAAGAAAGCTCGGACCGACCGGATGATCGATTCTGCCGCTGTTGCCGAATCCAGCCCCGGTTACGCAACCGAATCACCACCCTCACAACAAATTGAAGACAACGAGGCCAGAGAGAAAATCCATCAAGCGATTGAGCGACTTCCAAGCAATCAGCGAGACGTCGTCAGATTAAGAATTCGAGACGGGAAATCGTTTCGCGAAATCGCCGACCACTTGGAAATACCGCTCGGGACAGCGCTGACAAGAATGCGACTGGCGATGGATCAGCTCCGAATTGACCTCCACGATTTTCATTCAGATACCTAACCGTTTCGTTCACCGTTGACTGCAGCGACTTTGAGGCAGCGTTTTAGATTAATTATGAATCGATCACCCCACGATATCTCAAACGATCAGCGGCAACGTTGCTTGGCATATCTATTGGGCGAAATGGACGCCAACGAACAATTGGCATTCGAAGCCGACCTCGACGACGAAAGTCTGCAGAATGCATTGATCCGTGAAAGCGAATTGCTTTGCCAAATCGCATCAAGCACTGCGTTGGATACGGCAGCTACATCTACCAACTCGCATTTGCAAGACACGGCACACTTGCAACCTGCCACACAGCCCGCCTTCACGGTGCCTGCCAGTGATGCTCCAACCGCTGCGATCGCCAACCAACGTCTCGTGTTAATGCTTGCGGCGCTCGCCGCAGGACTGCTGTTGGTGATTTCGATCTTCAATACCGATCGCTCGCGGCAAGATGACTTCGAATTGCAACTTGCAACGGAGTGGGCTAATCGAATCGGTGCTGAGCGAATGGACGGCTGGCCAGCAGCTGCAGCCATCGACTCGGACTCAAACTCCGATGTTGCGTTGATTGCACTGCCTGATTTAGCGGCCGTTGCTCCTTCTGTGACTGACGGCAATCACCCCGAAGACCTTTTCGCCGACAACGGATCGGGCGAGAGTGATGAATCCATCGATTGGATGGTGCTTGCGATGGAAGACAACTTGCTGGAGGACGATCGCAATGACGGCTAAGTCACGCCTCCGGATGAGCCTCGCATCACTGAGCGCCGTATCACTTAAAGCAGTGTCACTTAAAGCAGTGTCACTTAAAGCAGTGATTGTGTGTGCAAGCACGATCATAGCCACACCCGCTTTTGCGATCGAATCCAAACTCATCGGGCAAGCTTCGTCGATAACAAAGGCGACAGAGTCTGAACAACCCACGGCTCGAAAAACACCCAAACTGGATCCAGAGCTGGAACGCAATGTCGTTGAGATGGTCGAAAACCATCTGCCGGAAGTAAAAAAGCTACTCGACCAGCTTCGAAAGAAAGCCCCCAAACAATACGAAACGGCAATCCGCAGCCTTGCGAGATCTGCACGACGACTTCAGACCGCCAAGAAACGTGGCGAAGAAGTCTTCGAGTTGGAACTGCAGATCGTTCAGGCGCAATCGTCGCTCAATCTGTTGATCGCCAAGCTAAAGATTCGCGACAGCAAGTCCGATCGCCAAGCCCTTGCAAAAGCGACCGAACAGCTTGCCAAAGCCGAACTTGCGAAACTGCAGTTCGAACTCACCACACTGAAATCGCGGATGACCCGATTGAATCAACAAATCGCGGATACCGAAGCAAAAATCGATGAGCGAAAAACCGATTTTGCTTCCGCGATTGAAGCGAATGTTGAAGCAAACCTGCGCAAAGCCGGACGCCAAACGACGAAGCCTTAGCCGATCGTTTGTGCCCAGAATTCCTTTCCCCCCTTCCCTCCGTTTGACGAAGCTCTTTGTGATGAAGTCTTTTTGGCATACCCCACATCGGCGCCGTCTGCTCGGCGTACTAGCCCTCGCCGGCATGGTTGTGACCACCAACGCCGAACCGATTCGGTCGGATCAGAAAGTGGAACTTCCGCCTGTTCCCGCACCGAATATCCAAACGCGGTTTTCGAAGGAAAGCGTCAGCGAGGTTCCGGACTTTCAAAAACACGTCATCCCCTTGTTGGGAAAATTGGGCTGCAATGGCCGATCGTGCCACGGTTCATTTCAGGGACGTGGTGACTTTCAGTTGTCCCTATTTGGCTACGATTTCAAGGCCGACCACGACGAATTGATGGCTGAAGACACAGGGCGAATCGATGTCGATGACATCGATGAAAGCTTGATTTTGGCCAAGCCTTCCGATGCCGATCTTCACGAAGGCGGCAAGAGATTCGACAAAGACGGATGGCAGTACAAGGTGATTCGCCAATGGATCGCCGAAGGCGCGACGTTTGACCCTTCGTCTGTGCAAGAGCTGAAGAAGTTAGAAATCGTCCCCTCGGAAATCCAGTTCCAAAATGCTGACCAAGACACTCGTTTGCGAGCCATCGCACACTGGGCCGATGGCACCGCAGAAGACGTCACCCCGCTGTGTCGATTTAGCAGCAACGACGATGCGATCGCGTCGGTCGACGAACATGGCTTGGTTCAAAGCGGTGAATCAGGCGATACGCATGTGGTCATTTCGTATGACAATGCGGTCGTCCCCGTCCCCGTCGTCCGCCCCATCGATTCCCGTCAGAAACTGACAGGGAGCATCGCCCAATCGGATTTCAGTCAAACGATCGACCAACTGGTCCAACAAAAACTAGACAAACTCGGGATCGTTGCCTCTGCACTTTGCACCGACGAAGAATTTGTCCGTCGAGCATCATTGGACATCACTGGAGTCCTTCCAGCAGCTGATCGCGTTGAAGCTTTTCTGAAAGACTCGTCCGAAAGCAAACGATCCGATTACATCGATGAACTGCTCCAGTCACCAGCCTACGGCGCCTGGTGGGCAACTCGGATGAGTGACTGGACTGGCAATAGCGATGAACAGCTAAATAACGTTTTGCCGGTTCGCAACGTCAGCAGTAAACTGTGGTTTAAATGGCTTCAAAAACGATTCGATGACAACATGCCCTACGACGAAATCGTCGAAGGCATCGTCACCGCGAGCACTCGAGAAAAAGGCGAAAGCTATCTCGACTACTGCCGCGAGATGACCGAAATCTGTGGTGGAAACCTCGACAAATATGCCGAACGTGAATCCATGCCACTGTATTGGGCAAGGAGGAACTTTCAAAAATCTGAAGACCGTGCGATCGGTTTTGCGTACGCTTTCCTTGGCGTCCGAATCGAATGTGCCCAGTGTCACAAGCACCCCTTCGATCAATGGTCCAAACAGGACTTTGACGACTTTGCTCAGCTATTCACAACCATTCGCGCGGGCAATGCCAATGTCGTTTCCCCCGCTTCAAAAAGTGAGCGTGACGAACTGACAAGCAAGATTGTTGACGGCCGAGACCTCAAAGGTGGTGAACTGCGACGGGCCATCCAGCGAGCTTCACAAAAAGGTGAGGTGGTTCCCTTTGGCGAACTGTTCGTCACCGCTCGCGGCTTGACGCCACAGCAAAAGAAACAGCGTGAACTGGCTAAGAAAAAGGGCCGCAAGGTTCCTCCGGCACGCATCCCGACGGGAAAGATCCTTGGCGAAGCATCGGAAGTCGAACTTTCCGAAGACCCGCGTCCGGCATTGATGGCTTGGCTCCGTGATGAATCCAATCCTTACTTTGCCAAAGCGATCGTCAATCGCGTTTGGAGCAACTACTTTGGCATCGGAATTGTTGATCCTTCCGATGATATGAACCTTGCCAATCCGCCTAGCAACGCCGGGTTGCTGGACCATCTGGCGTCCGAGTTCGTCGCTCACGATTTCGATTTAAAATGGCTTCATCGCGAGATTGCCAACAGCGAAACCTATCAGCGAAGTGCGGAAACGAATACGACGAATATCGCCGACCGCACCAACTTTTCTCACCACATTCCACGTCGCCTACCTGCCGAAGTGGTTTATGACATGGTGATGTTGGCAACCGGTTCGACGAAGCAAGCCAACCAACTTCGCGACGAACTGGACCAAATGGCTATCGCCGACGGGAAGGCTCGAACGCGAAACAATTCGGACTTCGCGTTGCAAGTCTTCGGTCAATCGATACGCGAAACCAACTGCGACTGCGATCGCAGTGACTCGCCAAGCTTGCTGCAAGCGATCTATCTGCGTAACGACGCTGACATGCATAAACGGCTTGCCGACAAAGACGGTTGGGTGAGCGAAGTCTGCCAGGATCTTGGCATCAAATCGAACGCCTCCAGTGCGGACGAAAAGATGTCCAACAAAGAACGGCAAGACGACAACATGCGACGAGCGATCGTTGATCGAGTTAAACAGTTCAAGAAGCTTCCCAAAGCTCGCCAAGAAAAGATGCGTCCCACTGCGGAAAAGCAGTATGAACGGATGGCGAACCGATTGGGACCGAATTACGAAGTCCCAAGCTTGGACGAACTCATCGCCAACCCAACAGCTTGGAAAGAATTGCAACGCCGACAGGACAACGAAGACGTCGCATCAAACCGTTCCAAGCTGTCGATGGACCAAGTTATCCAGAAGGCTTATCTGCGAACGCTAAGCCGTTACCCCGATACAGATGAAACGGCCATCGCTACGGACTACATCAATCAAAGCGATAACCCCGCAACAGGTTTGGAAGGATTGTTGTGGGCATTGGTGAACACGAAAGAGTTCATCATCAGTCACTGATTAATACGTTTGGCAATCCGGCGACAGCCGACCCTTGGCTGTCGGATCGGAATCCTGAACGATGCATCACGCGTCAAATAGATGTGTGAATCATAGATTTCCGCCTGACCAAAACATTCCCCAACCCATAAGTCGGCTTCATGAAATTTCATCAGACTTGCGATGGTGTCTCGCGACGTGACGCATTGAAAATTGGTTCGTTGTCCGTCGGTGGGCTCACACTCGCTGGCTACAACCGACTGGCTGCCGCCGGCCAAGTGAATACCGGATTCGCTGACCGTGCGATTTTCATCGAACTGCCTGGCGGGCCATCGCATATGGACACATTCGACCTAAAGCCGAATGCTCCAGATACCCATCGTGGTACCTTCAAACCGATCTCTACCAATGTCCCCGGGATCCAAATTTCCGAGCACCTGCCGAAACTGGCAAGCTGTATGGACAAGTTTGTCATCCTTCGCGGAGTCAGTCACACGTTGGCTGCTCACCGCTTGGGACAAGAATACGTCAATACCGGCAGTAAACCGATCCCGGCCCTGGAGTACCCCAGCTATAGCTCCGTCCTCTCGCGAGAACAGCCATCCGATCGCGATATTCCAAGTTCAGTCGCGATTCCAAAGGCAGGCCATGGTGCTGGTTTTCTGGGCATTCGATATTCGCCACTTGAAACCAAAGCACAACCCGCCTTCGGCCGCCCTTTCGGCGTCCGTGGAATATCGCTGCCCGGCGACCTGGGCGTTGACGAAGTCAAACGCCGACAGTCGCTTTTACACAAGCTGGATCGCCGATTCCGCGAATTGGAAAAGAACGATCAACTGCTCGAAGGCTTGGACCAATTTGGCGAACAAGCCTATTCGATGATCACCTCCGAGCGTGCCCGTACCGCATTCGATATCAGCAAAGAACCCGAAAGCTTTGCCAAACAGTTCGGCGAAGACGCTTTCGGTCAAAGCTGCTTGCTGGCTTTGCGTTTGGTCGAATCGGGTGTCCGATTCGCCACCGTCCAACTTGGTGGTTGGGACACACACACCGATAACTTCACCAAACTGAAAGACAACCAGCTTCCGAAACTGGATGCCGGCCTAAGCGGCCTATTGACGGGTCTGCAACAACGGGGATTGCTAGAACGAACGGCTGTCTTCGTGACCGGTGAATTTGGACGAACCCCAAAGATCAATAGCCGCTCTGCTGAAGGCGGTCGCGATCACTATCCACGCTGCATGTTCATGCTGATGGCTGGTGGCGGCGTTCGCGGTGGCCAAGTGATTGGCGAAAGCGACGACACGGCATCGGGACCACGTCACGAAGGCATCACCCCCGATGACGTCGCGGCAAGCTTCTATCACAACCTGGGGATCGATCCGACGATTGAATTCAATAGCTCTACCGGTCGTCCGATCACACTTGTCCGAGACGGCTCGGTGGTCAACCAGCTATTCACCTAGTGATCAGCTGAAACATTCATCCGAAAGCTCTTGTCGGCCCCCGTTGCTACATCTTTGAATGTGGTAGCGGGGACTCGCCTTATCGGTACACAGCATTTGCATGCGACGATACCGAAGGGCTACCAATAGAATCCACGAAGCTCCGTGCAGATCACGTCCGCATCTATACGGGAGAAAGCGATCGGCAGTGCGCTAGTAAAGAATGCGGCAACTGAATCGCTGAAAGTTGGTGGGGGTTGAACGCAGCAACTGCTTCTCGATGAGGGCATGGCCTCAATAGGAGAAGGGCCATGGTGAAGCCCTCCCTGCCTCACCATGGCCCATCAGTGCTGGAACGATGGCACCGATCGTTCCACCCTCCCAATCCATGGTACAGGTGGTATCGGCAACTCGAACGCGACTCCTGTAGTGGTTCCGCGGGATCGTTCGTTTTTTTTCGAAGCGACGATTGTCCGTTTTGCTAGCATCAAAATGCAGTCGATTTCGCCCGAAAGCCTGTCGCATGGGAGTCACGATACGCAAAACGCCCGGCGTGTACCGGGCGTTGGCGAAATCGATTTCCTTCAGCTTTGACCAACCGTTACGCGTCGGTCAAAGCCAGCAGGCCGATCATTCGAAGGCTTTCGCGATCTCAGTCGCAAGACTGTTGCAAATCACACCAGTTCGCGGGCATCGCGCCGCTGCAAGTATCGCAGCCGTGGGCCTTATCGCGATGAATCGACATGTCGATTTTTCCGTTGCAACGATTGCGGTAACCGTCCCAAACGTTGGTATTGCAAGCGTTTGAACGCCAGTACTGGTAGAAAGTCGACGTCGGCATCTGAGGCGGCATGTATGGCATGCACGATCCTTCTTGGAACCGATTGCTCAACTTGTTTCCCAGTTTGCAACCACCGTTGCATCCGTTGTTGCAGCCACACGCGCTGGCGTAGTTGTCGCCGCATGATTGACATGGCTCTGCTGCAACAGAGTCAACTATTGGGGCCGGAGCAGGAATGGGAGCCGGAACGTTGGTAAGGGCCGACGCTTCGACGGGCGCTGCGGTTTCGGCGACTGGCGCTGTTGCGGGAATCTCTGGCAGTGGTTCTGCCGGAAGTTCCAAACCGAGAGCCGACTGGGCGCCCGCTTCAACGGCGGGAGCTTGCTGAGGCACTGCAGGGACAGCAGGTGCGCCGCTGGGATCTCCAAATTCGACTTCGGCCAAGAGTGCGTCAAAGTCGGTTTGACGTGCGGAAGCCTGAGTTCCTGCCAGGACAGAGCTGGCGACGAGAGCCGCGACGGCGGTGTTCTTAAAAAGTCTGAACTGACGCATGAGTTACATCCATGAGAAATGCTTGAGGTGACGAACGACATGTCGCACTACGCCCAAGCGGCGCGGCTTCCATGCCAGTGCAGTTCTTACATCGAAGTTTTCCCGCGCAAGGCTAGGGGGGCAAGTTTTACTTCGAAAACTTTTCGGTTCCTTGTATCGATAAGGACAACTTACCGGCTCGACAGAGACAAGCGATTCGATAGCGAAACTGACCGCAAGCGACAAAGATTTCCAAGACGGACGAACCGTTCGCAGCACAACGTCACACGAGTTCACCATCGACGAAGAACGCGGCGCACCGAGCAGAATTTCAGACGAGTTTCACGAAGGCGTTCGACTTCGGCTGGATCAGAAGATCATCGTGCGAACCAACCGATTTGAATACTGGTGGCTGACTTCAACCTCGACCGAATGGCCAATCCGAAAAGGTTTGGCCCCGATTCGAACTACGCATCCGAACGATCTGCGATCCCAAGCAAAATGCCGCGAACCTCTTCCCGCCGTTCATCATTTTCAATTTTACCGCCGTCTAGCTCTGTTACGTAAAAGACGTCAGCGACTTGGTCGAGGTGCGTATCGATCTTTGCAAAGTGAATCACAAGCCCAAGCTCCGCTAGCGCCGATGCGATTCTGTATAGCAAACCGGTTTGGTCGTACGCAAAGAACGACAAAATGGTGAAACGATCCAACGTTTCGTTATCGAAGTCAACTTTGCTTGGCAGAACGTTGACGGCCTCGGGCTCCTTGGACTTCGCCATGGTCCATTTTTCACGACGTGGCGGCACGGGGACGTCGGGCGAATCGAGCAGATCAGTCACTCGCTTAGAAACTTCTTCAATCCGTGACTCGGGCGGGTGCTCAGGATGATCGGGATCGTTGACCCAAAATTCATCCCAAACCAAATCATCCAGTGAAACGATTTCGGCGCGCAAGATACTAATGCCACAGGACATAAATGCACCGGCAACACGCGCAAAGATCCCCAGACGTTTCTTGCCTTGACGATGGATGACGACATACCGGCTTGCCGAAGGGATCGGATCGTAGTGGTGAAAACAATACGACGTCCTGCCTTCATCGAGCGACTCGGCGACTAGATCGATCTGCTTCGCCAGCACCTCCGGCTTTTCGCGACGCAACATCGAAAGCGGCAATTGGGAAAGCAGCTGATGGCTTGTCGACCCCGGATCGGTGGAAGCCAAATTCGATTCGACCTGTTGATGAATCTCTTCGGCTAAAGCGTCATGATCCAAGTCGACATCGCCGGTTTCGAAATAACGCCGAGTCCGAAGATACAAATCTTCGATCAGCTTCATTTTCCAATCGGTCAAAACACCGGGCCCGACTGCCGCCAGATCGGCGACGGCGTGAACGATTAGCAGTTCCAACCGACGGATAGAGCCAACTTCCTTCGCAAACGACAAGACGATTTCGGTGTCATTGAGATCATGCCGAAAGGCAACGTTGTTGACGGCCAAATGCTTCAGAACCAGCCATTCCAGGATTTCGGTACTGTTATCGTCGAGATCAAAACGCTCCCCGACTTTCCTTGCGATTCGAGCACCGACGATGGAGTGATCCTCGGCATGGCCCTTGCCGATGTCGTGAATGAGCAGCGCCAGGTGCAACAACGTCTTGTCTTTCAAGCGTCGATAGCGACGCCCCATTGCAGACTGGTCATCGGCTAAATCTGTCGCCGCCTCGACCGCACGTATCGAGTGCGCGTCGACGGTGTATTTGTGATAAGCGTTGAACTGCAGAAGTCCGCGTGTCCGTTTGAACTCAGGAATCAGTTGCTCGATGATTCGCAGTTCGTGCAATCGGCGCAACAACGGTGCTAACCGGCTACCACGGCTTAGCAAAGACAAAAACGCACCGACCGATTCGGAATCCGGCGGCACCGGTGTCCGCTCCTGCATCGCGATACGAATCGCCTGCCATGTGTAGTGACCGATTCGGCGATTGTTATGGTTGGCCACGCTCATCAACCGAAGGACGCGTGGCAAGCTTTGTGCGAATTCGCCCAACGCCTGTTGATCAACCCAAATATGCGTGGGCCCCATATGGATCGACTGGTCGATCCGACGGGACGCGAACCATTCGTAAACCTGCTCCGTCAGCGAACGGCTTCGATTATCATCGGCAAAGAAACCGGCGATGTAACGCACCGCCCGTGTCACCTCGAAGTACTGCTGCATGAAGACTTCGACAGGAAGCACACCTTCGGCTGCCTTGTAGTCCCAAGCTTCAGCAATCTTCAGCTGTGTACCGCGGCTGAGAGTGTCTTGTGCACGGTTTTCACGGAAGTGCAATTCGTTCCGAAGCCGGATAAGAAAGTCATACGCCTTGCGGACCATCCGATAGTCTTCGCGTGAGAGCGTATTAAGCCTCAGCAGTTTTTCCAAATCGACTTCGCCATAGCGTGCAAAGCCGATCCAGCGAATCATCTGAATGTCGCGAAGACCACCGCGAGATTTCTTGATGTTGGGTGTGAGCAGGTAACTTGTCACGCCCCACTTGGTTCGTTCTTCCCGTCGTGCCTGGATCAGATCTCGGATCAGCTTTCCACGACGCAGGTAAGCCCCATGGCGCAGCGCCTGGAAGAACCTTGTGAAAACCTTCAGGCTTCCGGCCAAAAAGCGAGACTCAGTAAGCGATGTGAAGATAACCGGGTCATCCCACGACAACGCGCATGCTTCGCGAGTGGTGCGAAGGGCGAAGCCAACATCTAAGCCGATGTCGACCAGATCTCGCGTCAATGTTTGGGCGATGCGTTCGGCAGCCGCCGTATTGCGACTGCGTGTGATCAGCATCAGGTCAGCGTCTGAATAGGGAGCCAAATCTCGGCGACCGAAACCGCCGTGGGCCACCAGCGCTAGACCGGCCGGAATTTCGCCGCCGAAATGATCACGGCATGCCTGATTGAAAACTTCAAGCACGATATCGTCGTACAGATCCCCCACCAAAGTGGAAACCTGAATGCCATGACCACCTTGATCATGAACGCGTCGACATCGTTCGCGTCCCTCGCGTAAATGCTCGCGTCCTTTTAAGACGACGTCGGAAAGCGACGGACCAGCCATCAATCGTTAATACTCGCAGCGACGAACTTGGGAAGTCCCCCGAACGCATCTGCCGACACTGTCTGCTGACACTGAGGGCATCTGCCAACAGGGTGTATTCCTACAGGGCTTCTTCGCCACGTTCCCCGGTTCGGATCCGAATCGAATCTTCGAGGTTGGTTACAAAAATCTTGCCGTCACCGATTTGCCCCGTCTGAGCGGTTTGCAAAATCGAATCGACAACGGTTTGCAGGTTGGCGTCAGTGCAAATGACTTCGATCTTTACCTTTGGCACAAAGTCAATCGCATATTCGGTCCCACGGTAAATCTCCGTATGACCCTTTTGACGGCCAAATCCGCGGACTTCACTGACGGTCATCCCGTGGATGCCCTGATCCGTCAATGCGTTCTTAACATCTTCCAATTTGAAGTGGCGAACGATGGCCTCAACTTTTTTCACGTCTGTGCCTCGGAGAAAGCGACCTGATGACAATTCATCCTTTACCTTAAGACTCTATTGTATACTCCGCTGGCAAAGTCCATCCAGCGGGCAGACCCCAGCCGGAATAGAGAGCATTTTTTTCACTTAAGCGGGTGATTCGGGCCGTGTCCAGTGGACATCGCCGATCCCGGCCTGTGAATTAGCCTCGCGACTGAGAACAAATAAATAGTCGCTCAAACGATTCAGATAGACAATCACAGCGTCCGAAATTGTCACCCCTTCGCTCGCCGCCAACGTCACAACCCGGCGTTCGGCACGCCGGCAAATTGCCCGCGCGAGGTGCAGGATCGATGCCGCATGACTTCCACCGGGCAAGATAAACTGCTTCAAAGGCGTCAATCCTGACTCGTGCTGATCAATCCACGATTCGATTCGTTCGACATGCTGGTTGTTGATCACCCGCAGATCATGCTGATCGGGATTCGGCGTGGCGAGCTCTGCACCGATCGAAAAAAGTTCTCGCTGAATATGCTCCAGCTGCTCGTCCAGTGATTGGTCAAACCGCCCGCTAACCGCCCCCGCTGAGCGAACGCAGCCTAGCGCCGCATTGAGTTCGTCGATTGTGCCGTAAGCCTCGATCCGAATGTCGTCTTTCCCAACCCTCGGACCTCCAAACAACCCGGTACTTCCAGCATCCCCCGTTTTGGTATAGATCTTCATCTGTTTCTGTTGTGCTCGATTTGCTGCTGGCAGTCTGCCTAGGAAAACGCATGACCGGGTAGGCCCAGAAAGCCTACCAGCCGAAGTTGGCATTTGATAACGTCAGCATACCTGTCGATCAAGCAAGCTCGTCATTGCTGCCAGTTCTCCCTTCCCCTGGATCGTGATCCGACCGATGAACGCTGACAAAAATCCCCATGTCGATGACGACGATTTCGAAATCGCCACACCGGGACGTAAAGTCAAATACGCGGCGGGGATATTGATCGTAACACGATCCACCCCGCAACAGTTTCTGCTACTCCGCCACAAAGACCGCTGGGATCTGCCCAAGGGACATCGCGACGGCAACGAATCGGACATGGAAACGGCGCTTCGCGAAACTGAAGAAGAAACCGGAATCGCACAGCACAAGGTTTCGCTTGATCCAGATTTCCGATTCCGTTTGGTGTATCCGGTTAAGTACAAACGCGACGGCAAAGCTGTCGAAAAACGCGTGACGTATTTCATCGGCGAAGTTGACGAGCCTTTCAAGCCGCGTCTGACCGAGCATCCTGACTTTCGCTGGTTCGATTGGGCTCCACCGCACGAGATTCAATCACAAACAATCGACCCGCTGCTGGCCGCGGTTGCTGAATTCCTACAGTCGCGGAAAGGCTGATTGTGGCCAGTAGATCTGAGGCGGAATCAACGTCCGCCGCGGATTTGCACCTCAAGTTCGGCAATGTCACTAAAGACGTCGCGCAGTTGGTACGGCAATTCGGTATCAGCTGACGAAATTCGAATGGCCAGATGATCCGCAGGGTTAATCCGCAGTGAAACCGGATTGACCGAATACCACTGATCGTCAACATAGGCGACGACCCAAGCGGTCAATTTCAACAGCGTGTAATCCTTTGCCGCGGTTTGATTATCAGCCGGAGCATATCCGAAGACGACGCGTGCAGGAATTTGATTGACACGAAGCAGCGCGGCGGCGAAGACGGCTTGGTCGATTTCGCCGCCGCTACCGGATTTCAGTACCGTTGCGGCCGAACGCATCGGACCTTGTGGAACCAATGACAAGCCGCTGGTCGAATTTCGCACCAGTTCGATAAGCGATCCCGACAGCGTATTACTAGCTTCTTCCCAATCAGATTGGACGAGCTTTACCAGCGACGGATGCTCGATTTCGAGAAGCTTGGTTTGGGCCAAATCATCTGCTGTAGGTTGCGGCTGATCGAACTCAAAATCAGTAAGTTCCTTGGGCTCAACAGCGACGACAACCTGTTGTCCGTACAAGACGTTCTTCGTTGCTTGGTTTGCAAAGGCAGGCACCAGCGATTCGTCATCTCGATCGCGACCGGCGACCTTGGACACCACATAGCCGACCTGTCCAAGGTCCTTCGTTCGGATCCCGACATCCATTTTCCCCTCATCCGCATCCGTCACAGGAAAATAGGTGCCCTTGGCGCTGACGAGAACTGGCGCGATCGGCTGACGAAACTCCTTTAAGGCCTCGACCGCTTCGACACGGAACGATTCCAGAGGGATCGAAGGATGCAAAACCTTTTCGATCACGCCGTCATCCTTTACCCACAGCACCTGCTCATCGGCTGTCTTTCCATCGACGAAGGTTGTCGCTTCGATTTCGGTTAACGTTTGATAGGTTCCGTCAAACATCGCCACCGATGCCAGACCGGTGCAGCGAAGTTCGAACATGGCGACAGCGCCGAGCGATGAATTAAGCCCCTCAAGCCGTCGAGTTTCTCCGGCCTGCATCATTTGGCGACGTAAAGATTGCTCGACACCGAAGGGACCACGCATCCCGTCGGCCCAAGCCACATCTTGGGTCGTCGGTTCAGCACCGCTGACTTGAAAACGAAAAGCCAACCGGTTGCCGTGCCGCGATGCGGAAGCCGCGTAACGGGTGAAGCCACTCATCAATGTCGACTGCAACGATTTGACGTTCGCATCGCGTGATTCAGTGCTCGTCGTTACCGTTTCCTGCAAATACTGCATCGAATGATCACGCACGATCAGTTGGTCTTCGCGTTCATAGCGAACCAGCGAATCTCCCGACGCGATTGTATTGGCATCAATCACTTCTTCAGCCGAAAGCTTGCTCATCCCGACTACCTGACGCCCCATGCGATGCAGGTACCACAACTGCCATCGACCTTCAAAGCTCGCAGACGCTTCTTTCGCCGATGCGGAAGCTTCGTTTAGCGATGCCGCTTCGGAACTGTCACTTCCCGTCGATGCATTCGTTTCCGCTTGATTGGATGTTCCGATCTGCGGCCGCGGCGGTATCAGCCAATCGCATCCGGCCAGGCCTGTCAAAAGCAGGGGGGACGACAGCAGTATCAGTAAAAGTTTGATTCGGCGCACCAATTTCACCCAAGAACACTTTGAAAGCTCGCTTCCCATGGAGACCGCATTATATCGACGGACGACCGCAGTTCGACATTGAAGGGCGAAACGCTGCAAAATGTCACCCGGGATGTTGCTTTGAAACAACATAAAACACTCACCAGATGGAGCCCGATTGCAACAGCCAGAACGATTCTGCCGGTTAGTGCGTTCAGGACTGATGGATTTCCTTTTGGGACCAAGACGGCATTTCGATTGCGGTCGACGACGCTTCGAAGTGACCTAGCGTTGGCTGTAGATCGGGCGAAGGAAGCTCTCATTCCATTCACCCGATGACATCCCCCCGTGAACCCCACGACATGATCGGACCGCCTGATATGGGCTTTTTGAAACGCATCCTCCGAAACAACACGGCCGAAGAAACTGGATCGGTCTTCACACCGGGAAGCTTCGAAGCTTTGTCGGAAGAAGAACTGCAAACGCATATGGGCATCAAGTCCTATGGCCCGTTTGACCTGACCGATGCCATTCGCCCCAGCTACGACCTACAAGTTGTCCCGAAGCAAGGCTTTCGATTCGACGAATATGTCGATGACAGTAGCCAAGTTCGCACCCCCGTGATCATGGCGTCGGTTACCCGCCGTTCGATCATGGACTTGTTCCTCGAACTGATCGACCATCTAGGTCCAGTCGTCGACGTCGTACTGGAAACAAGCCATCACCACAATTCACACAATCAAGATCTTTATCGTGAGCACATCGATATGCCGGTGCTCAAAAGTGTGTTGCTCGACCACGAAGACTTGTTGCTCAACGATGGCTGTACCGGCGTCGCGGTGATTAACCCTTCGCTACGACAAGAAGTCCAGCTTGACGAACACAAGCTGATCATCGTCTACGGCAAGCCACTGAACCACTTTGAAAAGACCTTCATTGATGGTGATGTCTACCCAGACGAAAAACTGAAATTCATTACCGAAGCCGAGCATGTTCACAGCAGCAGCGAAGCGTTCTTCGATCAATTTAATACGCTGAAACACCGCTTGGGCATGGACACCGATGACTATTCGGGCTGCTGCTAAGCAAGCTTGCCCGATCTGTTAAAGCCCTCGCCCAAATAGGCTTCTTTTAAGAGCGGACCAACTTCGTATTGGTGCCGCTCTTTTTTTGCGCCCACAGCCAACCGGGCTGTGAAAGGCCGGTTCAAATTCCTAACCGACCATTTACCCCCACCGCACGTTGCTCTAGGATCCCGGTAACACCGTAGGATCGCAGTAGCATTCATAGCCTTCGGTTCGCCCGGTCGCACTTTTACCCAGAAGCGATCCTTGCCTCCAAAGCAGAAGAAACCTTCGGTCCGTGTCGCATTCTGCCAATGTCCCTCGTTTCAATTGGTCACCATGATTCTGGTAATCAGCGCCAGCTTGAACCCCGGAAGCCGCAGCCGATTGCTGGCGACGGCTGCAAAAACCCTGCTCACAGACGCCCACCAAGAAGTCGCCTGGTACGACCTCGCTGAATCGCCGCTTCCTTTCTGTGACGGCGCATCTGCGTACGGCGATGCCAACGTCATCGAATTGGGCAAGCTGATCGAATCTGCCGATGCCGTCATGATCGCTTCACCGATTTACAACTACGACGTCAACGCCGCGATCAAAAACGCGGTCGAACTCACTGGCAAGAAGTGGACCGGAAAAGTCGTCGCGATGATGCTGGCTGCCGGTGGCGCGGGCAGCTACATGAGCGCGATGGGACTTGCCAATAGCTTGATGCTCGATTTCCGCTGCCTGATCGTGCCAAGGTTCGTCTATGCGACTGGCGATGCCTTCGAAGGCAACGAAATTAGCAACGAAGCTATCCAAACCCGCCTCGAACAGATGGTCAACGAAACCATTCGCTTGGCAAAAGCACTCGCCCAATAAGATTTCGTCATCGTATTGATCGATGATCGGCGATTGCTATGGCGAGGAATCCAAATATAAGCGGCTTGCCTTGATAAAGGCCTGCACCGCATGCGGGACCCGATAGCGAACCGTGCGTCCCGAGCGAACGCGGTCCCGAATTTCTCGGCTTGATATTTCGATGATGGGCATCTCGATGACGTTCGCCCGAAACAGTTCGATCCTTGATGGCTGGATGATTCTGTCAAGCACCGAAAAATCGATCGGGGGCTCGCCACCTCGCTGCACCACTGCAAGCTGAACGAGCGAAAGCAGCTTTTCGGGTTGATGCCATTTTTGCATCGACGCTAGCGAATCACTACCGATGACCAAAAACAGCTCCGCAGATGGAAACTCCTGCGCTATCTCATCGATCGTATCAACCGAGTAGCTAACACCTTGTCGACGTATCTCTCGATCGTCCATCACAAAGCCATCTCGCCCGCTGACGGCCAATCGAACCATTTCGGCTCGCTGATCCGCGGTCGCGACCGCCCCCCCGGGCTTGAGTGGCTGCTCAGCTGTCGGGATCCAGTGCAGTCGATCCAGGTTCAACGACTCCATCGCTGCTTCACCGATCCAAAGGTGTCCAAGATGAACGGGGTCGAATGAGCCGCCAAAAATTCCCAAACGCATTCGTCGCTTTCCTAACTCGTGACCAAACGGACGGATCCAATCAGCAGTCTCAACGATTCCATCACACCAAGACCAACCGTGTCACCGGCCATCAAACAATTCGCCGTGACTGCGTTTCGACGATTCAAATGGTGACGGAATCCCTTATGCTGACCGATGTCCACGCTACAACGCCTTGCACCAATGGCCAACCCGATGGCCGTTCCAACATGTCACCTCCGTTCCCATCCGATCATCACGCCCCCCGATCCGACGATGGGGATCAGCCAAAACAGGGTAAAAGAGCTCCAAGCGTCGAACACCATGCCGATCCCAAACATCGTATCTCGCTGCCCGCAAAGACACACCGTCGGGCACCGGCGACGGACGCAGAATCCCAAACTGGCCCCAGACGAACGGTCGATGGAGGACTCACCGCCCCAGGTTTTGACGAATTAGATTCGGTCCCATACGCGGAACTCGAAAAACGCGACTCCCTCGACCTGGATTCCAAACCGGATGACGGCACCACACAAGGCGAATTGTTTGATACTGATCCGCCGCCATGGGAACTGGAAACCGAAGATGACACCGCGATCGCCTGTGTCGTGTTCCGTGAAGCGCCGTTCGGCCCCTACGACTATCGTATCCCGGACCGCTTTCGCGATACCCTTCAGCCGGGCATGCGAGTTCATGTGCCTTTGGGACGGCGAAAGCAACCGACCACCGGGTGGTGTATCGAAACGAAAGTCGGCGCAAGTGGCGGACGTTCACTCAGCGATGTCAGCGAAGTCCTCGACGGCGAACCGCTGTGCGACCGGGCATTGGTTCGACTGGTCACATGGATGAGCCACTATTACCAGTCGCCAGCAGGACAAGTCTTCGACGCCCTAATTCCCAGCAGTGTCCGCTCGCAAGCCGGTACGCGAGAACGTCTCTATCTGACGCCGGCGCCTATCACGAAAGACGAATCAACCGTCGAAGCCTTACCACCAAAACAACAGCGTGCCTTGCGATTGCTGATCGCTGCTGGCCGGCCGATGACCGAGTCGCAATTGATGGTGCATGCCGATTGTACCGCTGCCCCTGTGCGGGCTCTGCGTAAAAAAGGCATGGTCACGGAATCTAAACAGCGTGAAATGTCTTCCGGAATGACCACCCGCTGGCAAGCGAGTGATGGCGAATCCGTCGAAAAACACGAACTGACTGACGAGCAGTCCGCGGCCTTAGACAAGATTACCGAAGCAGTCGATTCCGCCGAACCGCGAACGCTTCTGTTGCATGGCGTGACCGGCAGCGGCAAAACGGAGGTCTACATCAAAGCCATCGAACATGTAGTCAAATACGGCCGCGCCGCGATCGTCCTGGTCCCCGAGATCAGCTTGACGCCACAAACACGCGGCCGATTTGAACGACGCTTTCAGTCGGTTGCCGTCCTGCACAGTCAGATGACTCCGGCAGAACGGCACTACCAATGGCAACGCATTCGCCGCGGGGAAGTCCAGGTTGTCGTCGGCCCACGCAGCGCCGTATTCGCACCGCTGCCACGTCTTGGACTGATCATCCTTGATGAAGAACACGACGGTTCGTTTAAACAAGACAGCCAGCCTCGCTACCACGCGCGTAAAGTCGCCTATGCCAGAGCGCGGTCACTGAAGATTCCGCTGCTACTGGGAAGCGCCACGCCGTCATTGGAATCATGGCACGCCACCGCAACCGGACACGCCGAACTGATTTCGATGCCGCACCGCGTCGGACATCGTCCGATGCCTGACGTGCAACTGGTCGACTTGCGTGTCCGCGACGAACGATCGATGGGTGGCTCCATCAGCCGCCAACTTCACTTGGCCGTCAACGAAACCTTACGGGAGAAAGGTCAGATCATTCTGTTGCTCAATCGCCGCGGCTTTGCGACAACGATTCAGTGCCCTGCGTGCGGTCACGTCGTCGCCTGTCCGGAATGCGAGATGCCTTTGACCCACCATCGCGATGGCAGCAAGGCCGTTTGCCACTACTGCGATTACACCATTGCCACACCGCCGTGGTGCCCCGAATGCAAGTTCGATGGCATTCGCTACAGCGGACTTGGCACCCAGAAATTAGAAGTCGAAGTCAAAGCACGATTTCCCAACGCGCGTGTCGCTCGCATGGACAGCGATACGATGCGACGTCCCGGAAGCCACCAAAAAGTCCTTGCGGCATTCCGCAGCGGTGAAATCGATTTGTTGCTCGGCACGCAGATGATTGCCAAGGGACTGGACTTCCCCAACGTCCTGCTGGTGGGAGTGATCAACGCCGATGCCGCACTGCACTTCCCAGACTTTCGCGCGGGCGAAAGGACGTTTCAACTCGTGACACAAGTTGCCGGGCGAACGGGACGTGGCTCACGGGGCGGGCGTGTAATTGTGCAGACATTTTCGCCGGAACATATGGCGATCCAAGCCGCCTCGCGACATGACTATGTCCAATTCGCCAACGCGGAAATCGCCAACCGTCGTAAGTTCAACTACCCACCGCTGGGATCGGTCGCCAGGATCATCATCCGTGGCACGGTCGAAGACGTTACCGAAGCGACGGCTTATCTGCTGCTGCAACGATTGGAATCGGCCCGAGAAAGGCTGGGTGCCGAAGTCCGTATTCTTGGGCCTGCCCCGCCACCGATCGTGAAATTGCGTGGGAAATATCGCTTTCACCTGCTGCTACAGTCGATCGATCCGTTGCAACTTGGGGCGACAATCCGAATGGCGACGAAGTCTTTCAAAATCCCAGAGAAAGACGACGTCCAATACGTCGTCGACATCGACCCGCTCGACATGCTCTAGGTCGTGATCTCATTCAGCGAATGATAAAACGTGAAAGCAAACCATCGCTGATTCGTCCTCGTACCGACTACCTGAGTAGCCATGTCGGAAGCCAGCTTATTTCGCTTTGCGTTTTTCGCGGCTCGCGATTCGCTTCATTTTCTTTAGATCGCTCTCGGCCACCACCCAGCCTCGACAATTCCGCGCGCCACAACAGCACTTCGGAATCCACCATTGGGCTTCCCACTGGTAGTCGAACGTCAACTCAGTTCCCGGTTCGATATTGCAGCGGGCAACCAAACCGTTGGAGGTATCGGTGACCTGCACCATGTCGCAATTGGGATTGCAGGAATGGTTGATGTAGGCCCCCGGAATTGTCGGCTCGAGGTACCAATTGTCATCCAAGTTCATCGCGTAAGTCGAACCGTCGTAGACATCGGCGGCGATCAGTTGGCCGGTGATCTCGATTACCAGCTCGCCCGGCAAGAATTGTCGCGAGGCAATAATGCCGCGTCCTTTTCCTTTCAGCTCCGCAACGTAAACATCGCGGTCTTCGTAGGCTCGGTAGCCGTAATCCTTGTCGACTTGGGCCTGAAGCTTGCGGCGCCGTTTCTTTGATAGTTCCATTCTCGAAGACTTTCTATGATCCAAATGTATCCTGAAGCGAACATCGGTTTGACCACGCCCTAGCGCAATGCGACCATCCCAGATGATGTACTCTTCCTAGCACATTTAAAAGGGTTCACACACGAAATTCACAACACTGATCCGGTGAACCGGAGGTAGTCGACTCCTCCACCTTTAGAAACAGCTTACGCCGATTGAAAACGCGGTAGTGAAAGGCACGCATTCGATTCGGAGAATCGAACAACAGTGTCTCTCAACTTTCCAAGTAGAGCCGCAACCCGGCGAGAACCTCGCCAGCTTGAATATCGCTCAAATGCCCGGGTCCCAGCAATGTATGCTTTCGATTCGGAGAATCGAACGACATTGTCCCTCAACTTTCCAAGTTGAGTCCCAACCCAAACCTCACCGGCTCAAAAACGTTATCCTTATTCGAAATTTCAGTGTAGCTGCACGCTCTCGATTCGGAGAATCGAGCGACACTCAGCACACCCAGATGGTTTCTTGCTGGGCCATTATGTCTCAATTCACCGGTGAGCTATTCGACCACAACGCGGAATTTGAGCAATGGGATCGAACCCGACCTCATCGTCATCAGCCAGCTGTCATTTGCTTTTTGACCATTCGACTGAATGACTCGATTCCCAAACCGGTCATTCTCGGTTGGCATCGCGAGCGAAGGGAGTATCTCCAGCGATTGGGCATCTCGGTCGGTAGCTACTGGAAATCGGGTTACGCACAACTCGCGACGGAACAACAAGCCGATTTCAACAAGCACTTTTCAAGACAACGCGAAATGACACTCGACGCATGCCATGGCGAGTGTCACCTACAGCAGCAGCATCTCCGAGACGAAGTGGCTCGTTCGCTAGAGTCCTTTCATGGTCAACGATATTGGATGGGCGACTATGTCATCATGCCCAATCATTTGCATTGCCTGGTCGCGTTCCGAGACAACGACATTGCCAAGACCCAACCCGGCAGCTGGATGCGTTTTTCGGCACGAAAGATCAATCCATTGCTCAAGCGAACCGGAGCATTCTGGTTTCCCGAACCGTTTGACCATTTGGTGCGAAGCGAGCGGCAGTTGCAGTACTTGAGAGGCTACATTGCAGACAATCCTAAAAAAGCAAATTTGAAACCAGGAACCTTCACGTACCGAAGGTCGCAAGGTGCTTTCTAATGTCCCTCAACTTTCCAAGTTGAGACCAGACAAGCCACTGACCCATTTAGATACGTTCCGAAGCTTGGAATCAGACCCGCAATCGATTCGGAGAATCGATCGACATTGTCCCTCAACTTTCCAAGTTGAGATGCTTCGACAGGGGTTGCATCAAGCATGGAAACTGGCGTGATCTCGATTCGGAGAATCGAGGGACATTGTCGCTCAACTTTCCAAGTTAGTTTCTCACTTAAGTGACTTGCGCTGCCGTACCAGAGGCCTAACCTCACTCGATCGTCAAAGCTACAATCATGCTGCTCTAGCCAGACTGAGGCAAGAAGCCTCCACTAGCAACCAACGTCTGTCACCCACCAACAACGATGGGCGAGGCCCCAACAATGACCGAATCCGAGTTCGAATTTACTCAGTCAGAAACGTTCGGCCAAACCGATATTGGCCAACGTCGCGCGATCAACCAAGACCAATTCTTGATCGCTGAACTCAGTAAATCGATGCTGGTTTCGGCATCTAGCCTGGAAGAAATCCCGGCTGGCCGCTTTCACGGTCGAATGCAGGGCCAAGTGCTGCTGGTTGCCGACGGCATGGGCGGCCACGCGGCAGGCGAAAAAGCCAGCAGCGTCGCAGCGCAGCATCTGATCTCGCGACTGTTAAACAGTGTCCATTGGTTCTTCCATTCGGACGAAGACAGCGAAGAAGTCTTTGTCGATGCCCTTCGGCGATTGCTGCGGGATGCTCATTCCAGGGTTCTGGCCGAAGCCCAAGGTGATTCCAATAACGCTGGCATGGGAACCACATTGACGATGGCCTACATCAATTGGCCAACCATGTATGTCGTCCACGCCGGTGACAGCCGTTGCTACCTGATCCGAAATGGTGCCCCCAAGCAAGTCACTAAAGACCACACACTCGCCAGGCAAATGGTCGAAGCCGGAGGGATGAAGCCGGAAGACGAAGCGACCAGCCGCTGGAGCAATGTGCTTTGGAATGTCCTCGGTGGGCACGGAGAACGGGAGATCCTGGCGGAGGTGCACCGCATCGATTTACAACACGGTGACTCGGTCCTGCTTTGTAGCGACGGGCTTTATCGCTACCTGGACGACAAACAACTTGCCTCATTCGTTCAACAGCAACAGGACGCATCACTGCTGTGTCGCCAACTGATTGATTTTGCGAACGAATCCGGCGGCGAAGACAACATCACCGTTGTCGTTACTCATCCCAAACCGACCGATCGCCCGAATCTCAGTGACAGCAGTCTGACGATCGATAATTCCATCGCCGAAACGGTTTCCGAGCGTCCCACCGATGATGTCACTCAGCTGCCCTAGAAGATTGATCGATGAATCGGCCCGCCGGGGAAATACCGTCGCGTGGGGCTCGTCCCTGACGCTTTAGCGATGTCGAAACACTCAGCTCTTATCGGTCCCATCTGTGGACTCGCGTCGGCGATTCTTTACACGTTGACCAACATCGCCTTGCGACACTGTGTCGAGGTCGATCCCTATCTCGTTTCGGCTGTAAAGGCGGCTCCAACGGTTGTGATACTAGGGCCATACCTTCTGCTGCAATTGAAGCTAGCCGATCACGACAACACCGCTCATTCAAACCTAAACAGCGATGCCGATTCAAGTAGAACGAATCATTCGACACGCAATCGCTTACCACCCCGCCACCACTTACGTCGCTTTATCGGTGCATCGTTCTTAGCCCAGTTTTTTGGGAATGCAGCCTTCCAAAAGGCCCTCGGATACATCGGGCTTGCCGCATCAGTTCCGATCACGCTCGGCGTCTTGATTGTCGGCGGCGCGATCTTGGGTGTCATCATCCTGAGCGAGCCGGTTAGCCGCCGGAAAGTCGTTGCGATGGCGACCTTGATTTTCGCGGTTGTTATCCTTTCCTTGCCTGACTCTTTCGCACCAAGCAACAGTCAATCTGTTTCAGCAGCCGATATCCTGACCGGCTCCCTGTGGGCGGCGATCAGTGGACTCGCCTACTCGTTTTTCGGCGTCACCATGCGCATGACCCTTCAACAGGGATTCCCATCAAGCTTGCTGATGTTCCTTAGCGGAGTCACCGGAACGGTCACGCTATGGGGCTACTGCTTTATTGCGGTTGGCTTTTCCGTTGTCTCACAGACAACACCGACTCAGTGGCTGGCCATGACAGCTGCAGGCATTTTCAATTTCACCGCTTTTGTTGCGATAACGGCATCCCTACGATTACTGCCGGTTGTCGCTGTCAATCTGATCAACGCTTCGCAGGTTGCGATGGCGGCGATCGCAGGCGTGATTCTCTTTGGCGAACCGATGTCGATTCGCTTACTGACCGGGATCGCCCTAACATTCATCGGGCTGGTAATTTTAGCTCGCCGGACGCGTGCCACGGTAGTGGTGACTGACTGAAGACCGCCAGATGAAACGTCCATGCGAAGCGGTCATTCGGTTACCACAAAAATTAGTCTTCGGGCCGCTTCCGTTGCCGATCTCCAGGTAAAATAGCGTTCCCGGCGTGACCCTCCAATCACTGGACTGGCGGCCCCGAACGCCGACTCCCCTCCCTGCCCTTCCCTGTAGGTGCATTGATGAAAAACAAGATTCTTGGTGTTGCAATTGCTTTGGTCCTGGCGGCTCCGTTGACTGCAGCGGATGAAAAGCCCAACAAGAAAAAGGGCCAGCGGAACCAGGTGTCTGCCCAAGTGATCAAGCAGCTCGAAAAGGCTGAATTGACTGACGAACAGCAAGCCAAATTGAAAGAACTGGCGAAGAAGGCCGGCGCTGAAATGCAAGCGATCCGCAAAGAAGCCGGGATCACTCCTGAGTTGATGAAGAAACGCACCGAAGCTCAAAAACAACTCAAGGACAGCGACAAGAAGCCCGTTGAGCGTCTTGCAGAAGTTAACAAAATCGCAGGCTTGAACGAGAAGCAAGCTGCGGCAATCGCCAAGACCAACGAAATGCGCGCTGATCTGTTGAAAAAAGCGGTTGCGATGCTAAGCGAAGAACAGAAGTCCAAACTTCCCAAACAACTGCTACGCCGCACCACAGATGCCAAAGGCGGCAAGAAAGGAAAGGCAAAGAAAGACGCCGCATAGGCTGAGCCACCTTTCAGAAAACCTCTTCTGATCCTTGATTGCAACAATGGGCCGGTGCCAACGCATTGAATTTGTGCGATGGCGCCGGCTTTTTTCGTCGCGTGCGATCACTTCCGGCCCCAGACCAAAGTGACTTGCGTTCGGCCGGGCCAGCCCCTAGCCCGCTAACTTGACATCACGGCTTGCAACCAAAACAATAGACAAAACATCTACATTAAGTTCTCCGAGCGCAAAATCCCCAACCGAGGCCAGCAATGTTTCGATCCCAAACAAGGCGTCTCCTAGACGGGCTTCTCCAGAATGGACGACGCTTACCCGGATGCCCGCGCGGCCGAGTATTCCTGATTAATCGTCTAATCATTTTTGCATGCCTGAGTCTCATCGGGATATCTGTGACCGCGCAGGATCCGAAGAGTGATTCAGGCGACGGAAAAGATGTCACGTTGAAGGATCGTTTTGAGCAGCTCGCCGAACGCATTTCCATTTCGACTGCAGGTCCACCAGCGGAAAGAATCGAAAAGATCGACCAACCAGTCCTTAGCTGGAGCAATCCAGAACGGAACACCACCGCAGGTGCACTACACCTGTGGACGCGAGAAGGTCGGCCCCAAGCGGCGATGTGCTTGTATCCATCGCTGGAAATTGTCCACCTTGAATTCCAATCGCTATCGGATCATCCGTTACTAGCACAAGATGGATACAAACTGATCTGGCAGCCGAACGAGGCGGGAATCACATGGAAAGATCTTCCCAATGCGGAACCGCCTATGAAAACACCGTTTCAGCGTCTTCGCCAAATGCGTTCGCTAGTCAGACGATTCGAAGCCAAGTTGGTCCCGCCTCGAAAAACTGCAGTTCCACTGCGAATGCTCGAACGGCCGATCTATCGGTATCCCAAGTCGTCTTCAGAATTGATTGACGGTGCGGTCTTTTCGTTCGTGCAAGGCACAGACCCCGAAGTCTTACTGCTGCTTGAAGCCTATCAATCCGAAGACGGAGAGAAGTATCGATACGCACTCGCTCGCATGTCCATCGTCCCCACACAAGTTACCTTTGACGAAACCCGCATCTGGGAAACAGACTGGGCAGTCCAAAGGTCTTACACACCATACTGGGTCTACGAAACGAAATAGCTTCATCGTATTTGTTGCGATGTAGCAGTTGGTACCATCACACACGCGACAGAAGCTTCAATTTCGAATTGAAGCTTGTCCTACGGAGGAGACTGCGTCGATATCCCATCAATCCTTTTTGGCATTCGACGCGGCTTGTTTAGCTTGCTCGAGTAGCTCGTTCATTTGTGCGTCGTCTGGCTTGACCTTCAGGTAGCGTTCTGCCCATTTGGTTGCGTCGGAGTACTTTTGCTTTTCCAGGTAAGTCCTGACCAGTCCAAACCATGCGGCGGTCACTTGCCGGCTAATTGCCCGTTCTTCTCCGTATTGTTCGATCAGCGTCTCGGTCGCTTTCAAAAACTGTTTTTCAGCTTCGTCGAATTTGCGTTGTGCAAATAACGCTTGCCCGATGCCGTTTAGAGCCCCCGCATGCGTCGGCTGATCTTTCAGAAGTGACTCGAATTGCTCAATCGCTTTGTCGTATTGTTGGACCTGGATTCGAGCCCAGCCCAACCCGTTACGGGCTTGCTCCAAAGACGAGTTTGCATCGATCGCCTTTTCAAACTTGACGATCGCCAATCGCGGATCTTGGTTGTTCCAAGCCTTCCATCCTTCCGCAGCAAGAACTGCCGCATCCTCTTGCTCATCCGCATCGACCTTCACTGACTGGCGGAACTCGACAACACCATCGGACGACTCTTTCAGAAGCTGCTCGATTCTAGATTGAATGATACTGCTTGCATTTGCTTTTCGCCTCGCAAGCTGTGCCTTGACACGCTGCAGGTTCAACTCCGCTTGGCGAACTCGTTTCGCTTGAAGCTGAAGCTCTAAATCAAAAGCTTGGCGAACAAGTTTTTCGACGAGCATCGGGGTTGGTACTCCCGTTGGCCCGTCGAGGTCAATAACCTCGAACGCGACATCAACCTCCGGGTCAATGACTTCGCCGGCCTTGATTTCTTTCCCTCCCTGTTCAATCGCTTCTTGGCGATGCATTAGCTTCAGTTGCTGCGACTTGATCGTCGCTTCATTTTCACGAAGCTTCGCTTGGGCGAGTGCTAACTCGACTTTCATCTTGCTCATCAACTCGTTCACCTGAGCCGACTGAATCTTAGCAACCTTGTAGATAACATCGTCTCGCTTGATCAAATTTAGCGTTGCAATCTGTTCATTGATTTTCTTGCTATCTCCTCGCACACCATCGACAACAAACTTAGTTCCCAAGTACTCGCCTTGAAACGTTGCGATGGGCAAGCCGGTCAACTCACGAAGCCGCTCACGCATCGTTTGCCCCTCGATGGAATTCCACGAAAACGCCCAAAAATGAGGCTTATCCTCGCCCTGCGCAACCGGGAAATGGGTATAGGTTTCAACGGGCACTCCAACTGGCACCCCTTCAACAAAGTGCTCATAGTAGCCAGCAATGATCACTTTTTTCAGCTTCGCACCATCGGCAACCTGCAGGTTCCATCGCGTGCCGAAGTACCCGGTCATTACCAGCACTATTGGATCTTGTGTCTTTTCGACCTGAACCAACACTCGGTCATCGACACCCCGATTCTTTGGCATGTAGATTCCGACAACATGTAGCTTGCAACCCTCCAATTCTGACGTCGGATTCAGCTCTGCTTGAGCTATCTGAAAACTCGCCAAGATCGCCAGTGAAGCGGCGATCAACCTGATACAAAGTTGATTCGTAACAGTACGCATTCGACATCTCCAAACGCTTGTGTTAATTCAAAGAGAAACAGTGTGTGTCATCGGCTGGTGTTGCTCACGACGCAAAGCGGCGTTATTCCGCTGTCTCGTTGAGCAATTCGTCAAGCTCTCGCTCCAAATCAGAGAGCAGCCGATCATCGAATCGCCAATCGAGTCCATCCTCTGCTCGAGACTCAACCTGACGTGGCAACCGATTGTCAGCCTCTCCAGTTTCCGCCACGTTCTTTTCATCAGTAAGCGACGAAGGTCGATTCTGCGGCGCTGACAGAAACGCTGCGAAACAGCAAGCTCCTGAAATAGCAAGCACGATGCCGATGATGACTTTCCGACGACTCCAAAACACCGACTGCCGAACCGATCGTACGAATGGCTTTTGGATGGTCGTCGGCTGGCGCAGATGGGAAAGGCCTTCTTCTAAAAGCTCAGCGACTTCAGCTGCCGAATCAAATCGATCGACTGGACGTTTCGATAACAACCGATCAACGATCGCTATATACCAAGACGGCAAATCCGACCGATGCTGCAGCAGCGATCGATGTGGCTGGTCAATGATCTTCTTTAACACGCCATAGGGAGATTCGCTTCGAAAAGGCGGATGCCCGCATGCCATCGCGTACATCACGCTTCCCAAACTGAACAGGTCCGTCCGAGGATCGACAGCTTCGCTTGACGCTTGTTCGGGAGACATATATTGAGGCGTCCCGGCGAGTATCCCACTTCGCGTCAAACTGACATCGTCAACTGTTCTTGCCAGCCCAAAATCGGTGATCAAAACCCGTGACACACCGTTGAGCAACAAAATATTCGAAGGCTTGATATCACGATGAATCACCCCCTGCCCGTGTGCCGCAGTTAATCCTCTGGCAACTTGCACGGAGATTTCCAACATGTCTTCGACCGGCAAAGGTGCTTGCCGATCAATCCGCTGCTGAAGCGATTCACCTTTGATATACGGCATCACCAGATACGGCACGCCATTGAATTCATCCACACCGAAGATGCCGATCACGTTTTCATGGACAACAGCAGCGGCCGATTTGGCTTCTCGTGCGAACCGTTGTCGTGATGCGGACAATCCGGAGTAGCTCGGATCCAAAACCTTGATTGCGACCAAACGATCAAGTGACATGTCACGAGCTTTCATAACGATGCCCATTCCGCCGCGACCGATAACTCCGCTGACTTCATATCCGGCAAACCGGCCTAACATGTCGGGATGGTCGGTCGGATCGAGCAGCGATGTGACTTCCCTGCCCTGCCCTGCGAAGCTCTCCGTTTCATTGCGATTGCTATCGATTGCCAATGTTTCGTCAACGCTCCCCAAGAAACGTTTGGTATCTGCCCAAAACCCTTGGATCGCAGAACGATCATCGAGCTTCGATCGGCACTGAAAGCACTGCTCCAAATGCCTTTCCCAGGTTTCGATTTCAGAATCGGACAACTGACCAGCTAAGAAAGAATCCACCCGGTCATCGTCGCATATCAATTGGCTGTTCATTGAGATTCACCTTCGTCGACGAGATCAAGCTCTTGCACTTTTGTTTTCAACCTGCGAATGACGCGGCTTCGCGATGTGTAGACACTCCCTTCGCTACAGCCGAGACGCTCGGAGATTTCACGTGCAGACCGTTGCTCGATCGCACTAAGATAAAAGGCCTCCCACATTTCCGGTCTCACCTCTTGCCGGACTTCATCCGCCGCAACTCGGAAGATTTGTCTCCGATATTGAAGATCCAAGACCCGTGTTTGCTCATTTGGATCGGGCAAAACTTGAAGCCACTGCATCACCTCGCTGCCACCGGCTGCAACATCCTTCTTTTGCCGCGTCATCGCATTGATGATCGCGCGACGAGCGATCGTCTTCAGCCAAGTACGAAACTTTGCCCGACCGGGTGAATAATCGAACTGTCCGATCGCGTTTGAAATCGCAATCAAAACTTGCTGTGCTAGATCTTCAGCGTCCGCCGATTGCATCCCGTGCTGCACCGCTAAGCGACATACGACCGGTCGATAGAGTCGAGAAAACTCGGCCCATGCATCGAAATCGCTTCGATCATGAAGTCGCAGAAGCAGGCTGGCACGAGTTTCCGGAACAGTCATCGGATCCTATGTCACGAATGTCAGTTTGCTGCAATGTTGTGCCTTCTAGATCCAGCATCCTCTGGGTCAGACACAAACATCAGATTGAGGACACAACTTTAACTCGAACGCGGCTTGAATATCCCAGCCGCAACTCCTCGATCCGAAGTCCTACACACACCCACGATGAGAACCTGACAGCGAATTAGGAAAAATACTTAGAAAACTGACCGTATCGAATCATCGGAACTGCTAGGCTACCGAGGCAAAACGCAACCGGCCACATGAGTGGCACCACAGAAACGAGTCAGTTTCCTAGATTCGTGGTCCCTGTAAATCACGCGGCGGCTTCCAGCGTGCGAGCCATACCGAACGGAAACGGTGCCCTAAAGCTAGTCGCAACTTGACTGTCAATAGCTTCGCATGGCCGCGTGATCCGCTGCTTTGTTTCATCAAGACACTCGGCAATGCCGGTTTCGAACGACCTTGATTTCAAACACTAGGTAGACAACTGAGATTGTTGCAACTCACACTTGTGGAGTTTTCCGATGCATCGATTGGTCAGTCTCTTTATCTTCGCACTGGTTGTTCTGGCAACCAATAGCTATCGCTCGCTTGTGAAGGGAGCGGAAACGACTCTCTTTCTTGCGGACGGACAAACGGACAGTTTGTGGACCGTTGATCTGCAAACTGGATTTGCCACAGAGGTCGGCAGTTTAGGTCTCGATGCAAACTACGTCGGATTGACCTACAACGGAAACGACGGGCAGCTATACCTTTCTAGCAATAGTGGTGCTGATACAGCCAATAACTTATATGTTGTTGATCAGATGACCGGTGCGGCGTCGCTGGTCGGAAACACCGGCGTCGCCAACCTTACGGGGCTTGCTTTTGATCCCGTCAATAAAGTCATGTACGGTGGAACCGGCACCGGAAATTCGCTTTATACAATCAATACGACCAACGCTTCGACAACGTTGGTCGGTTCTTACGGTGTCTCCGTTAGTGGTCAGGGGCTGGCGTTCGATCCAATCACTCAATCACTTTGGCTCGCTGACGCATTGACGGATAACCTTTTCGAAGTCAACACGATGACCGGTCAAGCATCTCAAGTCGGCTTCACGTCGTTGACCGCGCCCGTTGGGCTTGCTGTCGATCCATTGACCGGATCGATTTATAGCGTTGACCATTTAAGCGATGCCCTTTACACGCTGGACCGAACGACTGGCACGGCTACCTTCATCGGCCAACTCGGTTTCGACGCTTTTAACGTTGGCCTTGCTGCTCGAGTTTCCGCGATCCCGGAGCCTTCAATCATCAACACCTGCGTGGCATTAACGGCCGCTTTTGCCGTCCGTCGCAGGCGGCGCCGATCAATGCGAGCCGTTAGCTGTTGACCTTTTACCGATCAGCCTCTTTCCGATCAGCCCTGCACCGTTTCCAGAATCCGATTAGCCCTGGACGGTTTCCAAAAACGGAATGATGTGCGATTTATAGGTAAAGCCGGCGGTCTCACCCACGTCGACGAATTGCTTGATTAGCTTGCCTTCGGCATCGAAAATCAGGACCGCTGGGATCGATGGCAATTCCATCGATTCAAAGACTTCGTCGCTGGGCGTTTGGCAAAGAAAATTTTGGAATTTTGCTCCAAATGATGCCAAGACTTCAGTCACTGAATCCGAATACGACTCGGGCGGTTTTGTTTTGCGTCCGTCATAGTCGAGAGAAACGGCAACACAAGCGATCTTGCCGTCCATTTCATTGTTCAGTTTGACGAGTTCAGGAAACTCTTTCAAACAAGGGATACAACTGGTCGACCACAGATCCACCACCGTCACTTTACCGGTGGACTTCACGTGTTTTTCAACGGCTTCCCAGGTTGCCAATTGAAGATTGATTGGTGATGACGAAACACTCGACGATTCGTCTAAATCTGGCAACGTCATTCCGCCTGAATTTGCCTTCTCGGTTCCTGACGCGGCGTCCGAAGCGGTAGGGATCGGTTCATCAGGAAGCTGCATTCCACCTTCCATCGACGGACCACTGGAAACATTCTCATCACCATGCGGAACCGAAACGGTGTCCATTTCGGCACTGACCGACGGCGAATCACTATCGGCGTTCGTGGGAGGATTGTCATCTTTTGCCGCTTTCCCACATCCAACTACCAAAAATAGTAGCGAAGCGGTCACCCAAATCAGGGGACGCCCGCGGAATCGACAACGTTCAAAAACAACTGCGGTCATCGGAAAACAAAGCCCCATCGGAGTAAGAGAAAGGCAAGTTGTCGTTGGAGGTCGCAAAAATCAACGCGAGGATCGCGTGAACGTTCTGCTAGTTGCCAACTTTATGAGATACACTGGACGCTCCCAACCAGAACCTAGATTGTCCAAGAACCGATCGATGACCGCAACAGATGGAGACATGTCGACGACCCAATTAGTGGTCGCCTCAAAACAGGGTGATAATAGCGCCTTTGGCAAGCTGCTGGAACAATACCGAGGGTACCTGATCATGCTTGCCCACCGACATCTATCGGATCAATTGCGACGTCGCGTTGATCCGGTCGACATTGTGCAAGTGACCTTCTTGGAAGCAAAACGAGATCTCGATAGCTTTCGCGGCGACAGCCCTGCTGAATTTGCAGCTTGGTTACGTGGAATGCTAAAAAACAACGTTGCCACCGCGGTCACTCGGCACGTGATGACTCAAAAACGATCTGTTCGTCGGGAAGTCGCCGCAGACGGTCAAGCCGGCAACGACTCCGCGGGCGCACCCTGGATCACACAGTTACCCGGCAGCACAACCAGTCCATCTGGTATTGCCATCAAGGCCGAGGCGGCAATCGCTTTGGTCGAAGCTTTACACCAGCTGCCCGAAACTCAGGCCGAAGCGATTCGTTTGCGTTATATGGAAGGCTTGCCGCTGGCACAAATCGTCGAGCGAATGGGTAAATCCGATACCGCGGTCGCCGGATTGCTCAAACGCGGACTTCAGAAGCTACGTTTGATCATCGATCCGAAGAACAATCCCTACATGTAGCCTGCCCCAACACGCTTGCCACTTGCCAGGCTTTCGGTCACGCGCCCGAATCCCAAAACATTCGTGCCGAATAACTGGAACCAGTCATCGAATCCATCTGCCAACTGTTTTCCTATGCCATCTCCCCCGGATGCTGACGATCCAATCGACGAAGCTTTTGCGGCTTATTTAAGATCCGTCGATGAAGGCTCCGTCGGATCGCGCGAAGAGTTCCTGGCTCAGTTCCCGGAGATGGCCGATGAGCTGAAGCACTTGATGGAAGCGGCCGACGCGATCGATCAATTCACCATTTCGGGAAACAACTCGCTTTCCGGTTCTCCCAAAATTATCCCCGGCTCCGAAACCGTCGCATCGAATGCAGTCGATCCAAATCAATCCGGCGGCGATCCTGCCGAAACGCTCCCCGAAGCGGTACGGGACAAAAACGATCCGGGGCCGACACTGCCCTACGACTTAGGTGACTACGAGCTACAAAAAGTCGTCGGTCGAGGCGGAATGGGTGTCGTTTATAAAGCCGAACAAAAAGTCCTCAATCGCACCGTCGCTGTAAAGATGATTCGCGGCGGCATGCTGGCATGCGAAAGCGACGTTCGACGCTTTTATACCGAAGCACAGGCGGCGGCAGGACTTCATCACCCCGGTATCGTTCCCGTTTATCAATTCGGTCATCGTTCCGGGCATCACTTTTTCTCGATGGCATTGATCGAAGGCACCGACCTTCAAAAGAAAATCAATGAACAGGATGAACTTTGCATCGAAACGGCCGCCCGCTACGTACGTGACGTCGCCCGGGCAATTGAACACGCACACCAAAACGATGTTCTGCATCGTGATTTGAAACCGGCGAATATCCTCGTCGATCAGAAAGACCGGATTCATATCACCGACTTTGGACTAGCAAAAAATCTCGGCTCTGATAGCTCCGTCACCGGCAGTGGGGCAGCTGTAGGAACGCCCAATTACATGGCGCCCGAACAAGCCGGTGGCCATAGCGACCGGGCCACCAAACAAAGCGATATCTATTCGCTCGGTGCGATCTTGTTTGCCTGCATCACGGGACGACCGCCTTTGGTTGGCGATTCAGTTGTTGACACCTTGATGCAAGTGGTCCACGAACCGCCACCACCGATGCGAAACTTTCGATCCGGTGTCCCCGCGGATTTGGAAACGATTGTCGCGAAGTGCTTGGAAAAGCATCCCAAAAAGCGTTACAACTCGGCAGGTGCTTTGGCAGAAGACTTAGACGCCTTTATCGAAGGCCGCCCCATTCTGGCGAGACCTCGTGGACGTGTCTTACAACTTTGGCACTGGTTCAGTGGAGTGCCATTAGTTGGCGCTTTGATTGGTCGAAAAGTCGTACGATCCTCGCCAAGTCATCGCCGATTTCAGTCAGCCATGTTGCTGATGTTTGCCTGCACCCCGTTCTTCTTCGTCGCACTGGCGCTGCTTTACAGCCACCACATCCAGTCGATGCCAGATCATGTCACCGTTGCCGGTGGACTTGAACAAGGCGTTTACAATCAAATTTCAACCCAAATCGCATCTCGCCTCCGAGAAACCGAAGGGATTCAGGTCGAAGTCGTTGGCACCGGCGGTTCGGTTGACAATCGACAAAGGCTTTTGGACAAACGGGTGCTCCTCGCTCCCATGCAAGCCTCGGCGATCAACGATGATCGACTTTGTGTCATCGCACCATTGTTCTATGAAGTCGCCCACTTGTTAGTACGAGGCGAAGACTTCGATCCGCAATCGACCGAAATCGAACCCGAACAATTGGTCGGCCGTGCGATCGCGGTCGGACCGGCAGAAAGCGGTTCGCGAGGCACGGCGAAAATGATTTTGGATTCGTTAGAAATCGCGACGGATGTTTCACCGCGAATCGCAATCGAGTGGTCCAAACTGAAATCATCAGAAGCGCCAAACATCGCGTTGATCTGCGTCGGCAGTGGAAGCGAACTGATTCATGATTTGCTTAGTATCGGATGGCAATTGAAGTCAATTCCTCAAAGCATCATGATTTCGATTCATCACCCGACGTTACGTCCGATGACCATCGACCTTCATGATTACCCGGAGATCTCCATTCCAAAATCCGGGGTTCCGACCGTCGGCACCACTGCGTTCCTTGCTTCCCGCCGTGATGCTCCAGCTGAACTGGTGCAAGCGACTCTAGAACTGCTCTACAGACCACCGACGATCTTCGAAGACTTGATCCCGCGCGTTCGCGCCGCCGAATGGCAAGGATTGGACTTTCACCCCGCCGCACGCCAGTACTTCTCCACGACCAATGGTGGCATAAAGTAGCTGTTCTTGGCGCAACAATCGTCATGTTCACTACAACCGGACTGACTGAAAAGTCGTGCAGTTTTCTCCTTCAGCTTGGGCAGTGCACCGGCACCTAGAAAACCTAGTGTTGCCTATCAAGACCGCACAACTCCTTCGTTGAAGCCAACGGGATGGCTTCAGGGAATTCGCCACTTGGCAGTCATGCCAGGGCAAGCTCAGCAGAGAGTTGCGGTCACCAGACGTCCAATGACGGTCCGCGCGAAAACCTTGCCCCAATGCTTCGGCCGCCTAACCACCTCATGCAATCGTCCGCCGGCCGCAACTCGGAAGCGACCGTGCAGGATTCCGCGCAATCAGAACGCTTGCACTCTCAATCACTGCGCAGCAAGATCGTTCTCGCCTTGGCATTGATGCTCGGAATCGTCGTCGGTATTGAGGAGTTTGTTCGGCAATACGTAATCGCCACCGAATTCATCGCTCTAGAACGCGTCACGGCACTAAAGGAAACCAATCGTGTTCTGTCGGCAATCAACACCGAAATTGATTATCTGACCGAACTGGCCCATCGCGAAACCGGCCTGGCGGTTCACAATCCCGAACAAACGATCAAACCCTCGAGTGCATCGAATCGGATCCAGTGGAGAGCTCTCGTTGATCAACAAGGAAGCTGGAACTGGATCACCCGACCGGAAAACGTCCCCGACTTGTATCCTCGGATCACGCGACGACTGGATCAGAAAGATTGGACTGATTCAAACTCGGTTTCAGGAATTTCTGTTGATCATCAAAACCGCTTGATCCTTTTCGCCGCAGTCCAGTTGCGGCCCTCCCAGGATCCCGAACTGTCGACAGGAAAATTCTATGTCGTAGGCAGACCGTTCGATGGCGACCTGATCGGTGATTTGCAGCGTCGAACAAGCGTCCCATTTTCCATCAGTCGATTGCCTTCCCCTGCGATTCGAGACGGCAAGCTTCACATACAGCCTGTTAACGAATCACTGTTGTCGGTGCATTCGCCGCTGCTGAATCCTCAGGGCGATGTGCTGGCAGAATTACTCGTTAGCTTGCCTCGTGACCTCATGATTCGCAGCAAACGAACCACAGCAATCGCCCGCTATCTGTCGCTTTGTGGGGTCTGCGGTTCGCTACTGATGCTCTTCTTACTACTACAGCGTCTTGTAATTGGCCGCCTAGAAACCATTCGTCAACACACAGAACGGATTGCCCAATCGGGTCTTATCGTACAAGACACCGATGACGAAACGTTTGCAATTGTCGGCAACGACGAAATCGGTCAACTTGCCGAATCCTTCGTGAGGATGCGTGATCGCTTGGGTGATGCGCAACGACAACTCTCTGACGCGTCTCATGCCGCGGGGATGAGCCTAGTTGCCGACACTGTGATCCATAACGTTGGCAACGTCCTCACCAATGTCAACAGTTTGATGGAAACGGTGACCAACCGTGTAAACAACCTGCGTGTCGAACCGCTCGAAAAACTAGCCGAACGTCTCGATCGCGACGACACCGATGAGGCATTTCGACAAGCGACGCCAAAGTACCTTCATCGGCTTAGCGAAACACTTGAAGGCGATAAACACGACTTGTCGGAACTGCTAGATACGCTTCATGACAACATTCAACATATCCACCAAGTCATCAGCGACCAACGCAAACACACCCATCAATCGCTTCAACTTTCTCCGCTCTCGTTGACCAAGTTGATCCGTGAAGGCATCAAATGTGTCGATGCGAAACTGCGTGAAGACAGCATTCGTGTCGAAGCGGACATCCACACCGATGTGACGATTTGGTCTGACAGGTCACTGCTGCTGCAGATCCTGATCAACATCATCACCAATGCGGGAAATGCGGCCAGTGGCAATCCATCTCCCGGCCATCAGCCTTTGCTGCAAATTGACGTGATCAAAACACGAACTGCTGTCCGAATTCGCTTTCGTGACAATGGGTGTGGAATGGATCAATCGACACTATCACGGGTATTCGACGCGCACTTTACAACTCGCGAATCCGGCAGCGGACTAGGCCTACATTTTTGTGCCAATGCCCTAAAACGGCTCGGTGGCGCGATCACCGCAATGAGCGATGGTCTTGATCAGGGTGCGACATTTATCATTGAACTGCCACTTCGTCGCCCCGACAGCAACACGCCTTCTTCAGAAACCGACACGGATGATTCGACTTCATTAACCCCGGACGATACAGTCAAACTCAGTCACGCATCAGAAATGGCCTCGGACGGAGTTGATCTTCACGGGGGTCATATCGGATGAACGACTTCTTGCTAGAACGACACATCCTGGTCATTGACGATCAGTCTGAAATCCATGCGACATTCAAAAGGATTTTTGAGACAGACCGCAAACAAGACGACGATTTGGACGACTTTGAAGCGAAGTTTTTGCAAAATGAAACGGCTTCAAATTCGAATGCCAAAGATACCGAGGCGCCAACATTCTCGCTGACACATGCCTACAGCGGTGAAGAGGGTGTCCATTGCATTCAGCAATCAATCGAATCGGGACAACGGTTCTCTGTCGCGTTTGTCGACATGAGAATGCCCCAAGGGATGGATGGGCTGGAAACGATCAAGCGTTTATGGCGAATCGATTCCGATATTCAAGTGGTTATCTGCACAGCCTACAGCGACCACACCTGGGAAGACATCGTTCAAAGCCTCGGTTACAGCGATCGTCTGTTACTACTTCGCAAGCCGTTCGCCCACGACGAAGCCAGACAACTGGCACTGGCGTTGAGTGAGAAATACCGGTTAGCGATTCGGCAAAAACAAAAGATGTCGACTCTCCGCGATGAGGTCGACCGCCGCCGAAAAGCCGAATCGGAATTGCGTGATATAGCTCATCGTGATTCGTTAACGGACCTACCCAACCGTCCGTTTCTGATCGAAAAGCTTGAATCCGTTTTGGCAAACCAGGGCCCCAAACGCAAAACATTTGATGCGTTGCTGTTTTTGGATCTTGACAATTTCAAAATCATCAATGACTCATTGGGCCATGATGCGGGTGACGAACTGCTAAATCAGGTCGCAATGCGACTGCAAGAATGTGTACGCGAACGCGACACGTCAACACGCTGCCCGGAAACCTGTGAGCCGCTTCACACTGACGATGCGGACAAGACAGTTCGACTTGGAGGCGACGAATTCGTCGTCTTGCTGGAACAAATGATGCATCGTGACGATGCCCTGCGTGTTGCCCGTCGTATCGTCAAACGCATCTCCGAACCGTTCCAAATCGGTGCACGCTTGGTAACCGTTGGGACGAGTGTTGGTGTCGCGTTCCTAGAAGATTCGCTTGATGATGCCCACGACGCGTTGCGCAATGCCGATACCGCGATGTACCAAGCGAAGAATTCTGGCAAAGGCCAGATTGCGGTCTTTGACCAGACCATGCATGACGCGATCGTCGCGCGGCATGAACTAGAAGCTCAATTGCGTGAAGCTCTACGAAACGAACAATTTGAACTTCGCTTCCAACCAATCGTCGGTCTGCTCGATGGCACGATTCAAGGTGTCGAAGTCCTCTCACGCTGGCGAAACTCCGAAGGCAACTACATCCCGCCAAGTAAGTTCATCCCCATTGCTGAAGAAATCGGGCTCGTCAGCCAGTTCGGTGAATGGGTGCTCGAACAATCAATGCGTGAATTCAGTCGCTTGATGATGTCTTTCGCCGACTCCGATCGACCTGATGTCTACTTAGGTGTCAACGTTTCTCGGCGTCAACTTGCAGACCCGTTCTTCACAGATCGCCTTATTGCGATCCGCGAACGAACAAAATTCAAATGGTCGCTTAAACTGGAAATGTCCGAAGCCAGTGACGCTCGCCACAGCGAGCGGTCTCGGCAAACAATGCAAGAACTGTCTGACCTGGGAATCGGCATCCATATCGACGACTTTGGCAAAGGCAGTTCATCGCTGACCTGCTTTCATGAATACCCGGTTGAAACTGTCAAGATTGACAGAACGTTCACCGCATCCATCGTTGTCGACCATGGCCATGCGATCATCGCACAAGCGATTATGAAACTCGCACATCACTTGCTCGCCAAGATCGTATGCCAAGGGGTGGAATCTCCCTTGCAACTCAATCTGCTGCAACAATGGGGATGCGATAGCGCTCAGGGATATCTCTTCGCACCACCAATGACGATCGAAGGACTACGCAGCCTGCTACTTGAACCGACCAGCAGTCGGGGAATTCAAATCATTCGCTCCGGATTGCCAATCGCGTTGCCAATGCCGGCACCGCCACCATCATCTTTTATCCAGAACCGCCTGACGCCTTAGTGGTCATGTCCAGAATGGTCGTGACCTTCATGATCATGGTCATGTGACAGGCTACCGGTAAACGACTTTCCTTCGATATTCAGTACGATGACGCCTTCGGCTGCCGCTTTCATCGACTGAACCAAGTCTGCTTCGGTCGATAGGAAATGGGAAGCTTTCCCGTCAGCGTTCTTTTCAACGGATGCCAGTTCAAAGGATTTAACTTTGCCATCCAGCTTTAGACTGACCGTTAAGGTCTCTGCCGCGATAGCCACTTCACTCTCCGCCGCACCATCCAAAATAAACATTTCCACATCCTCATCATCGTGAATGAATTCGATGTGGTAAGCCTCCTGCCCGAGTTCGACTAGTTCACCGCCGTGTGGCCCGTGCTCGGGATGCTCGTGCGCACCATGATCGTGACTATCCAGACCTGGTGGCAATTCATCCATCACAATTGGACTGTCGTCGACTTCGGTCTTGGCTGAGCCACCGTTGCACCCAACCAGAGCGACGATGCTTAGCAGAGCGATCGAATGTTTCAAATACATCATTGGATCCTCGATTGTGAGTATCTTGGTACGCGGACGAGATTAAATGTGCTGTTTGATCAATGGGTGTGTTTGGTTTCAAAGCCAAGTTTTTTCAACCAGCCTTCCCACTGATGAGCTTCTTTGTGACTTTTCAGCGAAAGCTTTTGCCACTGCGGGCATCTGTATTTGACATCTTGATGTCCGCCATGCGCGCTGACTTCAACTTCGCAACGTAGTTTCTTCAACGTCCCGACGAGCTGCTCACCTTTCTTTCCCTCTTCGGCATGCGTCACCTTCCATTTTTCCAATCGGTATTCGACGATTTCTCGCGACTGAGCTGTAACACCAGCAGGGACGCCATCTGCTCGAACATTGTTATTTGACGCGACAAACAACCCAGCAACAAACACAACTGGAATCAACAGTCCTTTCAACATCATCACTCTCCATAATTATCCGGCGTATGGCCATTACCTAGCGTACCGCCGGAAACGGGTATTGGGACGCCACTACAAACGTGGCGACCTAGAATTCGAATCTGCCCAACGAAGTTCAATGGCTAGGCTTTACCTTGGGCTTGGGGTCAGCAAATAGATCTTGGTCGGTTGTCGAAACGATTTGCTTTCCAGCCTCTACTCCAACCATCCAGAACAGTGCAGGACGCACAAAGAACTCCGCAAGTGTGCTGGTGATCAGACCACCGACGATGACGGTGGCAATCGAATACAGAATTTCTTTTCCAGGCTCACCTGCGGCCAGTGCCAACGGTAACAGTCCGATTCCACTTGTCAGCGCCGTCATCAAGACTGGCGCCATCCGTTCCTGTCCTGCACGTCGCACCATAGCTCTGGTCCAACCTTCCCCTTCAAACTTGACCAAGTGCACGTAGTGGTTGAGCAACAGAATTCCGTTTCGGCTGGCGATACCGCAAAGTGAAATGAATCCTACCATCGCAGCAACCGTCAAGTTTTGACCGGTTAGCTGCAGCGCCGCGACGGCTCCGACAAACGCTGTCGGCAACGCGACGAGTACCTGCATCGCGAAGTTTACATTTCCAAAGAGCGTGTAAAGCACCAAGAACATCCCTAGAAACGCAACACCCGATAGCAGTGCCAACCGCCGAGAAGCCGATCGCTGACTTTCGAACTGCCCTCCATATTCCAGAAAGTAACCTGGTGGCAAATCGACGTTGGCAAGACGTGTTTTGATGTCCGAAACGACATCCACCACACCACGATTTGCAACATTCGCCTGCAATACAATTCGACGGCGAACCTGTTCGCGTTTGATCGTATTGGGGCCACCGCTTTCATAGATTCTGGCAACGGTTTCCAAAGGCAAACGCCCATCATCGGGTAACGGAACGGTCAAACGTCGAAGCTTCGAAAGGTCTTCGCGATACGGTTCGTCCATACGAACGACAAGATTGAAACTGCGTTGCCCCAACAAAATTTGGCTGACCACTGTCCCGTTCATCGCGGTTTCGACCATCTCCATCACCTGAGCTGGTCGCAGACCTGCTTGCTTCAACGCTTGTCGGTCAAGTTCGATTCGCAGTTGTGGAATATTGGTCTGCTGTTCGATCATCACGTCCGCCAACCCTGGAACGCTTGCGATCTCCGCTTTCATCTCCTCCGCCTTTTTCCGCAGCAGATCCAAGTCGTCACCGTACAGCTTGATACCGATCTGAGCTTTGACTCCGGAAATCATGTGGCTGATTAGGTGAGCCAACGGCTGCTCCGTACTTGAAACTACACCGGGAATTTCATCCATGGTGAGACGGATCGATTCAATTGTTTTTTCTCGGTCAGCTCCTTCCTCTATCTCCAAATACATTTCGGTGACATTGACACCTTCGGCGTGCTCGTCCAATTCTGCTCGCCCTGTTTTCCTTGCGATCGAACGCACCGTAGGAATCTTGATCAGCTCTTCTTGAATCGCCAGGCCGATCTTGTTGCTTGTTGCAAGTGACGACCCTGGTGGCAACAAAGCATTTACCTGCACACAGCCCTCATTAAAAGGAGGCAGAAAGTCACTTTCCAGACGCATCA
This sequence comes from Stieleria sp. JC731, assembly GCF_020966635.1. Classification (NCBI taxonomy): domain Bacteria; kingdom Pseudomonadati; phylum Planctomycetota; class Planctomycetia; order Pirellulales; family Pirellulaceae; genus Stieleria; species Stieleria sp. JC731. The sequence continues at coordinate 970,130 of NZ_JAJKFQ010000001.1, read as the reverse complement.
GTGTCAGTGCAGCAAATGCAACGGTGACTAAAGTCAAACCTAGAACGAGACCTGAAAATTTCGTGCTGAAATCGATCGCGATCTTGGCAATCCCGTGCAAACCTTCGAGCAATCGCCCCTCTTCAGCGTCCTCGCCTCCCAACAGTCGTTCTGCGACCTGCATCATGATCCAGATCGGTAGCGTGAGGACAATCGACCACCAAAGGTTGCCTCCAGGCAAGTGCACATCCCAACCAACAAAATCAAAGACTCGTGGAACGCACCAATACACCATCAGCATTGCGACCACGAATGCAAACAGGGGCAAAACGAATCGCCATGCTCGACTCCCGACAAGCAGCAATGACGACAGGGCGGGAGTGACGGTCAATGACACAACCAGGGAAGCCAAAAGCGAAACAACGTATCCCATGGCCAAAGGAACGAATAACTTTCCTTCCATGCCCTCCAGTGCAAACAGAGGCAAGAAAACCATGACAACAATCGCCGTTCCGTAGACGACGCTACTTCGCACCTCGATGCTTGCTTCATAGACGACTTTAATTGCATCTCGTAATTTCTGGGCTGACGAAAGGCTGGCGTTGCTCTTTTTCAATCGCCACTCTTTCAGACGGCGAAAGATGTTCTCGACATCAACAATGGCGTCATCAACCAGTTCGCCGATCGCCACCGCTAGCCCACCCAGAGTCATCGTATTGATCGACAGACCGAAGGCAGCGAACACAATCGCGGTGGTGATGATCGATAATGGAATCGCTGTGAGCGTGATAAACGTTGTGCGAAAATTCAGCAAAAACAAAAACAGAATCACCAGGACCAACACGCCCCCATCTGCCAGGGCTTCGATCACGTTGTCAATTGCTCGATCGATAAACGACCGTTGCGAGTAAACGTTTTCGATGCGAATGTCATCGGGCATCGCCACCTTTAGATCTTCCAATGCCAACCGGATGGCATCGTCAACCGCGCGAGTGTCTGCACCAGGTTGCTTGTTGACGGTCAGGACAACGGCGGGTCCGCCTTCGATCGTTCCGTCACCCTGACGAATCAACGCAGACGAATCGCCGCGTTTGACTTGGGCGCCCTCCACAACGTCTGCAACATCGGCAAGCGTCACCGGGCGATTCTCTCGCATCACCACGACGATTTGCCGAAGGTCATCCAAGCTTGTCAGACGCCCCAACCCACGCACCAACAGTTCGTTGCTGCCCTGTTCATCCAGGTATCCGCCGGTCGCGTTTAAGTTAGATTCTTGCACGGCCTGATGGACTTCGTGAATCGTCAAATCGAACTCGCGAAGCTTGTCCGGATCCAATAGCACTTGGTATTGCATCCGCCCTCCGCCCATCGTGAAGACTTGCGAAACTCCAGGGATCGTTAACAGCCGCTGCCTGACGATCCAGTCGGCCATGGTACGGACTTCCATCGGCTCTGTTTCACCACCTTCACTCCACATCGCGTACATCAAGATCTGCCCCATAATGGACGAGATCGGTGCCAGTGTTGGTTTGATACCTGCAGGCAAGTTTTCTTGGGCGAGCTGTAGCCGCTCGTTGACGATCTGACGGTCGTTATAGATATCCGTTCCCCAGCCGAATTCCACATAGATCACCGACAACCCGATGCCGCTGCTGCTGCGAACGGCTTCGACACCACTGGCCCCATTGAAAGCCGTTTCCAAAGGGAACGTGATCAACGCTTCAACTTCTTCGGGTGCCATTCCCGCCGCCTCGGTCATGATGACGACGCGAGGACGATTTAGGTTGGGAAAAACGTCGATCGGCAAACGGATCGCCTGCCAAGCTCCCATCCCCATCAGGATGACAGCGACCGCAAGCACAATCAGGCGATTGCGGAGTGAGAAACGAATAATGGAATCAAGCATGACGACACGAAACCCGAGTCAGAATCGATAGTGAAATGAATGCGACACTTTCCGCAGAAGCGTTTACGAGACGCTTGCGATGAAAACCAATTCAGGGTTTAGTGGTTATGTCCGGCATGTGGATCGATCGCTCCACCGCTCTTGTTTTTGATCGCCATCTGTAATTGGTGAGACCCGCTTACCGCGACCGTTTGCCCAGGCCAAAGCTGCCCATCGTTCGCGATCGCGACATTGACCGAATCCTGTGCGAGAACATGGACAGAGACTCTATCGAAATGATGATCATTTTCGACAAAGACGTATCGCTCGGGACCTTCCTCGGCAACGGCTTCTTTTGGAACAACGATGGCTTCATCAAGCATTTGAAGCGGAACTCGAATTGTTAAACGCTGCCCCGGCTTGTATCGCCAACTGACAAATCGCTCGTCACCAACCTGAACGCTGCGTTCGACTTCGTTCCCAAGCATGACGTAGAACGGCAGTGCCCTTGATTCACGGTCGACTTCGTTGCCTAGGTAAACGATCTTCAATCCATCGACGATTTTTCGATCTTGGAAACCGAGTTCGACCACGGCTTGCAAATCAGCCTCTCGATCGGCGGCACGACGTAGGGTTTCGCTGTCACGCTGGAAGGCTGAGCCTTCGATCAAAAGTTGGCTATAGTCCGAAAGCTGGCAAAGCGTTTCTCCCGCCTGAACCGACTGCCCTCGGCTCACCAACAAATCGGTGATCAAGAAATCCGCATCAACATGTTCGGGATGTGCCGGAGGAGGCTGAACCAAGGACGTCAACTGTTGACCGTGATTCTCATTGGCATGCCTTGAATCGTGCGTCACAAATTGGCTTCCCGCACCTTGATGGCCAGCCGATGGTGGCAGAGGTGGGTCTATCGAATCATGGTGGATGGAACGATCGGTATGCAGGATCGGAGCATACACGGTGACTTCGCGGACCAACTCTCGAGTGCGTTCGATTTGATTGATCTGATCGACATTTAGACCATGCAACAGCATCGATTGCCGTGCCGCCTGGATACTCGCTAACAATCGATCTCGTTCATATTCACGTTCGATACGTTTGTTTGCTGCGATCGCCCCTGATGAAGCAATCGAAGATAAACGCCGAATCTCTCGCTCCTCTACATCCAATTGCCCCAACGACGTCAAAAACTTTTCCTGCGTTTGCACGAGGTCTTGGTGCGTCAGTCGCAGCGTAAATAGCGGCGTGCCGCTGGCTACCAATTCACCGCGAGATACACGAATCGAATTGATGACGCCTGTTAACGGCGAGGTGATCGTGATGTGAGTCCTTCCAGGCCATGGCGTCACGACACCGGGGATTTCCACGTATTCGCTAAATGGTTGCACGCTGGCAACGGTCGTTGTCAAACGCAAATTTGCCCGAGCTTGATCACTTAACTCGATCGAGTCGGCTTCGGAGTGCCCCTCATGATCGTGGCCTGAATGATCATGCCCCTCATGCGATTCGTCGTGCCCGCTGTCTTCGGAATGATCCGAATCCGCTGACAACGACGCCAACGGCCATCCGTTGCTTGCGGGAATACTAGTAAAGAGATACAGACCTGCGATCGCCACCACAACTATGACGCATAGCGTGACGAGAGGCCCACGAAAGTCGGGAATCCGCTTTGTTTTCTGATTCATTGGACTGATGAATTTGAAACCGAATGATTTGAAATCGTCTGGTTGAGTCAGCGCGCTGGTGACCGGAACTATCGCCAATCGCGACAGCATCACTTCCTGTATGGACCGATATCGACTCTTCACATTGCCTGCGCACAAGCCGTCTTCATCGTCGACGATCAGTCCCCTAGATGAATTGCTAAACCGAACGGCTCGACCAAGTCGAGCATCGCTTGATACCGATCAAGAATCGGCACCACTAGGATCTAGCAACGAAGCAGCAGATCGATGCTGCAAAAAACCAGATGGTTAGATCAACCAGGTGCAGAAGGCCGCACAGCGGCATTGGGGACTTTCATACTGAACCATTCCCATTCGCTGATGTCGCACAGCGGGCCTGGCGACACAGGCGTCGTCTGGCAAAACGAAGTCGAAATCGGAAACGATCGGAAGAAATTGGCTGACCGAAAACGAATTCTCAGAAGTCAGAAAGCTGCAGCGGACGCTGCCATCGCCACACGGGGCATCGTTGCGACTGGGGCTCGACGCACAACAAAGACAATCCATCGAGCGCAGCTGAGCTAGCCCGGACGTGGAAACGCTGGACTCTTTCGGTGCAATTTCAATCGAAGGCTCACGATGACATTGATCATCAATCTGCTCTGAAACAGATTTCACGTGGTGGTGCGAACAACCATGATGCGGCTGTTCGTCCAGAACGCTGGTGTTGGCGTCTTCCGATTCTTGATGTGAAACATGCGAGTGACCTTCGCAAACGCACGCCGCGTGCACAGAACATCCGAAAACCGAATGCACTAGCAGGGCGATGGCGGTAATCACACGAAAGGGCTGCACGTTGCTGCACCAAAAGTAGAAGTAATCAGCTCGCTTACATTATCGGACCGTCTCAAGGAAACGTCCAGTTTGAAATCGAGAAACCTGCGACAGCCAATCAGCGCTGACGCCCCCTCGTTGACTGAAATGGTATCAATGTCCGGGTAACGGTGCTCTCCGCCAATTCCTCGACTGAAAACCCGCGACTTCTGATCGTGGTGTTCCAAACCCCGCCGACAATCTGTTTCAGTATGATGGTGGTCTCCCGCCTCCCGCTCCAACCCCACCGATCACCGTGCCAGCTCTTCATCGTCGACTACTGCTGCAAAGTGCCGCGATGCTTCCATTCGCATCGTTGGCCAACGCAAACCATACTTCTACGGGCCGATGCACGATCGGATTCGGAACCTACGGGCATCCCAACTATTCACTGACTGAGTCGATCCGGCTGGTGGCATCAACAGGATTCGACTCGATCGAAATCGCGGCGATGCCGACCTACCACGGGGCACCTGATCAGCTGACACCAGCGGATCGTCAAGAAGTTCGGCAACTGGTTTCAGACAGCGGTCTGCAGATCGGCGCTTTGATGGGGCTTCCTAATCCGGATCCAAAGAAGTCGGCCGAGCAAAATGCCTGGGTTGAACAGATGCTTCAGCTTGCACATGACCTGTCACCGCAGAAACCTCCGATCATCCAGTCAGTCCTCGGTGGAGGTGAATGGATGGAAAAGCGATCGATCTTTCGTGACGTCTTGGGATCCTGGACGGAGCTGGCTCGAAAGGCAGGCATCCGACTTGCCATCAAGCCCCACCGTGGCCAGGCGATGTCGCTACCCGAGCATGCCATTTGGCTGTTTGAACAGCTGAAGCAACAAGAATCTCTGTGCATGGTCTATGACCCAAGTCACTTCGTTTTCCGCGGCTTAGACCTGCAGAAGACTGTTCAACAGTCGTTGCGTTACACCGGATACATCGTGCTCAAAGATGCGGTTGAGCAAGACGGCAAGGTGAACTTTGCGTTGCCAGGAGAGTCCAGAACGATGCCGCACGTGGAACTTCTTCGGCAGTTTATCGAAGGCGGCTATCGAGGTGAAGTTTGCAGCGAGGTCAGTTCGATGATCTGGCGTCAAGCAGGCTACGACTGCAAACAGGCGACCGAAGTCTGCTTTCAAAACTTGTCATCCATCGTCGATAAAGCTTCTGTGGGTGCTTCACCGACCTAGCGTTCATCGGCGGCCATCAAGGGGCATGAAAGGCCGCAATCCGGGATTCCCGCCACGCATTCCAGTACCGAGTGAACCCGGATTTGACCTCGGATGCAGCTTCCGAAACCCGTTGTTGCACTTCCTGATCCCCGATTGATGTATGCCTTTCGTTCCACAAACTTGCCGCTTGCACGGATACCGATTCATCGAAGTCCTTTAGCCGAGACAACAGAGTTCCTAAATCTCCGCCAGCTTCTTTCACCAGCACCTCTGCATAGTCGTAAGCGGACTGAAATTTTTCGTCGCCATCAAAGTCGACTCGTATCGCGCCGGTGAAACTGAAATTGATCGGATCCCATGCCGGCCCGTCAGCTTGATACGGCTGAGCCATTGGCCAAGCGGGATGACGAGTACCAGGCCCGATCGCGAGTACGGTATAGAAAGCGTCTTTCCCCGGATTGTCGATTTCGAAAAAGCCATTCATCGATTCCCGGTCTGCAACATCAGCCTCGGCAATTTTCAATCCGTTCTGATAAAGCAAAACTTGCTTCGCTTCGATCCAGTTCGGACATCGAACCGAATACTGAATCTTCACACGAGCTTCGTTGATCGTCCCCAAATCACCGGGCCCAAATTCATCGCTGATCGATGCGTCGACAAATAAACCTGCGCTGACAATCACATGGCCATCACGGATCTGTTCGCTCGCAGAACGCACATCGATCGACCCTGGTATTGCATCCGCTACCCGAACATAGGTCCGACCTTGCCCGACGATGTATCGATTCACATCGTGTGAATCGCTGCTGCCGATAGGGGTGATCCTATGACCGCGATTGGTCAGTGCCATCCAGTCGCGGAACAATTGCAATTGATCCGTTTGTTGTGCTCCAGAATTGATCGTCTCCATCGCATTGAACAGAAACTTTCGCCCCTTCAAGCTCTCTCCGGCCGCCGAGTTGAAATGCTGAGGACCGAACGGCCGATAGCCAGCATGCAAGTCCCGACCGTGGTTCAAGATCACGACCGCAACCTCAGGCGACTGAAATATCGCCGGTATCAGAACATCCCAGTTTTCTTCGCGATAGTTGGGAGGCTGAACACCGGCGTTGAAGGGAAAAGCATTGAAGTGACCAAATCGAGTTGTCACTTCATTTCCAATCACCGGTGTGAAATAGCGATCAACACCCTGCTCTTTCGCCGTCTCGCGATATTCGATTTGCTTGTTGTGTTCGGTCGCGATGGCTAGTTCGATGCCCTCGCCTGCGATCGTGACGACTCTTTCCTGAATGCTCGAATCTCCATGCCCTGAATGTGTCAGCGTATGGATATGCGTGTCGCAAGCGACCCAACCTTCCGTATCAACCTGACGGTCGATAGCCATCTCTACGTCACTCTCATTGCCCTTCTGGATTTCGATGTCGACAGCATCACGTTCATACTCGAACCCGCGACTTGCGAACAGCCGATATCGGCCCGCTGGTAAATCGACTTTCGCCTGGCCGCTTCCGGTATAGACCACTCCTGTCCGCACCGCGATTCCGTGTCCATTGTCAACGTGCACGGGAACAAGGCAATTGTCTTGATCAACAATCGTCAATCGGCATGGGACAGCCTCTTTTTGAGCTGCATCTCGCACCACGACATTAACGGAGGCTTCTGTTTGATAAATCTCCGGCGAACTTTTAGACAGCCGAACTGGTCCGATCAAAACGTCATCGGTTTGCTCGCCTTGCCCCTCGATGGACAATAGATTTTTGCCATCGACTAGCCGCCCTTTGTCGACTTTGAAAATCGAACAAAGGTCATTCTCGTCTTGCTGCAACCTCCCGATCTCCGTTCCGTTCAAGAGCACTTTCCACACTTGCCGAACGTCGGACTGGCGGATCAACAAGGTTTGAACAGTTTCATTGGCTTCACCGTCGAACTCGACAGCCAACCGATCCCCCTCACAATCCACCGGAAAACGCAGCCACTCCTGTTGTGATCCTGTGCGACGGTGATGACGATCTGAATCAATAACTTGTAGAGAGGACGTCTCTTGGGCAAGGCTTTCGGTGCCCAACATGCCAACCAGCACAATGATCTTGCAGACCCAATGTCGACTCATCACCATCTCCTGAACGCCTATTGGAGTGAATCTCGGCTCGATCCTTTCGCCCTAACCGAGAATGATCCAAATAGTTTAGCGTGATGAGATAGGCGACGTTATGGAGATGGGCTCTCCGAGTTGCCCGATCCTGATTGGCGATCCGCCATCTCCAGTTCCGCTTCTTCGAACAACTCTCTCGGAACACCGACGATGTCGAAGGTTCGATACCTTTTATTGTCACCGTAATACGCCGGAACGATTGCCACCCCTTCGACCAAATATCGATAGTAGTCTTTGATATCGAATGATCGATCATACAAGCGAATCGTTTCTTTGTTTTGCCAGCAGGATACAGACAAAGGCCAATCATGTTCTACAGCGATCTTCAAAGCGGACAACAGCCTTTGTGAATCGATGCTTCGCATATCTCGATTGGTCAACTCACCGTGGTACGGTATCGTATCGCCGATCAACTGGGCATAAACGATATCGGAATAGCTTCCCTCATACAGATTGGCGTATGCGCGAATGAAGCTCATCAATTCGCCTTCTTCGCCAAACCACTGTGGCAATAGCTTAAACGCGATCGCTCCAGCAGCCCCCGTATGGTCCGGATAAAGCTCGACGGCCCGTCTCGCCATTTCATTGACTTCCGCAAGAGGGTTATCGCTATAGCCGCCGTGGTCCAAGCGATTTTGAATGAGCGTCGATAAGGCCAAAGCAGGTGGCTTTTCGAAATTCTCCACGACGGATGTCAATTGCTCATCGGCTTGTTGGCCGTGCTTTTCAAAGATCTCCCAACCGTCGGCGGATACCGTGTCGGCATAGCCTGACCCTCTGGCATTCCAAGCGATTTTATGGTGTCGATACCCACTGACGGTCCGCGCAATCGCTCCGCCCTGTTGCAACCAGTTTGTCAGCTTTTCAAGGACTGCCTTGTCCTCATCGGTTGCATTTTCGCCCAGCTTTTCCAAATCGGTCCAACGGTATGAGGCCAAGATCAGTAGCCGCGACTGAATTTGGCTAGGCGAGCCAGCTCCGCTAATCCGCTTTTGCCGACCAAAGAACTCATACAGCCTTTCGAATTCCTCCATTGGACATTGATTGATCACCGCATAACTCAATTCCGAAATACGGAAACGGTCCGCAGTTTGCCATACGTTGCGACGAAATGTTCGGACTCCACGTTCGGTTAGGAAAACGACAACCGTTCCATCAAGGCTGCACAAGAATCTTGTGGGCTTCTCTTCGATTTCGATCGGATAGGTGAACGATAGACTGGTCGGGCCGACATCGTACAGCACCCACTGAAGTTCACCATCGACGAGACGCTGACCGACGACCGCAAACGAATTGAAGTCTCCTCCCAACGAAAAAGCAGCTGCTAAATGAGGTCGCCAGTTGTACCAGATTTTCCGTGAAAACTGCTCGTTCTCGCCATTTTCGTTTTTGCGACTGCTGATCAATAAAACTTGATGCCCGTCCAACCAGGCGTGCGAGTTGATTCCCGCGACGATCGACTGGTGCTGCCCTTCATAATTAATTCCTAGCGGTTCATGGACCAAGTTCATTTCTGCATCGATCCGGTATAGATGCGGACGTCCGATATCGACAAATAGAAACTCTCCTTTATCGGACAACCCAAGGTCACGCGCATTTTCGACTTCGGCCCCGACCTGTTTGATTTGATCAAGCTGTGGATCACCGAGCATCATCCTGCCCGATTCGGTCAACATCGCCATGATCTTGTCGGCCGAATTGACATCCCATTTGACGATTCGCTCACGAAATCCGTCCGCCTGCGCGACAACCTTCCCCGTTCGACTGGCGATGCGACAAATCGTTGTTTCTGATGCGACGAGAAAGTCTTTCGACTTGCCGCAGAACCGAATCGCATGAGGAGCACCACCGGGCCATTCCCCCGGAAGCGTAAAGCTGCCGATCCGTTTCGATTTTTCTAGGTTGTAAAGCACCACCTCCGTTCCATGCAGAACCACCAAGCGAGTCCCATCAACCGAAAGGTCAAACGCTTCGGGCCCGTTGAATTCCGAGTTGTCGATATCAACGAGTGATCTCATCGTATCTTGGATCGGCCCGTAGGCTTCGCGAATGAGAGCCTTTGATTCGGGAGCCAACTTGATGTCAGGGCATTTCACCAGCGGCGAGTCAAACTGGCTATCCAAATTGAATCGCTTCGAAAAGGAATTGAGGTATCCCATCGGCGCAGGTTTAACGACGATGTACTCACCACGGTTGACGGGCCAATCGTAGCGAGACGACTGATTATCAAAGTCACTTTGTTGATCCTCATCGATTGCTGCTGCAGCCCAAGTAATCTGTACGGCTTCTAATTCGTCCAGCTGACCATCATGGATCAACCTATCGCAGCCCAGACTTGTCAAAGCCAGCAACATCGCGAGGAAGGCATACTTATGTCGTGAAGTCACTTCAGTTGAACAGTTCATTCCGCTTCTCCTTCTGCACGATCAACAACCTCGGCTGAAACCGCATCAACGTCGCCCGTATCGTATTCAGGTGCCGTAGCGTCTTCTCCGACATCAATCACTGCCGGCTGCGTCCCAAAGAAACTGCCTAAAAACCGGCCCATTATCGACCCATTTGTTTGGGTAGAAATCTCGCTCCCATCATTCAGATTATCAGGTTGGTTGTATTCGCCGTCTGGGGAAAACGCGTCGGTATCGATCAACGCGTATTCTTCCCCCACGCCTTGCTCGTATTCTGGAGGCATCGTGAACACGACGGGATTATTTGACATGGCTTGTTGCCACTGACGCATCGCTTTGAATTGTGCAAATTCATGTTCGTCAATGACACGTTGCTGTGACATCAATCGGGTATGAACATTGGGATCAAGATTGCTTCCCGTTGGATCGATCATCACCCTCGAATTTCGCTGCGTTAGCTCCAATAGCTTCCTAGAATCGAGCTCACAATCTCGTAGAACCAACAGTTCAAGATTGGCGGACGTGAGTGAATCAAGCATCGCATTGCTGATCTTCGTGCCAGATAAACTCAGCCGGGAAATCGTCTGAAAAGCAACGACCTTTGAAAGCGTCGTTTCATCGAGACCGATGCCTGAAATAGATAGGTGTCGCAACGTTGGCATTTTCGCTACAGCGACTAAGTCCTGTGGAACGAGATTGCATCCATCCAGTCGTAGACTTTGAATCGAAGTTGACTTCAAAAGAGATGCCAAAGCGTTCGCCGTGATATCAGTACCACTTAAGTCCAAGGACTGCAGGTTCGGCAACTCGCCCCATGCTTTGACAACTTCATCGTTGATATTGCATCCTGGCAAGCTGAGGTTAACGATATTCCCCAGCTTCAATTTGGCGAGCTGTTCGGCTGACGCACTCGCGTAAGCAAGCGTCAACGTTGTCAATTCTGAACACTCTAAAATCGTTTCCAAAACGGAATCATCAACTCGATCTCCCCCTGCGGCAAAAACCTGCAGCGTCTTTACCCCTGAGAGTTCGAAGGTGTCAGGCAGTGGGCTTTTGAAAACCAACCGTTCGAGCGCTGGTGAACCTTCGAGATGGAACGCTCCAACCCATCCGAAATCGAAACCGCTTTTCAATTGTGGCATATCAGCGATGAAGACCGAATCGCAATACCCGCCCTGCAAACTGTCGGACTTTAGTTCACGCAGGTTCTCGTGCCCCACCAATCGCAGATCGCCTATCGACTCATACCCCATTGTTTGATAATTGCCTTGAGCACATTCGAGTACTTCAAGATCGGGAAACAGATTCAGCAATCCCGGTAGTGTGTTCGCTTGTGAAAACTTGGAATCGATTCGCAGGTGCCGTAGCTGCGGGTTGGGGCCAAGTTGACGTATTTGTTTGAGATCGATCCCGGTCGAAACGGCTCGGATCTCTTTAAGACGCTCGTTTTGCTTGATAGCACTGATGTCGACACCGGAAAGATCAACCTCATCCAAATCAACGATTTCCGGTCCATCACTTTCGCTCAACCCTTGCACGATTGCATTCTTTGCATCCTGTGACAACGAAACCAATTCGTGCTCATCGGTCGTCCTCCAGCGACCGAGGTCAACATTCAGTTGCTTGAATGCAGGAGTCCTTACCAACTTCAACGATTGCAAGTCACCGGCATGAAAATCGACATGAGCCAACTCGGGTGCTTCATCAACCAACAGACGGGCCAACCATAGTGATCGTGGAAATGAATCCCCACGTGCAAGTCGCTGCGAAGCGTGCATACTGATCGGTTCAATCGTCTGCAGTTCTGGCAGATTCGATAGAGTTAATCCGAAGCACTGAAATAGATCGAGACGGATGGTTTCAAGCTGCGGTAGATTACTGAGCACAACTTCGACAGGATTGGAATTGGGTTGAACGTCCCAATCATTGATCTCCAGCAACTTTAGCTGCGGCCATCCCGTCAACGTCAATTCATCGGCTGAACTAGAAGGATGAGGCAGAGTCAACTCGACGATGGAATTTGACCATTTCGGATCCGTTAATTTTGCAAGCTTGACATCGGTATGCATCAAATTTAGACGCTGCAAAACTGGCAAATCGAAGGAACCGATAATCTCGGATGTAACATTGGTTCGAATCAGGTTTAATGTTCGAAGCTTGCTACGCGAAGCGATCGCTTGAGCCACCCGTTGATCTAGCTCCATCCCTGCCAGACGTAAATCGTCCAGGTGATAGAGTGTTGCCAATGGGTCAAACTCTCGCAAATCGAAGTTAGCTCCGCCAAGTCGAAACTTTGTGAGCGTCTTTATCGCCAATGCGTTGTGAAGATCTTCAAGCTCGGGCGATTCCATCCGTACGCCACGCACCTTGATAAACAGCTTCGACAACGTTTCTGGGCAATATCCCGCGATCAGCTCTGGAAGCCATGCCGAATAGCTTGCTCCGTGTCCCTTGCCCGCCATATCGTTGACATACTTAACGACCGATTTGCGTTGTGCCTCTAAATATTGGTACCAGCCGAAAAATGACGCGACCAACATTGTGGCAATCATCAGATCCGCAATCGTCAAGTTGCCCCGCCCCTTCGTTCTTTGACGGATCTTCTTTCGGTAAGTGTAAACCCCAGTTAGCAAGATCACGGCCATGCAAACCGACAGATTCAGCAGTAACGCTGACCATGAAAACTTGGTACCCCGTGGATCGTTTTCATAGCGAATTAGGTATCGAAAAGGTGCTCCAGCCATCGTTGGCAATTCCGATTCCATGACCGGATAGTCGAACGCCAAGGTGATATTGCCGACTTGATTTAGCGATGCATATTTGTATGGCAGGTTCAATGTGACGAAAATCCCGATTAACAATGACGTCGCGATCAAAACTGCACGTATTGCCCGACCGTGCTTCACCTGGACCAGTTGCTCTGTCTCCTTTCCGTCTGCTGGCCCCTTTCCGTCTGGGATCCGCTCATTATCCGTTGCCTCAGATATGTCAGCAGCCATTGATGTCCCGAATGATTCGTATTAATTCTCACGACAAACATTTCAAAAACGCTACATCGTTCCGAAAACACTTGTCTAAATTTGGCAAGTTCGAAAGGACAGTCGACTGAAGCATCAACGAGCATTTAACTCGCCAAGGATTACGCAATGAATGCGACCGAAACTTCAGCCCAGTAGAGACAACATCCTTTACTCACTTCCCATCACGGACGTTTGCTACCTGAACACGGCTAGAGAAAGCCGCAGTCGAACGAACCGAAACGATTTAAAACCCAACGAGGGCTATGTTTTTCGATCCGCCTCTGGCTGCAGAAATTTCAGAACTCCGTAAGCTCAGGAACTACTAGCCAGTGCATTCTGACCAACCCGACAGAGGTAGGCAAGTTTGTTGCACGATCAGCTGCGGTAAAATCGCAAAGTTCAAGCAAGCGATCCCCAATAGTCCAAAATGATTGGATCGATGGACCCACAAAAACAAATGCCATCACGGTAAATTGAAAGAGTCGCCACATCGTCGGTCGCCTCAAAGCGGACGCCGCACAATCTTCCAATTGGCTGCTTTTTAAATGGATTTATCATTTTGGATTTTTGATACCGACGGATTTCCTGCGCGTTGGCACTGTGGTTCTGCTTGGGCGGACGAACCCTATGTCGGCTGGATGCATATCGTGGCGGACGTCGTGACATGGGGAGCATATTTGGCCATCCCGATATTGCTGATGTACTTTGTCAAAAAACGCGAAGACATCGTCTTTCCAAACGTCTTTTGGCTTTTCTGTGCTTTCATCATTTCCTGCGGCTTTGTTCACTTGATCGAAGCGGTGATATTTTGGTGGCCGCTCTATCGACTCTCCGCAGTGGCAAAAGTGATCACCGCAGCCGTTTCGTTTTCAACGGTGATTGCGTTGTACCGGGTTATCCCGAACGCTTTGGCGCTGCCGGGTTTGGCTACAGTGAATCAAAAACTAAAGTCCGAAATCGAAACTCGCAAACAAACAGAACAACAACTCGAACGAATAAACCAGGACCTGGAGAGCTTCGTCTCGATCGCCTCACATGACCTGCAAGAACCGCTTCGAAACCTGATCTCCTATGCAAACCTACTGAAGGATGACATTGGCGATGATCTTTCCGAAGATGCCAACCAGGATTTGGACTTCATCACTTCGGCCGCCAGCCGAATGCAACGGTTGATCAATGACCTGCTTGCATTTTCCCGGACCAGTCGACACGGAACTCGATTGAAACGCGTTCCTGTGGATCAGTGTGTTGACGAATCTCTTGCTGTGCTAAGAACTCGCATCACAGAATCGAATTGTGTCGTTACACGTGACGAACTTCCAAACCTTGAAATTGATGCAACTCTGGTTACCCAGCTGTATCAAAACCTGATCGGCAACGCCATCAAATTCTGCAAATCAGAATCACCCAAGATTCACCTGACCGCACAAATGATCGACGGGAACTGGGTGCTAGGTGTCCGAGACAATGGGATCGGAATCAAAGAAGAGTACACCGAACAGATTTTCGCACCCTTCAAACGCTTGCACGGCATGTCCGAATACGAAGGGACAGGGATTGGCTTGGCGATTTGCCACAAAGTTGTTGAACATCACGGTGGCAAAATTTGGGTAACCTCAACGCCCGGTGAAGGCTCGCATTTCCAATTCACCTTGAAAGAAAACTCCGCTGCACAAGACCGACAAAGCTCCGACGTTCCAGCCCCAGCAGTAAAATGATTTTTGAATCATCTCGCCCCGAAGCCACAATCCTGCTAGCCGAAGACAATCCTGCCGAACGTGCATTGGCAAAACGAGCTTGCGAACGTAGCCGCATCAATTGCGACCTTCGTTTTGTAAACGATGGCGAACAGGCACTTGATTACCTCTACCGAAAAAGTGACTTCGCTGACCCCGCTGTTGCACCGGTACCAGATCTAGTTCTGCTGGACTTGAACATGCCAAAGGTCAACGGTCACCAAGTGCTAAGCCAAATGAAATTGCACCACTCACTAAAAAAGATCCCCGTGGTCGTACTAACGACATCACGCGCCGAACGGGACATCGCCCAAAGCTATGAAATCGGATGCAATTCGTTTCTAAATAAACCTAAGGACGTTGATTCTTTCGTCGATCTATTTCAATCGCTTAGCCATTACTGGTTCAACTTAGTCGTGTTGCCACCCAAGGATGTGGAGTAAACCGGTGCCACAAAAGATCCTCATGATCGATGACAATCCCGCGGACGCGAACATTGTCAAACGTCTGCTATCATCAATCGAAGGCAGCCCTTACGAATTCATCCATGTCGAAAACGGAGAGATCGGACTTGCGAAACTAGAGGAATCTGAAGTCGATTGCGTTGTGCTCGACTATCAACTGGGATCGGCTAGTGGAATCGAAATCCTGACTCAGATTCGTCGTCGGGGTATCGATACTCCCGTTATCGCGATGACCGGTGAAGGTTCCGAAAGTGTCGCGGTGGCAACCTTGAAATCGGGCGCACAAGACTACCTTGTCAAAGGGCAAGTCTCGGCCGACACACTGCACCGCTCCATTGTCAGCGCGACACGAACCGTTTCTTTCGAACGCAAATTGGTTGAACAACGCGAAGAACTGCTCGCTTTCACAGGCACCGTTTCACACGACCTCCGAACACCGCTTCGGCACATCTGCCAATACATGGAACTGCTTTGTGCTGAACTGCCTGAATCAAACGAAAATTGCCAGTTCTATAGCAATGCGATCAAGAACGCGGGTCAAAGGATGATGACTCTGATCGACAATCTGTTGGAATACACCAAAGTTGGCCGATCTGAAAAGCCTCTCGAAAAGGTCGACTTAAATGCCGTGCTATCCGATGTGGTGGATGACCTTTTGACCGATGTCGACCGAACGCACACAAGCGTTGAGCTTGAAACTCTTCCAGCAATCAACGGCGATTCGACAGCTCTGCGGCAGCTATTTCAAAACTTGATTGGCAATGCGATCAAGTACAACCAGTCACCGCAAAAGCGAGTTCGAGTTTATGCCGACGAATGCGACGGCCAAACGACGATCTCCGTTAGCGACAATGGCATCGGTATCGCTGCCGAATTTCATTCCGAAATTTTCAGCCCTCTACGTCGACTACATACCGTCGACGAATACGAAGGCTCAGGACTCGGGCTCGCGACCGCCGAAAGAATTGCGAAGCAGCATCGTGCACAAATCACACTGGAATCGACCCCAGGCGTTGGCACCACATTCCACCTCGCATTTCCTAGCATCGACTAACACGCGTGCGTTTAAGACGACGCAGCATCAATCATCTGGCCGACTTTGCAGTTGTTGACCTACCTTTGGTCGCCAACTTCGCATTGCGACGCTTGACCATGACCAAGCCTGTCACAAAAAGAATGCTCGGAATGAATCCGCTGGCAAATACGATCCATCGCCCCAACATTCCGAATGCTTCGCCGTTGTGCAGCGGGAATTGCCAAGCGAGAAAAGCGTCGCTGGCTGTGAAGTCATCCGGGCTGAGAACCTTCAATACTTCGCCACTGTATTGGTCCAAAAAGACTTGCGAACGTCCGTAGGAACGCTGTACCTCATTGGACTGACGAAACGCGACTTCGTAGACTCCGTC
Organism: Stieleria sp. JC731; assembly: GCF_020966635.1. Taxonomy (NCBI): domain Bacteria; kingdom Pseudomonadati; phylum Planctomycetota; class Planctomycetia; order Pirellulales; family Pirellulaceae; genus Stieleria; species Stieleria sp. JC731. The sequence goes on along the minus strand of NZ_JAJKFQ010000001.1, from coordinate 953,378 downwards.
GTTTCCTACTGGCGGATGCACGTGATCAAACTTTGCATCTGGAAAAACGAGGGTCGCGATGCGAATCGCGTCATCTGCGCTCAACGGCTTCGCGTCGAGTCCTTCAGGGCTGGCGGATCGCAAGTCCTCTGGATGCTGCGAAATGGGAGAAACCAATCCGAGCAATCCTTGGAAAACCGTCGGGAACTCCATATAAACTCCCGTAAAAGTGATCACCGAAAGCAATAGCGAACTGGCAATCCCGAAAGTCTTGTGGATGTCATAGTTTCGTTTGCCGCGACGAACACTAAACGCAGCTCGAAGACTGTTCTTCCAAAGCGGCCACCAAAGGTAGATCCCTGAAATTAACGAGGCCAACACGAGCAGCCCAACCACCCCGACGAACATTCCCCCGATCGCTCCACCGAGCAGTCGAAAATGAAGCCGATAGACCCAAGTCATAAAGTAGTCGCCCCAAATGCGACTTCCGTTGACGTTGGCGGTGTAGGGATCAACCAACACTTGCTGAAATTTAGGATCGGCTTCGCTTCCGGTTTGAAACCAGACTTCGTAGACCCCATCGGCGGTTCGAGGTTTTGAAAGTGATAGCGCCGTTTGCCCGGTCGCCTGTTCGGCAGCAGCGATAATCGTCTGAATACTTTGCCGCTGCACACCGCCCTGTTCTGCCAGAAGCAGTTTAGGATTCAACCACTCATCAATCGCATGGTCAAATACTAAGACACTGCCGGTTAAACCGATCAGTGAGAACACAAACCCGGCGGTCAAACCGAGCCAACGATGAGTCGCTAGCCAGGCTTGACGATACTTTGCCTTGGCCATCCTAACGCCCCGATCGAGACTGCTGCGCCGAAACCATCGGTGGTCCTGGAGGCGACTTGGTTGCGCGCTTACCTGATGACTTCACGCCTAGTTTGACTCCCTCGATCACGATCGGATCAATTGAGTTTTCGCCTTCTTTGATCTCGACAGACCACTGCGTTGCGCGCGCGGTGGTGTATTTGCCGCCGAGCTGGTCTTCGAACGAAGGTTGGGTAACGTCGGGAGGCCAACGAAGCGTAATCGCGTAGTTTCCGACCGGTGCACCGTCTTCTGACTCATAAGTCGACAAAGTGTACGAACCGTCTTCTTTGACGATCGCCCAGGGTCGTGAATTGCGCTCGTCCGGAGGTTGTCCCAAACTAACCAATTCGACTACCGCACCTACGGCTGGTTTACCATTGACGGTGAACGATCCGCCTGCGGGATAGGTCGCTGACTTCCATGCTTCCTTGCCACATCCGATACTCATGCAAAGCATCAACGACAACGCGAACATGCGAACCGGTCGTGTGCCGGTCACTCGCTGTTTTTCACAGACCAGATTCATTCGACATCTCCCAACACTTCATGTCCATCGATCGAAGTGAGTGCATAGATGACGTCAACATTGACGTGCTCAGTTAAAAACTGAACCGAACCATCAGCCCGACTGATATGGATTCCGCCTGGGTGAAAGGAGTATGGCGCATTCCAATTGTGAGTATTGATGATTTGTGAACCCACAAACCAATTCACCAACGGTTCGCCACCGGCAGGATCAAGCGTGAACTCGGCGGTATAGAACCAGTTCGCGTTGAAGTTCCCTGTCCAAGCACGATAACTTCCGTCCCACCAGGCAGGTGCAGTCGTTGTTCTGCCCCGCACCCAGGATTCTGTACGTCCGGCAGACTCATACTGCATCATCGTGTTGGACAGTCCATCCAACACATCGCGGAACTTTCGAAACGCATTCATTTCGAACATCGAATGTTCGGAACCTTGGTGCGATAACCAGTCCGATGCACTACGAACATAGGTGTAGTCGCTGGTCTTAAAACCCTCCGGCCCCTGTCCGCCCGCACCCGGTGTTGATGGACACTGATACGTCGATGGCATCAGATTCGCCATGTCCAAGTTGTTGGCATGATTCCAACGCACGTCATAGTCGTACTGGTCTTCCGCACTGGTTCCTTCCAGATACGGTAGCACGGCAACGTTTACATGAGCTGACTGCGTCGTTTCGGGAGCCGAGTACAAGCCATCCCAGTCTGCCCACCCAGGTGCAAGGCTGCGGTAGATGTCGTGATAGTTATGGAGTGCCAATCCGATCTGCTTGAAGTTGTTGGAACACTGCATCCGACGCGCCGCCTCGCGGGCAGCTTGAACCGCGGGAAGCAATAAACCGACAAGTATTCCGATGATCGCGATCACGACCAACAGTTCGACAAGCGTGAATCCTTCAGTCTTTGCGCGGTGTTTCGATGACAAAATCATTGAGCCAATCTTGGGGAAAGTTGGGGTTTAAAAACGGAGCGCAACGAAGAACTGCCAGCGACCCGCCCCCGCATATTTGCAGGCGTGTAGTGGCAAAAATTGCGCAAAACCCTTCTGTCTCCTGGCTGGCTAGTCGAAGTCGACGGTGACTTGCTCGGAACAGACGAAGCTTATTGAAAATCGTTCTCAACAGTGAAATAGACTCTGAATCGATCGTCAAGGGCGATTGGATCGGGACGGCCCACCGTGGCGTGACCACCCGCAAAAAGCACTCAACGTCAATTTAATCACCGCAGCAAACCGGCCGGCTCCTTTGCAGGGACGCTACCCACCCGACCAACTTGCCGTGGCACGATCGGTTTTGGCAAATGAATCTTCATCATTCCGCCGTGACATTCCGCTTTCTGAATCTCCCCTAATGGTGATGCCCAACTGGACAGTCGCATGATCAAGCATCGCGAGACCTGCACGGTTCAGCCAGTTGGTCTCTCGTCTTTTTAGCCGCTGCATCACTATCGCCGCGACATCCACGCATCACCAAACGATTGCAGTTCGTGGCGAAAACTTTGGGGGCATGATGGACCGATCTGAAAGCCAATCCGTTGTCTTCTGGAACACTGTCGGTTGCAGCTTTGTCTTCATATCGACAAACAACACTTTGCAAGGTCGAAGGTGATGTCACATTCTTCGATCATCCCCCCGCCCGCTCCACCGGTTGAGCGTCCACCGGATCCACCACCGGTCCCGTTTGGGGCACAGAGACGTACGCAGGGCCAACGGACACAACAACCGCCTATTCGCTTCGAAGAAAAACCGCCGGCCACACAGAAGTTTCCGCCAGCGGTTTCGCAACGATGGAAAGGCGTCCGTGAAAACAATCAGACTTCAGCAGCAGCGCAGGCAAACGTCGCGACGCTGCCAAAAGAGCTTCGTATCGATACCGAGACGCCGTCGAAGTCACGGAAAGAGAATCAGTTGTCCGCATGGATCAACCATGGCATCAAGCATGTAAAAGTCCAACTTGGCAACGCATGCTCGAGTGCCCATGAATGGATCATCACGAACTTTCGTCAGTTCTTCAACAATGCTGATTCGCACGACAAACCGCCTTGGCTGGTTAGCTTGACGATCCATTTAGTCGTTTTGATCATCTTGGCTTTGATCAGTTTTCGAACAGATGCGCCGGGCGATTTTGTATTGACGATGAAGATCGGGGAACAGGAATCCAAATCGGATTTTACCGACCTATCGATCGACACAATCGATTTCGAATCGCTGGACTCATTTCAAACCACTGAAATCGAGCAGCCTATGGAGGTCGATCCGTTTCAACCTGAACTTGACCTTTCAACTGTCGTGCCGGAACTCGAGATTGCCGAAAGTGCCGAACTTATCGAAATGCCTTCAGCGAACTCTTCGCCGCGGGATGGATCGTCGATGCGAGAACTCGACCTGCCATCGTTGTTTGCTGGCCGTTCGGGTGCGGCTAAACAGCGGCTATTAGAAATTGGAGGCGGCAACCAGGAGACCGAAGACGCTGTCGAGTTAGGCTTGGCTTGGCTAAAACGACAACAGCGCAGTGATGGCAGTTGGAGCTTGATCGGCCCCTATTCAACCGGTGCGAGATTTGAAAATTCCACCTCAGCAACTGCCATGGCCTTGCTTGCGTTCATGGGCGCGGGGAACACGCATCAAGCTGGACCGTACAAAACTGAAGTGATTCGCGGCATCCGTTGGTTGGTCAATCGCCAGGATCCAAGCGGCTGGATGGCGCATGATTCGATGGCCCAGCAAGGGATGTACGCACAAGCCCAAGCGACGATTGCGGTGTGCGAACTTTATGCGATGACGAATGATTACTGGCTTCGAAAGTATGCACAGCGAGCATGCAACTTCGCCGCCAAAGCACAATCGCCGCAAGGAGGCTGGCGCTATCAACCGCGATTTGACTCTGACACCTCGGTGACAGGCTGGTTTTTAGTCGGATTGAAAAGTGGCGAAGCGGCCGGATTGGAAATTGATGAAAAGATTTTCGAGGACGTTTCCAGATACATCGATTCGGTCGCTGATGAACGATACAGCGGAGGCTACTCGTACCAAGTCGGCGAACCGGCATCTCCCTCGATGACCGCGGAAGCACTGCTGTGTCGTCAGTACCTTGGCTGGCATCGGAACATGCCGGGAATGCGAAACGGGTTGGCGACCTTGGTGAACAATCACCCGATCGAGGTAACCGAACCGGACGTCTATTACTGGTACTATGCGGCCCAATCGATTCACCACTTTGGAGGCCCTTTGTGGGAACAATGGAACGAGCGGATGAAAACAGAACTGCCAGCTTCCCAAGTGAAACAGGGACGCGAACGCGGCAGCTGGAATTCGACGCGCGACGCCTGGGGACAACACGCAGGCCGGCTTTACACGACATGCATGTCGTTGTTCTGCCTGGAAGTCTACTATCGCCACATGCCAATCTACGACGTCTGGAAAAAGTAAAAACGGCCATTTTCAATCATCGCGTGACATCGGCCCGAAAGATCCTCCCCAGTTAATTGGAAGGTCAAAAACACTTTCGACTTTTCTACTTTTCGCACTCGGAGGACTTCAAATGATTCGCTGGAAAAAAGCAACCATCGGCTTGTGCGGCCTGCTCGCCATCGCCCTGACACAACCGACTTGGGGGTGTGGAGGCAAAGAAGGACGCGGTGGCGGTCAGCCACCTTCCACCGGCTCCCAGTCAACATTGAGCCAGATCTCGTACTCGCCTCAATCCCTTGCGATGCAGCAGCAACTCGCTTACCAACGCCAGCAGCTGCTGTACATGCAACAGATGCTCTACCAACAGCAACAGCAGCTCTTGATGTTGCGTTCACAACAGATGCAACAAGTCGCGTTGGCTCAACAGGAACAGCAACGACAAATCCAAGCTGACCGGCTTGCCAAAGCTGAAGCACGTCGAGCTGAACGGGCAAGTCGCAATCGTGCTCGTGTCCAGCAAAATGATGAGGTCATGCTCGCTGGCGAAACGGATCCTATCGCTCCGAATCCTTTTCAATAGCATCCCATCGGGTTGCAAGATACAGGTCACTCCGAGCGGCTTCGTGAAGAGCCGCTCGCGCAACGGCCTTCACTCAACCCCCAAGCCAGTGTGCGATCCGTCCTCCGTCGCACTTTCATATTCGCATTAAAAGCCTATCGGAAAAGCGTTCAGCACATTCGAAGGCAATCCAGTTCTCTCACATTTCATTGCTCAGCCGGAAAGGGATCACTCGCCTTTTCGGATTTCAGCTCAATTCAGCACTCATTGCCTATTGATTTTCTATTGTCGCCCTTCTCTCCATGAAAATAGCGTTCTGTACCGCAGGTAAGGCGGATTCGAAGGCGACTTCTTGAGAGATCAAACCTGAAAATCAATAGGTCGCTAACTCCCCCCAAGCTTATCCATCAATCATCGGCCATGGCATTTCATCAACGAAAACCCCGACGTCTTAAACTTGAAAATCTAGAGCGACGCCGAGTCCTCGCGGCCAGTTTAGGCTGGGATGGCCCCGGCTTGGGTAGCGCCGAACTTAGCTACTACATTGCGAACTCTCCCGATTCACTGACGCAAGAAGAGACCGACGCCGCGATCAAAACAGCGCTCGATGCCTGGGCCGATGTTGCCGAGATCACTTTTACTCAGGTCGACACACCGGGCCTACTGGATTCAATCGACATCTCCTTTGTGAGCATCGACGGAACGGCTGGCACTCTGGCACAAGCTTACTTTCCCGACGATGTTAATCCTGCGCGTATCGCCGGCGACATCCAATTCGATATTGCCGACGCATGGGAAATTGGAAACGAGCTTGGTAACCAAGCATTTGATCTGGTCTACGTCGCGGTTCATGAAATCGGCCATTCGCTTGGCCTAGATCACTCGGATGATTCCGCTTCCGTGCTTGCACCCTATGTGACCGCTGCACAGACTTTTGTCGGCCTGTCAAGCGACGATATCGAAGGCATCCAGTCGCTATATGCCGCACGAGATAGCGATACTTCATCTGGCGATGACACATCGGATAGCAGCGATGACACGACCGAGACGGTGCCGACAGACGACACCACGAATGACACAACAGACCCAACGGATGAAACTCCCGACACCGATAACCAACCCTTTCCAAGAAACCGTTGGCGTCGCGGCGGTCATTGGCAGCGTTGGGGAGGCCGGCTCGATGTCGAACTGGCCGAGCATAACTACGTCAACCCTACCGATGTTAACGGCGATCAATCATCGGATCTGCTTGACGCTCTGGCGATCATCAACCAACTCAGTCGCTCGTCCGAATCCAGCGATACGAATTCCGACATTGAAGGCCTATGTGATACCAACGGCGATGGCCAAATCAGTGCGGCAGATGCCCTTGTCGTGATCAATTCCTTGATGCAATCCGAAGGCATCGAAACAACGCTAGAGTCCGACGAAACCGATAGCTCGGATACAGAGGGTTCGGACACCGAAGTCGACGAAACCGAAACCACAGGCGAAACCGACGATGAAGGAAACATCGACGACGGTGGTCTGACCGACGAGACTGACGAGACCAATGAAGACGATGACGCCGATACAAGCGACACCGATACAAGCGACACCGAAGACGATGACGCAGGGGGTGACACCGAAGACGATAACACCGACGAAAGCGATGTCGATGAAGAGACTTCGGATGAAGACGATCTGGACGAAGACGAGGTCGATGATGATGCAGATGACGATGCAGACGATACAGAGGAAGACTCAGAAGACTGCCACCGACCAAGACTTCATTCCCCATTGCTACGGGCCAACGGCGAGTTGCTGATTTCGCGATTCGACACCAACGAAGATGCACTGCTGTCCGAGGACGAACTGCCAGCGAAAGTCTGGGAACTGCTAGTCAGTCAAGATGTTGATGGGGACAGCGATGGCGTGTTCTCGTCCGAAGAAATCGACTTGGCAATCGACTCCCTTCGGCAGCAGCACTTCGATTCACTCGACCAAGATGCCGATGGTGTGCTCACTGAAACCGACGTTGCAGAACGGCTCTGGGATAAACTTTCGTCCGCAGATGTGGATGCGGATGGATCTCTAACGTTTGAAGAATTTGATACCTGGTTGGACAGTGACGAATCATTTCTTCCGACCGACCGTATGCATCACCACCAACACCCACACCAACGGAGGGGACGGCGGTTTGATCCTCCGACAGATACAGTTCCAACCGAGAACAGCACCGACCAGATTTTTGCGGGACTGGGAAGACGGAGGCGATAATCGCCCCAACCGCGATTAGACTGATCGATATGGCTAGACACGAGCGGCACCATGCCGCTCGTGTCTGCCAACAGCCTTTTCTTCAATGACCGGTTGACGGGTTCAGCACCGTGTCATGACTATTCAAATGGCCCACGCCGGTATGGCAGAAAACATTGGTTTTCTTTCATGTCGATGGCGGAAAACAAATTTCCTTGCAACCTAACAGGAAGTGAGGAACGAATATCCATGATGACGACCAATTCCAGTGACCCGAGCCAAGCTCGGGCGATCGATTTCGTAGGTCTATTGCAATCGGCTCGCGATGGAAATCGCGAATCGCTTGGTCAACTTTTGCATTGGTACACCGACTACCTTCGCAGTCTAGCCGCGACACAGCTGGATCGCCGATTGCGTCGACGCCTAAACCCATCCGACATCGTCCAGGAAGCGATGTTGGCCGCCCATCGTGACTTCAACCAATTTCGTGGAGACACTCAAATTGAACTGCGATGCTGGCTGCGAGCCATCTTGATTCACGTGCTTCATCGAAGTTTTGACAAGCATGTGAAAGTCGAAAAACGTGATGTCCGTCGCGAAATTTCTATCGACGATTCCCCAATGGGCGTGGATCGTTCGGCCGCCGATCTGGCGTCACTATTGGCCTCGCCGATCGACTCCCCCAGCACCCCAATGCGTCGTCTCGAAAGTCGGCATGAATTGGAAAGCCAACTGACTGGCCTGCGTGAGGATTATCGACAAGTCATCTTACTTCGTGTCATCGAAGGGATGCCATTCGAACAGATTGCTCAACGGATGAACCGATCCAGCGGTGCCGTTCGGATGCTGTGGCTACGCGCGTTGGAAGCATTTAAATCCGAAGCGGAGGGCGACGCCGATGGTGGCGGTCAATCGGATTCATAACATCTTGGATCAGTCGCGTTCACCTGCATCTCCGACAAAGGTAGATGACCTAACGGACGAACAGCAGGAGCAACTGACCAGCCTGTTAGATCGCTATTTGTTGGCACTCGAATCAGGACAGCCTCCACAAATAGAATCTCTCCTCGAAGGCCACGAAGAACTCGAACAGGTCTTTCGAATCTATCTTGCCAAGCTTGATGTGCTCTACGGCATCGCAGTCGATGGAACGGCAGATCCGACAAGCGATCCAGATGCGAGCTGGAAACTTCTCGCGACGAACCGAAATCAAGTCGGTGACTACAAGATCATTCGCACCATCGGCCGCGGGGGCATGGGAATGGTTTGCGAAGCGATCCAAGTTTCGATGCAGCGCCGCGTCGCAATCAAGCTACTGCCGTTTGTTCAATCATTGGATCAAAACCAGGTTGCAAGATTTGAAAATGAAGCTCGCAGTGTCGGCTTGCTCGATCACCCAAATATCGTCGGCATCATTGATGTGGGGATCGATGAGGGTTTGCATTTCTTCGCGATGCAATTCATCGATGGCCAATCGTTGCACCAGTGTTTGCAAAACGGCCAACTGCCAAGCGACTGGAAAGTGATCACGCGATGGATGATCGATGCCGCTAACGCTTTGCATCATGCCCACGAAAATCGAGTGATTCATCGTGACATCAAACCACACAACTTACTGGTTGACCGATCAGACAAGATCTGGGTTGCCGATTTCGGGCTAGCGCAATCAGCTTGCGAACAGTCGTTAACTTCGACAGGCGACATGCTGGGCACCGTTCGCTACATGAGTCCCGAACAGGCGGCGGGCAACTCGGCTATCGTCGACGGTCGCTGTGACATCTATTCTCTCGCAGCAACTTTTTACGAGTTGCTGACCCATCGCCCGGTCTTTGACGGTGAATCGACGACAGAAATATTGCGACAAATCGATGCCCATCAAATTACTCCGCTTCATCGGCTGCTAACGGATCTGCCACGTGACCTTTCGAGTGTGATCGAGAAGGCTTTGTCAAAGTCTCGTGACGACCGCTACGAGACGGCAGCTGAATTCGCAGCGGACTTGGGTCGAATCCTACGCAATGAACCCACGATCGCTCGCCCACCTTCTCCCTTGGATCGAGCCGGTCGATTCCTATTACGAAATCGGCGAACAGCAGCGATGTTGTTGGCTTGTTGCTTCATCGCCGTATTCGCACTTTGCATTTCCACCGTCACATTCGCTTCATTGAAACAGCGTGCGGAAATCCAGGCGGCAAAAGCGACGCATAAAGAGCACTTGGCAAGGAATGCTGTCGATCGCCTCGGATTCGCAACCGCCGAAATGCTGGCCAACATACCGGCGGCCCAATCTGTTCGTCGACAACTACTCAACGAAACCCTTGCGTATTACCAAGAGCTAGCGTCCGACGCTCGGCAAGATGGAAGCTTGCATCAAGAATTGGCAATGACGCTAACCAAAATCGGAATTTTGCACCGGGACTTGGGGTACCTCAATGACTCATTGGAGGCCCTGCATCAAAGCGATCTCAAATACCAAGAACTGCTCGCAAAGGATTCGGACGACGTCCACCAACAAACGCTTCTGCTAAACGCATCGATTTGCCGCTCCGAACTTGGCGAAACCTACGACGTTGCGCAGCGTCCCGAGGAAAGCTCGCGGTGGTTGACCCGCGCGATCGTTAGTCAGAAACAGTTGCTGTTAACATACCCATCGTCAGAGATACGCAATGCTCTCGCCTCTTCATACAGCCGTCTCGGGTCATTGCTTGCCGAACACTCCGCAATCGGGCAAGCACAGCAACACTTCGAGAATGCCCTGCATACACTGCAAGACACCGATGAAGCGAATCCGTTGAGGTCGTCGGTTGAACAAAAACTTTGTTCGCTATTGGCAAAAACTGATCCCCGACTTGCCATTCGCTACGGTCAGTCCGCGTTCAAACATCAGTCCGATCAACTGGAAAGCAACCCAGACGACACAATAGTCGCAACGGAAATTGCAATCACGCTAGACAAACTTGGACTTGCTTACCTGAACGCAAACGATGAACGATCCGCACGACAATCGTTTAAACGTGGAATCGATACGACAGAACAAATCCTCGCGTTGATCCCAAACGATCCAAGATCAACCCAAGCTTTACTGTCATTGTGGAACCATCAAGCGTTGCTGTCACTTCGCTTGAAGATGAATTCGGAAGCGATTGCACAGCTCCAAAAAAGTTATCGCTATGCATCTCAGCTGAAAAAGCAATTCCCCGATGATGCCGAAACGACTAGCACGCTCGCCAGCATTCAAAGCAATCTTGGCCAAGCCTTTGCAGTCACAGGGGAAATACGGGACGCTCGCGACTCATTCAACCGAGCAATCAAACAACAACTGCGGGCGATTCGGTTAGCGCCTTCAACTGTCGTCTACCAAAATCGATTGAAGCAACACCAAACGAACCTGGACCGACTTGACCACGGCACCATCTCCATCACAGAACAAGGCAACTGGCTATGAAACTTTCCAAAACTTGCCCGCGTTGGTTGGTCGCTGAACGTCTGGAATCGCGCTGCCTGCTATCCGGCATGTCGATTCAGTTCGATCATGATTTTGAAATTGATGACGATCACTCGCGACATTCCAGATATGAATCAGGTTCCGAATCCTGGTCTTCGGAATCCCGGACTTCGGAAGACTGGTCCAGGCATCAAAAATCGAACGAACCAATCACCTGGCGCGAGGACCGCAGTCTCTTCAATCAAAGGCCCTTTGAATCATACCAAAGCTCAGCCCCTTCACGTGCCGTTTATCAATCTCGAGTTGTCGACTTTGTGATTCAAATCACATTCGCTCCGCCAACGATCAACAGCGATCCGATCGAAACGATAGCCAACAGCGAACCGAGAGCGACCTCGCTTACAGAATTAGGCGACCGCCCAGAGCCGGCAAATCCCCCTGTGTCAAACACGACGCTAGTGCCAACGCTTGGGCCGGACGATCAAGAATCACTTCCACATTCCCAAATCGGCGTCCGTGAGAATCCTCTGGCCGGTCTCATTGACGAGCCGATCGAATCATCGGATGCATCCGCTGAGTCGAATCTAGCTGATCAGCAGCAAACAACGTTTCGGGCTGATAGCGATTCGACGCCGAACGATCAACGGTGGAACATCATCGCTACTGAGATCGATGAACCCCAGGACCTTTCAACTAACGACGCAGACCAAACCGAAACAGAAGATTCCGATAGCCGAATCGATCCATTGTTCGAAGACCATAACGCAGCTTCGCAGCGAAGCTTTGGCACCGACCGGTCTGAACTGAAATTCGACTCTTGGAATCAAACTGGTCGCGAGTCATTTCGAGACACAATCCGCCTGACCGGCTTCATTGACGTGGACTCATCTGGAAAGCTGCCGATGCTTACCCGTTGGAACGCTCTTGAAATCGAAAGCGATTTCATAAAGTCGAACGAAATGGCGGATCTGGAACGAAGTCTCCGTCTGATCAGTGGCGTGAGCAACCGATCGCAAGACCTTGCGATTCGTGACGGCATCCTCGCTGCCATGGAAGACGAATTCACTCGCCCGGTAGATCAGCTGCAAAACGACGCCCCCCACTCCCCAGGTGAACTGGCCTACCCTCTGGCGATCATTGGCGCAGGGGCCTACCTGGGCGTTCGCTGGAGAAAAAAACATTCAAAGCCACAGGCCTAGTGCGGGTGCGGTTTTCATGCCGGGCATCGATTTAGAAGCATGTTGATGTATGCTATAGCACCTATTCAACTCTTCTCAATTCAACGCTTCGGTCCTATTCATGACGGTCACGAATCAACCGGTTCGGCTGGCGTCGATGCTAGCCACCCTTCTGAGTTTGGTGCTCTGGACGACACCGACGAATACATTTGGTCAGCAAGCTTCGGTCAAATTGACTCAGCAGGGCGAACGGTTTGAATTGCTACGCCAAGGCGAACGCTACGTCGTCTGCGGTGTGGGTGGGCGTGATCACCTACCACTCCTTGCCAAGGTTGGTGGCAATTCGATTCGGACATGGAGCTCCGAAGGACTCGATCAACTTCTCGACGAAGCGCTGCAAAACGACTTGACCGTTTGTGTCGGGATGTGGCTTGGTCATCCACGACATGGCTTTGACTATCAAGACGATCGTGCCGTCTTAGACCAACTCGATCAGTGTCTTCAAACGGTACGAAAGTACAAAGACCATCCAGCGGTTCTGATGTGGGGAATCGGAAATGAGATGGAAGCTGACGGGGACAATCCAGCGATTTGGTATGCGGTCAACCATATCGCCAGTGAAATCAAAAGGATTGATCCGAACCATCCGACGATGACTGTGATCGCGGAATTGGGCGTTGATGAAGTCAAGCTTCGCAATCTGGAGCGGTTTTGTCCGGATATCGATATTGTCGGTGTCAACTCATACGGAGGAATGTCGACACTTGCAAAGCGTTATCGCGACACCGGGATTCGAAAACCTTATATCGTGACCGAACACGGTCCCATTGGGCCCTGGGAAGTTGGCAAGACTCGCTGGGGTTCCCCTATCGAAGCAACGAGCACCGAAAAGGCCATTCGATATTCACAGGGTTTCCAAACCACCGCACGTGAGTCGGAGGATCTTTGTTTAGGCACCTACGCATTCTTGTGGGGTCACAAGCAGGAAACCACAGCGACTTGGTTTGGGATGCTGCTCCCGGACGGGTCGCGCACCGGTGCGGTCGACGCGATGAGCGAACAGTGGAAAGGTGGCAAAGTCACTGATCGCTGCCCGGTGATCACCAACATTAAATTGGATCGAGTGGATCACTTGAAGCCTGGCGAACAAATCAGCGCGACGCTTCAGGCAAGCGATCCGGAAGGTTCATCGATCCAAATCGATTGGGTTCTACGGCATGACAGTGGAACGATCGGCGTCGGTGGTGACTTCCAAGCTGCTGAAAAAACCTACGCCAACTCAATTAAAGCCAACGGTCCCGCGGCAACAATCACGATTCCTGATGGCGGTGGGGGATATCGCCTGTTTGCCTATGTCCGAGACGGCAATGGGGGCGCAGCGGTTGCCAACGTTCCATTTTTTGTCGAGGGGCCAATGAAAGTTATCGAATCGCCGAAAGCCAAGTTGCCGCTGGTCGTCTACGACGAACAACCCCAACCGCCTTTCGAACCGTCTGGCTATATGGGCAATACACAAGCAATCACGATGAAGTTTGATTCGACAGACCAGCCCTTCGCAGGCAGCAATTGCTTAGAAGTCACCTATGACGCGGCAGACAATTGGGGTGGTGTCTTATGGCAATCACCAGCCAATGACTGGGATGGCGAATTGCCCGGCGGACTGAACCTGAATGATGCCGAAGCGATTGAGTTTTATGCGCGTGGAAAAGCTGGTGGTGAAGTCGTCTCATTCATGATCGGTGTCATACAAAATGATTCACCTTATCGAGATTCCGCCAAAGCTGAACTGAAAGAGGTGAAGCTGACGACGCAGTGGCAAAAGTACCGGCTCCCGCTTAACGGTCTCGATCTGAAGCGAATCAAAACTGGCTTCGGTTGGTCAGCAGCCGGTCAGGGAAAGCCAATGACGTTCTTCCTTGATCAGATTCGTTACGTTTCTGGTTAACGTCATTCGAAATACGAGTCGGAGCGACGGTTCATTTCGATCGCCTTCACCAATGCTGATCTAAAACAGCCAATGCAACTCTGCGGGCTTTCGACGCGAGCGATGAAAGCTCGCGTTTTGGTTGATTCTCTAGTGCCCGGACGACGATGATGACGCCATCAACGATTGTCCCCTGGATGTCCGTTGAACCTCACCAATGATGGGCAGTCTTGACGGTTCACTAGTGCTCTTTCAATCACGTGAAATCGACGCTTCACCGCAAGACTATCGTCTGCTGAACCTGCAACAACCAGCGTTCATTGACCTCACGAGTTGGGGCTAGGAAGTCGATTCTCCTTAGGGCTTTCCGACACAGGTCACGCGTTATGACCTCGGCGGGATGAATATTTCTAAGGGGCAAGTTTATCGATGAGCGTTGATCGTAACGAATCAAATCTGCAGACAGTGGAGCTGATCGACAACGAAAGCTGCCGAGTCACCTGGCCGCAGTACCAACCCAAGGCAAGCCCGACAGCGATCAACGCATCACTGCATCGCGGCATTCCTGAATTTGGCGACCTGCTTTTTGCTTGCCGATTTCACGCGCTGCTAACCTTTGTTGTCGGCACCGCAATTGCGTCGATCCTGGCGTTGGTGGTTTGGACGTTGATCAACCCGCGATACCAGGCAGAAGCATTGGTTCGCGTTCGTGAAAACGAAAACGTGATTTATAAGCCACAGGCTTCGCGTGCCGAAAACCTCGCGTTCTTTCGCTCGCAAGCGGCATTGGTTCGCTCACACCAAGTCCTTGCCGCTGCCCTCGAAGATGACGAACTGCTGGAGTTTTTGCATCAAATCCCCGAGGGGGATCGCATCCAGTGGCTCGACGATCTAGTCAAAGTCGAGATTCAATCGGGAGCGGAGATCATCAGCGTTTTCGTTCGCCATGACGATCCGTTTCTCGCCCAAGCGTTGTGCAATGCCGTCACACGTGCGTATTTGGAAGAAATCACGCACCGACTTTCGACCGACCGTGACGTTCGGGAAAAGCAGTTGGAACAGGCCGCCGTTGCCGCGGACTTACAGCTCGACAAGCTCTGGGAAGATCTCAACAGTGTTGCCCAGTCGGTGGGAGCTGACAGCGCTGAATCGATGACGATTCGCGATGAAATGCAGTACCAATCTTATCGGGAATTCGCCCATCGACTGCAGGAAGCACAGTTACGAGGCAATCAGCTGCGAATCCAGCTCGACGAATTGCAGGCCAAGTCACAACTGACACAGCCTGATTCAAATCAAATCACCGCAACAATGCTTGCACAAACCCCGGCGATTGCTACAGCACGTGATCGGTTGTCCAAAGTCGATTTGCAACTTCAGCAGATGTTGAAAATCGCTGCCAACCCGAACTCTCCACAGATCAAGGACTTAGCCGATCGCAAAGCAGCGTTGACGACGGAATTAGCCGAGCTGACAGAACAAACTCGCGATCAACTTTCAGAAAACCTCAATCGCAAATCGCAAGTCGCGATCGAAGAATCGATTAATAAAGTCAAACGCGAGTTGGAACTCAACCGTAGCGAGAATGAGTTCCTCCGCGAACGAATGACAGAGCTTAATTCCGTTGTATCCCGATCTACGGAGAAGACCGTTGTCCCTCTGGATATGACTCGGCACGCGATCGATCGCCAAAGTCGCTTGGCAGACAGCCTCTGGACCGCGCTGCAAGAACTGCGGATCGAAGGCCACTCGCAGCCACGTATCACGCTGCTTTCCTGGTCAGGGCTACCGACCGAGGCCGATCACTCGCGTCAGTACAAGGCCGCCGCGGTCAGTGGTGGCTTGGGTTGGTTGCTGGTGGTGTTTCTGATCGGCTATGTCGAATGGCGAGACTGCCGCGTTCGATCACCAGGTGACCTTGTTTCACGGTCGCGTTTCCCGGTCTATGGAACAAATTCGTATGCCGCGTCGCAGTCCAAACTGAATGTCGGAATGCGTCAACGAGAGATCGGTGGCGGCGCACGCGAAGCCGCTGCCAAACTGTTCTTGCGCAACAACGTATTTGCCGGTGCTTCGACCCTGATGGTGACCAGCTGCGTTGCGAACGAAGCAAGACACTTGGTTTCACTGGACTTGGTCGTCCTGCTAGGTGGCTTCGGCAAAAAGGTCTTGCTGATCGATTGCGATGTCGATCGAGCCCATCTGAGCCACGCATTGGGTGCGGCGACCCGTCCAGGCATGAGACAAATCTCCGCCGTCAAAGGACGACCGAAATTGGAATCGATCGTCTCAAAGATCATCCCGACCAACATGGGACAAATCGATTTTCTTCCGATCGGGTCAACCGATCAAAACGCAGTTTGGATCGCTCCAAAGTCACTTCGATATGTGATCGAGGAACTTCAGGAAGATTACGACGCGATCATCGTCAACGGCCCCTCGATGCTCGGAACCGCAGAAGGGGCTCTGTTTGCCGAAGAAGTTGACTCCAGCGTATTCGCCGTATTCGTCAACTATAGCCGCTGGAACCAATTGATCCTCTGCGAGGCGACAGCCTGCCAATCGGGAACACCTCTGAGCGGTTCGATTCTTCATTGCGGAAAAGGCAATAGCAATTTAACGCTTGATTTGCACCGGTCGCGTTCCGTTGTTGCGGGCGAAACGAAGAACTCTGCAACAGCCAGCGAAGAAAGCATCCAACATGAGCTGGAAGCGATGCAGGCGGAACTTCACCAGCTTCGCAAACAGCAATCAGATTCGCCCATCCCGAATCAGCCCAAATCGATCAAACACGAATTGGCCGCATCGAATGCTCCCATCGATGCCACCTCGAACCAGTCGAACGAACGAGACTCCCATGTTTAACACCCCTTCTGCAAAACCAATCGTGCGTCAATGCATGCGTTTCAGTTTCTTATCGATTGCCCGCATTGATACTCGTGATAGTGCACCTACCGGCAATGTTCGAAGCGAAGCGATCGCGTTTTGGGGAGGACGTTGCTCGGCATAGCACCCTCCCTCGGCACTTGGCTCCCTCTCCTCCTCCATTTATCCGACGACTCCTGTGACGAACATCGTATCCAGCGCTAGCAGCCCCAATCTGCAGTTCCATGTATCGCATCAAGCGCAGACGCCCAAGGTCTGTTCCAAGAAAGGTACGTGTACGACGACTGAATCGGTCATCACTGTAGAACCCAGCCGCTATTTCGAACGCAAACGCATCTTCGATGTCGTTTTCAGTGGAGCAATCATGCTATTGGCCGCACCGTTGATGGCACTCGTCGCTGTCATGGTGCTGGTCCTCGATGGCCGCCCGATCTTTTACCGACAAGTGCGTGTTGGCAAACGAGGCAAGCTATTCCGTATCCTGAAATTCCGCACCATGCGACCACATGCAGAACAGGAAACAGGTGCCGTTTGGAGTTGCCCTGGCGACCCTCGTGTTTCCCGACTGGGAAGTTGGCTTCGAAGTTCTCATCTGGATGAGCTTCCGCAACTAATCAATGTCTTGGCGGGCGACATGAGCCTCGTCGGACCACGCCCCGAAAGACCGGAATTCATGGGGGCGCTAGCAGCCGAAGAGCCTCGATACACGCAGCGGTTGCTGGTCAAACCGGGGATCACCGGTATGGCTCAGCTACAGTTGGGATACGACGAAACCATCGTCAAGATCGGCATGAAAGTCGACCATGACTTGCAATACGTCGAATCCGCGACGCTAGCGATGGACATGAAACTTGTACTGTCGACCGTCCCGCACGTCGCATTGGAGCTGCTTTCAAGGATCACCGAAAAACAGCCACAGCCAGCTTCCAGTCAACGTATTGCCGAAGCCAGTCCGGAGACCGCTTCTAACCAAGAGCCGATGGTAATACACCCGAAAACGATCGTCGAATCGATTGAATACGCCGCTCGCTAAAGCACCTCAAAGTCAGGCGAGTCGAATCCTGATTCGGCTTGCTTGACCAAGTCCGCCATTTCGCGACAAGTCACGTAGTAGTAGTTGAATCCCAACTCGTCCGCGGCCTCTCGCAAATCCTGGTGAAATTCGTTGGTTTGCCCACCGAGCCAATAGTCGATGTTGGCTTCGTTACACCCATGCGTATGAAGCTTGATGAATTGCCAGTCTGGCTGTCCCTGCACAGCGACACGTGATTTCAGCCAATTGGTCAGCCGGTTGATGGATAATGGCTGCGTCAGACAGACATTTCCATTCTCGACACGCGGCTTTCTAAACCAGCCGTTTTGATAGACCACCAGTGGACCTTGAATCATCAGCAAAGACGCATCTGGTGAGGAGCTGCTGGTCGTAGCATCAGGTCCTTGATCATGCGCACGAGGGTCGTTCGATAGCGTCGATGCGTAATAGATCTTGTTGATCGTCTTTGTCTGAGCCGGATGAGGAGCCGCCGGCATTGTGAAATCCGCATAGCAACCGGTTTCTCGCAGGACAGCCAGTTCGTTCTCAACACCACAGTGGTGGCCGGTGGGATGTGAATTGTTGATAGCCCAATTTCCATGGACAAACCCATAACGAATCAGCCCCTCTGAATCTCGATGTAGCAATCCATGCCGACCATGCATGCGTGAAACCGATTCGATCAATAGGTCACGCATTGATCCAGCATTGTCGCCGTCGTGATGTAGATGAACTTCGACGTCGCCGAATCCGCTGTGAACAAGTCCCGAAAGCTGCTCAAGATGTTTATCTACATAGCATTCGATCGGATAAAAGAACGTGTGTTGCGGGGGTCGTCCTCGCGAATCGTTGCAGCGGCTTGCCAGTGCTGGGTAATGTTCCACCCACCGCTGAACCCGCTCTTGCTGCAATCGAGGCGATGCACCGCCGTGATCCGGCTCGAAGTGATCGGCCACACTGATGAAAACGTGTTTGGGACGAGGTAATTTTGACCTCCCAAGCAAGCAGGCTTCCGCGAATACGTGGGGACTCATCCCGCGAATTTTGAACATTTTTCGTCGATATCAACCCGTATGACAAACCATCGCCAGTACTAGTGCTTCGTTCCCTATGAAAATATGGGTTCGGGTCATCAGCCGACGGGCGTTAGTCCCGGTTATTGCACTGAAACCGTGGCTAACGCCATACGGCTAATCCTAAAATCGAATTGGAACGAAGCACTAGAGTTGCAGGTGCCATCATTGCAAAAGATCGAAAGCCACGCTCGGCTAGCGATCGGTTAATTCCCAAGTTTGGCGTCTCGCAACGTCGCCTTTGAATTCCGATAGTCCGCCGGGGAAGAACGCCAGTACCACGGTGCGAAAGGTGGCTAGGCGGCACGCTTCTCTGTAGCCGGGATTAACTGCGATGCGGCTGGAATCTGGCTCCACGTCGTTCGTTCGGTCGGGTTCCAGATCACGATATCAGCTCCGACCATCCAGCGACAGATTCCATATCCGATCGCTGCATTCATGACGACGAACGATGCCCCCGCACGGGCAAGCCCAGCTAAACGCCCACGACGTTTTGTTTTCAGTCCCCAGCAGGCAGCAAGATAACAAGCGACCTGGACGCCCCCTAGAAGCTGGAATGCGAAAACCGATGTCAAAAGCAAGTTTGATATCGCCGCGGCGACCAACAAGAACGGACCGATCCAACGCATTAATTTGTGAGAAGCGAATGCAGCGGTATACCATCGATTGCTCCACGAAAGCAGCGATCGAAGTGTCGTCAGACACTGAAATGCACCAAGGCCGATCCGTTGCCGCCGCAGAAATTCTGTTCGCATTCCGCCGGTGCACGAGATAAATGCGTTGGCATTGGGCTCAAAGACGACCCGGCATCGATGTGTCAGCCGAGCCAACATCGGGATCACCAAATCATCGTTGATCGTTGGACGCGAAGGGGCGACAAACAATGATCTGCGTATCGCATAAATCGCCCCGCTGGCCCCCATCGAAAGCCCAAGACTGGCTTCGCTTCGTCGGATCAGGTTCTCGACCTTCCAATAAAGCGACTCACTTGCGCGCCCATGTTCATCCACCATTGTGACTTTGCCCGCGACAACGCCGACTGATGGGTCAGCGAAATGCTTCGCCGCTTCACGCAATGCGTGTTGACTGAAACGTGTTGTCGCATCGGTAAAAACGATCACCGATGTCGAGACTGAATTCACCGCATCGATCAGCGTAGCGGCCTTTCCACGGCGTTGCGAATAGGCAATCGTTCGAACATCGCCAAGCAAGCACGAGGCTGCAACCTGAGCTGTCTTGTCAGTGCTGCCATCGGAGGCGACAACGACTCGGATCAAGTCCGCCGGATAGTCTGACGCAAAGATATTCTCCAGTCGCTCAGCCAGGTAAGACTCTGCATTGTGCGCCGCAATCAAAACGGTAATCGCTGGTAGAACCTCGTCCTCATCTGACAACGAAACAGGGGGCTCTACACCCCATCGTTTTGCCAGGAAGGAGATTATAACTGGATAGCCGACGTACGCATAAATGAGTCCAACGACCGAGCCCAGGTAAACTGCAATCAAAAGTGTCTGCACGATGAGAATCCAAATGAGCTCGCGACAGTCAACGTTCAAACTCGTGTAAATTCGTCATCGGTCAGGCGAAGGCAGTCCCCAATTCCATGCCCGGACATGAGGGAAAACCCACGCAGTGTGCAGTGACTTTGAGACGGTTTCGGAAACCGCTAACGATTTGCCGCTTGAGCGAAACCGGCAGGCAACGCTGCATTCAAGAGGATGTCGAACTGGATCACCGTCGACGACTTCGTGGGCAAAGACCACACCACTATTTTCGCAGGCGATCGCTACAACACTTCACGGCCGATTGAAAGATCACTAGCGATATGGGATAGCGTTTTCGCTTGTGATCGCCGAGAAAATTGCTCAATCGGTTCGCTAGAAATGGCATTGCCAGGTTCAAGGTTTTCCAAACGTGAACGCAGCCAAGCAGCGATCATTTCGGATTGCCTCGGATCGAACCGAGAGACGTGGCTGTAGCATTGAACGATCGATGCAACTTCGCCTGAACCGCAAATCGACAAGACCGGTTTCTGCAAAGCGAGATATTCAAACAGTTTTGCCGGGACGACCCTTTCCGCCCCCGGTTGGTCTGCAAGCAGCAACAACAACACGTCTGCTGACTGCGCCAGATGTAAACTTTCACGGTGTGGAAGATAGCCATGGCATTGCAGCCCAACCGAAGTTGTTTTCAATCGGTCGACAACCGACTGCTGGGCATCAGTGATTCTGCCCGCTATGACAAAATCAATCTTTGAAGCCGCTTTGGGGTCCGTTTGGTTCAGTGTGATCAACGCCTCAACCATCGGAGTGACGTCAGTCAACTTCCAAAGTGTTCCGGTGTAGACGATACGGATGCGGTTCGGGTCGGCTGAAACCGATTCGCTCGATGGCATGTCGCGTGAATCATATCCGTTGTAGATACAGTGAACCTTTGCGTGACCGCCAGCATCACTGACTTTCGCTGTTAGCTCATCTCGACTTGCCATCGTCGTTGTCAACACCGCATCAGCAGCTCGCAGCACTCGCCGCAACATACGACGCTGCCTCCAATCGGAAATACCGGTGTGCTGATAGTTGTCGAGATAGCGACTGGCGATCAACCACTCGTCACGGAAATCCAAAATCAACGGAATTCCCGTTCGACGCTTTAGTTGAGCTGCAAGCAGGAACGAAGAAAATGGCGGACCGGTCGCATAGATTGCTTGATACGAACTTTTCTCCAATGCTTTTTGGGCCGCACGTTTTGCACTCGTATTCCACAAAACCTGTGGATCAGGCTGCAACAGCGACATACCGATACGACGAACCTGAGCTTTAATCAGCTTTCCGAGCTTGCCCCCAGATCGACTTCCGGTGCCGACCAAAGATTGCTTCGCGTGATACGAAGGCTCGAACGTGCGTGATCTGATCACCTCGGTTCCTGGATCGAGTTCGTCCAGCAGATCAGGATCTTGAACCGGGACAGATGGGTTCGTCGCGGTCAGCACCGTCGGTGCCCATCCGAAATCAGGTAGGTAGCGGACAAACTTCACACTACGTTGCACCCCGCCTCCACCTGACGGTGGGTAAACGTAGCTAATAAATAGCATCCGCTTTGTCGTTGAATTCGTCATCGGTATCCGCCGCAAACAATACCTACGAAGACAACAACTGTTTTAGCACTTCGTTCACCCGATCGGCCATATCGGACAATCCACCTGGGTAGAAGTGGCGTTCGCCGACTGGATCGGATTCAAGAATTTCGATCACTGCTTCCGCCAAGGCTTCATGATCGTCGTCCTTGACCAGACGATCGATTCCGCCGGACGCAATCTCCGGAATTCCACCGACATCGGTTGCAACAAACCGCAATCCACAGGCGATGGACTCGAGCAAGACGTTTGGAACGCCTTCACTATGGCTGGTCAATACAGTCAGGTTTGCAGCGTTGAAACGCGTTGCGAGTGCCGTTTGCGTTAGCATGCCTTCAAATTGAACACTGGTCTTTAAACCGAGCCGAGCGACCTCTCGCATCAATTCGTTGCGGAGCGACCCTTCACCTGCGATCAGCAGCTTGAAGCGTTTCCCCCAGTGGTCATGCCAACGTGTTGCCGCTTGCAACAGCATCGTCGGATTTTTTACCGGCTCCAATCGTCCCGACCAAACCACGACGATGTGTTGATCATCGAGACCAACGGATTGCCGTGCCTCTCGTCGATCGATTGGCTTGAAAACCGCCTTATCAACACCGCGATAGACAACGTGAACCTTCACCGGATCGATACCAAGTGCAATCGCTTGTCGACGAAGATGATCACTGACAACGATCAACCGGTCGACAGATTCCAAGACTGACTGAATTGCTTTTCGACGAGCAGGATTTTTTGGAAGCTCGTTTAAATCACTGCCTCCGGCGATCAGCACACAAGGTACCTGCAAGCGTTTTGCCGCTTGGATCGCAGCGGCACCATCGGGATGCAGCCAATAACCGAGGACCAGTTGGGGTCGCTCACGCTGGCTCGCTTTCGCAATACAGTTTTGGATCGAATGCCAATAGAATCGATCATAGTACCGACGCATCAACTTTGGTGGATACAAATAGATCGGATGTGAGTCGCCTGCTGATGTCCCTGCGAACTTCGGCAACGTTTTATTTGCAGTCCACGTATTTCGCGACTTGACCATCTGCACCCAGGGCACCGGCGCGATGACATCGACATGATGTGAATCACGCAGCGACTTGACCAAGTGTTGATTGAACGCCCCTTGCCTTGGATTGACCGGATTTGGATACGTTGTCGAAATGAACAGCAAATTCACAGTGCAAGATCTCTGGCAAGTTGCACGATCACTGGACGATGGTCGCCCCCTAAGTCTGGACCGATCTCACAATCCAAGATGGTCCATCGTTGATCCGCCAAAACATGATCGATGCGAATCCCGTGAAATCGTGTGTACTTGGTGTATCCGAATCCTGTCCCCGCAAGGTTGAATGAATTTTGGAATCCGTCCCAATAGTCCGTAAAGAAAACACTTTCGCAAGGGACGTTGAAATCACCCCCGATCAAGATGGGAACGTTGATCTCGTTGATCTGATTGGCAAGTTCTTCTACGACCGATCGGTAGATATCTCCCTGTTCGGAAATCGAATCGGGTCCCAATTCGGTATCAAAGTTCTGCAACCTTTCTAAAGCCGGACGGAACGTGGGCAAATGAATGGAAGCTAGGTAGCAGCTTTCCTTTTCTGGCCATGAGAGCTGACACCCGATTGCCGCAGCCACTTTGTGATCATCAGCTGGTTGCCAAGCGAGTACATCTAATTCGCCAAGTTCCAGCGGGCTCGCAATAACAATGTGTGGTGCTTGCTGTCGATTCCAATTCAACTTTTCGAACAAAGGCTCTGCTTTGGAATGATTGCACTCCTGCAGCAGCAACACGTCGATTTGACGTTCTTCGATTAACTGAACGATCCCATCCATATCAAGTTCACCACCGCCGACGTTACAACTGAGCACGTTCAACGTCCATTCCGCGGCAACCGACTTTGGCTTGTTTAGTGGTAACTGATAGTCCAACAAGAAAAACACAATGATTGCGGCATGGACCAAATATCCCAAAGCCAAACGCTTGTGGTACAGCCATGTCCAAGGAAACAAAATCACCAGTGGCAAAAACGCGACCCATCGTGGCGCAAAGAGCACGAAGGTCAAAAACCAATGATCATTGAGACTCGAACGCATCAACCCGGCTACCAGAACCAACAGCACCAGATAGATGATCGCCAAAGTCTTCAATGCGCGTATCATGACGCGATTCTCGTTGGCGGATGGGACTTCGGATCAGGATACCCAATCACGACGCGCATCTTGCCCGCAGGCGTCAAAGGAATCGATTCGACAAATCGAAGCCGCATCTGGACCGTCGGACCAAGATGATCCGCGACCCGTCGGTGCAATTCTGCTTGCTCCGTTTGATTCCAGTCATTTGTGACTACCAAACTCAACTCCACGCGATCACGCTCCGTTTGAACAACTTGAAACTGGCGTACGGAAGGAAAGTCTTTGATCAGGTGTGGAAAGAATATACCAGGAATCTTCCGACCATCGGGAAGAACTAACAGATCGACCTGTCGCCCTGTCACTTTGGCCAGCATCGGTAGGCCTCGTCCGCAACCGCAAGGCTCGGGGCTTTCGATGGCCCGATCACCGATCGCATAGCGGATGAAGGGCATCGCTCGATTGTGCAGATCGGTCACCAAGACTTGACCTTCAGTCCCCGGAGGACAAGGCTTTCCCGATTCGTCGACAATCTCGACAATCAGGTTTTCTGAGCTGACATGAAGACCTTGGTGCCTGTCGCATTCCGCCGCAATGAGAGTGAATTCGCGTGAACCGTACGTCTCATAGACAGGCGCACCAAACGCCCGCTCGATCAATTCTCTTTGATGGTCATATAGTTTTTCAGAACCGACGATGATTGACTGTGGTCGGTGAACCGAAATCGACTGTTCTTCCATCGCCCTCGCTAATACGAAAAGTGGGTTGGCGTACGCGACCAGGACCTTGGGGCGATATCGATTAATCCGCTGGACATACGACGAAACATTGCTGTCCGTGATTCCAAAACTATTCAACAAGTCACGCCGGTACAGCATACGATCATAGATCTTTTCCTTGATCCGCTGACCTTGACTGAGTTTCTGTAGGCGGACGCCCCACAGATGGGACTGCTTCGTTCCCGGTTCGGCACCAGCCCACCCGTAGCCGCGAAACGCTGCCGCCACACGGCGATCGTTGGCATCATTTTCGATGACAAACTGCAATGGAACACCACTCGAACCGCCCGTCGACTTCGAGACATAACGAAGGCTTGCTTCTGTACTTCGTATCGCACAAGCGTGTTCCTGAACCATCTGGCGAGTCGTAATTGGCAACCGAGCGAGATCACTCAATGACTGTACGTCGCCAAGTTTGACACCATGTTCACGCCAGCGATTCCGATACCAAACCGAATGGGAATCACAGTAGTTCAGCAATTCGCGAAGCCGCTGCATTTGCAGCGATTTGATTCGGTCTTCGGTCCACCATTGATGTTCTTCTAATTCCCGCCAATAGCGAAACGTTTTGCGGCGTTTTATTCCGGACTCAAACCCAGGAACGACGACTTTTCGATAGGCCCAATTAATCATTATGCAGCCCCCTTGGCATAAAGATTTTCATAGGCATGCATCATTTGGCGCACACAGAACTTTTGCATCACCCTCTGTCGACCGGCAATCCCATATCGATTCGCTACCTCCGGTTGACCGTGATAGTGCAAAATCGCATCGGCGATGGCCTGTGGTCTTCCCGCAGGTACCAAAATGCCAGACTGTAAATTCACGACGACTTCAGGATTTCCGCCGACATCGCAGGCGATCACGGGAAGCCCCGTCGCCATCGCCTCGATCAACGTTAACGAAATTCCTTCGGTGATCGACGGCAAAACAAACATGGATGCGGAAGCAAGTAAATCAGGAATGTCGTCTCGCAAACCGAGAAACCGAACGGTCCTGTCCAACCCCAAGTCACCAACAAGCGTCTGCAAATTTGATCGTTCGACCCCATCACCAATGATGTCCAAGTTCAACGTTGGATCTTGTTGGTTGACAAGCCCCATCGCTTGAACAAGCGATGCGATATCCTTTTCCGGACTTAGCCGCGCGACAACAACAACCTTCCCGTGTGGACGATGCTCTGGCATACGAAATTGTTGCAGGTCGACTCCGTTGCAAATGGTCAGCGTCTTTGCCGCACTGACGCCGTCGTGTTGGACCGTTAATTTTGCGCCGTCTTGTGACACCGAAACGATGTGCTCGACCCAGCGAGATAACTGACGAAACAGCATCGTTTGTCGACTGGAATGATCATAGCGCTGACCATGTCGAGTGTGAATGATTCGCGAAATGCCGGCGATCTTTGCCGCCGCGACTCCGTAGACGTATGCCGCGGTGTTGTGGGTATGCACCACATCAGGACGGATGCGGCGAAGCTTCCTCGCCAGCTTGGTCACCAATAGCGGTTTCAACCCATCGCTCTTATTCATCGAATGAACGGGCCAATGATACGTTTCGATTTGCTCAGCTAAGCGTCCCGTTTTTTGGAGCGAAATGAATGACAACTCAAACCGCGTTCGATCGATGTGTTTAGCAAACTCGACCAGCAATTTTTCCATGCCGCCGACGTCGGTCCCGAGTGATATGTGGGCGATTCGCTTGGTCATCATGCGGCTTCCCTCTTGATCACCAAACTCTCAGACGAATCGACCGAGCGAACGATCCGAGCCGGATTCCCGGCAACAATCGCGTCAGCCGGGACATCTTTTGTTACGACTGACCTCGCCCCAATAATCGCTCGATCTCCAATCGTGACTCCTTTCAGGATGATCGCCCCATGTCCGACCCAGACGTCATCTCCCAAAACGACCTCATGCACCGACTCCGCCGGCGCGGGCAATCCTTTTCGGCGATCAACGGGATCGATCGGATGTCCGTCGAAGTCGCAGATGCGAACGTTGCTCGCGATCAGACAACCTTTTCCAATACAGATTTTCCGTCCGACAATCAGTGCCGTGTTGTGTCCAAGAAAGCTTCCATCACCGATCGTCAACTCAGGAACATCACAATAGCGGGAACTAAAAACCATCGAAGGCTTGCCAGACAAACTCACTTGACTGCCGATCTGAATGCTTCCCCGCCCAACGATAAATGGCAACTGTTCCATCTGGAAACAATCACCCACATGGGCGCATTGACTACGAAATAGTGGCTCATTCCATAAAAATCTCGTGGACCATCCGACCAAGAAACGCAGTCCTGTATGAATCCGATAACACGCCCCAAATACGGGATGGCCAAACTTGCCAACGGGAATGTGCAATCGCAATAGTTTCCGAACGTAGGGTTTTAAGAATTGCTTCACGACGACACCCTCGATTGAACCAAGACGGATTGCAATAACTGTCGCATCAGAACGACGAAACGCTTGATCCTGCCCAAGCGTTTCATCGCTGGCATCGCCGTCAACGGAAATGGCCAACCGATGAACGAGCGAAGCAGCATCGGTAATGCCGCCGCAGGCGATGACTCCATCGATGCCCAACGATAGTAAACGTAGGCCTTCCAATAAAAACGGGCGGCTGGACTAAGAATCGCTCGATGCCGTTGGACGACTTCCAACATCCGTCCGCAATCCACAGCAATGCTGCTGCGTGACAAGCTGTTAGGTATTTCGACAGCGGTCGCCAGTGGATCCGACATCAGATAAACGTCATTGTCAGCGGCGAGCCGAATCCAGAAGTCCCGATCTTCGGCCGGCTCCAACCCAGAGACAAATCGCTGTTCTCCAATCGCGGAACGTCGAACCAGCACCATCCCGGTCCAAATCAGCGTTCCGACCATGAAAGCTTCCGAACCTCGGGGAGTCATCGGTCGATCATATCGCCGCGAAGATCGCAGTGGCAGAAGGCATCTCTCTTCACCAGGGAATTCACTGTAGAACCGCCCCGAAACGACACTAACGCTTGGGTGTTCATCAATCACATCAAGCTGCCGCTGAAGCTTTTCCGGTTCCCAATAATCATCGGCATCTAAGAACGCTACGAACTCGCCCTGGGCAGACTCCAAACCTCGATTCCGTGCTGCCGCTGTTCTTGCATTTTGCTGATGAATCAACTTGACGTCAGATCCATAGCTTTTAAGTACCGCTGCCAAATCATCCGTGCTTCCATCATCAATGACGATCACTTCGAACGGACGAACCGTTTGCGACAAACAGCTATCGACGGCGCGAGCGATTGTTGCTGATGCGTTGTATGCCGGAATGACGACGCTGACCGAAGGCCGATTCATGCTGCCACCTTCTGGTCTTTCGCGACAAAACGATAGTACTCCAGCAACTGATCGACGACCGCGTCGGTCCCAAACTGGGAACAGCAATGGCTCCGTGCGACAGCCCCAAGCTCAGCCAATTGCTCTGGTTGATGAAGCAGTTGATGCAGCGATTCGGTAACCACACCCTGCCGAGTCATGTCAAGCGAAAGCCCTCCGCCAGCAACCATCCAGCTCATCACAGGATGTTGATGAACGACGCAAGGCAAGCCGCTAGCCGTCGCTTCCAGTAGCGCGATCGGCATCATTTCTTTTAAGCTACCGAGCACAAAAACATCTGCCATCCGATACAGCTCTGGCATTCTTTCGCGGGGAAAACCGACCAGGAATCTCACACGGTCCCCCAGTAGCTCCGTTCCCATCGCAATCAATGCCGCGGTGTCTGACTCTTGGCCACCGGCGATGACGAAAGTGATTGGAGCATCAGGCATTGAGCTTGCCAGGGCCTTAAACTCGCCAAGTAGATAATCGATTCTCTTGTGGCGTCGTTTGATCGCCGCGACGACTAGAACGACGAACTGGCCAGGGGGAATCTCCAGCTCGCGGCGGAGTTGGTCCGACCGCCCAGGATAAAAGTGATCAACATCGATAAAGTTGGGGATCGTGACCCAAGTCGCCCGATCGACCCCTGCCTTCTGCGCTTGTTCATGATGCCACGGGGCAAGATGCTGCAGATAGGTCACGCGACTTTGGAACCCGATGGGCTCTTCGGTTCCATGGGCCAAAATCACCTTCGTTGAAACTTGTCCACGCAGATTGGCCTTTTGCACAGCCGTCGCGACAAATGGATCTTGAACATGAAGAACGTCAATGCGTTCCTGACGTAGCACCCTGATCAAACGCCGTGAAAACGTCTGTTGCTCTACGCCGTATCCGCTCCCCAATCCGAAACGCCAGCCGATTCCGTGAGGGATTGCCTGAACCAGTCTTTGTGTCTTTTTGGCATCGCGAGGCCAACAAGGGACCACGCGTTCGAACTCTGCGTGCCGCTCTCCGGAACCCTTACACAACAAGACGCTGTGCCCTCGTTTATGCAAGGCGTAGCCCAAATCGTTTGCCCATGCTTCGATACCTCGCGCAACGCGGCCGAGACCACATGACGCAACACATAGACGTGGATAGCCTATTTGCCCTTTCATGATGCCACCTTCTTAAGTTGACAACGGACGTCGTCGCCTGCCCAGCTATTTTTGGGGCGATTGCCCAAGGCGTCGATCAAGATTCGGCGCATCCGTCGACACCTGATGAAAGGCCGACGAAGCATCGACGGATCTGTCCAAGGCCACTGCCAGATCGAACGTAGCGTCGCTTTCGCGGCATCAGAATATCGCTGACGCTCATCACATAGCTCGATGGCGTATTCAAGCTCCCGAGCGGCAATGCCTCGCTGTACAAGACGCCGAATCTTCGGATGGTCTTGATGTATCCTGGGGATCGATCGAACGAAATCCAAATCCAACCGCATTGTTCGATCACGATTTCCCGCACTCAGCCCTTCAGGCCGCTGGCGATATCGTGCGAAAGGTCGACCGATACAAGCAATCTTTCCGGTGCGTGACAATCGAAGCCACAGATCATAGTCTTCGGAAATGTTCATCGATTCATCGAACCATCCGACCTCCGCCAACGACTCCTTTCTGCACAACACCGTCGGCGTGCAGATACGATTTTTAACGACTAGCTGATCGAAACCAACCAATTCCAGATCTGCAGTCGGACCTAGCGTCTCACTTCGATTGTTCGTGCCTGGCACAGCGCAGGTAGAATCCTTCCTGCTCTGCTTCTCTTCGGACTGCTTGGTCGTATCATCCCACGCCACCATCTCGGTACTGACCGCGATCACAGCGGGCATTCTTTGAAGCACCGCAACCTGGTGATCAAGTTTTCCTGGCAACCACTCGTCGTCCGCATCCAAGAACGCGATGTACTCCCCACGAGCCAACCTGATTCCCGTATTGCGTGCACTCGCGGGCCCTCGACGACTCGCTTGACAGATGAAACGGACATCAACCGGGGCACCCGCAACCACATCCGCAGTGTTGTCAGTTGAACCGTCATCAACGACGATCACTTCGATATGACTGTATTGCTGAATCGCGACCGATCGCAATGCACCTTCAATGTAAGACGCACAGTTGTAGGTCGGAATAATGACGGAAACTCGTGGCGACACGTGGCTGCTAGACATCGTCACCCTCCGCTTCGACTCGGAAGAAACTCAGGAAGTTTCCTCGAACCGGAGGAGTTTTCAAAAGCGAGTTGTAGTCATCATCTCGCGATTCATCGGTAGCAATACGCATTAATCGTTGCCGCTCGTCCACATCCAAAAAGAACAACGTGTCGATTTGTTCGATGTAGGTCCCCGCCCGATAGTCAAACAGCACCAATCGATCTGTCGCGTTAATTGTCAGCAGGTCATTCACATCATCGAGAACCGTCACTTTTGTCAGACCGCCGCCTTCTGACATCTGTTTTGACAGATATGACTTTCCAGCACACGAGCGTCCCACGACGGCATGCTTAAACAGACGACCTGAATTTTGATCCGATTGAATCCGACTTTCGATAAAGCCGGCAGTTCGTTTCACCCGGTCACATCGAAAGAACGGCCGTCCGACGGAGTCTTCGCGAAGCTCGTCATTGGTAAAACCGAGAAACTCGATCGCTTGAAATCCGCCGTATTTCAATAGCCCCCACGCACATTGCCGTGGATCGTCACCATGATGACCTTCGAAATACATCACATCGCCGGCAGTTGCGAGCCGGCTTAGAATCGAATTGCGGTCTTCGAGTTCTTTTGTGCCATAGACCGATAGAAACAACACCGTGTCAAACCGATCCAACATTGCCAACGGGTTATCCAAATCATCGCATCGATAGCTTGCTTTCGTTCCTTGATAAAGTTCTCGCGCTCGCCCGATGGCCGCACTGTCGAAATCGATCCCGATGACGTCGCGAGCGCCAAGCGTTAAGCAATGGTTGACGATGCACCCCATGTTGCATCCCGCGTCGAGAACTCGCTTGCCTTCGATATCCTCCGGACGGAAAAGCCGTAGTCGCTCGTCCGTTTTGTCACGCAAGCCTTTCACCTGCCGCGATGAATCGGACTGATAGTCAACAAACCATTGATCACGTTTTTCTGCAACGGACGGTTGCTTTGCCAAGACACGCGCAACGATCTTTCGAGGCATACGTGAAATCCCTTGGCAGGTCGAAGTAAAACTTTTCATAACCGTTGATCGATGGTGAAGATTGGATGGAATGTATGGTGCGGGAAAGAAATCTAGGACTGTTTAGCTGTGGTTGGTTCTGGGAACCTTGCGAGTCGTCGCAGCGTGGGGAAAAGATATTTCTGGCGATCTGATTCACTCAGCCCCACCACACTGATCAATACGCATGCGATCGCTCCGGCAAGGAATCCCTCCCCTGTGAGTTGCAACCAAGATTGCTGTGGAGTCAGGCGATGCAAAACGGCTGCCATTGGAAACACCAAGACCGCGACGAACACAACAGGCTGAACGACCTCTTTGAAATACTCTCGCAACCGTATCCCCAATCCCGAACAGACAAGCCAGGGATGCACCACCCCACGGCATAGCACTGCCGGAACCGTCGTTCCGATGGCAGCTCCCAATAAGCCGTAAAATGGAATCAGCCCAAAACTGATCGTAAGATTCAAAATGCCTTCCAGCGCAAACAAACCTGTCAAAGTCCGAACGCGACGCCGTCCTAACAACACTTTTGAACCGATCCCTGCTGCGGCACCAAAAATGGCCCCAGCAAGCAACACGCGAAACAACAATGGGACGGCATGAAACTTGTCCGGATTAACGTATTTGTCGCCAACCCATAGGCGAAAAAAGTCATCCGCCCAAAGCCCAGCGATTGCGGCACCGCTAATACCAAACAACCATACGAGGCGTGTCCCAGTTAGGTAAAGCTTTCTCAGACCATACAAGTTGTCGTTCGCATCGAGATCCGTCGCCGCCGGATAAAACACTTGGCTGATCGTGACAAAAATGCTGCCGAAGTACTTCGTCAAATTGTTTGCCAATGCGAAAAAGGCGATCGCCGAAAGCGGCATCAAGAATCCAATCACAAGCGCGTCGGAAAAGTTCAACACTAAGTGCATGACCGCCAATACCGAACTCCAAATGCCAAAACCGAGGCATTCACGAAAGCCTTCTCGCGTTGCTCGCGTCAAAGAGATCCGCTGGTCCGGCATGACACGGAATGCGATCCAAACTCGGATGCTGTACTCAATCGCCGCGCTGGCCGCGTTGGCAATGCAAAGCCCAATTAATCCCCATCCCAACCGCAACATCACGTACGTCACAATGGCTGACAGCACACGGCAAGTAACGCTCACCGCAGTGGTCAGATCGAATCTCTGCTGAGCCGTTAGCACAACCGAGAACGGGAACAACACCAGTTGAACCGCTGTGGATGTGCCCAAAATCAAGATACACCAGCGGGCATCCGACTTTACATCCGGCGTAAAAATCCCCAATGCTGGTGCGACCGATGCGCTGACGAACGTGACCAAAAGAATCACAACTGCGCATCCGAGGTGAAGCACCAAACCACTGCTGGCGGCCTGGTTCATCCGCCCAATATCGCCTTTGCAATAGTGTCGCGTTACATACTGGGTAATCCCTGCACGCAGCCCCAGATCAAGCAAACCGTAGTAACCAGTCAGACTCAAGATGATTGCCCACGCACCGTATCGCTCATCACCAATTTGATGGAGCACATAGGGCGTCAGGAAAAACGTGATCAAGACTCCGATGGCAAATGCCATCGAATGACTCGCGACGTTTCGTGAAAGGACCCGAAAGTTACTCATGCCGATGTCTCGATTGCCTACCACCGTACAAACAAACGAACAACGACATAAAACGTCAACAACGCACCGATGCTGGTGATCGTTGACAACACCACAAAACGGTTATTGAGTTTTAGATGGCGTGCGCGATCCAACAAAGCGGATTCCAGCGGCAACGTATTTGCGGCTGATGCCAACCCCAAGATCAAATAGGTGGGCGCTACAAACTGCCGAGAAATCGTGAGCATTGATGCGGTACATCCCATCAACGCCGCGAATACAAATCCACAAATTCGGCGATGCTCTTTTACTTCCCGCGATGCTTCGGCGGAAACCTTGTTGCTTTGCGATTCGATTCGCCTTCCTGACCAAAGGTTTAGCCCGACGACCAAGAAGCACGCCAAGAAAGCAGTCCCGCCAAAGAATCCCAGTTCCGCATAGCAATGCAAGAACGAGTTATGCGTCACGATGCCAATTTCATCGACGATCAGACCTTCCCCTAATCCGAACAACGGGTACTGCCGCCAGACGTTCAAACTGTCTGACCAAATCTGAATCCGTTCCTGACCGGTTCCATGGTTGATCGCGTTGTAGTCAGCCATGCGGTGTGAAAACACCAACGCCATGATGGGAACGATTGGAGCGATCAAGAAAATAGCTTTCTTGCCATGGAAATAGCACAACGCCATCGATATCGCACACAGCAATGACAACAACGCACCGCGTGAGTGCGTCAGCGCAAGTGCCGAGATAAGAACTCCGATAGGTACTAGCCACAGATATCGTAGAATTCCTAAGCCTGGCTTGGTCAAGAACGACGAACAGAGCGCCAGTCCGGTGACTAGGATCAGCCCAAAGTCATTGGGGTCTTGAAAGATCCCAGTCCCACGAATTCGCTCGACGGGTCCGGTTGCCCCATCGTTAATGATCCCTCGGTCTTCGATCGCTTCGAACGCCGCAATCGATAGGATGGAAAAGTTATCGAGCAGCGCGAGTGTCGCCATGAAGGAGATCGCGATTGCCAACCACTTGATAAAGAAAGCTAAACGTCGAGGTGTGTTGACCAGAGCGGAAATCAGCACGTAGAGAACGATCAGTTTTCCGGCTTCAAACATTGAAGCCCTCGCAGCCCAAATGAAACCGTGGGCCAAATGAGAAACTCCGACAGCAACCAACAGAACAAGTAGCGATACCGTATCAGGACGATTGACCAGACTGACGTTGCTAAGTTGCCGACTACAGGCTCTGACTGACAGTGCAGCACACCCCAAGATCAAGACTTGGTAAATCGGCCAATCTTTGAATGCCGGAACAAGGTCCGCCGGTCTGACGAACAAAGTAGCCGTTGTCGCTAGCAGCAGCGCAAACCCCAACCCATGTCGGTCCACGATATCAAGATCGTGCCTCCGAACAACAGGTTTATTGGCGTGGGGGTAGATTGCTGTTGCCATGTGATCCGTCACTTCGTTGGCATGAATCCGTTATCTGATTGAAAAAATTGTGTTTACAACGAGACAACTCGAAGCTGCCCCGAATCCGCTAACGACCTGATAACACTCAGGTTTGCACTCTTCCAAAGTCGCCTTCTACTCCGCAAAGCCAGCGGCAAAGAACGCTACTTTCACTCAATGAAAGACGACAATGGAACATCAACAGGTTGCTAGTCGATCTTGACCGGTTGCAAAACTTTTCCCCGAAATAGCAGTCCTTCGTTTTCTTCGTATTGCAGCTCTGGTTTAGGACGCATATACCGCCGACGGCTTGACTTCGCTTTGCTCGGATGACTTTCGATCGCCCCACTCGGTTGAACATCGCCAACGGTGGATGTGTCCCAAACCATGAACTCGTGATACTCGCTGACCTCATCGGACATCAGGTACGAGGTTTGCTGAACGATCGGAACCGTTTCCTGTTCGACCGGTTCGTAGATGATCTCGTCTGACACCCCGTACTCGATCGACATCATCGGTTCGTCGCACGGATCAAGGACCGTCCAGTTCGTCTGTTGGAAACCGGCATTGATCGCGACGGCATCACAAGAGACACCGTCTGAACACGATGCCCTGCCCAGACCCGATATCCCAGGCAGTTGACACCCACCGCACAAGAACAAACAGCATGCCGCCAAGATGCTGCAAGAGAGCGAATCAAGTTGTTTTTTTCGATGATGCATATCAGTGAGTGCCCTAACGGCTAAACCCCGCGCCGTTCGTTTTTTCAAGCACTTTCCCAGACAACCGAGACGCCGTCCCGGTGCCTAGCAATGTAAAGCCGAGCACCCGTTCCAACGGGGACGTTAGCTTTGCAATGGCGGAATCAAACGCGACCAGTTTGCTGTGAGCAACAAAAACTCTGTCACCTGGCAAAAGTTGATAATTCGTGCTGACGTCTGCTCGTTGTGTAATACCTTCCCAGTCGACCGGAAGCAGTAGGTCGCTTCCTGGATCCCGATTCGGTCGCGCCACCCACATCCGACTGGAGGATACGTAGCTCAGACCATTGATCTGGCTTAGCGCGTCGATCACCGTCTCATTCCCGGTGAATGGAAGTCGTACCAGGTTGTCACCCAGCCCACCGCCTTGGGTAATGATGTAGATCGCTTTACTGTTGTACGCATAAACGGATACGGACACTTTCGGATCGACAAATTCCTCAGACAGTTTTTCGG
This sequence comes from Stieleria sp. JC731, assembly GCF_020966635.1. Lineage (NCBI taxonomy): Bacteria > Pseudomonadati > Planctomycetota > Planctomycetia > Pirellulales > Pirellulaceae > Stieleria > Stieleria sp. JC731. The sequence continues at coordinate 917,371 of NZ_JAJKFQ010000001.1, read as the reverse complement.
CGATCGCAATCCTGGCTTCCTCAAGCGTCATACCGGCCAAGCGAACGGATCCGTACTGGCCTAATGTCACCGAACCGTCTGGTCCGACGAGGTGATCGCCGGTGATCCGCTGTGTCCCGGAAACTCCAAGCAGCGTCAACGAAACGATCGGTTCGCGAAGCTGTTGCTTTAGATGCATCTCGATCAAAGCGATCGCTTGATCAACACTTTGCCCAACAACTTCAACCGATCCGTAGCTGAACCCCAACGAGATTGCGCCGCCAAGTTCGACCTGGTATTCGCCACGAATCGGTTCCTCGGGAAAGGTCCCCGAAACGTTCAGTGAAACAACGTCCCCGGGTTGCAGCGAATGCCGCTCAGGTGCAACGTGCTGCTGCACATCAATCGATAGAATGTCCGGTGGCTCGATGCGATACATCGGTGTAACCACCTTATCCAATTCGCGGGGCAATACTTGTTCGGCAAACAGGATGTCACAGTTGGCATCTTTATTCGGAGCAAACAACGTCAAGGATGGTTTCTGGTCATGCCGGACCAGTTGGCACCCGACGCTACCCAATGCGCATGCCATCAGCAGCAACATCCGTAAGTAGCGAAGGGGTGGAGCTAAACGATTCACTTAAATCTGTGGTGTAACAAGTCGTTTCAAGTTGTCTAAATAGGCGTGCTTCGTCGGCATAGCGAGTTAACGCGAACTGTTGGTTGGAAACCTGTAATAGTGCATATGATTGTTGAACGTCGCCCCGTGCCCCGTGGGTAGACGCCCTTGTCCAGATGGATTCGACCAACCGGTAGGTGCCGCTTGGCCTAGCCGATGAATCTGCGCCGCTTGAAAAAGCAAACTTTGACGCATCTGTTGGCGCGGTTGAACAAACGAGTGATAGGGACTTAGCGCACTATCGTCGGCACGTAGTAGATCCAAGTACGGGGAGATGCGTTGCTGATAAGGCGAGCTGCGAAATTGATTCGACTGACCGACTGAGCGACGTGGCATTTGTGCTGAAGCCAATTCAAAGTGCACGAGCGTTGCTAGCCCCATGATGATGACGCATATCGCTCTTTGGCGTGTTGTGAATTGATGTTTCATAGTGATCTGTTTCACAGTCGGTCTGGTCAAAGCTCTAGTTGAGGACACAACCCGTATATCGATTCTGAGACGAGGGTGAAAAGCGACATTTGAAGAAAGCGAGTGAAGCTATACGAGCAACGTTGCGGCGAAACATTGCCGTCGGAGGTCCCTAAACCACCGTGTTTTTGCACATCGATCGTGTTTCACGGTCCGTAAGACGATCCGTTTTGATAACAACGGATGAGGGAACTCCCTCACCCTTTGAAGCATTTAGGCGATGCGATCTTCGTTTTCCAAACCCACCACAAACGACAGCTCTAGCGAATCGTCGCGATCTAAGGTGCGAAGTCGATATGATGGCAACTGTTACTTCCGGTCGCCGATGAGGGAATGGACCTTGCAAATGCTCCATTCGCGTCTTTCAAAGCTTTCACGTGCGAACTGCCGAAGTATCCGTTCCGACGCGTTCTGAAAACCGTCAATTACATCCCGAACGCGAAACAGTATCGCCGAACGGTTGGTGGCTGATTGCCAGTTGCGCAGTACTGACTTGCCTCGCCTATCGTCACGCGATCGTGGACCTGGTAAGCCGTTGGCAGCTTGACGACACCTATTCACATGGCCCCATTGTGGTCCCCATAGCGTTGTGGATTCTTTGGAAACGACGTGCAGTGATGCCACCGGTCGAATCGCCTTCAATTCTCGCCGGCATCGTTCTGACTCTCACACATGTGCTGCTCTGGGTCGGAGACTATGTCTACCTTCCGGCGCTGCAACACTGGACCATTCCCCTATGCGTTGTGGCGATGATCGGCTTTTTCGCCGGGCGAGGTATCTTGATTTGGAGTTTGCCGGGGATCGGCTTCTTGGTCTTCATGATCCCACTTCCGTTTCAAATCGAAACGGTCCTCAATACTTGGCTGCAGTTTGCCTCTTCTTGGTGCAGCTGCTACATCCTCGGCATGTTGTCGATTTTCGCTTCGACCAACGGATACACGCTGACGTTGACCAGTGGCGATGTTGCGATCACAAAAGCGTGTAGTGGACTGAGAATGACGATCGCCATAGCCGCGGTCGCCTACCTGATGGCGATCCACAGCGGATGGAGCTCGGATGACCATCATGGAATGAAATCAAAGTTTAAGCGGTCACTAGGAACCGTCCTCAAGGGCCTGTCCACGCTGCTGCTTCCCGCAGTCACGGCCGCGATCCTTGCCAACGCATGTCGAATCGCACTTCTGGCATGGGTAATGGATCAATTCCAATCAACGTATTGGACCGCGATCGCTCATGATGCTGGCGATTGGCTGACACTACCACTTTCGGCCATATTGTTTCTGGTGTTTCGGTCTTGGATCGCCACTGTCGCATCAGCGTTTAAGCACCCGGCCAACTATTTCAACGCTCGCCAAACGGAGAGTTCGCTAATACAACGTCTGAACTGGAGTGAAAACTGGCGTCCGGCATTCCGCTTGATCGGTTTACCGATCGCATCGCTGTTGGTCATTGCTTTCGCAAACGCTAACTACCGAAGGCTGAACAATCGATTCTTACAGCGATCGATCACGACTGCGATTCATCAGGAGTCGAAACAGGAATGGACGAAAGCCATTGGAACCTATCGAACTCTATTGCGTCTTCAGCCTGACAATCATGAAGCGCAGTTTCGCATGTCGCTCGCGATGCTAAGTTCCGCTCAAACGTCGGACGAACGGATGCAGGTGCTTTCGCAACTTGAAACGGTTCTGAAAACGACACCCTTCCACCTCGAAGCACTACGAGCCCACCTGAACTTGGCGCTGGACCTGGGCGTAAAAAAATCGGCGATGCGTTCGGCTCAAAGACTTTATCGAATCGACAACCGCAATCCGCCATCACTTCGCCTCTGTTTGGAATCGTTTCTAAAAACACGAAATCAATCGCTCTACCACCCAGCGATCGCACCTGACAAGTTCGCCCAGACGCTGGCCGGATTGGGCGACGGTTCCGATTGGCGTGATCAGCTAGTCCTTGAAATCGCATCCTACTATTGCGACCACCCCGAAGCGGTTGATCAAACCTTACTCGCTAATTTGCAACCGCTCGTACCGATAGCGGCAAATCGTCTTCATTCAACTCGTTCGTCTTTCGTCAGTTGGCAATTCGCTAAAAAAACGAACATCCCTTCGTCAGCGATGGACCTAACTTCACTGACGATCGATAGCGAATGCCCAAGTGAAATCGCATTTCAAGTCCTTTTGGCTTCGGCGGAAGAACTCATCCAACAACAGCGTCTTGAACAAGCCGAGACAACACTGCGCAAGGCAACCGAAGTCCTTCCCAACCGATTCGAGTCGTTCGAGATGCTTGGTGAAATCCTTGGTGATCGGGGCGACTGGAAGAAAAGCTCCGCGGCCTACCTTAGGGCTTGGCGTCTCGCCGACGATCACAATCCTTATCTCGCAATCAAACTTCTTGAATCGCTCGTCAAGTCATCTCGATTTGAAGAATGTGACCATCTGCTTCGGCAAATCAACGAAAGCGAAACGAACGCTTTTGACTCGATCGACCGACACATGCGGATTCGATTAATGTTGGCTGCTTCACAGGTTGCGATTCACCACCAAGATTTCCAGCAAGCTCTGCAAACCTCGCGGCAGTGCCAGTCGCTCATCAAAATCTATGATCGCACAAATAGTAGCTCTGCCGAACATCGTGCGATCGCGGAAACCATCGAAGCACAAAGCCTCGTCCGCTTGGGCCGATTTCGCGAAGCGGCAGAACTGTTTGAACGTCGTGCGACAGAGCTTCAACCTTCGGGTGATCAGTGGACCGCAGCAGCAAGAGCTTGGCGTTCGGATGGGAATTACTCCTCTGCCGAAAGTTGCTACCGAAGTGCGTTCGCAGAACTTGGATACGACAACCACGTTTGGTTGGAATACATCGGCCTTCTAAAGTCGAAGGCTGGTCTTCGGCGCGCGATCGATGAAGTCAACCGCCGGTCTCAGACGAATCCTTCCGGAAACGCAATCTCCGACCGCATCATGGCTCAAGCGTGTGAACTGGTCGGTCTAAACGATGCCGCGATTAAGCACTACCAAGCTTTTGCCACCGGCCCAACAGCCGACAACGCGGCACTCGCGATCGCACTTGCCCGGAACGGACGACTTGCCGAAGCCATTGATCTCGTCATTGACCCTGATTGGTCAACCACAGCGGTTCGGCGTGCTCATACCGCGGCGATGGTAGGCACAACTATTGTTGAGGTAGAACCGGATACATTCACCAAACTTGACAACATCATTCGCAGCGGGCTTTCGGAAGGCCAAACCGATGAACGACTGATGTTGGCAGCGGCGGACTGGTATTCGCACTGCCACGACCAACCGTCAGCCCTTTCGGTTCTCGACAAAGCATCAACGGCGTTCCCGGAGAATGTGATCATCGGCAACAACCTTGCCATGATGCTGGCTGACCAGCACAAGAGCTTCGACCGGGCCTTGCAGATTATTGATCGTGCGATTCAGACCGCCGGTCCGGTTGCAGAATTCTTCGATACGAAGGGCTGGATTCTGATCCAGGCGGATCGATCACAGGATGCGATCGATTGGCTCGAACGAGCAATCCTGGGACTGAAACCCAACGCCGGCGTAGCACACTTTCACCTTGCGACCGCCCATTTCAATCTTGGGAATCGCCCCGAAGCGGCAAAGCATTTTGAAATCGCGCGTCGTGATCTCGTAAATCCGCAAGATCTAAACCGCAGTGAGCAAGTCGCTTGGAAACGGTTAGAAGCGAACTTTGCATCGACGCAGCAATTGACCGTGAACCAACTGGACAACGGAGATGCCGGATGAAAACCCCTATCACGAACCTGCATGCGGTCATCGTTGGCTGCATGATCGCATTGATCAGCTGTGGGATGTCCATCCGGTCGATATCGCGAGGCTTTTCGGACGACCAGACATTTGCACTACCGGTCCAGCTAGGTGCCTGGACGATGGTTGGCAATGAAGAATTGCCTGAGAGTGAATTGGAAGTGCTTCACGCTACTAACTATTGGCGGCAATCCTTCAAAAACAAAACAAATGATCAGACGGTGGTCGTGACGTTCATCGCAGGCCCTGCCGGTCCGCTTGCCAGCCACCTTCCGGAAACTTGCTACGCGAGACATGAATTTGCATCGATCGGCAAAGCAGCTAGCTGGATCGTCCCCAACTCTGAACACGAATTCCGATTTCAAACACTGGTTTCACGCGATATCGAACAACCATCAGTCACTCTTGCCTACAGCTGGCATGACGGCAGCCATTGGTGTTCGCCACGCTACCCGCGAATCCAACTTGCAGGCCATGCGAATCTAAGACGCTTAATGGTCAGTGTTCGTCATCCGCGTGGCCACTCCGGCAACGCTCGACAAATCATCGAAAGTTTTATTGGCGAAGTCACTAACTCAACTTTGCCAACAACAAGAATCGCTGCACTTCAGCCGGCGAATCCTTAGCACAAAACCCTGACCAACCACCCCGAGTCTAGATCGATTCAGGATCCCCAATGCGAACCTACGGAAATCCAATCGCAAACCACGAAATGAATTTGCTTCAACACGGTCGCAAGTGGGCGTTGACCGCGAGCGGTATTCTTCTCATTTCGACTTGTACGCAGCAGCAACGCGTTTTTGCCGGAACGATTCGCCATGACCGTGCCGACGCCAGCTACACCAGCTTGGCGACAAGCTATCCCGCTGTCGGTTCGCTAACCTGGGGAACGCATATTTGCTCGGCAACCTTGATCAAGGAAAACTGGATCTTGACGGCAGGTCACTGCCTGGATGCCGTCGGGTTTAACCCAAGTGATTGGACGTTCGATTTGACCGACAGTGGCGGTGGCGTCCACGTCGGTGCTGAAATCATCTTGCATCCCGGTTGGTCCGGTGACCTGACAACGGGTACCGACATCGCATTGCTACGACTTGCGACCAATGAAACAACCATCACTCCGGCGACCCTGAATACCAACACCAGCGAAGTCGGACAAACAGTGACACACGTCGGCTATGGGGTGACCGGAAACGGCGTCACCGGGATCACCGCACCCGCAGGCACCAAACGCGCGGGAAACAACGTGATCGACCTGGACGGCAGTTTGGTCTCCGGATACAGCAGCGACATCATCTTCGAAGACTTTGACAGCGGCAGCGGCGGAGACAACTGGTCCGGAACGTCGACACAGTTGGACTTGGAGTATCTGATTGCCGGCGGGGACAGTGGTGGCGCGGTCTTTGCCAACTTTGGCAGCGGCGAAGTACTCACCGGAGTCCACTCGTTCATCGCAGCGGTCGATGGAAACTTGGACGCTGATTATGGCGATATCGCCGGCTCGATCAAAGTGTCTTCTTATGCAAGCTGGATCACTTCCAATATCGCTGGCCCCGACCCAGTGGCACCTGAACTGACCTCATGGATGATCTGGTCATTCTTCGCCATGGGACTGGCCGTGATCAGACGGCCCAATCTGAGACGACTTACAAACATCTCCTCAGGCAATCTGGAATTGCCCGCTTAAGTTGATAGTCGAACGATTTCAGCGATGAAGCTAACGTCAGGCCCTGACGATCGAAACGAATCCGCATTTGATGACTTGACGATCGTTTTTTCAAATTCGATTTACCTCTGGTATGCGAGCGAGAGCCATACATCGAACGGGGCCAGTTATTTAGGGCATTGCTCGATCTCTGCGTACTCGGCGTCTCTGCATTTTACAATCTACCTGAGCCCAGACTTCGACTCCCCAAACCGCTTCGACAGAATGTCTCTTGTTCACATGACAAGACGATCCATTAGATCGGATACTCGAAGCGACCGGACAAGTGAACCACAGAGAAACAGAGTACACAGAGTTTTGGTTGGGAGTGATTGAGACGTCATCTGAACGGTCATTTGCAACTGGCTCCGTGTTCTCGGTGACTCTGTGTTTCAAAACCCCGCCAGTCTTCGCTCTCTCTTTAATAGCAGAAAAGGCTCTTGACCATTCTTCGAGGCAATCCTTATCCGACGTCAATGTTCAGAACTGCGACCGCCCGTCGATCTTAGAATCGCTTAGCTACTTCCTGTTCGAGCACCGGACTTCGTTCACCCAATTCGAGTCTCTACTTCCTCCGTAGTGGATTTTGTTAAAAATCCCTCCGCTTCGAATTCTGGATCTTTAACAAGATCCACTACGGCGAGGCTCATGAATTGGCTGAACCGTCCTGGCTGCGTGTGAGCCGTCGACCACCATCCCGATAAGTCACAACATCAGGGTGTGGTGTATTCGACTTCCCAGGAAACATTCCAATCCACAGCAGCCGCATGTGGTACCAAAACCCAAACTCACGTGCTTTACGTGCCGAACTATGGATCCGATTTCGCAGCAATTGCGAACGACCATACAAGACAGTCAATCGCTTGCTGAGCGCCATATCTTCGCCTTCGCAAAGGCCCTCGGGAAAGCCGCCGGCACCTTCGAATGCGTCGCGTCTGACGAAAAAGTAGCACCCGTAAGCGCACCTACACCACCGTGCGTAATAGAAGTTGTAAAAGATGCCAAGGAAAGACGCCCATCGAGGGCACTCGTCAGAGGGCGCGACCAGTGCCGATCCCCATTTGGCGCCTTGGTCCCAAGCGGTCAGTGTTTCCTTCAGTAGCTGCGGATCGACCACAGTGTCGGCATCAACAAAGATCAATCGTTGACCGTTCGAAACCGAGAAACCTCGATTGCGTGCAGCACCAATGTCACCGCCGCCAGATTTTACCGTCACAGCACCGTGTGCCTCTGCGATGGACAAGGTGGCGTCTCTTGAATTGTCGTCGACAACGATGACCTCGTAGTCGTCAACACCAAGCAACCCAGCTGCCGATTGACGGATCGCCAAAATCGTCGATGCGATCATTGCCGCTTCGTTGCAAGCGGGAACGATGAAAGACAGTCTGGTTGCCAAAGACGTTTCCTTGTCGCTACGAGCGGAAGAACACAAGACGCCGGGCCGAAACGCAGCCCCTCGGAGAGTCATTCAGTCTGGCAAGCTGATCCACCGAAATCAAGTCACAGGCAGCCAGCCTTAGCCCAACGATCCAGAGCCAGCGGAGCCACCACGCAAATTTAAACTTCAAGCGTGATCTCTGCGTCCTCGGCGTCTCTGCATTTTAAAATCCTGTTACCCTTGGCTCCGCCTTGAATAGCAGCAAAGGCTCTTGCGTCCTTGCCTAGTCAGGTGACCGGGCAAATAAAACACAGAGGAACGGAGTACACAGAGATTTCGGTTAGCAGCGGTTGGGACTTCATCTGACTGGTGGTTGGCGACCGACTCCGTGTTCTCGGTGACTCTATGTTTAAAATCCCGCCACGCTTTGCCCACTCTTCAATAGCCAAAAAGGGCCCGCAATCTAAATCCCGTCGGATGTGTTTGAGCCTTGCCCGCCTGAAGGAATTGCCTGCGCCGATCCAGTCAACGTCGACGACGATACACTGGGAGCCAACATCGCACGCTCGGCTCCAAGTCGAGTCAGTTCGATGAGTGAATTGATGTCACCACGGTTTGCTAAGACAACCAGGGTATGACTGAGGACGTCCAAATTTTGTCGAGATCGGATGCTGGCACGCGTTCCCGATTTCAAACGTTCTAGATCCCAATTGAAGCCCAACGATGCGGGTCCATTCGGACCGCCCATTGAACTCAACTCCTGTGCAACGGTTGCATAAACCGCGTCCCCCTCCTCGCCTCCAATCGTCTGAGCGACCTTTTCCATATAGCTTTCGAGCATTCCCGGTGCGCCATTCCAACGGGGCATCAAATAAACGGCAACCAAGTGGTGCAACGATGCGTCGGCCCGGTAAGGACTTTGACGTATTCGACTCGCCAATTGAACGATTTCTTCAAGGGGCTTTCCGTTTGTCCGAGCCAATTCCAACGCCATCCGAAACACTTGTGAATTCGGCTGAGGTCTATTCAGCAACGGCGCGCAAATCCCCTCCGCCTTAGCGACATATTTGCGAAAAACAGTCCACTGATGCTCTGACACGCTGCCGGCAAAACCAGTCCCACGTGCATCCCACGCGTAGGAATCGTACACGTTCGCTAGAATGCACTTTGCAATATCGGAGGATGGAAACCGATCTGCAAAACGCGCGGCAACTCGGAGTGATCGCTGAACATGGTCACCGCCAAGATGTGGCCGAAAGTCCAACACGTTGGCTGTCACCTTATCAAAGAATTGGTTCACCAAGTCTCCCGAATATTCGCCTTGGGCACGGCAATCGGGATGGTCCAAGAACGACACTGTGGCAGCGATTTGCCCGATATCCATTTGGTCGACGAGTTCTCTTGCCAGCGAACTTAAATACAGATCCACCGATATGGCAGCACCCTCGTTGCGTCTCGATCGAACATAACCATGATCTGTTTGCTCGATCACAATCGAACTTTTGCCTGCTACCCAAACAGCCTGTGCCCCCTGGCGTTCAATGGGTGTGCCTTCGATTACTTGTGGTCGATATAGAAACGTCCTTTTATGCGGCTGGATCCATGCGACAAACCGATACCCAGCGTTGCGGTAGACAGGCTCGGATGAATTGCCAATCACTTGTAAGACTTCACCAAATCCCAGATCGACGATATCAATTCGATCCGGCATCACGGGAAGGGATACAGTCAATGGTGCGGCCCCACGCTCATGCCAGATTAAACTCGCTCGATTCGAATCTGACGTGTAGAGCACCGAAAACCTCTTCCCAGCCTTGATCTGCGATGATTCGCTCGGTTCCATCAGTAGAAAGTTTGCCTGACTGGGGACTTGTTCCTTTTGATCGAACCGCTGCCCTTGAAACACATTGCCGTAAAAAAGAGCGATCCCATCTCCGTTCTGCGACGCGGCCAGCTTGATCTTTTCATCGGTTTTAAACTCCCGCGTTCCCGACCGCCAAGTTGTTTGCTGACCAGACTTCAGATTCAGGCGAACACAGATCGTGTCTTGATGAAACAAGAAGATCGTCTGGTGATCGCCTGAAATCGCCGCGGCGATGATGGGTGCCTGGGATTGGTTGACCTGATATTCTCGATCACCTTCCTTGTTACTGATAAACAGTCGCCCATCTTTGACATACCACAACTGAGCACGATTCCCATCCACCCAGGGGCCATGTGAAATCCCATCGAGATCAACCGCAGGTGCGGGGATCGTTTTCCCGCTGGAAAACTGACACCACTGGAATTCGCTTGATACGTTCTTGATCAAACCAAACGTGGCGTCGTGGTTGCAGGCCAATAGTATTGCGTCTTCAGGAACCTGCAACTTCGATTGCTGCCAACGAACGGTGTCAAGTGACCGCATCTTGCCGCGCCCATCCGGCCACAAGAACGATTCAATTTTCTGACGAATATCGACATCCAATTCAGGTAGCTTGCTGATGACATCAGCCCGGTCGATCGGGCTTGCGAGTTCTTCGTCGATGGAACGGTCGTCTTCTAGTGACAATTCTCTGCGGATCGATTCAGCGATTATCAATTTGCTTTGTCGCATCGTCAAACTTGACAACGGCAGCTCGCTCATCCCGTTTCGATTACTTTTCGTTCGACCTTCAGCATTGGCTGTGTAAACCGAAAACACATGTTTGAATTTCAGATACCCATCGGTTCGATGACCAACTCGCTCGATGAAACCGGGCCCATACAGTCGCTCTCTTCCGATTAACAATCTTGGCAACTTGGCAGCTTCTGAAACCGCCACCATTGAATCGGCCTGGGATACCGATCGCTGTCCTGGATCGTTTAGGCAGACCGTTGAGACTAGGAAGCGACGATCTTGATCATCCGCAAAGATCGCATCATCACCGCTTTGCCCGACAAGTCTCGCGCGCACGTTTTGATCGCTATTCCGAAATGACCAAAGGGGAAGTTTTGACAGTCGTTGCTCAAGACGCACTCTCCCCTGATCCATCGCCAATTGATAGCGGCGTTGAACTTCCTCTCCGATGCCTTTCTCACGACCAACATCGTAATCAGTGAACGAAGCCCCTTGCACATTTAGAAACTCGGCTCTACGAGAAGAGACCTCGACGACGACACCGGGTATCGGAGACAACAGACCTTTGTTTCGAGGATCAAGCCACAACCGGTAATACTGACCGTTATCCGCGGTTGGCAAGACTTCGGCCCAGTTCTTCTGTTCAAATCGACCGATCGCTGCGTTTGCGATTGCCTCATCTTCAACACTCAGTTCTTCCATCCCGACTAAGAAATTTACGGGTTGATCGTCCACTTGACTCTCGAATACCCAATCATCTCCATATCGCCCGACGAGTTTGGCGATCAAACCAGTGCGGTCGCTACCGAACCGCCACCTTCGTTCGACAGGCTTGACTGGCAATGTTTTAAGCTCGGGAAGATCAGCAACCAGTTCCTGAGCCGGTTTCAGATTTTCGCGATACCAAGCGATCTTAGCCTCTGCAGACCGACGGTCCTGATCTGCAAGCCCCTCGAGTCGCGATCGAAGAGAATCATTATCTCCTGTCACTAAAAAGTGTTCCCAATGGATCCCGTTGATCAGCTCCTGCTTGCCAGCACTAAATGCATTGCTATGAGAGTCGATCACTCCATGGACTTCAAAAGACGGCCCCAACTCCACGACCGTTCCAATGCTGGAGTATTTCGCCAAAACTCGTTTCGTCCTCAGACTCTCAAGCTTTTCTAGGTCCAACCAGTCGAGCGTCTTCGAACTTGTCGCGATTCGTGCAACCCGACGGTCAATTGGGTTTAGCTGTGATGCCTCGATGAAGACGTACTCTCCGGAAAAGTCAAAAGCGAAACCATTCGTGATGGCACCGACCAACCGCGCTGAAATGGTCGCACGACCACCGATCAACGTCCAATGCCTTCGCTCGAAAGCCGTATCAGCCAAGACCATGTATGCCGCGTCGTTTCGATCCAGAGGCCCCAAGCTCGTTTCTCGATCGATTGCGGCCAACTCGAATTCCAAATGGTCGGCGCAGGATAATTGATGGATTGGGATCGATGCTTTTAGGTCTGATGAATGCGTTTGAATGTTTGACTGGCGCGACGCAGTCGGTGACTGACACAATCCCCATTGAGCTGTAATACTCTTCATCACGCGACAAAGCACAGGAAGTTGGCCTAGCTCCGCATCAGGAATTTTCACGGACTCTTCAAGTCGGGCATAGCGTCCTAAACAGGCACGCATCTCCCGTTCTAAAATTTGGCCCATGGTTCGTTTTGGTAGACGAAATCGAGTTCCAATGGGGAAGTCGAATAGATTGTTCATTCCCTTATCAGGAGTCGATTCGAATACAAAGCTGTCTGGCGTCTCGGCAAGGACTTTGCCGGCAATGGCCCGAGGTAGCCAATCACTAATATTCAACCAATGACCGCTGCCGAAATCGTTGAAAGCAATTTTCAATTCCTTTAAGTATTCGGCTGGGATCGCAGATTCGTCCACACGATACAGCTTGTCCCTCGCCCAACAAAATACCTTCCCATTTTCAATCGCGACCGCACCGTCGAGCCGATCGTAGGGCTTGGGATACTTCACACCTTTTAACGATGGGTGAAACAGCAAGGGCGGCAAATATTGGTAACGGACATAGTTCCGTTTCTGAAAGTGCTTCGTTTGAATCAGATTTTGGTCACTTTCGTTGAACGCCTGCAGAGGAACGAACATATCCGTGACGTCACCACTGCTTTTTCGGTTCCATACCAGAAACCGGCCTTCGATTAACGACTCCCGGATTTGCCCTGACAATACGTGTCCATCGCGAAGCTTGCACTCCCCGTCTTTTGCGAGCAGAACGGAACGACGCCGTTGGGCGATCTCTTGAAACTGAGGTTCTTGCCCGAAACCGGTACAATCAAAGAGACTTACCGAGGTAATTAGAAAGCCGATCAGCCCAAATAAGGTTTGCTGCCGCCACATTCAAAACACCGCCTAACTTCTTTGACATGAACTAAATCGAGCACTTGCCTTCACACTTAATAGCTTACGCGCAATACGATTCGCATGAGGCAAGTTTATAAATGATCACTCAATTCCTGAGGGTCGATTCGACATCGCGTTTACGTGCCGTCGTTTCGACCTCGGCGTCTCAGCGATTCACAGTCTCTCGAAGTCCAGACTTTGCTCATTCATACCGATTCGCTGTTCAAATAGGCGAAGTCCACTGGATCAGATGCCAGCAGTGACCGGGCAGATGAAACGCCGAGGAACGGAGAACGCAGAGTTTCTGGTTGGGAGCGATTGGGACGCCATTTGCGGTTGATGGCCAAAACCGTGACGTCATCTGACTGCTCACCGGAGACCAGCTCTGCGTCCTCGGTGACTCTGTGTTTTAAAATCTCCTGAGTCCAGACTTTGCTCATTCAAAGCAGGTGAAACACGGAGGAACAGGGGACACAGAGTTTTTCGTTGGGAGAAGTTGGCACGTCGTCTGTGGTTACAGTCCGAAACCGCGACGTCACCTGACTGATCATCGGAGACCAGTTCCGTGACTCTGTGTTTTAGAATCCCGCGACTCATTGCTCCGTCTTGATTTTCAGACAGGCTGCTCACAAATCAATTATTTTGCATGCGGTCGACGGGAACGTCGCAAAGACAGAAGACTTGACAATGCGATAAGACAATTGATGGCGTTTGGCTCTGGAATGGCCGTGGTTCCGACGGTAATTCGAAGGTTGTCAATTGCGACCCCATCTGAATCTCCGATGCCGCCAAATTTGCCAATCGAGAAACCTAGTTCAATACTTTCGCCATTGGCGAGTGGCGTCAGCGGAGTCGAAAAATCAGTTGTCGAGGTGATCGGCAACAGCAACGAATAGCTGATTGGGGTCATGGTCCATGAAACGAGCCCGTCGGCAGTAGCCGGGGTTTCAAAGAAGAGCGGGTCAACGAACAACGAGTCTTTGGAAAACTCGAGATCCACAAAAGACTGGACGTCGGTTTGATTAAAAACCCAAACGTCATAACTGACGTCGATCCAATCGATGACTGATCCCGTGTTGTTTGTAATTTCCAACGCCGGAAAGGCGCCGGCAAGCTCGGTGGAATCGAGGGCAATGCCCAGCGCGGTGTTTCCGTTGCCGGTTTGGTAGGCATAAACACCTTGTTCAGTTCCCGCGACGGAACTCAAACCGCGACCAAACAGTCCACTCCCATGGGAGCTTCCAATTCCCGAGCTTTGAGATCCCATCGAATCAAAGAACGAGATTTCCCAAACATTGGAATCCAGTGTTCCGCCGCCACCACCTGGTTGCATGCCGGAAGCGGTGTAGGATTCAAAATTGTCGAAGTAGCTTTCGCCAAGACTGTTGAAAACAATTTCCGCAGCCGCATCGGCTGGGGCAAAAAGTCCGGCTCCTAGACCTAAACACAGCAGGTTGAACAAGAAGCAGAGCGGCAAGTCTCGACGCATCGCAATTACCCAGGGCTGGGGTGGTTAAGCAGCCCCTTTAGGCTACACCCCAGCATGGGCGAGTTCAATTGACGCGATGCAAAATTATGTCCGCCGGACACGATTAATTGAGCTGCGCAACGCTAGCACCAGCAATTTTTCGTCGTGTGGTATTGTGCGTCATGGTCGTCCAATACATCGATGAACTCTTCGCAACTAAAGATCACCATGTGCCAGTGGTAGGGAAACATGCGGAAATAGGAAGAAGAAGGTTTGATTCCTGGTCAACGAGAGAACTGGAATGGAAACGGATCGTTCTGCAGGAAGTGCTCACAGTTAGCCACTCATATTCACTAACTAAACACTAATCCAGAGGATCTGCACCAGTGTTTTCATTGGTGTTCGATTAGTGCAGATTAATGTTCTCAAATATCATCTACGAGCCAACTCAACGATCAACAACACGATCTGCGAACAGCAATCCCAAATGCGGACCATTGTGTGGATTGGATCGGTCACTTGTTCGAAAAAGACACGTTTCGTAAATCGTGTTTGTGCCTCCAAGCTGAGACGTGTGATGAAGTGTCTTGCAGCCAAGCTCTCATCCAGCCGCCCGAAACGAACTTCAACGCCAGCTAGTGCTTATCTTCAGGAACACAAAAAAAGCCCAGCGGTGAATTCCGCTGGGCTTTTTCATTTGAAGTCGGGATGACAAGATTCGAACTTGCGACCTCAGCACCCCCAGTGCTGCGCTCTAACCAGGCTGAGCCACATCCCGATGGCTTACGTTGATCACATTGGGGGGATATCAACGCTCGCTAATTTGTGAGGGGCAAGCATAGCCGCAGATCCCATGCTCGGCAACGCCAAATCAGTGCTTTGCACAACCCATTTCTCGTCACCAACCGGCGTTTTTTCAGCGGTCTTTTCGCGGATGGCTGCCCGCGACGCTGTTTTGCCGCTCTCCAGCGGGGACGACAGTAGCGATTCCAAGTTTTCCGGCGAATACAGCTCTGCCGGAGATGTGTCTGGCGGTTCCGACAATGGCCCGTCAAGCATCGCCGGCTCCTTTTCCATCGGTTCCAGCTTTGATGCCTCCAACGCATCTCGGATCTGTTTGGCCGTTAGTGCCAAACGGATTTCGACCGCTTCGCAGCCACAGCTCATCGCCATACCGCTGGCCTGTTCGACGAGTTCCCAAGCTCGCTTGTATTCGCTGCGAGCGTACCAAATCCGTGCGGCACGGATGACGCGATCGACCGCTAGATCCATTCGCCCCGCAAACGAATACGATTCCGATGCCGCTACCAAGACGTTTGGGATCGCCCGATAGTGGCCAATACATCGCAACAACCTGGCTTCGCGATCACGGTGGGCTCCGGCCTGCAGGTACTCTTCTTTCGCATCGTGAATCGCAGCGGCGACGTCATGCCGATCCGCATGCAGTGAAAAGTCACATGACTCGGCCGTCAAATTACAAGCACACGCCAAGTGACGCTCCGCATCAGCGATACGAAATTCTTGGGTCGCGATCCTTGCCCGCGCCAGCTCGATCCGCGCCCGATATCCATTCTGACATTCCACCTTTGCACGATTGGCTTCAATGTTTTTCCCAATACACGGAATCGGAGCGGCACAGCAATCACGCTGCGACTCGCCACAGCAGCTTTCCGACGGTCCGCAAAGGCAACACGTATCAACGATCTCGCACGGCGGGCAGGTTTTTGATGCATAAGCAACAAACAACTGCGCGTCGGCAAGCCTGGATTGGCTCATCGCAATCTCGGCAGACAACAACCATGTATTTCCCGTCGAAGCCCCTGCGCGACAAAGCTCAACGCGTGAATCGACCAACCAATCGGACGCCTTGGTAAGCTCATCCTGACTGACCAAACAAGCCGCCAAGTTATAGGCAGCCGTGCCAGATTCATAAGGATCATCTGTTGCCCAAGATCTTATCAGTGCTTTTCGATAGTACGATTCGGCTTCATCGATCCGGCCTTCATGAAAAGCCTCATGCGCATTGGTGACATAGCGATCGACTTTCTTGTCTTGAACGACGATGTCTTTTGAAGTCGATGCGCAGCCTAAAACGAAGATCGCACAGCAATACACCGCAATGCTTTTGACATGCCCGGAATTCAATCGATTCCAAACCATCAACGAACACCTCCGCCACGGACGGAAGAAGGTGAAACCTGCTGATTTTGTGAGCGGTTGTTTTGATATCGACGCAGTAGCCAATGGTTGTTGATATCGCCGACCAAGTCTTGCGCATCATCAACGGTTTCGTTGATGCGTTCGGTTGTCCCCGGCAAATCATTTGCCTCGCTTCGGACGATACGCACAACTTCACGGGTCTCTTCGGTCAACTGTTGAATGCGCACTGCGGTTTCACGTAGCGTCTCCAAAGTCTCGGCGATGTCGGCGGTTGTCTGCGAGGCGTTCTGATCGATCCCTTGCGCAGCATCTCGTACGCTTTCGGCGGCTTTGGTTGCCGCGATTGCTGACGCATTAATGTCTTTGATTGTCTCTCGAATCTCGTTGTCCAGCATCTGATCAACACGCTGCGTCAACTTTGTAAGTTCGCTCTCCAGATTGATCGTTGTCTGACGTAGCTGAGCGAGCGTTTGTGCCGCCTCAGGGCGAATGGCTTCGCTGGTCGCACGTACCGAATCAAAGGTCCGTTCGCCCGCTTCGAATGCGGGATTGATCGATTCCTGCAGTGAATCGCTAATCCGGTCTGCGGCACCGGCAACTGCTTGGCTTGCCTCTTGGACATTGATCGCCGTATTTTCGACTTGGTCGTCGTCCTGCTTGAAATACGGAATCGATTCGCCAGGTGCGATCGGCTCGGCCGTACCTTCAGGATCTAGCAAACTGCTCCCTGGTGCTCGTGCAATACGGATGACAGGCGGTCCGATTCCATACTTTCGATCGAGCTCGACCTGCGACTGTGTTGTGATCAAATCGCTGCGTCGTGAATCGATGGCCAAAGTGATTCGAACCAAATTGGTCCCGTCGACATAGTTCAATTCGTCAACTTCGCCGACCGTCTGCCCAAGGATCAAAACTTCGGTGCCGGTACGGAGCTGACTGGCAATATCCTCAGTGACTTCGATGTAGAAGTGATCTTTTCGAATCGCGATCCGAGTGATAAGTCGAACGGAGACGACAACACAAAGGACCATCACAATCATCAGAAATAAGCCAACGATCTTGTTGGCATAACGCAGCCGAATGGGTTCGTTCATTAGGAAGATTCTCCCCCGGCAACGAGTGTGGTCCCAAGAACCGTCCACCGAATAACGGAACGGACGAAGCTGTAATCTTCCTGGCGATCCGGTTCGGAAAAAACCATGATCGAAGATCCTGCGGCTCGAAATTCATCAATGATCGAAACGATTTCCTCGTGTAGCCCCTCGATGACGTAGTGCAAGGGTCGCTCGAGTATCAGTAACTTTGGATGGTTGCAAACCGCTCGAATCCATTGGCAGACTTGCAAAATCGAAGGCTCAACGAAGCCCGGTCGATTCTGCATCGCTCGACGCACCAAACCGGCTCTCGGTCCGGCCAACCGATCGCTCCAAAGTCTGACTTGCTGACGGGCGAATGATTCGGGAACGCCGTGGTGACGCATTGCCAATAAAACGTTGTCCCAAATCGTCAGACTTTTAATCCAAGCGGAACCTGCAAAGACGCGGCCAATCTGGCTCCGCATCGAGAACTGCCGCTGATAATCGCAGCTTGTCCATTCACACCCGTTGAACCGAATCCTGCCAAAACTGATGGGATAGAGCCCCAACATTGCGGACACCAAATCGCGTGGATCATGGTGTTGTCGGAGAGGAATTTGAATAAAGTCACCCGGCGAGACGGTACCCGTAAATCGGTTCATCCCGATCGAAGTCTCACCTGCCCCACTGAAAATGACGTTGTCAAATTCCAAGGTTGGTGTGGTGTTTGATTTTTGCTTTGCCGCGTCGACCATTTAACTTACCCGAATTTGAAAACGAGTAGCTTTTCATAGAAGACCACCGACAAGATGGCCGAGATCGCAAAGATCGCCGTTAGGGCCCGTATGCCGGCACGGCTGGCGACCCGAGGCACATCGGTCAAACGCCCGCTGGATCGAACGCCTTCTAAACAACAGATCACTCCGGCAAAACCGCCGGCAACCAGAGTCTTTGACGTGAAAAACACGAGGTCACCGCGTTCAAAGTTGCGTGAGATCTCGCCATAAAACTCATTCCATGTCACACGGATCGCACCAACCGAAGACCCGATCAGGTAGCCTGTGACCATGATTGTGACCGCGATGATGATTGCCAAACAGAACACACTGATCATCACCGAAATCACGCGTGGCATCACCAAGTAGGTCATCGGATCGACCCCTTGCGAGTCTAACACCTCGACTTCGCCATCGGCATGCATTGTTGCCAGCTCTGCACTGATGGCAATTCCGCTTCGGCCGATGACGACCAGACATGCCAACAGTGGAGCGATCTCCCGAACGACGGATCGCCACAGGATTGGTGCGACTTCCGAAGGAGAGAGCCCTGCGGCATCGATCCACATTTCGGCTTGAACGATGCCCATCACGCCGACAACTCCGGCAAAACGCATTGCCGCAGGAATCGAATCCACCGAAGTGAATAACATCTGACGTGCAAAGACGTTTCGAACCGGCGGTGTCCAGCTCTTCGGTCGCAGCGCCAAAAAAATGGTTCCCGAGAGCACTCCGGCGATGTCTGCGAATTGGTGGCAGACCCCAATTAGAAACGCCCCCAACTGCTCACACGTGGCCAAGAACGCGTTCATCATCGCGTCGATGGTCCGGCGAAATCGGTTAGCGGTTGGGATTGTTGACTGACTCACGGCCGCGACAAAATTGATGGCATACGTGCAATATCAAGAATTGGTATCACTGTTGTATTCGGCCCGGCGGCTCGCCAGACTTCCCGACGACCGCGCTAGCCGTTCCAATCGGACGTCTAGCGAACCTTGCGACCGGCGCAATCGTCACGATCGGACCACGACCGCCATCGTGAAACTCAGGCCCCTAAGGCGAAGCAGCGTCGCAACCTCGATAGCAACACCCTGCCGGACTCGATTGCACGCACAGTCTGGGGGGCCCGTTTTCGGATCGACCGCTTGATGGCACAATTGGCGTCAAGTTTCCCGATGACATTCCTCGTTCGCGTTGATTTGACGATATGACCTTCGCCACACGTCTCGCCCAAGCCGTTCAGAAAACGAAGTCAGTGACCTGCGTTGGGCTGGACCCGCGAAAAGCCTCCCTGCCTGCTCCCCTACGTGATGGCGTTGCCAACGATCGCCCCGAAGAATGGGCAGCGGCGTACACGCAGTTCTGTATGGAAATTATCGATGTCGTTGCCGACATCGTCCCCTGCGTCAAGCCTCAAGCGGCGTTCTTTGAACAGCTAGGCCCCGCCGGAATGATCTCGTTGGGTGAAGTCGTCGCCTATGCGAAGAAGAAAAACCTTCTCGTCATCCTGGACGGAAAACGTAACGACATCGGCAGCACCGCCACAGCGTATGCGGATGCCTACCTAGGCTCGGACAGCCCTTGGGGAAGTGATTCCCTGACGGTCAGTCCTTATCTAGGTCGTGACAGCATCGAACCCTTTGTTGAGGTCTGCGACGCTCGCGAAGCCGGCATCTTTGTCTTGGTCAAGACATCCAATCCCGGTGGCGGCTTGTTGCAAAACCGCGAAACGGAAGGACAAACGGTCTATGCGCGAGTTGCCGAGCTTGTGACGGAAATCAATGCCGAGCGACTTGATGCGATGGGCTACGGCCCACTGGGTGCCGTCGTCGGAGCGACCTATCCCGAAGAGCTCGCTTCGTTGCGTCAAGCGATGCCACACAGCTGGATCTTGATCCCCGGCTTTGGTGCCCAAGGCGGTAGCGCCGATGACGTCAAAGCAGGCTTTTTGGATGGCGGCCTAGGGGCTGTTGTCAACAGCTCGCGACACATCATCTTTGCCCATCAACGACCTGAGTTCGCGGACAAGTTTGGCGATGCGAAGTGGCAAGATGCAGTCCGCGCGGCGACCGAAGAAATGAACTCGGTTCTGAACGTGGTTCAGTGAACTGACCGCACAGTCTAATGTTCAGGTTGAACGATCAAGCAGCGTCGGCGCGGATTTGATCGAGCCCTTGTTCGGCTCTCGTCAATCCACGTCGCCTGACAAGCTTGCGAATGTTGTGGTTGCGTTGCCAGTCTTCTTTGGTCACGTAACCACGGTCGTGATCGAGGTGAAAACAGATGGCCCGATGACGAATCTGTGAACCTAACACTCCGGCATTTTCAAGACGTTCGCCAAGCTCGCGATCCAAGCCGCCATAGCGCATTTCCATATTGAAACCGTTGGCGTAGACCACGTCGTCTTTCCATGCCGAGGAATTGTGACCGTTGAACGTCGGTCGTGTTGTCGTCGCCATGTCTAGGACATGTGCGATCACAGGCCGATTGCGACTCCACAACCATTTCTTGGAAACACGATGGCCATGGTCTTTCAACCATCGCATATCGGTGAACTGCTCCAGCTCAAGCTGCTGATCCAAAATCTGATCGGTTACCGCTCGATCCAATCGAAAGCATCCGCCCGAAAGGAATCGCCCCGGCGTTGCTAGATTCAAATGTGTTTCAACAAAATCTGACCTTGGGACACAGTCACCATCGGTAAAGATCAAGTACTCACCGCGGGCACAATCGATCGCACGATTGAGGATTCGCGTCTTTCCAAATCCCTGGTGCTCTTGGGTGACATATTGGATCGAGATGTTTGACTTGGCAGCAAACACATCGATCACTTCGCGAGTCTCATCGGTTTGCCCGTCTTCGCCTACGACGATTTCGAAATCGCGACAGGACTGATTGGCGAACCCCCACAACACTTGAAACAGATATTTGGGGGACCGAAACGTTGTCATGATGACGGACGCTTCGGGGGATCTCGATTGGGTAAGCGATTCCATTCGACTCACTCGTGCACACAATTTGGGTGATTTTGATCGGGAGTAAACCAAAAATGCCGGCCGGGAGTAAAGATCGATTTCGAGTAGAAAAGCTGGTGAATAAGGGTAAGTAGACAAACACCAACGAATTCTTGTCTTACCGGCAACCGCCGAACACGACATGGCGATGAAGCGATCGATTAGGATTGACGCCTTCGAACGTCCCGCCGCTTCCCCGATTGCCTTTTCGCCCACCAACCCGCCAGCATCACATGAAGTTATCCCACCTGATTGCGATGGTAATCGTTGCCTGTTCAAGTCCGCTCGCAACAGCCCAGTCGGCTTCGGATGAATCCACCGCTTCGGACGAAAAAGTCACACGAGCCTTCATCGATGACGAAGCCCCCGGTTGGGTATCGCTGACCGAGGCTGACTTTGCACCGGTCAACAGCGCCGAAGACACGTGGAGCTGGAATGACGGAGTTTTACACTGCACCGGAATGCCGATCAGCGTTCTGGCAACCAAAGACCGCTTTGAAAATTTCGAAGCTGTGATCGAATGGATGCATGAAAAACCAGCGGGCAACTCGGGAATGTTTGCTTGGGTCTCGCCCGAATCGCTCGCCGAACTTCGTGCCGAAGGCAAACCTGGTCTGCCCGACGGAGTTGAAATTCAGATGCTCGACCACGGCTACACCGACAAAATTAAAGCCCTTGGCAAAAGCACCGAATGGTTTGGCACCAACGGCGACGTCTTCGGTGTTCGCAAGCCCTTCAATCCATTTCCCCCGACCTCGCCAAACGGCAGCCGTAGCTTCCCACGCAAGCACCTTTGCAATGGACACGGTCAATGGAACCATTACTACGTTCGCGCGATCAATGGCGAAGTCCGGTTGTGGGTCAACGGTGAAGAAGTCTCCGGTGGCAACGGAGTGACTCCGGCGAACGGCCATCTGTGCTTGGAAAGCGAAGGATCACCGATTCAATTTCGCAAACTCCGTGTCCGACGACTCCCCTAAAAACCAATCTGAAGTAGTCGGCTTGTTCTACCCGTTTTTATCTCGAATGCGGCCCCGTTCCTTTACCACATTGCTCTCTGTTGAATTCGATGACGAATCGTTCACTTTGGAAAACCTGTGCCGTTAGCCTTTTCGCGTTTGTCGTCGTCGGAATCCCAGCATTGGCAGATGACGCAGCCAACGTCTCCTCGGGTTCCAATTCGGCCAAGCACGGGCGTCCCAATGTGCTGATCATTTATGGCGACGATCAAGGATCGATCGACATGGGATGCTTCGGTGTCGGCGATCTGAAGACGCCCAACATGGACCGCTTGGCTAGCCAAGGCTTACGTCTGACCCAAATGTATTCTGCCGCACCGGTTTGCTCGGCGAGCCGCGTCGGTTTGTTAACCGGACGTTTTCCGGCACGGGCTGGGCAACCAGGAAACGGCGACCTGAAGGCAGACGAAATCACAATTGCAGAAACGTTTCAAAACGCCGGCTATACGACCGGCCATGTTGGGAAATGGCATTTGGGTCGCGAAGCTTCGACCAACCCAGGCGGTCAAGGTTTCCAAAGTTGGTTTGGGCACCTGGAAGGATGTATCGACAACTATTCACATTTCTTCTTTTGGGCCGGTCCGAATCGCCATGACCTTTGGGACAACGGTAAAGAGATTCAGCGTGGCGGTGAGTACTTTCCCCGTATGATGGTTGACCGATGCAAATCGTTCATTGGCCAAAACGAAGACAAGCCTTGGATGCTGTACTGGGCATTCAACGCACCGCACTATCCCTACCAAGGAACGGCAAAGTGGCTTGAGCACTATCAAGATCTGCCTTCGCCTCGGCGTGAGTATTGTGCATTCACCTCGACAATGGACGAATACATCGGGGAAGTACTGGATTACCTTGATGAACAAGGACTCGCAGACAACACGATCGTGATCTATCAACCCGACCACGGACACAGCACCGAAACGCGAGCTTTCGGGGGCGGAGGAAACTCGGGGCCTTATCGCGGCGCGAAGTTCTCGCTGTTTGAAGGCGGCATTCGAGTCCCTTCGGTTGTCCGATATCCTGGAAAGCTACCTACCGGTGAAACTCGAAACCAATTTGTCACCGCCTGCGACTGGTATCCCACCCTATGCCAGTGGTGTGAAGTCGAACTCCCCAGCGTACATCTGGATGGAAAATCGATCGTCGATGTGTTGCAGTCCAACGCTGCTGCCCCGCGAGAAACGTTCTATTGGCAGATGGGCGGAGGCTCCGGAGCACAATGGGCAGTTCGGGATCAGCAGTGGAAGCTGATCGGAAACCCACGCGACACGACACTTCCACAAACGAAACAAATCGCTGGTGGAAAGCTAAAGGAACCGCTGTTTTTGATTGACCTGAAAAACGATCCAAGCGAACAAACCAACCTCGCCGATAAGAATCCCGAAATCCTGCGTCGCTTGATTTCCTTGAAAGACGAAATCCAAGCTGACTTTTAACAAAGCTTTACTAGTGGCAAGTCGCACAAGACAACGCCATCCGTCGCTCATCGCTTCAATATTTAGTCACCAACGAATCGACTGGCCCAACGATGCCCCTTTGTAGAATTCCGCACCCAGAAAACTCCGCCGAGTACGCTTACTATCACGAAGGAAAAGTTTGTCCGATTGAGCACTTGAACGACCAAAACTTCTTTCAGTCAGCAAGCAAAGTTCTATCCGAACTTGGCAATCTTGATCCTGCAGAATTCAGCGACGCTCCCGACGTCTTGTTGCCTCCAACACCGACGCCAGAAAAGATTTTTTGTATCGGCTTAAACTATCGTGACCATGCGATCGAAACCGGCGCTGACATCCCGACCGAACCGGTTGTCTTTAGCAAATTCAATACGACGTTGATTGGACACGGTCAGTCAATTCAGTTGCCAGCCATTTCGTCAAAGGTGGACTACGAAGCGGAATTGGTCGTCGTGATCGGCAAACAAGCAAAAAACGTCTCCGCAGATCAGGCAATGGACCATGTGTTTGGCTACACATGCGGACATGACGTTTCGGCACGCGACTGGCAGAAAGGACGCCCGGGAGGTCAGTGGCTTCTCGGAAAGACGTTCGACACATTTGCCCCGGTCGGTCCATGCGTGGTCACGAGCAATGAACTATCCGATCCGACTGACATTCGCGTTCGAATGGAACTCAACGGCGAGATCGTCCAAGAGAGCACAACAGCACAGCTGATTTTTGACATTCCGACGGTGGTTGCTCATCTATCCAAGTTTGTCACACTCAAACCCGGTGACCTAATCTTTACGGGCACTCCGCCAGGTGTTGGCGATGCCAAAACGCCACCGGTCTATCTGAAAGCAGGCGACACCTGCAGTGTGATTGTCGACGGCGTCGGCACATTAACCAATGGTGTCGTCAACGCGTAGAACGTTACGCCAACGGTCACGGTTGCATCCCCTGCCCTGCCGGCACGAACAACTGGTTCGTCGATGCTTGGACTGCGAATAAGTTTTCGATTGGATGGGTCGCTCTCATCAGCCGCTTAGCGCCAGCCTGCGGTTACTGTCCGGTCGGCATCAGCACCGCAAACCGCACGCTCGCGCGATGCGGCTGATTAACAACTGACGGTCGCTCTCATCAGCCGCTTGGCGTTAGCCTGCGGTTCCTGTCAGGTCGGCATCAGCACTGTGAACCGCACGCTCGCGCGTTGCGGCTGATGTTGGTGCTGGGAACCGAACGCTCGTGTGCCAGTGGCTGATTTCAACTGACGGTCGTCGCCCCAAGACCTTATCGCCCCCTCTCTCATCAGCCGCTTGGCGCCAGCCTGCGGTTACTGTCCGGTCGCCATCAGCACTGTGAACCGCACGCTCGCGCGCCAGTGGCTGATTGACAACTGACGGTCGTTGTCCAGACCATGCAGCTGCCTCTCTCATCTGCCGCTTGGCGCCAGCCTGCGGTTTCTGTCCGGCTGACATCAGCACCGTGAACCGCACGCTCGCGCGATGCGGCTGATGCTGGTGCTGCAGCGGTACCAAAGAAAAATGGAAGGCCTGGCCAAACACGACGAGGCTAATGATTCGCCGCAGCAGAACTCGCTTGCTGTTCTTTGTCCTGCCGAACTCGATCGGGCACCGCGACTCGACGGATTTGGAATTCCCGGAACAGTAAAACCAAGTTGGCGACCAAAATGATCACACCAACAATGAAGATCATGATGATGGCCTCGGGCGGCTGAAGCCCGCGATTCCGAAACGTTTCCCCCCAAGTCCAAATCCAGTTGAATGCGTGGACTGCGGAATAGTTGTTCGATACCCGCCCTTGGAACACAACGTCCACCACGCAAGGGGCCAAGACGCCCATAAACACCATGACGATCGCCACGATTAATGGTGGCATAAACATCGGTCCCCAGCGTTTTAGCATTGGCATCGATATCAGACGTACCAGCCCTAGGTACGCGAACAGGTACCCAGAATACAGCATCGCTAAAAACAAGGGAGGCGTTCCTCGGGAACGGACTCCAGAGTCGCCAATCCAGGCGAACGTGCCCATCGTCGCCAATGCGATCATTCCGGCCAACGCTGTCGAGATACAAAACATGAAACCGGTTCCCGGTCCCGGCATCCACCAACTGAGCAACATTTTTGTGGCATAGGTCGAAGGCCACTCTCGCAACACACGTGGACTTAATTCGCGTGTCTCGCCACAGATCAGCGTTCCGCAGACAAACCAATAAACGGCCATCATCATCATGCCGACGTTGATGAATTCGATCTGCTCGGTTTCCCACGTCGCATAGACCATGATGACGATCCAGAGAACCTGCTGGCCTAACATGATTGCGCGCAAACGAGTCGATCGATTTTCTGTAACCGGTGCAATGCGGGCTGCCGCGGCCGAGAGGAACAACACAACAAAGGACAGCGCCATGATGAAGACTAGGCTGAACCCTATCAGCGTGCCTCCGAATCGTTCACCAAACACCTCTTCCATCATGAAGATGCTTAACCCAAATTCGGCGAACACGACCGTGGCAACCAAACCGACCAACAAAAATGTTTGCAGCGTACGGCCAGTTGCGATCGTCGAGAGCACCAGTCCGAACGAGGTTAAGACCAACGTCGTGACCAATAGCATCACGATCGTGAAGATGATGGTCGGCAAACCGATCCCTCGCAACAAATAGCAAAAGGCGAGGCATGGGACGATCGCGGAAAAGTAAATGAGCATCTGCAAGCATGCGCTATTCATTTTCCCACTGACGATTCTCCAGGCGGAAAGCCGAGTGATCGCCAGCATTTCATAAGTCCCCTCATCCAGCTCCGCAGCCAAGGACCGGAAGGCCGTCAACGGAACAAAGATGAACATGGCAACCGACAGAATCAGGTAGTAGCCGCTCAACAAGTCGGCACCGCTAGGCATGTAGTAGATATCCGGTGCGTAGCTGACGACTCCCATCACGGTCCATGCGCACGAAGCTGCCAACAGACAAAAAAACGTGATCAAGAATTGTCGACTCTTCAGCGATTGACGCGCTTCTTTGATAAGAATCGGATTCAGCTTCGAAACAACTCGATCGCTTAAACGTTCGAGGGCTCCCCAAATACCTTCGCCGCTCGGATCCAACGCCAAACTGGGATAGGGAGGTTGGTTCACTTCGCTGGCGGCCGCTTGTTTTCCACCAAGCGTCATCGAAGCATCGGTGGTCGCGGCAGGTTGATCGTTTTGATTCATTGAACTTGCCCCGTGGTGACCTTCAAAAACAAGTCTTCGAGAGACTCATCCACGGGCCGATATTCTAAAACTCGGACTCGAGCATCACTGAGCTGATGCAGTATGGCGACTCGATTATCAACACCGATCTCGGCCTGAAAATGGATTGCTTGGCCACGTCGTTCGACGTTCGTGACCTTGGGGATCTGCTGAAGAATCTGTGTCGCTGTGGCGAGATCACCATCAACAACGATGATCAAATCTTGATGCGGCTTCGATTTCCCCTTTAGTCCAGAAACGGTATCGTTTGCGAGCAGAGTCCCGCGTTCAATGATCCCAACGCGATCACACATCTCGGCGAGTTCGCTGAGGATGTGGCTGCTAATCAAGATTGTTTTTCCGTCGGCAGCCAAGGTCCGTATGATTTGCCGCAATTCGATGCGAGCACGTGGGTCCAAGCCCGCTGCCGGTTCGTCCAAGATCAACGTCGACGGATCATGAATCAGGGCGCGGCCTAAACACAGACGCTGCCTCATCCCCTTGCTCAGGCCGGTGATCGGCTTTTCGGCCATCGAACGCATCCCGGTAAAATCCATCACCCAGCGAATCCGTTTCGTACGTTCTCGTCCGACCAACCCGTTCGATCGGGCAAAGAAATCTAGGTACTCGGCACAGTTGGTATCGCCATACGTCCCGAACGCATCGGGCATGAATCCCAGCCGACGACGAACACGGTCAGGATCATTGACTGAAGAGAGGCCTTCGATGAAGGCATCGCCACTGGTTGGCAATTCCAACGTCGAAAGGATTCGCATGCTAGTCGTCTTCCCGGCACCGTTGGGACCGATGTAACCGAACACGCTTCCTCGAGGGACCATGAACGAAACATTATCGACCGCTCGTGTGGTCCCGAAGATTTTCGTCACTTCCTGCAACTCAATCATCGGACCTTGCCAGGGTGTCATTGGGACAGCATTCATGGCAATACCCCCGCAATGATTCGCGAACAACCTTCTCGATCGCAGTCCGGCAACGCAAAACTCTCTTCCGGCACTTTGGTGATCGCGATGAAGGCTCTCGATCGTGAATGGCGATTTAACGATGCCACGATTGACTCGAGTTCCGATCGGTCGTCTGCAGAAAACAAATTGCTATACGGCGAGGGGACTTCGGATGCTTGGGGTTCGATTCGATTTTGCAGCAGTGTGTTAAAGATGTTGTTTGCCGCTCGCTCTGTCGTAACCGTTGCCCCCGGGGCAACGTCATAAGCCACCCAATAGCCGCCTTTGTCATCATGATATGCCACTGAGGCAAGTGCCGATTCAGATCGATTGGAAACCTTGGGCTGTTCGCCATCGTCTTCGATCAAAATTGGTAGCGGCTGGAATGACGAACGAGTCTCTAAAAACTGAGTTTGCGTCCGAGTTCCCAAGAACGAACCGTAGTAGCGACGTGAGTCCGGCAACTGCTCGATCAAATGGTCACCGGAGAACTCATGGTTCGCCGAAACATAGCGATACCCGCGAATCAGCTCGAAGTTACTGACCGGCAACACCATTGAATCGAGTGGAAAGTGCAAGCCTGATTTGGCGTCGAGAACCGTGTAATAAGTGTGCCGAAGCTGATCAACGGTCGGGTAGGTTGATGGTGATTGATTCTCTGAATCTGCTTGAGCACCGGCAGTAGGCTGTGAAGCCGGATGCCGAGCATCAACCCAAGTGATCTGACGAACCTTGGCTCGATTAGAAAGTCCATCCGA
Organism: Stieleria sp. JC731; assembly: GCF_020966635.1. Classification (NCBI taxonomy): domain Bacteria; kingdom Pseudomonadati; phylum Planctomycetota; class Planctomycetia; order Pirellulales; family Pirellulaceae; genus Stieleria; species Stieleria sp. JC731. The sequence continues at coordinate 888,433 of NZ_JAJKFQ010000001.1, read as the reverse complement.
AAGAAACGCGTACAAAAACAGCCCGCTAGTGACCAACAAAGCCAAGGTCGGTGCCAAAAAATACAACAAGTACAGTTTTCCGCGACGGCGCAAAACGAAGTACAAAATAGGCCCCATGACCAGCACAAAGACTGCGTTCAGAAACACAAACGCGGAGACCGGTGGACGACCGACAGTACCGATCAACCACCGCCAATAACTTTGGCTCCCGTCAGAAATGTTGACACCTTGCCGATCGTGCCAAGTGCGTCCAATCTGGCGAAGTGAAAGCCAAAGTTGAAACGAACCGGGAAATGGATCGGGATCATCGATCAACGCGACCCGGCCAAGCCCGTACGGAAAGACCGAGAGCAAATCTCGCATCCGCCCCGAATCCAGCTTTTCAACCATCGGGCTCTGTGCTTTTTCAAGGTCTTTAAAGTAGTCCGCACGCTTGCGGTTGGGGTCATCAACATAGTCGTTCGAGTAAAACTGAGATCCGTAACTCTGATAGACCGGCACGGAACGCATATTGGCCTCGTCGAGGCCCATATTCTTCGTTGCGTCCTCGACATAAGTGATGGCATTCCTTACCGGCTTTGCCGCAAGCCAACTCTGGGAAGCAACACCATCGGTTGGTAAGTCATACGTCCAAAGTTGCCCACCGGTCGCCACCCATTCTTGGATCGCGGCACTGACCGCAGGACGTTCGCTTTCTAATCGTTGCAGCACTGGATAGGGTGCGATCATGATGTCGAGCTGGCTGTAGCTCAGCCAAGTTGGGCGAAGCTCATCTTCTTCCTGAACACGACACCGCACCCAGCCTGAGTCATGCTGTTTGATAAAGTTGGCCGCTTGCTTGCCATTTAAACGTGCGGCGTCACCATCGGATGGCAACGCATCTTCACCAAGCACCGTCGTGATGGCTCGCATGTCAGGTAGCTTTTGCCAGTCACCGGAACTCTTTAGAGCATCCTTGGGAACGATGATCCCGATGGATATTTTCTGGCCAAAGCCTTGGGCACCGGGTGGAATGGATGTGTGAGTGGCATTGCGACCGATTCGGCGACCGTTTTCTTCGACAACGACCGCCATCGACTCCCAGTGGTAGTAGCTCGGCAATTCAACCGGTACACGATGCGAACGCACTCCCTCGGGAACGGTCACATCAACCGCATACTGATAATCCATCCGCGTTTGAAAGCTCGTACGCGGGCGCAGCAAAACACGAAAGTTCCTTTGACGTGTAAACGTGGTCCCCATCGAAGTGAAGTTGAGGGCGACCGGCTGGAACCCATCCTGGCGAAGCTCTTCGCTATAGACGATCAGCTGAAACCCCTCAGCCTTTGGATCATCCGGAGCGAGCCCGATGATTTGGTCTGCGGCTTTGGCGACACCCGCCACTGATAACAGGACAGCGACCAGAAAGATTGCTTGAAGCTTCACGACGCGGAAACTCATCATGCCTCCGTCTCCGCAAATGCGTCTGGCATGGTTTCCGTCGCCGTATGAATTCGACGTTCTTCGGACTGTCTCGCAGCCAAAGCACCCACAGACGAAAACAGATTTGCCAAGCTAAAACTGGCGATGTACAAGACAAAAGGCAGCAGCAAGCTGATCACCGCCGCTGAAGCGAGAACTGCCCACTTGGCATTCGTCATCAAAGCCTGCTGAATGACCGCCATCGAAACGGCGGAAATGGTAACAACGCCGATCAGCAGTCGTAATGAGATTCGAGGCAGCCAAGGTTCGGCGTTCTTATTGTCCATTCGTCTTCATCATAAAAAAGTGACACCACCCAATTTAGCAATTTGACAGCAACACGGGGATCACATCACCTGAGCAGAGGCGGAATTGCTGGGAATTGCAGGCGCGAGATTTACACGCCAGCGCGGTACACCAATGCCGTTCGCTCGCGTGTCGCGCACGCCGGAATCAAGTCCGCTGAAACATGTCCCGCCCTATAAGAACAGCGTTTTGCACCATCTTCTGTTTGCAATCAAATGCGGCGCACACGGAAATTCAAATTGCATGCAATTCAATCAAAAGCTCTCTTCACACAAAATCACAAGTTCTGCTAAAGATTGGACTGGCGCACGATATCTGATGCTTGTCCACGATCGACCGCAATCGCTGCATTGCCACCACCAATTTGTAGAGAGACCCATCGAATGAGAATTCTGTACGAAGGAGCGATATTTCAGATCCTTCGCTGTGGCGGCGTTGCCCGCTACTTTTCTGAACTCATTCGCCACTTACCTGAAACGTTCGAACCCATTGTTGTCGGACCGCCGAACGAGCAGTCGCGTCTGGACAACCCATCGTTGCGGTACGTTTCGGTCCAAACCGAACCGCCGGTTTCTTGGCTTCGCAAGTGGACTCGTGACCGGCTGCAACGTCAGATCATCCAACGATTTGACTCAATCGAAACCGACATTGAACACTGGACGTATTATGGTGGGCTGTGCCGGCGGCCGATCGTTCATGGAAAACGCCCACTGGTCGTCACTGTGCTGGACTTCATTCACGAAGCTTACCCATCGCTTGACCCGAGCGGTAAGCATGTCGCGATGAAGAATGAAGCCATTCGGTTGGCAGATCACTTGGCATGTATCTCGCATTCGACCTTCAACGAACTGTGTGAACGTTTTCCTGAAGCCCGACACAAGGCATCGGTCGTTCCCTTGGGAACATCCCTGGAAAACGTAAATCCCGCGCCAATCCCAAGCACTCTGGCGAAATCTCCTTACGTGCTGTTCGTCGGCCGACGCAACAACTACAAGAATTTCCAAGTCGTCTGGGAAGCTTGGAAAAAGCTGAATGGACGTCGCCCGAAAGATGCCAAGCTGGCGATCGTTGGCCCGCCGATGAAGCGACGCGAAGCAACCGCATTGGGATTTGCCGACGATTCATCAACCGTGCTGTTGCCCAACGCGAGCGACGAGGTTTTGCGTGGGCTATACGAGCACGCAAAGTCATTCATTTTTCCCTCAAAAGCAGAAGGCTTTGGCCTACCTTCGCTCGAAGCGATGTGTGCCGGCACGCCGGTTTTGGTCAGCGACTTGCCGGTCATGCATGAAGTCGTCGGTGACGACGGTTACTACTTCGACCCTGACGATGTTGATACGGTGGCGGAAATGATGCTGGCATCACTGGAAGACGGCCTGCCAAACCGTGATAGCGTCGTCCAATCGGCCAAAGACCGTGCGTCAACGTTCCGTTGGCAAGCGACCGCAGAACGGATGGCTGAGGTCTATGTCGAAGTCTCGCTCGAAAAACAATCCCGACGCCCCTTTGCCTCCGCCTGTTCGATCTCGTGACCGATTGTTGGATCTGCAACGCTACAAGCGACCCGTTTGCCCATGCGACGATCATGTCAAAGTACACGATCGAGTATTTCCGATGCGGTGAATGTGGCTTTGTCCAAACGGAAACCCCGTATTGGCTAGACGAGGCGTATAGCGACGCGATCGTTTCGACCGACATCGGACTGATCTCACGCAATGAACGTTTTTCGACAGCCACCGATCGACTATTGCGACACGTGCTTCCCGATGTCAAAACCTGTGTCGATTACGGTGGTGGCTATGGCATGCTGACACGCATGATGCGTGACCGAGGCCACGATTTTCGACATCACGATCCCTTTTGCCAAAACCTGTTCGCGCAAGGGTTCCAAGTTGAAGAACCATCCACGAAATTCGATTTCTTGACCGCCTTTGAAGTCTTCGAACACTTTTCCGATCCCCATCGCGAACTTGCGATCTTGGATCGCTTGGCAAGCGATTGGCTGATTTCAACCGAACCGCTGCCGGAACCGACACCTCAACCCAATCAGTGGTGGTACTACGTTCTCGACGGCGGCCAGCATATCAGTCTCTGGTCAAAGCGTGCCTTGAAAGTCATTGCCGAACGCTACGACCGAAAATTGGTTTCTTACAAAGGCCTGCACCTGCTGACACAATCAGAAGTCCGTCCGGCTTGGGCCAAATTTGTGATGCGAAACTATCGCTCCAAGATGCTGAATCTATTTCGACGACGTGAGTCGTTCCTGGACCAAGACTTTCATCGCGCTGTCGCTGCTACAAAAGCCGCTTAGCTGTCCAGCAGCAACGTCCAGGCATTCGAGCGACCTGTTGATTGCAAATTTGATCTCTCACAAAGTGCCTAGGACGACCAGATGCAAGCGGGAGAGAACGCTACCATCACGGAGCAATGGGCGACAATTGAAAATCAACTGCCTGTTCGCTCGCTGCATCGCAGCCTTAAGAACGACACAGTTCGACAAGTGATTTCGCTGCGGCTTCAATCGTATGCTTCGCGCGAAGACCTTGATTACCTTCGGTCGCCAACTGTGTCCGCCGTTCAGGTTGATTGACAAGTTCAACAATCGCGTCTGCTAACGCGTCGATGCTGTCTGGTGGAACCAAAACACCACCGCCAGTTGATCGAACCAGTTCGCCGAACGCGCCATGCTCAGGCATCACCACGGGGGTACCGGCGGCAAGTGCCTCTAAAACAAATAGGCCTTTGGGATCTTCGTATTCCGTGGGGACGCATAGCAGATCGGCTTGCCGAAGGAACGAAACCTTCTCGCTAAGGTCAGGACTTCCGTGGTAGGTAAACCGATCACTGAGTCCAGCCTTTTCGATCCGATCGCGAATCGTTTGCAGGTACGGCTTATTGGCTTCACCGAGCCAACCTGCCGCATGCAAAGTAACGTTCTGACATTGCGGTGCAATCTTCTCAAAGGCCTCAACAAGACGATGCAAGCCTTTCTCGGGGGCGATCCTTGCCAAGTACGCCAAACGAAACTCGTCCTTCGATGGCGGTGCTTCACTTGACTGATCCGACGGCGATTGCTGATAGGGTCTCAGGTCGATCGAAAGAGGTTGTATCCGCAGCTTGGAATCCGGGATCTCCAACAGCGCCGACATTTTGTCGCCATAAAAGCGACTGTTAACGCAAAAGTAATCGACGTGTGAAACCAGTTCGCTGCAGAGCCGAATCGCTTCGTTACGATGAGCTTCGGGGAGATGGTCAAGAAAAATGTCATCGCCTTGCAGCATCACAATCAAACGTGTGTTCGGCATCCGTTTGCGAAACATCGGCAACCCGCCACCGATCAGCAAATTTGTCAGCACAATTGCATCTGGCTTGATTTCATTCGCCAACCAATCACAAAGTCGCTCAAACTCTTCGGCCTGATACCCGTCTTCGCCTTTGAGGATCGAGATAGCAAGTTCTCCCAGCGACGCAGGGTCCGTCGAACTGGCTCTTCGAGTTGCCCAATTAATCAGCTTTGGTGAATCGAGCAGACTTCGCAGCGGCCTGGGCAACCATCGTAACCAGGGCATCTTCTGCAGTAGGTAGACATGAATCCCACCGAGAAAGACCTTCGGACCGGCAATGCTGACTTCATCGGTCCGAATGGGGGTGTAGACCGGTTGCAAAAGGCATTCGATGCCGTCGCGATGCAATGCCCTTGCGAGAGCATTGTCGTGCATACAGCTGCCACAAAACATCCCTGCGGCACCGGCGGTGAGGTACACGACCTTCATATTTTGGTTGGGTTTGTTGATAGTGTGAAATGAAATGCCAGTGGATTCGCCCTAGGTGAACAGCTCAATGGTTAGAGAAAAAAGCTCGTTGTGAGCTCCAGAACACGCTTCTATACTCCGCGCTGGTTGTGGGAACCCTCTCCTCAGCACCAACACCATGACTCCCGTTCGAGGCATCCCGCCTTGCCGGAGACACCGCCCTGCCGACACCCCGAGCTGATTTTTCGCAGTCATTCGATCTGCAGCATGAAACACGCTCGAAACCCGGCAGAATTGCTAACACCGAAGTTGCCGCCCCGACCACATCGCGTCATTGACGCGTCTTTGTTGTCAGGCCCTAACCACCACCTAGTCAGTTCCATGTCTGTTTCTGAAACATCGCATCCAAGTAAGTTCGCTGAAATCATCCCGGTGACGCAAGCGACAGGCCCTTATTATTGGGGAATCGACATTGGCGGAACGGGCATCAAACTGGGTCTTGTCGATTCGGCAGGATACACGGTCGCATTTAAATCGATTCCGACACTTGAAAGCGAAGGGCCCGAAGCGGCTGTCAAACGCGTCGGCGAAGTCGTCAGCCAGATCGAGACCGACCTGGGTATTACCGGACAGGTTCCTCATATCGGCCTGGGTGCTCCCGGCCCGATGGACCTCCCCAAAGGACTGCTGGTTGCCCCACCACAACTGCCTTCCTGGTGGGGATTTAACATCGTCAAAGCGATCAGCGACCTAACCGGACGGCCAGTTTCGTTTCTTAATGACGCCAATGCGGCTGCATACGGGGAATTTTGGATCGGAACGGGCCAGGGTAGCGATTCGATGATCCTGCTGACCCTGGGAACCGGAGTCGGCGGTGGCATTATTGTCGATGGGGAACTGGTCAACGGCGTCAACAGCTTTGGGAGCGAATGTGGACACATTTTGATCGACCCTTCTGACAAAGCACGCCTTTGCGTTTGGGGCGGCGGTAGAGGACAATTGGAAGCCTATGCCAGTGCCAGTGCAGTCGTGGACCGCACCCGCGAACGCCTACAGGAGGGAGCGACAAGCTCATTAAGCGGGGTGCTCGGTGGTGCCAACAACGAATTAACCGCTAAGAAGGTTTACGAGGCTGCCAAAAACGAAGGCGACGCCCTAGCATTGGAAATAGTTGACGAAACCGCAAAATGGCTGGGAATCGGCGTCACTTCGCTCGTTCATGCCCTCGATCCGGGGGTCGTCACGCTCGGCGGGGCGATGAATTTCGGCGGCGAGGAATGCCCCATCGGCAGACGGTTCCTTTCTGGGATAATAGCCGAATTCCAACAGCGCACATTTCCGAATGTATTTGAAGGCACATCGATCGCGTTCGCGACGCTCGGTGCGGCCGCGGGTTACCTGGGATTGGCCGGGTATGCCCGAAAACAACACGCGAAACCGACATGACCAAAAAACAAATTCGAAACTTTTGCATCATTGCACACATCGACCACGGCAAAAGCACGCTTGCCGATCGATTGCTGGAAGAAACCGGAACGGTCAGCTCTCGCGAAATGAAAGAGCAGCTGCTCGACGACCTGGAACTGGAACGTCAGCGTGGTATCACCATCAAAGCCCGCGCGGTGGTGATGAAATTCAAACGCGGAAAAGAAGAGTTCGAACTGAACCTGATCGACACGCCTGGGCACGTTGACTTCCAATACGAAGTCTCGCGGTCACTGGCATGTTGCGAAGGTGCCCTGCTTTTGGTCGATGCATTCCAAGGCGTCGAGGCACAAACGGTTGCCAATGCCTATGCGGCGATGGAACACGATCTAAAGATCATCCCCGTGATCAACAAGATCGACCTCACCCACGCACGCCCCGATGAAGTCGCCGAGGAGATGATGAACTCCCTCGGAACCGACCCCGACGAATGCGTCCGCGTTAGCGCGAAAACAGGTCAGGGCGTCGGCGGCCTGGTCAACGCCATCATCGAACACGTGCCGCCACCGACCGGTGATCCCGATGCGGTGCTGCAAGCGATGGTGTTCGATTCCAACTACGACGACTATCGCGGAGCGATCACTTACGTCCGAGTCATGCAAGGCACGGTTCGCAAAGGCCAAAAGATCCGCTTCCTTCGCGCCGGTACCGTCCATGACGTCGTTGACGTCGGACAATTTACCCCGCAGCGCACCTCGACACCTGAACTGTCGGCCGGGCAAGTGGGCTACATGATTTGCAACATCAAAAGCCTGGGCGATGTTCACATCGGTGATACGGTCAGCATCCCTGGCGACAAGCCGGCACCGGCCCTCGCTGGCTACGCTCGCCCCAAACGCATGGTTTACTGCGGCCTGTTCCCGAGCGACGGACAAAACTTTTCTGATCTGCGAGACGCGCTCGAACGCCTTGCCGTTAACGACCCCAGCTTTGAGTTCGAACCCGAAACCAGCGACGCGCTGGGATTCGGCTTCCGCTGCGGCTTCCTGGGTCTGCTGCACATGGAAATCGTCCAGCAGCGCTTGGAAAACGAGTCCGATGTCGACTTGGTACAAACGGCACCGAACGTGACCTACGAAATCGTCAACAAGCGTGGCGAGACGATGACGATTCACAAGCCGCAGGACGTCCCCGACCCAGGCGATATCGAAGAGTTTCGCCAGCCGATCGTTCGCTGCAACATTATCGTGCCAAGCGAGTTCATCGGCCCGGTCATGAAGCTGGTTCACGAACGACGCGGCATCCAAAAGTCACAGGAACACCTCGGTGCACAACGCGCGATGCTGACCTACGACATCCCACTCGCGGAAGTCGTCTATGACTTGCACGATAAAATCAAAAGCTGCACCAAAGGCTACGGCACTCTGGATTACGAGATGGTCGGTTACGAACAAGCCGACTTGGTGCGACTAGACTTTCTGGTTAACGGAAACCGCGTCGACGCTCTTAGCATCGTCTGCAACCGAGGCGATGCCGATCGCCGAGGACGCGCGGTTGCGAAAAAGCTGAAAAGCGAAATCGACCGCCACATGTTCGAAGTCGCCGTGCAAGCTTCGATCGGAAGCCGTGTGATCGCCCGTGAAACCGTCCCCGCTATGCGAAAGAACGTTACCGCCAAATGCTACGGTGGTGACATCACGCGAAAGCGAAAGCTGCTGCAAAAGCAGAAAGAAGGCAAGAAACGGATGAAGGCGGTTGGCAATGTCGAGATCAGCCAAAAAGCCTTCATGGCCGTTCTTAGCGAAGCCGAAGGCGGCTGATAACGAGTGACGCTTCACCGCCCTTGAGTTGGCTTATCGCGAACGCCGGCTTTTCGCACGCATCAAGGGCGGATTTGGGTAGCCGTGCTCGCGACACCTACCCGACATCCAATTGCATGGTTTGGATCGGGTCGGACTCTTTTCGACTCGCCCAAACCTCCAGCTCGCTGAACTGTTCCGCCAATCGCTCGGCCAGCTGCTCCATCGCGAATCGCTCGCTGTAGTAGTGCCCCAGCAGCGCTAGCGTCATCCCCAGTGACTCGGCTTCTAAACACTGGTGAAAGGTTGCCTCTCCGGTGATCAACAGCTGACACCCGCGTCGATGAGCCTTCGCGACAAACGAACCGCCACTGCCACAAGCAAACCCCACGCGCTCGATCAATCCATCAAGCGGACCGACAACTCGTGGATTTGATACACCGACATGACGGGCACAGTCCGTAATCACATCGGCTGGCGTTCTCGGCGAGGGCAACTTTCCCAAACGACCTGCCCCCAGCTCTGCGCTGCCTTCTGGATCAACGATCGGACTGACCGACGTGAACTGCAATAGCTCCGACCAGGTTTGATTGATTCCCGTGGCCGCAGAATCGAACGCGGTATGAGCGCTGTAAACAGCCACCGAAGACTGAATCAGCCGCAAGAGCATGCTTCCGGTGATCGAATCGGCCGTGATCTTCGCGAGCGGTCGGAAGGGCAACGGGTGATGCGCGACAACCAGATCGACATTTGACTCAAGGGCTTCGTCGACAACCGCGGGCGTCACCGTCAGGCAAGTCATCACGCGACTGACTTCTGTTGCGCGATCACCGAGCAACAGACCGACATTGTCCCAGGATTCCGCCAAAGAGAGCGGAGCGATTTGGGCGAGCGTGCCACAAAGTGTGTTGAGATTAATCGCCATGAGAAGACTGTTCACGAGTCGAGGCTGAATTGCTGAGCCCAGACATCGCGACGAGCCCCTCTGCGGCGCATGTCGAGCACATGGCACGCGTCATATCCGAACCGACAGCGGTCGCTGACCAGACGATGCCGAAAAGAGTCGCTGGCCAACTGCGTCAAAAGAACATTGATGATCGCTTAGAAGCGAAGCGCTTCACCACCGAACCCAAAAGTGCCTCAGATTGACGAGGCACGCTGTTTAGGCGGCAGCCGATGAAGACTAACGCGGAGCGATCATACAGATCATGCGTTTGCCGTGTTGCTGCGGTGCGGTTTCGACTTTACCGACCTCTTCGAGCAACTCGATCACTTGTTCCATGACCTTTCGGCCTTCTTCGATGTGAGCCATCTCACGACCGCGGAACAAGACACTGACCTGCACTTTGTCTTTGTGCTGGAGAAACTTCTCGGCGCGACGGATCTTGGTCCGAATATCTTCATCGCCGGTTTTAGGACGCAACCGAATTTCTTTCGTCTTGGTATGACTTTGGTTGCGGTTCGTCTTTTTATTCTTGTCGTACTTGTATTTGCCGTAATCCATGATTCGGCAAACCGGGGGACGTTCGTTTGGTGCGACTTCGACAAGGTCCAGACCTACGTCGCGCGCTCGGTCGAGCGCCTCGTCGGTCGAAATGACTCCAAGTTGCTCCCCTGTTTCACTTACAACCCGGACGGGACTGATTCGTATATTTGAATTGATGCGTACCGTGTCGCGGTTGTCTGGCTGGTTGTTTCTTCGTGCCAATGCCACTTAAGACGTTCTTCTCCTGCCGGCTGGCAATCCGGACATTTTTGAAATCGTTAATCCAGTGCGTTGTGGCTTCAACGACCGGTCGAGAGCGTCGGTTGGTCCGACAGTAGACCTCTCGAAGGGACAAGTATCCGATGGTTGATCGGCGAGCGTCAACAGTGAAATCGCTTGAATCCCCTAGAATTCGCCTAACTATCAAAAAACGTGGCATCCAAAATCAGGCTTTCACCCATCGCTTGGACGGTGTCACCAAGGAAAATCTGCTTTCGACGTCGGGTTTCGACGATTCCATTGACCGTAACCTCTCCGTCCTGAATCCAGATCTTCGCCTGTCCACCTGTTCCGACCCACCCGGCGCGTTTGAGCACATCGTCAAGTCGCATCATCAGCGGGGGATTTGACGCATTTCCGTCTTCGCTGGAAAGAGAATTCTGTTCGTGGTGTTCAGGCATCTTGGCTCGGGCTGTTCTCGCTGCGACACACTTGCCGCTAAAAAGTCGCTTCAAACCAGCGACTGTCCGCCAATTATCAGTGGGAAACGGTTTTGGAGCAATCGGCAAACGCAGCGATTCTGCCGACTCCGGACCCTCTGTGCCGCGCCTAAGACCGGCCCAAATTGTGCATTGATAAGCAGGGATAGGAGCGATGGACTCCACCGTGAGTCCTTATAAAAACGTTTCGCCCTGCCCCAGTTGCAGGAGCAGAGAGCGCAGGAGCTTTAAAATGACTATTACAGACGAACTCGACCGACTTCAACAGCTCCGTGACCAGGGTAGCCTGACGGAAGCGGAATTTGATGAAGCGAAACGAAAAGTACTCGGCGGCCAGACACATAACCCCTATGGTTCGGGATCGCTGCATCAGGGCGACGGCTTGGTCTTGGGGATCGACGAGAAGACGTTCTGTACGCTGATGCATCTTTCACAGTTGCTAGTCCTTTCGATGTTGGGCGTCGTGGTTCCGATCGGCATGTGGATTCTGGGTAAAGAGGAATCTGACTTAGTTCGACGCCACGGCAATCGGATGATGAACTGGCTGATCAGCGAGCTGATCTACGGTTTGGTGATTGGCATCCTTTGCATGTTCCTGGTGGGGTTCCTGTTGATCCCAGTCATTGCGGTGCTCGGAATTCTGTTCCCGATCATCGCCGCAATCAAATGCAACAACGACACGCTTTGGTCGTATCCGTTGGCGATACGCTTCTTCGATGAAGATTAATCTCGGCTAACAAACCGAAACACTCGGCCGAAGTCGTGGCAAAACCGACGGCGACAAAACCATAGCCTTCTTGTCTAAATTTTGTTTGCGTCTGATGTCCCCTCCCCGCCATACTGGGGAAACCGACCAACCGTCTACATATCTTCAGGAAACTGATATGCACGCAAGAAGGTTTCTTCTTCTTGGGCCGAGATCTCGCTCGGCGTCGATCGCGATTCTTTCAGCGACCCTTTTGGGTAGCCCTGCTTCTTTATTGAAGCCAATGACCGCGTCGGGACAAACGCCTGCGTCATCTTCCGATGACGAGCGGCAAGCTGAATTGGTCGCTCGCTTCATGTCAGTTTTAGAACGTCGTCCTCGACCCGGGACGGCGCTCGATCGCGTTTACGGGCATCATGTTCAAAACGGTACACTCGATGAGCTACTTGCATCGCTGAATGTCGACGAGAACACACCCGACTCCGGTGCGAAATTGATGATCCTGGGACTGCTGCAACAGCAACGTGGTCAAGCGGGCCTGGCGGTACAAGCATTCGAAAAAGCTGAAGCGCTGCTGAGCGATGATGCCATCGTCAGTTATCAGCTGGGTAAAAGCTTGCTAGCGGTTGGACGAATCGAAGACGCCGCTGCCGCTTTCGAACGCGCCATCGAGCGCCAGCCTGCACGCAACGAAGCGTTGCCGATCTTTACCGATTTGGGACGACTGTATGGACGCGCCGGCCAAAGCGAAAAAGCTTTACTGGTGTGGGAGAAACTCGAAAAACTGTTCCCCGGCGATTTAAAAGTCGGTGGGCAAATCGCCCGCACGCTTTCCGAAGAAGGCGACTACCAGTCGGCACTCGATCGATACCAAACGCTAGCCAAGACAGCTCGACAAGCCAAACAACAAGTCGCGTTTGCCATTCAAGCTGCAGAGATGAAACGGCAACTCGGCAACCCCGAGGAAAGCACGGCCGACCTAGAGGCGATTCAGAAACGCCTGCGTCCAGGCAGCTGGCTTTACAACAATGTTCGCCAACGCATCGAAGAAGGCTTTTTAAAGTCTGGTGACTACGACGCTCTAGCAACGTATTACGAGAACAAACTTGCGGAGACTCCTGACAATCTAGAACTGCAAATCCGGCTAGGCAGAATCTACATCACCTCAAGACGGCTCGATGATGCGGAAGAAACGCTGCGATCGGCCCTTGCGAAAGCCCCCGACAACACCGACGTGCGTCTAACGCTGATCGACGTTCTGCGAAACCAAGGTGAGATGGCTGCGGCGGCCCAGCAATACGCCAAGCTGAACGAACTCGATCCGGGAAACCCCGACTACCTGCTGCGTTGGGGAAAAGTGCTGCTTGAGGATAGCGAACGACCTGTCATCGAGCGGAACCAGGCGGCAGCGGAAATCTGGATGCGATTGGCCGATGAACGATCCAAAGACGCCGTGACGCTGTCACAAATCGCCGATGCCATGCGTTCGATCGACCAAACCGATCGAGCGATCGAACTTTACCAAAAAGCAATCACTGCTGATGAATCATCGCCGCAGTACCGTGAATACCTTGGCGAGTATTTCTTTCAGCTCGATCGCAAGTCCGACGCATTTCAGATGTGGGAATCCATCGCCAGTGACGACCGTCGCGATGCAGGTTCGCTGGTGCGATTGGCAGAAATCTATCAAACCTTCAAAGAAACCGATCGGGCACTGCAAGCCTGGAGCGATGCATCCGAATATGACTTGACGTTCGATCAAGAGTTGCGGTTCACGAAACTGCTTCGTGAATCCGAAAAGTTCGATGAAGCTTTCGCCCGCTTGCAACATGCGGCCGAACTTGCCGAAACGCCCGATGAAAAAGAGCAACTGCTTCGAGATCAGATCAGCACCTACGCGGCCGCGGGCACTCTGACCGACGAAATCAACAAACGCAAAGCGAACGATCCGAGCGCAGAAAACCAACGTATCCTGGCGATGCTGCATGCTGCTGCGGGCGACTTGACCGAAGCCTACGCGGCGATCGACAAAGCTTTACAACAATCGCCCGATTCGATCGACATCTTACTGATCGCTGCGGAAATCGCCGAACGTCAAAACCGAATCGGCGATGCAGCCGAAAAGTTCAAACACCTCGCAAAAGTCGACACCCGATTTCGGTCCAATCACCTTCAGCGTGTTGCCGAACTGCAAATGCGTTTGGGACAGGTCGATCAAGCGATCGAAACGTGCAACGAATTGATCAAGACCAATCCGGCGAGTGCTGAGTCGTATCAATTCCTCGCCCGTCATGCATTCCGGATGGGACGTGACGACACCGCCATTACGGCGCTGCGTAAAGCGATGACAATTGCGCCACGGGACAACCTAAGCCGGCGAATGTTGGCATCGGCGTTTGCCGATCGCTACCGAACCGACGAAGCAATCGAAGTTTATTGGCAAGCGATCCGCTATACCAGCAAACTGGACGAACAACTGCCGATCATCCAGGCACTCGCGCCGCTTTACGATCGCAAAACCGAAGTCGATGAATTGATTCGTCGTATCGAAGAGATGCGAAATGATGACGTCGATGAGCGTTCGATCACCCTACTAACCGCCGCGGCTTACGAATCGATCGAAGACTACGGCTCGGCCATCAAAGTTCTCGACCCGGCTGTAGCGAACGCACCACGCGATGTTCCGCTGTTGGAAAATATGGTTCGGGTATGCGACCTTGCTTCAGAAGTCACCGACGCGGCGGAATACCAACAGCGGATTACTGGGCTTGAAGACACTCCCGAAAACCGCTTTAAGCTTGTGCAATTACAACTCGACGCCGGTCTAATCGATATCGAGACCGCACTGACCGATCGCATCTCACTGGCGACCGATCCGGGACGTTTGGGCAACATGATTCGCGGTTCCGTTCGCCGATCCGATACCGAGACTGCGATCGCGATTTGCAAGGCTGCGATCAAACAAGACCCAACGCTTTGGGATGTCAAACTGGCTCTCGCACAACTGTTGATCGATTCGCCGCTGCCGGCAAACGAAGACGGTGAAATCTCCGAAGAAGAGGCGATGTCCCAAACCTTCGATCGCGTCATCGAGTTAATTAATGAAGTTCGGCAGATGCAGATTCCGGTGGACACCAAAGCGCCCACGATGGCACGACAAACCACCGGTTCAAGATCGAATGCTTCTGCCGCCGCAATCCCTCCGACGCGCTGGTACAGCCACAACTACACCTTTGCACGTAAATATCGGCTAGGCAGTTATCGGAACTCTTCCTATTCGACGTATGCAGAACGGATTAGCGAAGCGCTGAATTTTGGACACGCCAAGGTGATCGCTGCGACGCTCGAGTTCGTCGCGATCTACAAACAGAAACCCGAACCAGATGCCAATAAACAGATCCTTGAACTGCTAGAGTCCAAGTACGCGATCCCCCAGCCATCGGATATCGATGACGCGAGTACGATCTGGGAACATCGTGCGATCATGACCTGCCTCGAAAATTTCACGAAGCAACGATTCCAGCAATTTGTTAGCCAGGAATACAAAGATCAACAGCGAGAATACACCTGGCGATTGGCGGAACTGGACCCAACCGGTGCGGACCATCTTCTTCGAAGCATGTTGTTTTCCGAATACCGTCGATCACCAAAAAAGCAAGTCTTCACAGACAAGCAGTTGAACTTGGTCAAGCAGCAGTACCAGCAGGCGATCTCTGCAGACGAAGCCGACAAAAGCACTCGTACGAATACAACATGGCAAACGGTTGCCGAATACAAATTGGTTCTTGCCAACCAATTCGAATTACGCAACGAACCCAATAAAGCTGCTGAGTATGCACTAACTGATCCATCGGCTGATGCCTCGATGGTTGAAATCTTGAACGCGGTCAAGTTTTACGCATCACTCAGTCGGCAAGAAGAGTCCGAAGCACTCATCCCGCGACTTCTTCCAGCGGCTCGCAACGACGAACTGGTCGGTAAGTATAGCGGATCAAGCCTTCAAGGCCTGACTGGCACGCTGCGGCATGGAAACAATGTTGAATCGGAGATCTACGAAAAACACAAGCGTGAGCTGTTTGACGCATGTATTTCCGAAGCCTGCAATTCGCCATCCTCATCGACGTCGGGGCGCAGCAAGCTAACCGACGGTACCGCGACGACTTATGTTCGAAGCTCAAACGGGGGCTATTACAACGTCACCATCAAATGCCCGCTTTCGTCTGACTTGATTCCACAGCAGGCCATCACGGAACTGAGCACATTCCTACCCGGCAAGACAGGCAATAACTCCGGCAACGCGACCTTCAACATGACTGATGAGATCGTCGCTTGGCTGGACGAACCTGTTGACGGCGCAACCGATCGCGAGCAGAAAACTCGCCGCGTCCTGGCCGCCTATGCACACTGGTGGAACGAGGACGCACTGGGTTGCTACCAGCGGATCAACCAGCTCTGCAATGATTTCCCAGAAGACATCGATTTAAAAATCGAACAGGCCAGGCTGGCCAGCGAAGTCGCACGCCCCAAAATCGCGTTGGAAAAACTCGACTCTTTTGAACCGCTCGACAGTGCCATGCTGGTTCGAAAGGAAATGGCCGCGATGAACCTAGCGTCTCGTATCGGAGACGCCGATCGGGCCCGTACAGCGGCGGAACGACTCTTTGGCTTGCGAATCGACACAATGACTCAATTGGCACTCGCCGAACAAATGCGACAGTTGGGGATGCAGGAACAATCCAAAGCCATGATGCAACGTCTGCGTGGTGGTAAAAGGAAAGATGAACGAACCGAAATCCAAATCGCCAATGCCTTTTTAAGCAGCGGTGACAAAGAAGCAGCTGCCGAAGTCGCCTACTCGGTGCTGCAGCGTCTCAATAGCGGGCGATCAGGCACAAGCAACGCCGACTACTATCGCCGACAAGTCGTCTCGATCCTGCGTTCGGCCGAGAAACTTGACCAATTGATCGAACGCGCCGAACGCCGCGTCAAGCTGGCTCCCAACTCCGTCGCCGCCAATACCGAGTTGATGGAACTCTACACAGCCGCGGGACAGAAAGCGAAAGCTGATGAGCTAGCGAAAAACATCACGAAGAGCGACGACCGAGCGCTGCCAACACAGTTGCTCGCTCGTGCTGCTGCATTCAAACAAGCTGGCAACGAGAAGGAAGCAGTACGCAACTATTTGTTGGCCTACGAAAAAGATCCAAGCCAATTCAGTAGCCGTTTTTATGACATGTACACACCGGCGCGGCAGCTGACCGACACAGATTTTGCATACGAGATCCTCAACAAAATGGATCCCCGTTCGATTCCCTCGTATCGTATCGACGAATTGATACGAATGGGACGCAATAAGACCAATATTTATAGCGACCAAAAACGCAAGTTCATCCGTCGCATGATTACACGCTCAGATATCGACAACTACTTATTCTCGATCTGCCAACAGATCCCGGCAAGTGAAAGGGAGAAACTTCCTGAGGTCGATAAGGCGATCATGGATTCCGCAAGCGGTGAGCAAGCCTTTTCCAAAGATGCTCAATTTTGGCAAATCCGAAGTTACATGTCTGACGGTAAGGCAAAAGGTGGCTTAGACCAGCTGTTACCAATTTTGGAGCGAAATAAAAACTATCGGCAGTTGATGATCGAAAGTGCTCAAGCGGCAATCAGCTCGAATCCGGAAACTCAGGGGCAAACGGGGAAACTCGTCCTGGCATTGATCAACCTTTCGGATGAACAATCGCGAGAAGATTCATACAAAACGATTACAACGCTGTTCAACGAAGAGTTTGACCAAACGGTCAAAAAGGTATCCGTGTCATTAATCTGGCAAGTGGGCCTGATGCTAGAAGATGACGAGTATGCGATCGACGATAAAACCGAACTGTTGCTATCCATCTATAGAGCCGCGTCGTCCGATCCGGGTTCCTTGCGTACCGCGATCCGGTACTCTCCCGAAGCGAGACTGATTTATCATCTCAATGAAGAAGGACTGCGTTCAGAAGCACGAGACACCATGTTGCGGGCTTTTGCAAGAATTGACCACTCCGAAGACAATGTCCACAACCCCGGCTATGGAGACTACCAAGAGCTCAACGAGATCAAGCAAGTGGCTGACATGCTTGCCAAGTACGATTTCCCAATCGATGCGTATGTGGTTTATCAAGGCGTCATCTCGGCACCTGACAAGTTCGAACGAGCCAGACGATGGGGCGGTTCAAGCAACACACTTGAGCAATTCACCAAAGCCAGCGACAAAGCGAAAGAAGCGATCAACAGCGAAGCGGCCGTTGATTACCTGAAAGTCATCAACCAACGTTTGCTTGAAAGTGACAAGATCGCTGACTTCCGTTTAATGGACATCAAGCCTGCCGGTGCTCGGCAAAACGATGATCTCCCAAGCTTGATTTTGGCACTGCAACAGGCTCGTTCTTCGGACGAAGGAAGAGCGACCATTGAACTCATCATGAAGTCACTACAAACGGCTCTCGCCGACTCGCCAGATGTAATCTCACTCGCTGCACTTCAGCTGGTGCTTGCTTTGGAACCCTCGATCGAAGTCACCATCTCCGAACCGCTAGACAAACTCGTCAACGCGATCCCTGACGAAAAATCATTGTCTGCAGCAGTCGAAAAAGGCGAGTTCAAATCAATCGACAGTTTCAACGACTTGCTGGTCCCCATGCTGGCTGCAAAAGTCTCTGACCACCCAGACGCAGCTTCCGTTACGGAGCGTTTGTCCGAACGCCTCGGGATGATTGCCAGCCTTACCGGAGACCGTTCTTTGGAACTGGCCGTGATGGCACTCGGCGTCGGCACTGATGAAAAGATGCTGGAAGCCCTGGAGTTGCTCGAGAAAAATTCCAGCGCACAATCGAAGCTAAACAGTGAAGAAGTTCAATTCTGCTTGGGATTGGCAAATTCGTTTGCCAAACGTGGTAAGTACGCATCTTCGGCAAAAGCGCTTCGCATTGGCCTCCAACATGGATTGCCCATCACGTTAATGACGAGCGATCGGGACCCGTTTGCGATCTCACAAAACCGATCACAATCCTACAACAACACAAATGCCGATTCGGAACGCGATCAGTTCGCGGTCAAGGTTCACGAAATCATCAAAAATTGGTCCTCGGCATTTGACACCGAAGACCTCACCTTGTTCACAAAAGTGGAACCTGCAGGTTCCGAAGAACACGAAGTCGATGCGGAACTAGCGGCAGAACTCGCCGAAACATTGTTGGCGATCACGGTTCCCGAAAACTCTTTGCTTGAGACCAATGCATTTCCGAAACGGATCGCATCGAACCGAAATTATGACAACTACAACAACCGCACCAACTGGACCATTCAATCCGCTTCAATTGCGATGGCAAGACTGTCCGATATGGCAGGCACAACCGCACAAATGATCGAAGAAGTTCAGTCAAGAAGAACGTCTGCACTCCCGGAACCAACCTTAGCTTCGATTGTTATGGATCTGGCATTTGTCTCCAAAGACGAAAAGCTCCAGCATCAAGCGATCGATGAATTCGCCAAAGCGGTTGACGCACAACTTCCTTCCGTTGATTCCGAAGTCGTGGCGACCCAGACAGGGTCAGTTAGCATCACCCAGCAAATGCAAATGGAGTCGTACCAAAAAAGTGATCGGGTGGACCTCTGCATGCGTACGCTATGGCCGATCGTCAACCAAGCCGATCGCTACGCGAAAGAAGACGTCCAAGCCGCATCGCAGTTGCTAACTCGAACGCAAAAACTGATCGCGTCTGATCAGTACACTCTCGGCCGACATCGCGAAATCGCGCGACGCATCGAACAGCGTCTATTCACGACCGCAGTCGAAGTCAAAGACGAAAAAACGTTTTCGCAACAACTCGAATCCCAGGTTGAGTCGTTTTTCAAGAGCTTTGGCTTCTGACGATCGTCGCGGAGTCGCATCTGATCGAACCTGCGTCAGCAATTGCCCCGAATGGAATTCACGCGAAATGGAGATTTAAGGGCATTTCAAGTTCATTCTTTCCCAGCTTGAATTGACGCCAGACGGAGGTTTCCCTAATCACCTGGATTGCATCGCGAACCGTCCTTTGACGGGATAAGCCGTTCAGCGTTCGGATACGCCAAACACGCGATGCGGTGCTTCTCGTTAATCAGTGATCAGAACCTAGCGTCTCTCCAGCCCCCGAAGATCGACGTCGTGCATGGATTTGCTAGCAGAATAAACCAAACGAAGTTTTCGCCTTTTACAACAGGCGTAGGACATGTTTGCTGCTTGCTGCTGGTACTTCCCCTGCTGATCGTGATACCAGCTAGCAATTCAGGTGTCGTGTCTGCGCAGTCGCTGGCCGATGAAATCGATGGCGATGCGATCGTCGAATTGAATCTGTCTGGCACGGTCAAGGTCACGACCTTGCTGGACTTGATGAGCCAAGAACTCGATGTTCGATTTCTGCACGGAACCGACATCGCCCGTCGTGACGTTACCGTTTACACACCGGCGAAGCTTCCCAAAAAAGTTCTTCCAACATTGCTAGGCAGCCTGCTTCGCGAAGCCAACTTGGCAATCGTTGATAGCGATGTGCCGGGCTGGAAACGTGTTGTCGACATAGCCGACATCGTCAGTCAAGCTCCAGCCGGAAACGCCGCCGAAGTCTCACGCCGCAATGGTCCTGCGGCCGCCGTGACTCAGGTTCTACCGGTTCGGTTTATCGATATTACGGTCGCATCGACGTCCCTGAAAGCGTTCCTGACACGCACAGGGTCCAACATTTTAGCGTTGCCCGAACAGAGATTGATGATCGTCACCGGGTATGCGGCAGACGTGAAAATGATTGCCGAATTGCTTGAGATGATTGACCGCGCGGATGAACAAGGGGTGATCGAGTTTTACCAAACTCGCCGTCGCCCACCAGCGATGCTGATCGAACAATTCGAATCGATCCGCTCGGTCGATGCTGGCCGCAACCAAACGGCGTCGGGCAAACCCAAGTTGCTGATTGACAAAACGGGACAACGAATCGTTGTTGCCGGTCCAAAGGAACTCGTGTCGTCTGCAATCAAGCTTTTAGAACGTCTCGATTCTGGGACCGAGTTCTTGACTCGCGTTTATCGTCTCGAAAACATCAGTGCAGCCAGACTGGACCGCTTGGTCCAGGGGTTTGTAGACCGCGAAACCACGACGGCCAAAAGAGACAGTTCCTCGATCGAAACGACCGTCGACGAAGAAGGTAATTTGCTTGTCGTCCAAGCCGGTGCGGTGGTCCATCAGCAAATCGAAACGCTGCTGAAAGAATTGGATAAACCGATCGATGCCCAAGAGAGTCCGATTCGGTTTTACAAACTGAAAAATGCGACGGCGATCGAAGTTTTGTATTCGCTGCTGGCGTTGCAACAGGCAGCCGGTATCGGCCAATCGCCTGGGGTCCAAAATGCCGGAGGCTTCGGCGGAGCGTTTGGCGCTTTTGGCACGATGAACCAAGCCGTTATGCCAACGGCCGGCGTCGCTGGCATGTCGGGGAACCCGGCAGCAAATACGAATCTATACCCGGGTTCGGGATCGGCAAATCAGCAAGTCAATGGCGCTCTAGGCGGGGGCCAATTTGGCGTTGTTGGCCAGAACCTTTCTGGCAACCTTGCCCCCAACCGTGGAATCAACCAAAACGCCGCCCTGGCAACGATGGGCGGAATGGCGTCCGGATTTGGGGGATCGACTGCCGGATCGGTTGCGATGCTTCCTGGTGGTGCCCGCGTTTCGGCGGATGTGGCGACCAACAGTTTGATCGTTTTTGCCCCCGCGAATGTGCAAGCCTTATACGAAAAACTGATTCGTTCTTTGGATCAACGGCGACCCCAGGTTTTGATCGAAGCGGACATTATCGCGATCGACACCAGTGATAACTTTTCCTTGGGTGTCGAAATCAGTTCCGGTGATCGCAGCGGTGCGAAACGGTTGTTCGAGTTCACGTCCTTTGGATTAAGCGAAGTTGATCCGACAACAGGACAATTGACCGTCAATCCGTCACTTGGCTTTAACGGAGTCTTAGTCGACCCCGATGTTGCTGACGTCATCGTCCAAGCGGTCAGTCGCCACACGCGTGGTAAAGTTCTCTCCTCACCTCGCGTTTTGGTGAATGATAACCAAACCGGAGTGATCAATAGTATTTCCAGCATCCCTTTCCAAGCATTCAGCCAGGGCGAAACGACAACACTGACCGGACTCGGTGGAAACCAAGAAGCGGGCACGACAATTCAGGTCACGCCGCACATCAATGAAGATGACCACCTTCAATTGGAATTCGACGTTGAATTCAGCACGTTCATCGGATCTGGATCCAACAACCTTCCCCCGCCACGACAAATCGATCGTGTTGGCAGCGTGGTCACGATCCCCAACAGTAAAACCGTGATCGTCGGCGGACTAAAACGCACCAGCCAAGCAGACACCCAGACCGGCGTACCATGGCTGGAAAAGGTGCCAATCGTGCGCGAACTCACCAGCCTGCGAACCGAAGAACAATCGACCACGTCGTTTTTTCTATTCATTCGGCCACGCATCCTTCGCGACAGCCAATTTCGCGACTTGAAATTCATCTCCGATCTGCAGACTCAAGACGCACAACTTCCAGCGGATTTCCCATCCAGTGCACCGATGCTAGTCACTGGCGAAACCTCCACGCAAGCTTGCCAACTCCCCAATGGGGCTGCTTCGGGACTGCGTCCGACGTATCGCCGCGAGTCGGTGTATGATGAAAGCGTCGTCATTGATGCCCCGCTGCAATCGGCCCCACAATTGATTTACCCGGATTCAGACCCGCTGCCAATTCTGCAATAGAAGCGGCGGGATCCATCGCCATTTAAATCAATCCTAATCGGTCGATTGCCTTTTCTTTTCTGCGTTGTCTGCCCGTCTGGGCGGTTTGATTTATGAGCCCGTCGATTCGCGAAATCGCCGATCATCTGCGGATGCCTGTCGCAGAAGATCTGTCAGGCTTAACGGCAAGTGACGACTTTGTTCGACGCATCAACATCGGCCATGCCCGCCAGCATGTCGTCATGGGATTCCGAGCCAAGCAAGCTGACGAAATCTGGCTGGCTATTGATTCCGTGTCTGGGCTCGATCAAGTCGACATCGTTTCCCGTGCGTTGTCGCAACAGTCGACTGGTGAACTACGACGGATGCAAGTTCGTCCGATACCCGCGTCAACGGCAGCGATTCAAGCGGCAATCAACGCAGCCTACACAGCACAATCGAGTCAAACCCAGCAAGTCATCGACTCAATCGATCGCGACTCGCTGCTAACTGAAATCGCGCAGCTCGGACCACGTGAAGACCTTTTGGATACCGAAGGCCGCGCTCCGGTGATTCGATTGGTCAATCACATTTTGTTCGATGCCGTAAAAGCAGGTGCGTCGGATATCCACATCCAGCCGTACGAAGATCGCTTAATGGTTCGGCAGCGGATTGACGGGGTCTTGTTTGACACCTTCGAAATCCCCAAAGGCATCCAGGAAGAGGTGCTTTCGCGGGTCAAGGTGCTTGGCAAAATGAATATTGCCGAAAAACGATTGCCTCAAGACGGCCGAGCGACGGTTCAATTGGGCGATCGAGTTGTCGACTTGCGAATCGCTTCGTTGCCGACCAGTCACAACGAAAGGATCGTGATTCGATTACTTGACAAAAGCGCGCGACTTTACACGCTCGCCGAACTCGGAATGCCAGCGGACGAGCTGACCGCATTTCGATCGTTGATCAATCGTGACCATGGCTTGATCCTCGTAACAGGACCGACTGGCAGCGGGAAAAGCACCACACTTTATGGAGCTCTTTCGGAACTGGACAGCGAGGAACTTAACATCCTGACGCTTGAAGACCCCATCGAATATCAGCTTGATGGGATCAGCCAAACACAGATCAACGAAAAGAAGGGCATGACATTCGCCTCCGGGATGCGCAGCGTTTTGCGTCAGGACCCCGACATCATCATGGTCGGCGAAATTCGCGATTCGGAAACCGCGATGATGGCGATTCAAGCCTCTCTGACCGGTCACTTGGTATTCAGCACGCTGCACACCAACGACGCCGCCAGCGCCGTGACGCGACTTTTGGATCTAGGTATCGAACCTTACTTGGTCAGCAGTTCGCTGGTCGCGTCGCTTGCCCAGCGTTTGGTGCGTCGCCTCTGCCCAGAATGTAAACGGCCCACACCATCCGATTCAGGCTGTGACACGGTCGAGTTTCAACCTGGCGGTTGCGAAACTTGCCGACAGACGGGTTTCTCAGGACGAGTCGGCTTATTTGAATTGCTGACGATTGACGATCCATGCCGGGAACTGATTGGACAACGCGCCAGTGCCGCGATGATCCGTGAATCGGGGCTAAAGTCCGGAATGAAATTACTTGCGACCGACGGCAGGCAAAAAGTCATCCAAGGCATCACCACCATGGACGAAGTCCAACGAGTCACGACTTTGTGATGGCTGTCTTTTCATACATCGGAACCGACCAAACCCAAGCAACCGTGCGGGGCACCGTGCGAGCGGACACCGCTCGGCAAGCTCGTGACGTGCTGCGTGAACAGGGAATTCGCGTCCGCAAAATCGCGGAGAGTCTGGACCAACGGGCACAGATTCAAAAACAGGCAACGTTCTCCCTGCCATCGCTGGGAATGGCCAAGCAATCGACCAGTGTGATTGCCGAACTGTCGATGCTGTTGCACGCGGGTGTTCCGCTTCTTGATGCGTTTGATACGATCACTGACCAGTACAGCGGACGGTTTCGTTCAGCCTTACTGTCGGTCCGAGAACGAGTTGCCGCTGGCGAATCACTCGCATCCGCCATGCAGTCTCGACCCGACTTATTTGACGAAACCACCATCCAAATGGTCGAAGTCGGCGAAAACGCGGGAACGCTGGAAACGGTGCTATCGCAAGTCGCCGATTTCAAGCAACGACAATCGCGATTCACCGATGCTGTCACAACGGCATTGGTTTACCCCGCGTTCCTTGTCTGCTTCGGAACCGCGGCAGGCATATTCTTGATGACGGGCGTCCTACCACCGCTGTTGGAAAACCTGGAAGAGACACTACCGGCATTGCCTTGGCCAACCCGCGTTGCCAAACGACTCAGCGAGACCCTGATCGATTATCGTTGGTGGTGGATCATCGGCACATCCATCCTCGCTTTCCTACTGGCCGGCGCTGTCAAAACGCCTCGATGGCGAAGCCACCTTGATCAAATCGTCGTTCGGGTTCCGCTGCTGGGACCGATGATCATCAAACAAAACGTATCACGTATCGCGATGGTCATCGCCACACTTTCCCGCAGTGGCGTGGAACTTACAAAAGCATTCGACTTGGCCGCGCGTTCGGTCAGAAATACAAGATTCCGCGACGCGTTGAAACAGACCGGCGAACGTATCGCGGCCGGTCAAGAAATTGCGGAAGCCTTGTCGGTCGACAACGTTTTCCCGCCCTTAGCTATTCGCGTGTTTTCGGTCGGTCAAGAATCCGGCAAACTCGACGAGATGCTTTTCCGTTTGGCTGACGACTATGATGAACAAGTCAAAACAACATCGGCGAGACTGACAGCACTTGTCGAACCGGTTTTGATCCTAGTCCTGGCTGTCATGGTCGGCTTCTTATTATTGGCCACGATCCTACCTATCCTGGAAGCAGGAAATGTTCTGTAACTCGCCTCAAATAATTCAACCAATTCATCGTCATCGCAAGCGAAGTCGGCACGCGTTCTCACTTGTCGAATTGATCGTGGTGATGGTCATCTTGGGAATGCTGGCAGGTCTGGTGGCGATTCGGACACGCGGCTACCTCGTCAATTCGCGTAAGAATGCTGTGAAAGCCGAGATCGCAACGATTGTCAAAGCACTTGATACATTCCGGCTCGATCAAGGCCGATTTCCTACCGAAGACGAAGGGCTACAGATCCTGACCGAACCGACCACAACTTGGGAAGAAGGATTCCTTAGCAAAGTCCCTGTCGACCCTTGGAAAACGCCTTACCAATACTTCGTCACGGGCGATGGATTCGAAGTGATCAGCCTGGGCGCGGACGGGCGTGAAGGCGGTGAAGGCGAAGATGCCGACTTTTCAAGTGAGATGTTGGATGAATCGCTGTGATCAGGTCAACTTCGCGTCGCAACCGGCCTAACGGCTTCAGTCTGATTGAGCTCGTCATCGTGCTCGTGTTGATGGCGATGTGTGCCGCGTTTGCTGTTCACAAAAGTCAGTCCGCATTGACGAGGCTAAGCCTCGCCCGTGCGTGCGAAACGATCGAGCGCTTTGACTCACATCTACGTCGAAATTCACTTTCGATGCGTTCTACTATCGAAGCCGAAATTGACGCGTCCACCAGCAGGCTAATAGTCGTCTCTCCGCATCGTGAAGAATTCCGCTTGGGGGACGGTGTCACGATTGATCAGATCCGTGTGCCGTCACAGACACCATCGTCATCATTGCGGCGACTGAAACTTCGCTGCAGCGACCAAGGGGTGACGCCGACTTATGCGATCCAACTTTCCTGCGGAAAGCTGTCTCGCTGGATCGGTTTCGTCGGGGTTTCTGGCCAAGTTATCGATCAGCTCGATGACAACGAAATTGTCGCTGTGATGAGCGTTGAATAATGCCACCGCAAAGCTGCCCACATCGGCGTTCAGGCTTGACCCTCATTGAAGTCGTCGTCGCATTGACGTTGATGGCGACGATTCTTGCCGGTTCGCTAATGGCTTTTTCGAGTCATCGTCGGCAGCTCGCATCAGCAGAGAAACGTTTTCAACTGACCATCATTGCCGATGACCTATTGGAAACACTGACATCACGGCCCGATGGGCTTCCCCGCAACAGCACCGGTTTTGTCCCTGGCCAACCATCATTGCGTTGGCAAACTTCAGTCGTAAGCCAAACCGAACTGGCAACCCTACCGGTCCACATCATCCGATTCGCGATCTTCGATTCGGCAGACCTTGCGAAGCCGGCGCTGCAGGTTGACCTCGTCCAAGAGGCCAACAGCTTATGACCTTCTTCTTTCCGGCTGATCGGCGTTGCCATTGCCGACAATCCGCATTGACGTTGATCGAACTTGTCGTCGCGTTGACCTTAGCCTCGATCATGATGGTCACGCTTCTTCGGATGACCGGAATCATCACAAGAGAGACAACTCAGATCCAACGACAACACATCGATCGATCCGCAGCCCTACGTCTATCCGACAGAATCCGAGTTGACTTCGAAAATGCTCGAGCGTTTCGCGTGGACACCGGTCTTATCGAACTCGGTGGCTACATCGCCCCGGGGCACCTTCCCGGTCGAGTTCGATATCAGGTCATCGGGATGTTGAACACAAACGCTTTGGTCCGGCAGTTCAACGGTCGCCAGGAAATCTGCTGGCTGGGTGTCGGCGGAATCAATGTCGACCTGCTAAGCGAAGTCGAGCAGCATTCAGGAACAGATTCATCGTATCCGGATCTTGTACCGATCCCCGATCGTATCCGAATCACACTAACGGACGATCGCAACCGGCTGCTCATACGTGAGGTGATCCATCATCATGCTCAGTAGCGGTCCGTTGCGACACCACCGATCAAATGCATCTCAAACCCGGCACCAAGGCTTCGCCCTGTTAGCGGTCATCGCGACAGCGGTGTTGATGGTCACGGTCTTAGCGACACTATCCAAACACAGCTTGAAACGTGCGTTGGCAGCCAGTGATGCGGCGGTGCGTTTCCAACAACGCTGGGGCATGTCATCGATCGAATCGACACTGCTGCCCCACGCACGCAAGATTTTCGAACAGTCTGAAAAAGTCACGACCGAAAATCCAGACGCGTTTGCCCCCCGACAAATCCGTTCCATCATCACACTCGGTGGAGTTACCTTTGACGTCGCGTTGGCGGATGAGGACGCGAAAGCAAACATCAACACCATCTACCAAGCTGCCGGTCCTCAACGGGCCAATATGATCGTCACCGAACTTCTGGGGCCACCATCAAACCTTGCCATGCGGCTGGCTCCGAACCCAGCCGCAGCCACCTTTCCAATCGAACCGACCGACGTTGAAAACGAAGACGACTCAGCGATTGAAATCGAACGGGCATTTCGCAGCTGGGGCGAAGTCTTTGACGAATCGGCTCTGACCGTGGTGACGGGCCAACAAGCGGCCCTGCCTCAAATCACACAAGAAATCACCATCTTTGGTGGCGGGGCAATTAATCTGAAACGTGCGTCGGATCGCGCGATTACGGCGATTGCCAGTTGTGTTCTCTCGCGAGCTGGAGCGAACCGGTTGGTCAGCCGATATAGACAGAATCCGACAATGTCGGCCGAACAATTGATTCAGCAAGAAGCAAAATCGACGACAGAGAAGACTCGTCTACGTAAAATGATTGCTGAATCGAGCCAACACTTTTCGCTGTGGATCGACGCCTCCGCCCCCCCACGCGGACGCATGCGTTCGCTCGCCATCACGCGGCAAGCCGACGACGGTATCACGGTGAACGAACGATTTGCCTACTGAGTTTCCCACTGGTTTTCCTGTTGTGAACGTCAAACTTCAACATCGCCTGCTGCAAAGTTTTTCGGCCGGACTGATCGCCGGAACGCTTTGGGCAGCCGTTTGGGCGTTCCTTCCCTTGAATGAACCGGAACAAGCAATCCCGCTGGACACAACACCGACCGGCGCCGCGGCGGTTGCACAAACGAACGACCAGGCGCAAAGCCCGGTTGATCTAGCGTTGGCGATCCAAAAGCCCCTTTACGATCCACCGAAAGTTGTGGCCAAGCCGAGCGCTCCGGCGCGGGTTGTTCAGAAACCTGTTGTGCGTCCACCAGCGAAACCCAAGCTAGACTGGACGCTTATCGGAACGATCATCGAACCCAATAAGCGCGTGGCTATCATCAGCGACGCCAGCGGAAAAACTGTGATTCGTTCTGAAGGTGAAGCCGTTGCGCTAAGTCCGACAGGTGCCCGAGTCGCCTCGATCGCTTCCAACAAAGTGACTCTGGAAATCGATGGGCAACAGGCGTCGCTGAAGCTAAGAAAAGCATCGCCGACTTCGGACTCCGATAGCGATGAGCGCCCCAATCGTCGACGAAATCGATGACCGATTCGGCTAACAAGACAACCACCGCGACGGCACTGCGCCACGGTTGTATTGTTCGCCAAGAGCTTTCGAATTGGTATCTCAGTTGCCAATCCGACGAAGCTGTACTGCCGAACGATGCGAGCGCCGAGCGAATCGCCGCCACGCTTCGTGAGTTGATCGAGGGGGCTGAAACCAAGCCATCCCGCTGCGTCGTGGCTCTTCATAGCTGCGAAGCATTCGCCGCCAAACTTAACTTGGCTGACGGGTTCGACAGCACCGACTATCAAAGCGTTCGATACGAGCTTGAACGCGTGCTCCCGCTCGACGCCGAGCAAACAACGTGCGACTACAACGTTGATGACACTCGCCAAAATGCATTCTGCATCGCAATCGAAACGCATCGCCTTCGCCCTTTGGTCGATGCATTGCAATTGCATGGCATCGATGTCGTCGCGATTGTGCCCACCAGCCTCCTGATTGCCAAAAGCATCTGCGAACAGCCTACAGCATCATTTCCTATCCGACTGATCATCCGGCAGGAAGACGGAGTGCTGGAGGACTTATTGATCGATGCGAAGAAACGATGCCGAGATTGGAAACGCTACGCATCCGTCGATCTCTGGGAACGGCTATCAACGCTAGCGACTGATCCGGCTCTGCCCGTCATGCTCGTCGGAAAGCGACATCGATCCGGCTTGTTGTCCAGCGCGACACCTATCGCTCAACCCGTATCACAGCTGATCGACGAAGCGGCCCAATCAGTGATGCAAGGTCGACTTGCACCATGTCTGAATTTGCGCCGCGAAGACTTAGGCCCTGCGGATCCATTGCACGCCATCCGCCGATCTTTACGACTCGTTGCCATGACAGCCGTGGTGTTCTTGATCGTGATCATCGCGGCCTCCTGGTATCGGGGGCAACGCATCGAAGTTCAACTCCGTGACATCCAACAAATACAAAACAAAGCCTTTGCGGAAACATTCCCTGATCGACGTGTCCCAACACTAATCATGCGAACCGTCCGCCGTGAGCATCAACACTCGCTGGGCTCCCGAGGATCAGGGCAATCTGTCGATCTACCCACCCCCGCCGCAAAGGTCCTTCGTGATCTCTACCGTGGCTTCAAAGTTGCAGAAGAAAAGCGTGCGAGATTTCGGATCCTGGATCTCAACATCGAAAATGGTGATTGCAGCTTCACCGTTCGGGCGGCATCGGCAATTCAAATTGGAATCATCGCGAACAGTTTGGAGCAATCCGGTTTTGAGGTTTCACCGCCGGCTTCCGAACAGATTCCGCCAAGCAAGCTTGAGCCGATCGAAACCTACCAGTCGTTGATGACTGCCCGTTGGATCCCGCCGATGAACCGGCAAGCTGATGCCGAATCGGGAGGTGAGCAATGACAACGAATTCGAAGCGAATCGCAATCGCCGCCTTCGTCGGCTTGCTCAGCTTGTACGCCGTCTCAGCTGTCTCGGAGGTGCGGCAGAAGTCGCAGCGTCTGCAGAACGGCCAGGCCGATCTGATCGAGCTTCGCCAAAAACTATCGCAGATCCAGGCACTATCGGATAAGCCTTCGATTGCGGCCTTGCAAATCCAGGCGGCGGATGAATTGCTCAATCGCATTTACACCGCCATCGCCGATGCAGGCCTTCCTGAGCGAATGCTATCAACTCAGTCGCCATCGGCGCCACAGCGGATCGACCGCTCGGATTACATGCTTCAGTCGGTATCGATCAAGCTAAACCGAGCCACCGTGCCGCAGATCACCGCGTTCTGCGACGAGCTCGAGGATGCGTCCACCGGCAGTTTGGTGCGTGATATGAAGCTGACTTCGCCAACGCGCCAAGGCAATCGAGAGCTATGGGATTGCCAGCTGATCTTGACCCAGATCACGTTTTCACCGAAAAGCGAGTCCTAGCGAAAGAAGTCGTGCAGAGTTTCACGACATGATTGCTGCAGCAACTGAGGGAATATGCTGCAAAGGGCGAAACGCAACGGACGCAAACTGATTTCCGCGATGATGGTCGCGGCATTGCTTGCTGCGCCGGCGGGTTGTTCGCTGTCACGATCTGCCAATCGATCAGTCGTCAAAGCCGCATCGAAGCGAGACACGGCCAAAGCCAAGCGACTGACCAACTCAGGCATTCGCTCGCTTAATCACGAACATCGCGATTTGGCTGCCAAGCATTTCCGCGATGCGATCGAAGCTGACTACGCATACGGGCCGGCACACAACAATCTTGGCTTGATGCACTACCAACAGGGCAACCTCTATCAAGCCGTCATGGCATTCGAAGAAGCTCGGCAGTTTCTTCCGCAAGATGCGACGGTGGTTTACAACCTGGCGTTGGCATTGGAATCCGGTGGACGGGTCGACGAGGCGCTGGACCTTTACTACACCGCCAACCACATGGCCCCAGCCAATCCTCACTATCTAGGAAACCTGGTACGCCTACGAATTCGACGTGGTGAACGAGACGAAGTTCTAATGCAGCAACTGCAGGACCTCGCTTTAATCGAAACCCGTCCCGAGTGGCGTCGCTGGGCCGATGAGCAACTGGCGCTGACCCTAAACGATGCACTTGATCGCGGACCTTCGAGGGATGATATCGCGTCCTCGCTGGACCGTGATGACCGGCCGCCTGAAGAGTTCGACTTGGAACGCAAGATCATCGACCTTACCCCCGTCATGCCAGTGGCTCACCAGGAACCTGCTGAGTCGATCATTGGGCCGGCAGCTGAAACGCTGGAACTGAATTCTCCGCAGGAACCGCCTTCAGAAATTGAATCGTCGTCTTCGCCGATGCTGAAAGACGAAGTCATCGACGACCTTTCCGAAGAAGCCTACTTCGAACAATAACAATGACCGGTGATTAATTCAGCTCGCGCCGACAATCCCGACCTTGCCCCACAGTGTTCCTACCGCAGTGCTCGCACCACAGGGCTCGCACCGCAGTGCTCGCACCTTAGCTTGGCACGAGCACCGAATGACAGCCAAAGCGATCGAACGCCTTAGACAGGCATGGGGCCAGCATCACGAACTTTATCGCTAACGCCATCGGCGTAGGATTTAAAGTTCTTGTGGAAGAGCCCAGCGAGCTTTTTCGCGGTGGCGTCATAGGCACTTGGATCACTCCAAGTATTTCGCGGCACCAGGATTTCATCAGGAACGCCCGGACACTTTGTTACGACGTCCAATCCGAAACAGGGTTCCTTTTCGACAGGAGCGTCTTTGAGAACCCCGCTATGAATCGCATCGACGATCGCGCGAGTGTATGCCAGCTTCATCCGGCTTCCCACACCGTAAGCCCCGCCGCTCCAACCGGTGTTGATCAGCCAAACATTCGTGCCGTAGCGGCGAATACGCTCGGACAACAGCTCGGCGTACTTGCCGGGATGCCAGACCAAAAATGGGCCACCAAAGCAAGGTGAGAATGTCGCTTCGGGTTCAGTCACGCCGACTTCGGTACCGGCGACTTTGGCGGTATAGCCGCTGATAAAGTGGTACTCTGCCTGCTCTGGAGTCAACCGACTGACTGGTGGTAGCACGCCGAATGCGTCGCAGGTCAAGAAGATCACATCGGTCGGTTGACCGGCCGTGCATGGGATCTTTGCATTGGGGATATATTCAATCGGGTAAGCACCGCGAGTGTTCTCGGTGATCGAACTGTCATCAAATTCGACATGGTGATCGGCTTGATCGTAGACCACATTCTCTAACACCGCACCATAGCGAAGCGCGTCAAAGATTTGTGGTTCGGCATCACGTGTCAGATAGATCGCTTTTGCGTAGCACCCGCCTTCGATATTGAAGACACCATGATCGGTCCAGCAGTGTTCGTCGTCACCGATAAGCGAACGCTTAGGGTCAGCAGAAAGAGTCGTCTTGCCGGTTCCCGATAGACCAAAGAGAACGGATGAGCGATCCGTTTCTGGATCGCTAGTCGCGGAGCAGTGCATCGGCAGCACACCTGACTTCGGCATCAGGTAGTTCATCAATGTGAACACGGCCTTCTTCATCTCACCGGCGTACTGCGTTCCCAAGATGACCACTTCTCGTCGTTCCAAGCTTAGATCGACGCTGGTCTTGCTAGTCATCCCGGTCGTGTAGCGGTTCGCCGGAAAAGCACCGGCGTTGATGATCACACAATCCGGTTCGCCAAACGTTTCCAGCTCTTCACGAGTCGGACGGATCAACATGTTGTGCATGAACAACGCGTGATACGGACGTGCACAGATGACGCGAACCTTGATGCGATACTTGGGATCCCATCCGGCGAATGCATCCAGAACGTACAGCCGACTGCGGGTGTTGAGATAATCAATCGCCCGTTCACGGTTGACGCAAAAGACCTGCTCGTCGAGTCCAATGTTGACGGTTCCCCACCAAACATCGTTCTCCGATTCGGGATGTTTAACGATGCGTTTATCCTTCGGCGACCGCCCAGTCTTGTCACCTGAATAGGCAATCAGGGCACCGGTATCGGCCAAGGTCGCATTTTTTTCGTAGCGAAGAGCTTCTTCGTAGAGTGCCGCCGGCGAGGCGTTGCGAAAGATTTTTTTGACGTCGATTTCGTACTGAGTCAGATCAAACATTGTGCTCTCCCAGCTCTGATGTTCGTCAGATCCAATTGTCTGCCTTGTGGGCGGATAGTATTGCATATCCCCCAAACAACAACAGGCCCCGGCAAATCACAGAGTTTCTGAAGCAATGAGATCAGGTGTGCCCAGACGCACTCGTTGTCCCAGATCGCAGTGTTTCAGATCGCAGTGCTTCAGAGTGCAGTGTTTCGCAGTGCAGCTCGACAGAGTGCAGTGTTTCAGAGTGCAGTGCAGCACCCCAGAGTCGATTGACCCTGGTCTCGTTAGAATCGAGTCCGCTGGGTTCGCAGGTTCCAGCAGACGCGGCGCCGCTGGCGAGTCAGACTTCGGTTTCAGCCATATCGCGGGCGTGATAGCTACTGCGGACGAAGGGGCCGCTGGCCACTTTCTTAAAGCCCATGCCCTTGGCGATTTCGGCTAGCTCTTCGAACTCTTCCGGCGGAACGTAGCGCACAACCGGCAGATACTTTTCACCTGGTTGCAAGTACTGCCCCAGCGTCAAAAAGTCGACGTCGTACTCACGCATATCCGCTAATGCGTCAAGCAACTCGCCACGTTCTTCGCCTAGACCAAGCATCAATCCGCTTTTGGTTTTAACCGCCGGATCGTATTCCTTGACCTTTTTCATCATCCCGAGCGTCCAAGCGTATTCGCTTTTGGGACCACGGACGCGTCGGTAAAGTCGCGGGACGGTTTCCATGTTGTGGTTGAAGACGGTTGGCTTCGCTTCGATCACACGCTCGAGTGCGTCACGGCACTGGACAAAGTCAGGCGTCAGCACCTCGGTTGTCGCTCCGGTTCGTTCACGCACAGCCACAATGCAGCGGTAGTAATGGTCCGCGCCGCCGTCGGGAAGATCATCGCGCGTCACACTGGTGATCACGACATGCTTCAATCCCAGTCGAGCAGCCGCCTCCGCAACTCGCTCGGGTTCATCAGCCTCGGGCATCGCGGGAGGACGACCACGGTGAACGGCACAAAAACCGCATGGCCGCGTGCAAACATTTCCCAAGATCATGAATGTCGCGGTTTGCTGGCTGTAGCACTCCATCCGGTTGGGGCACTTCGCGTTATCGCAAACCGTTTCCAGTTTCAATTCATCCAACAGCCCCGCCGTCATGTGGTTGGCGTTGCTTTTGGGGATCGGTCGCTTCAGCCAGCGTGGTAGCCGACCGCTTCCGCTCAAATCGGTTCCTTCGGGAATTTCCGGGTCAGCTACGACAGGTAAACGAAATGCCATGAACGTTAAAAAATCAGTGTTTTGCGTGAACCAGATGCGAACTCTTTCGTCTGCGGTATTGTAGTGAAAGGTCAGCTGGAGCAATGGGTAATCGGTAAAGGCGATTCGATGCCGGTCACTAAGGACGCCTAAACGGTCACTAAGAACGTGTTTAATCGATGTAATCACACAACGAATCGTGTGCTTTCGACGGCCTCGCTACAACTCCCCCGCTAATTGAACCCGCCAATAGCCCCCGAACCATCGGAAGCCTTTGGCAATTCGGCACGCCTTCGTCTTGCTTTCTATACGTAGTGCAACCGCACCACCACACGGAGACGCAACCGAAAGCTCCCCACTGAAACCGACTCAGCCCAACCGTGGTGGGAGATACCCAAGGCAGCATCTGCGGATACAATCCCCCCATCATGGCGAAGAACAAAAAATCAAAACCGAAGAAAGGCACCGCTTCGAAAAAGGCTGGGCCGCAGATCACCGTTGTCTCTGAAAACCGCAAGGCACGTCATCGCTACGAGATTCTCGACACGATCGAATGTGGTTTGATGCTGATGGGCAGCGAAGTGAAATCGATGCGTGAAGGAAAACTTTCACTCGACGAGGCTCACATCAGAGAAAAGGATCGCGAGCTGTGGTTGATCGGTGCGGACATCGCTCACTACAACAACGCCGGGATGTGGAATCACGATCCGCGACGTCCAAGGAAGCTGTTACTTCATGCGGTCGAGATCAATAAGTTTTCAGGCCGTGCGCATGAACGTGGCCTGACCCTGATCCCCCTGAAGGTCTACTTCAACGAACGCGGGATCGCCAAATGCTTGATGGGCTTGGTCAAAGGCAAGAAGATTCACGACAAACGCGAAACGATTAAAAAACGCGAGTCCGATCGTGGGCTACAACGTGCGATGCGAGGCCGCGGCTAGATCGATCGCCGACCACCAACCGCAGACAAAGCGAAACCGCCATGGAACCCAACCAAACCGCCAGCCCGGATGCGAACGTCGGCGCTAACCACGTCCTTTCAATCCGCAATCTGATCAAGACGTTCGACCAGCCCGGCGGAGGCCAGTTGACGGTCCTCGACATCGAATCGTTGACGATCGATCAAGGCGAACAGCTCGCGTTGATCGGTGAAAGCGGCGGTGGCAAAACGACTTTGCTACACATCATCGCCGGCCTGCTCACACCGACATCGGGAAGCATTCGAATCGGTAACGTCGAAACGACAAAGCTTTCCGAACAGGGACGCGATCGTCTACGCGCCGGCTCGATCGGCTACGTTTTTCAAACATTCAACTTGCTGCCAGCCTTTTCCGCGATCGAGAACGTGCAGCTGGGGATGGCATTTGGCAACCGTCCCGTCGATATCGGTCGTGCACGTGACTTGTTAGGCAAAGTCGGCTTGGCGGATCGAGCCAACTATCGCCCCAAACAACTCTCCGTTGGGCAACAACAACGAGTCGCGATCGCCAGAGCTTTAGCGGGTCGCCCGAAACTGCTGCTGGCCGATGAACCGACCGCCAACGTCGATCCGGCAAGTGCCGACAACGTGCTGGACTTGATCATCAATTCCTGTCGCGAAGAAAACATTGCGTTGATGATGGTGACGCACTCGATGCCGGTCACCGAACGATTCGCTCGCGTTGATCGGTTGGAAGACATCAACCGTGCCCTTCACGCGACCGCTTAATCAACAACTAACTTCAGCCAACTAACATCAATCATGTGGCTCCTTCGTATCGCTTGGCGAAACTTTTGTTACCGAGCATTATCGAGTCTTTTGACAACCGTTTCGCTCGCATTAGGCGTGGCACTTGTTGTCATGGTGCTTGCCATCTTCGGCATCGTCACCGAAGCGTTCTCGCGCAACGCGCAAGTGGGCTACAACCTTGTCGTCGGTCCCAAAGGTAGCGCCCTGCAGCTGACGCTAAACAGTGTTTACTACCTCAGTCGCCCGATCGAAAACCTACCGTTCACGGAATACATGGAATTCTTTCCGGCCGATCAACGTGCCGAAATGGTTCGACAATACGGGGGCGACCCCGCATTAGGAGAACGCGATGGGGTCTACGCCAGCTATGTGGCCGGAGGCGGTTTCGCGATCCCACTGGCACTGGGCGACTACTTGAGCGAGTTCCGTGTGGTCGGCACAACACCGGACTTTTTCGAACTGCTCCGTCACGGCCCGACGCTAGAAGAGAAGTTCACATTCAGCGCCGGTCGCGCGCTGAAAACTCACTCGGAAGAATACGGTTACTTTGAAGCAGTGCTCGGGTCACGCGTCGCCCGCCAAATGAACTTGTCGGTTGGCGACACGTTTCAGAACAACCACGGTGATCCCGAAGGCAAAGGCCACGGGCAAGGCTTTACCGTGGTCGGCATCATGGACCCGACCGGAACCCCAAATGACCGCGCCGCTTTTGTGAACCTGGAAGGCTTTTATTTGCTTGATGGTCACGCCAAACCGGTTACCGAAGATGCGATCATCGAGCCTCCCACCGAAGCGATTGCCGATGATGCCGGGCACCAACCGCTAACGATTCCCGAACGCGAAGTCACATCGATCCTTGTCCGTACCGGAATGCCCATGCTGGGTGTTGTACTGGAAACGCAAGTCAACGAAAGCGTTCGCGCACAGGCAGCAGCCCCAGTTGGTGAAATCGCACGGTTGATGGAAGCGATCGTCGGCCCCATGCTGACCGCCCTGCTGGTCATCACACTGATCACCTGCGTCGTCGCGGCCGTTGGCGTTCTGGTGGCGATCTACAACTCAATGAACGATCGTCGCCGCGACATCGCCGTCATGCGGGCGTTGGGTGCTCGTCGGGAGACCGTCACAGGCGTGATCCTCATGGAAAGCTTGCTCATCGCTTCGATCGGTGCGATCAGCGGATGGATGCTGGCACACCTGGCCATCTGGTTCTTTAGCGGCGAAATCGAAGACCGGACCGGCGTTCAGGTCGGGATCTTGACCACCAGCTCTTACGAGGGTTGGGTCTTCCCACTCGTAGCGATCCTAGCACTGCTCGCGGGACTGTTGCCCGCACTAAGTGCCTACCGCACCGATGTGGGAACCAATTTGTCCGCCTAAAGTGGATTGGGATTCACACGATTCATCGAATTCCCCCACGGACCTTCCCCGCTGCAGAACGGACATGTTTTGGATCCGTCTGCAGCCGCGGGTGCCCGGCGATTGCGACAAACTCGAGCACCGCACTACCGTGCTCCCTCCCGTAATCCCCTCCCGTAATCGTTGTTCAGTAAATATATTCACACGCCCACCAACGACACATTCTCGACGTTCAAGATGAACGCTCGCCCGCCCAACATCGCTGCCAACTCCGCAAAAATCGGCCATGAACCATCCAGAGTCGCAAGAATCGATCGCTTCCAACCGGAGCGACTCTGAACAGAGCGATTCTGAAGCTTCGCCCTACGCTCCGCCGGTCGCTATCGAAGCGGCTGAGGAAATCAGCGAAGCTCCCCAATCCCCCAAGCGACAAGCCGGGATCCTGTTCATCTGGATTACCCTGTTCATCGATATCTTGGGAATCGGGATTGTGATCCCAGTCCTGCCCGGTTTGGTCGAAGAGCTTTCCGGTTTATCCAAAAGCGGCGCCGCTTGGTATTACGGCGTGATCGTCGCCTCCTATGCGACGATGCAGTTTCTATGTGCACCGATTCTCGGAGGGCTGTCGGATCGATTCGGACGCCGCCCGATTCTGCTCGTTGCGCTTTTCGGATTGGGCGTCGACTTTATTATCCAAGGGATGGCCAACAGCCTTTGGTTGCTTTTTGTCGCACGAATTATCTCAGGGATCTTCGGCGCGAGCTTCACCACGGGCAACGCATACATCGCTGACATCTCGACCGATGATACCCGTGCGCGTAACTTCGGATTGGTGGGTGCGGCATTTGGCCTGGGATTTATCATCGGCCCGGCATTAGGCGGCTTACTCAGTGCCCAACTATCACTGCGAGCGCCTTTCTTTGCCGCGGCAGGACTGGCACTGCTGAACTGGATGTATGGCTTCTTCATTTTGCCGGAGTCACTGCCACCTGAAAAACGTCGGCAGTTCTCGCTTAAGACGGCTAACGCGTTTGGCATCATCAAGACCTTGCGGCGATATCCATTGGTCGCGGGACTGGCAATGGTATTCCTGCTCAAAGCGCTTTCGCAACGTGGTCTCGAGAACGTGTTCGTTTTGTTCTCGGAGTACCGTTTCGAATGGAGCCATCAAACGGTTGGCTTCTTTCTTTGCTGGGTCGGTGTGACAGCGGTCATCGTCCAAGGCGGACTGGTAAGGCCCGCCGTCAAACGCTTCGGTGAATACAAAATCTTGTTGTTCGCCACGATGATTTCGGCTATTTCCTTCTTGGGATACGCCTTTGCGACCGAAGCCTGGATGTTGCCTGCAATCGCGGTGGTGGGTGCACTGGGTGGATTGGCAGGACCTGCCGTTCAAAGCCTGGTCACCAAAACAGTTCATGAATCAGAGCAAGGCGAAGTCCAGGGCGCACTGACTTCGCTGCAAGGTCTGACCAGCATCTTTGCTCCAATCATTTTCACCAGCGGACTGTTCAGCTATTTCACGGGCAGTTCTGCACCGTTCAAGTTCGCCGGCGCGCCGTTTCTGCTGGGGGCAATCCTAATCTTCATCTCATTCTTTGTACTGCTTGGCGTTCTTGCCAAGCATCCCCAAGACTAGCCAGCAAGTCTTTCTTACCGACGTTTGGTTTCAGGTTAGCGATTAAGATCGCGCCACGCTGTGCTCAGACGTGGTGCGATATAATGAGTTTCTATTTTCATCGCGTCGCCAATGCCCCGCCACCACCGAAACCATGCTTCAAAAACACCGGCTCGTTTTCATCGCATACTTGGTCTTTGTGACCTGCAATTTCGCTTCGTCAAATGTTTGCGAAGCCGTTGAACCGCTACGCCAGGCACACGCACACAACGACTACTGGCATGACCGACCACTTCATGATGCGTTGGACAACGGCTTCTGCAGTGTCGAATCAGACATCTTCCTGTGGAACGGAGCCCTGCTGGTTGGGCATGACCCGATTGAGCTGAAACCCGATCGAACACTTCAACATCTCTATCTGGATCCCCTAAAAGAGCGCATCGAGAAAAATGGCGGAAAGGTTTTCAAGGATGGCCCACAGTTCACCTTGATGGTCGACGTCAAAACCGAAGCGGAAAGCACCTACGAAAAGCTAGAAGAAGTCTTAAAAGATTATCGCGAGCTGCTGTGCAGAATCGAATCCGGCAAGTATGTCGAAGGTCCGATCCAAGTCATCGTTTCGGGGAACCGTACCATCGAAACGATGCGGAAAGCAAACGACCGTCTAAGCTTCGTTGACGGACGCCTGGAGCATTTCGAAGAGACCACTTTTGCAAGTACGTTGATGCCATTGATTAGCGAACGATGGTCGAAGTGCTTTCGTTGGAATGGCGAAGGGGAGTTTCCGACGCAGGAAAAAATGCGGCTACAAGCACTTGTCAATGCGGCTCACGCGAACGGACAACGCGTTCGTTTCTGGGCCACATCGGAAAACGAAGCCGTTTGGAAAGCACTTTTGGAGGCCGGGGTTGACCACATCAACACCGACGAACTGAAACGCCTGGCCGAGTTCCTGAAGACTTCCTCGTAACGATTCAATCGCCGCCGAAAGTTGATTGGCACTCCGTGTGCATATCGACAAACCTTCGCATGCAAACCTGCTGTCGAAATGACAGTCACCAAACAGATTGAATCAAACGAAAGATCTCGAGGAATAAACGATGCGAATGGTATTTCCCAAACAAGCCTCGTCACAGTTTCTGGATGACTTGGCAACCGATATGAACACCTTGGTCGAAACCTTTTTTGGCGAGACACCAAGTGGTGATAAAAGACAAAAATCAATGCGGGTTCCGTTGGACATCGACGAAACCGAAAAAGCGTTTTACATAACTCTGGATGTCCCAGGAGTCGCGCAAGACGCAGTCGAAATCGACGTCAGCGAAGACGTCTTAACAGTAAAAGGATCTCGCGGCGGCGTGCAGGCTGATACGCCCGAAGCGGTGCCGGAATCTGCCACCGATGCCGTAGGCCGCCAATCACGCAAGCGAGAACGCCCCAACGGAGAATTTCATCGCGTTGTACGCTTCTCGATCCCAATTGATGCCGATCACGTGTCGGCCAACCTTGCCGATGGCGTCCTAGAAATCTCGGTACCGAAAGCCGATCCAAACAAGGGAAAACGCCGTATACCGGTAGCAAAAGGGTGACGAATGTAGCCCGGATCGTCGATCCGAATTATAGTGGAGCTAATCAACCATGGCTCGGGCGTTTACAATTTCGCTCGGGCCATTTTTATCGGCTACACACAAACCCATATTTTTAGACGCAACATCTAGAAGGCGGCGGCTTGGCTCCAGAGCAAGATCGAGACTACGATGAGCCAAGG
Source organism: Stieleria sp. JC731 (assembly GCF_020966635.1). Lineage (NCBI taxonomy): Bacteria > Pseudomonadati > Planctomycetota > Planctomycetia > Pirellulales > Pirellulaceae > Stieleria > Stieleria sp. JC731. The sequence continues at coordinate 847,397 of NZ_JAJKFQ010000001.1, read as the reverse complement.
CTAATCGATCGCGCCCTTGCCGGTGACCGATCTGCCTTTGCCGATTTGGTTCGCAAGAACCAGGATCGGCTATTTGCTTCAATGTTGCAGGTGACCGGTTCGCCAGAAGAAGCCGAAGAAGTCACTCAAGATGCGTTTATCCGAGCCTTTACCAAGCTGGATACGTTTCAACGCAATAGTCAGTTTTTCACTTGGCTTTACCGTATCGCGTTCAATAGTGCGTTAACACGTCGTCGCAAAAAACGAGCACGTGTTTCTTTGGACCAAATCCGAGAAGACAACGGCTTGGAGATTGCAGACGAGAAGGACGCCGTTGACGAAGGTATGCTGCGGGATGAGCGAATTAACTTGGTCCGTGTTGCCATCGAAACATTGACTGATGAACATCGCCGCATTCTGACGCTCCGCGAAATGGAAGACTTCGCCTACGAAGAGATTGCGGAGATTCTGCAAATCTCGATCGGCACCGTGCGTAGCCGACTTAGCCGTGCGCGTGGACAACTAAAAAAGGCGATCGAATCACTCGAACGTCAATCGACCGCCGAAGGTGAAAGCTAGTGCTTCGATCCATATGAAAATACGGGTTCGGGTCATCAGCCGACGGGCGTTAGCCCCGGTTATTGCACTGAAACCGTGGCTAACGCCATACGGCTAATCCAAAATCGAGTTGGAACGAAGCACTAGTCCCGCCCGACGCAGCGATCACTTTTCCAACCGGTTCTCTTCTAGCTTTGGCAGTGTCTGTAAGTTTTGACGTTTGAATTCGTCGAAGCGACGAAACATCTGGTCAAACTCCTCAAAGTTTTGAATGCCCGGCCCCGGAAATGGAACGATCCTACCGTTCTCCAATCGCAAAACTCTTTGCGGAAAATCGGATGGGTGAATGCTCCTTGATGCCGACCACTGCCGTGGGTGCTCCAACAGTTCTACCGAAAGTGTTTTCTCAGTTACGTCACGTAAAACGGTGATCGCAATCTGCTCTCCCGCTCGAGCATTTTCAACCGCAGCAATGACATCGCTCGATTGCTGGATTTCAATTTTGCCAACCTGCTGAACAAGGTCACCCGCCAAAATCCCCGCCTTTTCGGCAGCAGAGTCCGGGCTGACCTCCAAGACCAACGCACCGCCACCTTCGAACTGGATCCCAACCAAACCACGCTTCAAAAGTTGCCCAGCGGGCCCATCAGCCGAACTAGATAGACGCATCAACGCTGACGGATCCACACAGCACAGCGTCCCGCTCTGGCTGGGCACCATCATTCCGACCACGATCCCGGTCGCGTCTAGAACGACAGTCCCGGGCGTATCAGGACGCACCGAAAAGTGGACTTCGGGCACCGGACCAACACCTGATTCGGCGGGCATAGCCGCAGTCGCTATCGTCCCGACATTTGCATGAATGGTGCGTTGCCCTTGGTGAACAGCAACCACAGGCATTCCCGCTTCGACAGGTGCGACACTGATCACCAGTGGAACGAAATTGCCATCGCTGACTCGGATTGCGGCGAGACCAGTGACGTAATCAAAAGCGACAACTTCGCCATCGAACTCTTCACCGCGCCGACCAAGAACCTTGACGCTTGTGACGGGATATTCAATCGACGCGATGATCAGGTTGTCGGCGGCTGCAAACCCAGAGCTTTTCAGCTCTTCAATTCGCTTAACGGGCGCAATGAAGTTTCGTTTCTCGGGAATCGCATCAAGTTCATGCAACTGTAGCTTGGGCTGATTGGCTTCGTTTCCTGCCTCCGCTTTCGGCTGGTCTTTGATCGTTGCCGTGTCGGGTTCGACAATCACGCGGACCAAAGCACTTTCGGCCTGACGAACCGTTTCACGAAAGTCAACAACGGTCTGTGCCTTAGCCAAACCGGGGAAGCCAATCACGGTCGACAAAATGATCAATCCACAACGAACATTACCGTTCACGAACGCTTTCATCACAATCTCCCTTTGATCCAGCGTATTGCTCTGAAAAGTCACCACATGTTTCGCCCGGCCGATTAACAGTTTTCGGCTGGGGAAAGTCCGACCTTGGGCAGGAAGATTCAGAGCGTTCCGAGAAACTTATTCGGTGAATTGACATCCTGCCAAGCGATGACGCATCGAATTTTGACGATGCCCCAAGTGACTTGACAGGCTTCATTCAACCGCAAATCAATTCTACAGCTCTTGGATCGACAAGGCTCGAAACTCGACCGCGTCACCATGGCCGGCAAAACCGAAATGCCCCGAGACGTTATCCTTCCCGGGATGCGCACTGTCTGCCATGTACTCGGTCACTTCCGAAAGATCCGTATCGAGAATCACAGTCCCGTTTAGCTCGACCTTAATCTTGCTGCCATTGACGGTGACTTCTTGGAAATTCCATTCACCCACAGGTCGTAGGTAACCGCGAGCAGCCGCGGCCATTCCGTAGGCTGATCCATGGTACTGACGCTGATCCAGATTGGCATATTTTGGATGCGTCGAATCCAGAACCTGCAATTCACACATCGCTTCGTAAGCTGGATTGCCTTTTAGTGGCGATCGAATGGCAAGCCCGTTGTTGCCACCCGGTGGCAAACGAAACTCCAAACGTGCAACGAAGTTTGCGTATTCCTTTTCGGTCAGCAAGTTTCCGCCCGACCCTTTTTTGCAGCGGATCGATCCGTCAACGACTTCATACCCATCGGTCGCACCGACCCACCCGGACAGATCGGTTCCGTTGAAGATTGACGAAAACTTATCGGCGTCATCTTTGGCCAGGATCGCGTTCGCATCCGCGCTCGACAATTCGCGGATCTTCATGTTGCGCCAACGGATTTCACCACCATGCGTCTGCAGTTCGATCGGGCCGCTGACAAACAATGGCGATTTGCGATCCCAATAGTTTTCCATGTTCGCATGATCGACAACGAGTTGATCATTCAACCAAACCGATGTGCGTGCCCCGACCTGAACAATTCGGACATCGTTCCATTGGCCAAATGGCTTATCGGCTTTGACCAGAGGATCTTTACCTTCGGCACCCGCGCTGTTGTTCCACAACCCGCCACTGCCTTTTTCACATCCGTGTTTAAATTGTTTTTCGTTGGTCGGATCCCAAATCTGAACCTGAGGATTCCCTTTCAAATAGATGCCACTATCCGCTTTGGGAACCGTCTTGTACTGAAGATGTAATTCGTAGTCACGATAGTCCTTGTCGGTCACCAAATAGGCGCCGTGTCCGTCGTTGACCAGTTCACCATTTTCGACAGACCAATGCTGCTTAGCGTCTTCCATCCACTCCGATTTCTTTGCTTCACGATCCGCGTCGGACAGATCGGCAAACTGAATCGGGCTAAAGTGGGGGCGACCATGCCAGCCGTCCAAGTTTTTTCCGTTGAACAAGTCAACAAAGCCGTCGGGGGATTCAGCCATCAGCGGTGCACAACTGGCGGCCAACAAACCGACGGACATCAGAAATCGTTTTTTCATCTTGGGCAGGATCTAAAGGTAGGAATATTGGCGAGATTCCAACATCATACTCGCTTCATTCGGTCCAGTGCATCATCCACGTCGTCGATTGACCAGAGAGTGAGATGCAACCAAAACCGATACGTGTGCGTGATATAGAAACACTTTGCCATCGAACGAAGTGCCCCACGGATCTCAACAGCCTATGGGGAACCGCCTGGGCGGGCACGCTAACGGGCATCGGCCCACAGGGTCAACCGTGATCCAGCATCCAATCGGCGACCGCTCTACAGCACCAGATGGCCCCCCTGCTAAACATTCGACACGCCTATGTTCGCGTCGATCAATCAACTAGAAATCGCGCCGCTTGAAATACATGCACGAAATGACCAGCATCGCGGTGGTAAAGAAAGCACAACTCAAAATGGGACGAAAAATCTTCAGGCGAACCACTTCGGTATCATCTTCATTGTTCCCACCCATCGCATAGGATTGCTTGCCGCTGACGAGCGCGGCCACGGTCTCACTGAGTTCTCCGGTCTGCGGTGTCACCGTCCGAAGAGGCGTCACCAACCATCGATCGATCCCACGCCATCCCGCAAGCGTCGGCCGTATCTGTCTTGTGACCGTTCGGCTGAAATCACTTGTGTTGCCAAACGACATGAAGTCGATCGAATCGATTTGATGTGACACTGCAAGTTCATCTGATTGATCTAGATATCGAATCGAAGTGACGTCTTGAAGGTCCAACGCTTTCGTCTGGATACCATCATCAGTTCGTCGAACCAACCAAACCTTCCCTGCGGTGGAAAGCATCGCGAACCTTTCGGACTGACCGATAGGTTCGATCGCGACCAGTCGATCACCTCCAGGGACTTCGAACTCCATCTCGGTATCTAGCGTTTCCGCGTTGACCCACCGAACGGGTTCTTCATTGCGAGCGACAACGACCGCACGGCCGCTTGCCGATACCACCGTTGCCGCAGCATCGGTGTCCTGCATTGACTGTTCCATTGCGATGGAAAGACGCAATGCGTTTTCTGACTCCTGTTGATCGTCAGCCTGCAAACGCACCAACCGGCCGCGCGAGTAGACGATCACCGAATCAAGTTGCGGCGCAAAAACCATTCGAACCGGATCGGTCAGCACCAATCCTGATGGCAGGATATCTTCAAAACCCTCTGTCGCGCCGCCTTGCATACGCAGCAGATCGGCGATCCAAACCGAAGCCCCGATCATCTCCGCGGTTTTGCTTTCTTCTGATGCTGCAGATTCATCATCCTGTTCTTGATCAACTTCGTCATCGGTCGATTCATCGGTGTCGGCGGACTCAATCACCCGTTGCAAAGGTGCAGCCATCACACCCGTATTGTTCAACGCCAAAAGAGAATCTTTCCAGACATACATTCGCCGCGTCCCATTGGGCAAACGCAGTCCAGGCAATGGCTCGAACTGCTCGTCTCGCTTCAAGATCTGTGCATCAAGTGAACCGCTGCCATAAAGGTTTGTTCTCCCGTTGCGAATTTGGGCCGTCACGATCATTGAATCGGAAAGCCGCACCGGAGGGACGATCAAATCACGTCTGCGAAAATCCGTTTCGATCAAATCATCCCACTGATTCGATTCGGTATTGAAATGCTTCAATCCGCCGCCGCGACACGCAATCACAACGTCGTCACCGGCAACGGCAAGATGACGAATCTGATCGGGTCGCTGAACAAGCCCGTCAAAGTATCCGCCGATGAAGCCGATCACCAACACGCAAGCTCCAAACATACATGTCACGCCGATCGACAGCGTTGGCGATCGCCATCGCAATCCCGCCAAAAGCGACACGCTAAAAAAGACAGAAAACAGAAAGACCGCAACGGGGATACACCACAGGATTCGGATATTCCAAATGTCCAATCGAAACCCGGCGATGAGATACAAACCGACGACCAGTTGAACAACGCACAGCAAGACAAAGGCACAGCCACCGACAAACTTTGACAGCAGCAGCACCGTCCGAGATATCGGCTTGCTGAGCAAAAGGTGCAACGAACCGGGTTGCAGCATATCCGGGATGATCGATGCGGTGACAAGGATGCCGATAAAGATCAACGCGAATCCCAGCAACCAATCCATAATCACCGGAATGACAAACTGATTGATCAACCCAATGAACTGAGTTTTTCCGATAGCGAAAAACGCGGGGAATTCAAATCCGGCATACGACAGCATCACCGACCGTGCAGACTGGACCGAGAACACACCTGGTAAGGCAGCTTCGATTCGCAACCGGGCTCGGCGACGACGCTCCGATTCACTTAGCTCAGCGTCTGGCTTTTCGTCTAACTCACGAAGCTCACGAAGCCGAATCGTTGTCTTCCATGCTTCCGCGTCGTACCAATCCTCGTTGTCTAACGCATCATTCAATGCGTCCGACAAAGCGGACTTGTCAATCCTGACATCTTCCCCCTTGGCCACTTGCCTTAATTGGCGTTCGACATTGGCAGGAAAGATTCGCGAGATTCGCCCCAACGCGGTCTCGGACTCTTTGGGATCGATCAAACCGCGAGCCAGCATCGCTTTCATCTGGGTCCCGTTGTCCAAATCGAACCAACGGAACGTCGTGGTGTAATCTTCGTGGTACCCAATCGGTGCGAGTGCGAGTAGGAAAATCCAGATTGCTGCGAAAGCGATCCACAAAATTCGCGACGACAAGGCCGCATGAAATGAATCGACAATGATGGCCCAATACGGTTTCACGAAACGCCACCCTCATCCGTCCCCACCAGTCGCATAAACGTTTCCTCAAGCGATTCTTTTTTAACCACCAAACGGGCAATCGAACGTCCCTGCTGACGCAATTGATCGACAACAAAATCGATCTGCTGTTGGCTTTCAACTTCAACGCTTAAGCGATGCAGCCCACGATAGTTGCTAAGCCCACAAACGGTATCACACCCCAACCGGAGCTTTGTTGCCAACTCCTTCTGCGATTCATCGATCACTTGCAAGTCATCTTGAGCTGGCATATCGATGATCAGTTGCTGATGGTCACTTGCCGACAGTTCGTCCAATGCCCCGACCGCTTTGATTTCACCACGTGCCAGAATCGCCACTCGCGTGCACACCAATTCGACTTCTTGCAGGATATGACTGTTTAAGAAAATCGTCTTCCCGCTTTCTCGCAAACGATCGATCACCTTGCGAACTTCGTTGCGCCCGACCGGATCCAATCCGTCAGTCGGCTCATCTAAAACCAACAGGTCCGGATCGTGCAAAAGAGCTTGTGCGAGCCCAAGGCGTTGGTACATGCCTTTGCTGAAACGTTTCACGGATTCGCGGTCGCGACCTTCAAGCCCAACGAGCTTTAACAGTTCGTCGCTGCGTGATCGAATCGTTGACGCGTCCATTCGACTCATGCGACCGTAATACTGCAGTGCCGATCGTGCCGTGTGATGTCGATCAACTCGCAGCGATTCAGGCAGGTAGCCCACGCGTCGACGAGCTGCAGAACTGCCGATCGCTTGGCCAAACAATGTGGCCGTTCCGGCACTCGGTTGCACCACGCCAAGTAACATCTTAATCAGCGTTGTCTTGCCAGCACCGTTGGGCCCCAAAAGACCGAACACCTCACCGGCATACGCCTGCAGCGACACGCCACGCACCGCATTGACGCGGCAACGGCCACGCAACGACCAGCTGTGATAGGTTTTTTTGAGCTGTTGGATATCAACAATAGGTGCAGACACTTCGGACAGATCGCTCAAATGAGTTGGACAAGGGAGGAGCGATTACCAGCTTAGCGGTGCAACGAAATTTCGCCACCTCACGCCGTCGAGTCCTCGCGAACGCAATATTAGCTTCACTTGCGAGAACGTCTGCAGCTAAAGACAAGCAACGTCGGAAGGGAACTTGCGACCAGAGAGAAGCGGTCGGATTGCAGCAGACCGTTTTGATAAGAAACGGATTTGCTAGCGATGGGGCGGATCGCTAGCAAACGGTCAGCAAATTACTGCATCAGAGATTTGGCGATTTGGAACGAGAGCCAAATGACCGACATCGCGATCACGCCACTGGCAAGCATCCGATGAGCGGGGTGCCGCCAATCGGGACGTTGTGCCTCGCGGTCGTAGACGCTGCGATAGCGATCACGTTGGTTTTCGTTGGTGAATACTCCATCTTCAACCAGCTCATTCAAGCCGTATTGGGTGGAATACTCGACAACTCCGAACACCGCGTGACGCCGGTCGAGTTCATCGACACCGACGCCTTCGAAGTACCAGAGTTGGTTACCAAATTCAGTTTCCGTTTCAATCCGATTGTCCACGCAACGCAACTGAAGGATTTCACTGCGCTCGGGGCAAAACCGGGCCCGAATCATTGCGCGACTGCAATCTAGACGAACCTGGCGGATGGTCGCTTCAGTGAAGCGAAGTACTTGCAAGTGACTACTCATCATTTTGATCTCCCTACCCGCCTAGTGGATAAAAATCTCACGTTAACCAATTATTGCCGGTATCCTGTTCCCCGTCATCGTCAGAAAGACAACAAATCAACACAAAAGGTGAAAATTTCATGAAAGCGGGCATTGAAGATTGAAAACCGGCGTCTGTCCGACCCCAAATCCGCTAGCAAAGTGCACATGCGAGCAGTCTTTCACCGTTCGCCACCCCCATTCAGCGGTTCCGTGTAAACCGTAGCATTGGTTACGATCACCATCGGTCTGTTTCATCGTTTTCAATCAATCATTCCATGCTTGAACGCCGGTCACTTCGCGCCCCAATTGTTCTGGGCATCGTGCTTATCATCCTGGTGGTGGTCCTGGGTGCGATTTGGGCGACAGCCAACTTCGTCAGCACACCGCGGGGAGGCCTGTTCTGGACGCTCTTTATCATTGGCACCGTGCTGCTGATCAGCATCCTTGCCGGGGTGATCGTCTACTTCACCCTCACGGTGAAGGCATTCCGTCTTAATCAACGCCAGTCAAACTTCATCGACTCGGTCACGCACGAATTGAAAAGCCCGATCGCATCGCTGAAGCTCTACCTGCAGACGATGTCGCGACACACCGTGGATGAAAACCAACAGCGGGACTTCCACCGAATCATGCTCGATGATGTCGAGCGACTTGACGCATTGATCAACCACCTCTTGGATGCGGCGAGAATTGATCGTGGCAACCAATCCAAGGCCGCCGAAGTCTTCCGCCTGGACGAATTGCTGGCCCAATGCGCCGAAGCGTCTCGCATGCGTTACCGATTGCCCGAAGATGTGGTCCGACTGGAATGTGAACCGACAAGCATCCGCAGCCAATCCGTCCAAGTCGAAATCCTTTTTCGCAACTTGATCGACAACGCCATCAAGTACGGGGGCTCTCCTCCTGAAGTGATCGCGTCGATCCGAAAAAGTTCCGAAAAGTCAAAGTCCAAGTCCGATCAGGTCATCGTCACGATCACCGACAACGGCGCTGGCATCCCCTATGACATGCGCCGAAAGATCTTTGGACGCTTTGTCCGCTTGGGAAGCGAGCTTGAGCGTAAAACCCCCGGCACTGGACTGGGGCTGTATCTAGTTCGTACGATCAGCAAATCGCTGGGCGCAACGATTCGCATTCGAGGCCGCAAAGAGATCGACGGCACCCCCGGAACGGTTTTTGAAGTCACCATGAAAGACACCGTACCAATGCCCCCCCCAAGCGACGCCAACTAACGCCTGGCCGACCAACAGACGAAATCACAAGTACCACATCATGCGTCAGCACATCCTAGTCGTCGAAGATGAAAAACACCTTGGCGTTGGCATCAAGTACAACCTCGAAGCGGAAAACTACCGAGTGACCTTGGTAGAAGACGGCCCGACAGCACTCCGTTTGATCGATGGGGCCAGCGAGCCAATCGACTTAATCGTGTTGGACCTCATGTTACCGGGAATGAGTGGCTACGCGGTCTGCGAAGCGATCCGTGACTCCGGTGTCACGACGCCGGTTCTGATGCTTTCCGCACGCACCCTTCCCGAAGACCGCGCGCGGGGATTCGATGTCGGCGCCAACCAGTACATGAACAAGCCATTCGAACTGGACGAACTGCTTAGCCGAGTAAAAAACCTGCTGCAATTGGCAGCCCCAAAATCAACACCGCAGACTTCACGCCGTGTCCGATCCACGGTCGAACAGATCGATTTTGGACAGGTCAACGCGAACTTCCTGACCCACGAAGTCGCAGTCAATGGCAGCCTTGTCCAGATGACCCCAAAGCAACTGAAGCTACTGAGATACTTTGTCGAAAACCCTGATCGCGTGATCAGTCGTTCCGAACTGCTAAGCGAAGTCTGGGAGATCAGCGGCAACCTACAAACCAGAGCGGTTGACCAAACCGTTGCACAGCTTCGAAAGGTGATCGAACCGGAAGGTGCAAACCCAATCCACCTGCTAACCATTCGTGACGCAGGCTACCGATTCATCATCCACCCGGCTCAAGACGCCGAGGGGCAAGACAGCTAGCCTACGGTCATTTTAAAACAAGGCCTTCTAAAACATGGCCTGTTTGAATGTGGGCCCGCTGACAGTCTCGCCAACAAATGCTGCAGCCGAAAAGAATGCTGCAGCCAAAGGTTACCTGCAACGTTGATTGCAGAGTCAACTGATGCGTTTATGTTGGGCCGGTCGCTGTGACGCAACCGGCCGTTCATGCAAGTCTAAAACCGCTGAACGATTACTCAGCAGCTTCTTCGGCAGGCTTCTCTGCTTCGGAATCAGTCGACTCTTCTGATGAATCGTCAGCAGCAGGTGCTTCCTCTGCAGGTGCTTCCTCTGGCTGTGGACGATACGCACTGGAATCCTGGGGTCCGCCGCCACCAGCAGCCGCTGGAGGCCCACCCGAACCGCCACCCGCTGGTGGTCCAGCAGGAGCTGCACCGCCACCGCTTTCGGCATCGTATTGTGCGTCTTCATCGTCGCCATCTTCGTTGACGATAACCACCGCTTCGGTCGGACCGACAGCACTCGATTCGTCGTACGCGAACTTAGAATGCCGCGAGAACATTAGCTCGTCACCGCTTTTGCGGTAAACAACATACAAACGGTGCGGCTTAACGATCAGTCCGCCCATGTACTTGAAAACTTCGACGGTCTCGGGGCCATCTTCGAACGTTTCGTTGGGCTCTTTGCCCAACAGCTCGCGGACTTCCATGTTGGTCAAAAAGTCATTGGCAACCCGGTTTGCCGCGGTGCTCGCCTCGGTCACCTTGTCGTAGTCGGCGCTAACGGCAGGTCGGGCGACTTTGTAGTCGTAAATGAGCGCAACGACCATGAGCGCCAGCACCACATAGAGGATGGCACTTCTGGCAGGATTGCTTTGTTTTGCTGATTCAGTGTTACTTTGTTCGCTCATTTAATCGTCTCTGCTGGGGAATAGGAACCTCGGCGATGTTGACCGAGTTTCAATAATGGGCCGAATCATCCGGGTGTACAGTTTTAATCGAGGATCGCATCTTCGGGGCGATCTCGCCAACACCCTAAGTCCGATTTTTTGCATTTCTAGACGCGACGAATCCGAAATCCGATCCAGCTTTACGCCTCGATCGGCTTGTCCCAGCTAGCCATGGACTGGCCGGACCGCCGAAAAACGAATTCGTTGCAGCCCCAACCGCTGCCAACCGTGCGTAGATTGATCAGCTGAAACCCTTTGCGTTCCAGTGGCACCACGATCCGCTCCACCGTCGCTACCTCAAAAGGCATGCCACCGATCCAGTCAACCCAGTCGTACCAGGCTGACATCCCACGGTCGTACTTCTTCTTCTTCCAATCTGAAAATGGCAGCGGGTTGCGACCACGTACCAATCTCGCCAACGCAAATTTCAGCTCGTAAACCGATGCGATTCCCACCACCCAAGCCGGACGCATCCACGCGGGCAACTTGTGATAGGTCTGCTTAATCGCTAGCCAACGCCGACTCGCACCGCCTTGGTCGTTGTAAATGGCGATCGCCAAAATTCCGCCGGGGCGAACTTGATTTGACGCGCAACGAATTGCGTCATCCATTGCACCGGTATGATGCAGCACTCCCCAGCTATAAACCAAGTCATGCTGACCGAGCGATTCAAGCCACTCGCGATCCAAGACAGAACCTTGCATGATCCGCCAAGTTTGTCGCCGATCACTGTCTCTCTCTGGCCTGCCCTGCCCTTCACTGCCCTGCTCTGCCCCGCTCTGCCCTGCCCTGATTTGTTCCGCCCCGATTTGTTCAGCCCCGGCCGGCTGGGAAGCGTCCTCGGCTTGTTGGCCTGGATCAACCGTTGGACCGATTTCACGTTCCCGCAGTTGTTCGGTACATGCGACCGATTGCCGGTCATAGTCGATCGACGTGACGCTAGCGCCTAATCGCCATGCGGCCAGCGAAAACAGACCGCTTCCGCTACCGATGTCCAAGAAAGATTGACCCGCCAGCGGCAAGTCCGTAGGCAAGTCCTGGGGCGAGTCCGCAAGTCCAAGTAACTTGATCAGCGACTGACAGGCTTCGTCGATTCGTGACTGGTCAACAAAACGCAGGTAGGCTTGCCAGTTATCTCCAAAAGCAAACCGTGATTGACTCATTGTGTTTCCAAATCCAACAAGTATCGCTTCGCATCCAGGCCTCCCGGTGCGCTAAACCCGCGCAGCCCGCCCTGTTGACTTACAACACGATGGCAGGGAATTACCAAGACGACACGATTGCGTGCCATCGCTGCACCGACGGCGCGACTGGCGGCTTCATTTCCCGAACGTTTCGCCAGTTCCTTGTAGGTCAACGTTTGCCCACAATCGATCTGTTGGCAGCCCTCGTAAACACGCTTGGAAAACGCGGTTCGATCTCGGTGATCGATGGCAATGGAACCGAAATCAGACTGACCGGTCGCAAAGTACCGACTCAGTCGCTGATCCAAGTCGGTCGCCATCTCGTCTTCGTCGGCAGGAAGCACCTCTGCTGTGAAATCGGCTTCCGATTCCCATAGCAGCGAGTACAAACCGGCTTGAGTCCAAACCGATCTCATTTGACCTAAAGGCGAATCATGCCGATACGTTCGATAGGCGACATCACGCAGGACTTTTGGATGGTCAAGGCTGATCATCGTCTTCCTCCTCTGCCAACTCTCGTTTTGCGATAACGAATTGCACCGCATCAAAGGTTGCATGAGCCACAATTGGGATCAGCAAACTTCCGGTCGTGATCAATAACAACGCGAAGTAAATTCCCATCAGTGATGCGATCACCACATAAAGTTTGGTGATCGGATGCAGCATTCCGAAGGCAACCGAGGAAAAAACAACCGCCGCGACCAACAATGACATCGGTGCCAAAGTGAATTGTTCGCCGACATCATATGGATTGATGATCGATGAACTGGGATCTTCGATGGCAGCGAACCAAGGCAGCAAACAGCCGCGAAATGCCAGTTCCTCGCCGATACCGGCACATAAACTGAGAACGATCAGCTCCGCATAGCTGAGCGACAAAATCGCCTTCATTGTCGGGGCGTCACTCAATCGCTTGATCGCGTTGATTGACTTGTGCGGGATCTTCATCAACAACTGAACGACGATCAGCATTGGAAACGCGGCTGCGGCCCCAATGCCAATTTGCTTCGCCAAAGTCTCGGGATGGATGTCTTCGAACCGAGGCAGATATGCACGTGCGTCGAAACCAATGACCGCGGCGATAACCAAACCGACGATCCCGATAGCCAATTCAAAACCACAGGCCCAGGCAAACATCAGTTCGTCGGGCGATTCATTGATCGGAATCTGTTCTTCGTCCACGGATGTCAATCTAGTTCGATAAACTCGAGCGGTTGTTCCTGACGGACATCGGCGACACGAATGGCGGCTTCACCTTGAAGCAACTTTCGAAACGTCTTTCCGACGATCTCTCCACGCCAGCCCTGCAACAACGCTGGCACCTCGTCACCTTCCTTACGATCCAACTCGTACCCCAACACCTCTTTCACGTCGTCGGTGTTTCCGACGATTGACGGTGCGAGCTTGTTTTGCCGACTGATACATGCCATCGAAGTCGTCAAAAATTGGCTCAGCATGGGGGAAATGACAGATCGGTTCCGACGTGACTTTTTGGGAAGCTGGTCGTCGGGCGTGTCTAAAGCGATCTGAATCGCCGCAGCAATTTCCTCGTAGTGTGCACTATAGCCTCGCCAGTCCATGCCCCGGATGCTTCGAATCCGCTTGATGTCGGCTGATCCGCGTTTCGCCAACTCGACAATCAAGTCGTCTCGCATCACCCGGCGCGCGGGGCGGTCCAAGGTGGAAGCGCGTTTATCACGCCAACGCCAAAGCTGTCGCACGATTTCCAGCTGACGAGGCTTCAAGCCGGCACAGCCACTGACTCGGTGCCAGCTTTCCTGGTCTTCGTAGTCGACAACGTTCTGCTGCCGAATCTCGGTTTCTTCTTCCAGCCAATCGCTGCGTCCAAGTTCTTCGATCGCCTGCTTTTGCTGGACATAGATCTCTTCCAGATCCGTCACGTCCTGCAGCGCGTAATGAATCTGTTCTTGCGAAAGCGGGCGACGGCGCCAGTTGGTTCGCGACTCACCTTTGGCAAGCACTCGACCGGTCATTCGATTGACAAGGTTACCCAGCGAAATCGGATACTCCATCCCAGAGAACCCGGCCGCCAATTGGGTGTCAAACAGTCCGGCTATGGGCTTTCCGGCGAACCGATAACAGAACCGGGTTTCTTCACGAGCCGCGTGGGCCAGAACGGTCCTTCCCGGCTGAACGAGCAGGTCCCAAAATGGCCCTGTCGTGTGCATCTTTAGCGGATCAATGATCGCCAAACGCCCCGCCGCCGCGACTTGGATTAAACACAGCTGAGGCCGATATCGATCCTCCGATACAAATTCGGTATCAAAGGCAATTACGGGTGCATCAGACAACTCGTCACAAAATTGACGAAGTTCGTCGATCGCGGTGATCGATTCGTAGTCCAAGGGTGCGTCCAAATTCCAACATCAACATTGACTCGACGAGCCCCCCACTGGATCTCGGTCGACGAGAACACCAGAGTATTGGTCCTGATACAACAGAACCAAACGGCGAGGCCGACAACTGGCTGGGTAGGCATTTTGGCTGCAACGGATTCCAACGACAAATCTGTCACAGTCATGCCCCTACACTCTAACTAGCCGTGCGCGTGCTAACCAGCCCGACCATCCCCGCAGAGAGGCGGCATTGAGCAAACTAATTGCCCCAAAAGACCAGTCCGCTGATCGGCACGAAGACCAGCCAAACGAACAGCGTTACAAACGCCCCCATTTCATCCCTCGGTTATTGGTCAGCGTTCGTGACATCGACGAAATGCGGATAGCCTTGGCCGAAGGCATCGACCTGATTGACCTGAAAGAGCCAAATGACGGACCACTTTCAGCAACAGCCACTGACATCTGGACGCAAGCTTCGAACCTAACCGAACAGCTGCCCCCCCGGCAGATCGGTTTGTCGCTCGCGCTGGGCGAAGCCGATACCGCCATCCCGCTTTCAGCCCATGTTCCCCAGTCTGTCAGCTTTGCGAAAGCCGGCCCCAGCGGAATTGGGTCCAAGGACGAACTGACAAAGCTCTGGAACAGGCTTCGCTCACAACTCCCATCCCAAACAACGCTGGTCGCTGTTGCCTACGCCGACGCAGAACAAGCGAAGACCATTTCACCTGAACAAGTGATCGATGCGGCTGCCGATGCCGGACTAACCCACTTTTTGATCGATACCTTCAACAAACAGCACGGCTCTTCGCTCGAACTGCTGGGCACGGAACGACTCGCGCGGATCGCGCGGCAGGCACAAGACGTTGGTCTATGGTGGGCACTTGCCGGCTCATTGACGCTAAGCGACGCCCAAGAGTTGCTCGACCTGAAGATCCGGCCGAACTGTTTCGCCGTTCGGGGAGACGTGTGCCGGACCGATCGCCGAGGACAAATCGATGCGTTACTGATCCGCCATTGGAAGGCGATGCTTTCGGGTTGAGAAAGGCCTTCAGGCAAAACTGGCAAGCTCAACTCGCCGAGCGATCTCACTAGGCGATCTCACTTCACCAAGTCTGCTGACAGTGTCGTTAGTAGACACGATGCCGTTGCTAGACCCAGTCCAATCTAGACCCAGTCCAATCTAGACCCAGTCCAATCTAGACCCAGTCCAATCTAGACCCAGTCCAATCTAGACCCAGTCCAATCTAGACCCAGTCCAATCTAGACCCAGTCCAATCCGGTCAGCTTGTGCAAGCGTTCTTCAAAGTTTCCGATCAAGCCGCCCACCAAAGTCCACTCTGACTTTGCACGCAGTTCAATCTCGCCAAACTTATTAATCCGCACAATCGAATCACCTTTGACGCCGGCATCGTGCAGTTGCTTGAAATCGATTTCGCCCTCGTTGACGATGTCCAAGAGGGTCTTCCCCGTTAGTTCAATGAATTCCATGGCACCAACTCGTTGGATAAGCTCCCAGAATGTAATTTCCGACTGGCGGCGTTGACGAAATCCGTCGGTCAACCGGACCGATTTTCCTCGCCAAAGAAGCGCCCCGGTCCGGACTCGGCAACACGGGACCAGGGAAAATGCCACTGAAACGGTCGCGGTTTTAAACCGTCTCGCAACGCCACTGGACTTCGATCGACTAGAAAAGGGCTTGATTTCGACTCAAACCTGTCGCCGTCTACAGGATAATCCCGATCAAAAGATTCGTGCCGACCCATCCCCCAAGATTCACAAAAACCGCACGAATGACGCCTTAAGTTGCCGCGATCCTTTCAGAGCGCTATGCTTAACTAAACGCAACGCAAACTTCCTTTGGCAATCAAACTGACCATGCGATTTTCCCTTCCCCCCACCGCCCTGGCCGTCATCCTTGCCGCCTTTGCAGCAACTTCGCTGATCAAGCCATCGTCCGCAAAAGGCCAAACCAAAACGGAAGCTGCGAAAGAGACCGAGGCGGAATCAGATCAGCCGAACGAATCCGCTGCGAGCGAAGGGGAAAAATACCTCCGGATCCTCAAAGACGAACACGGTCGGAAACTTGCTCTTCAAACGGCGATCGTGCGTTATGAAGGGAAACCTGGCACCCGATATGACGGTGCGATCGTGGATTTGGTCGGTGTGGTCCACATCGGCGAACGAGACTACTACCGAGACTTAAACGACCGACTCGGTAAATACGAATCGGTGCTCTACGAACTCGTTGCTCCAGACGGAACACGCATCAAACCGGAAGACCTCAAGAACCGTCGTTCGATCGTTGCGTCCATGCAGTCAGGCATGAAAGACATGCTGAACTTGGAGTATCAATTGGAACGGATCGATTACATGGCCGAGAACTTTCGCCATGCCGACATGAGCCCGGAAGAATTCTCCGAAGACCTGGAACGCCGTGGCGACAGCGTTGTCAAAATGCTCGCCCGCATGATGGGAGCAGGCTTGGCAACTCAAGCTAAATCGGGCGGGGATGTCGGTGTCTTGATGGCGCTATTTAGCAACGATCGACCCACAGCAATGAAAAACGCGATGGCCAAACAGTTGATCGACATGGAAGCGGTGACAGCTGGAATCAACGATGCCAATGGCGAAAACACTTTGATCAAAGGACGCAATGCCAAGGCGTTTGAGATCCTTCGCGAAGAACTCGCCGACGGCAAAAAGTCGATCGCGGTTTTCTATGGCGCTGGGCACCTCAGCGACATGGCCGATCGCCTTGAAAAGGATTTTGGGATGAAAACCACCAAGACGACTTGGCTTGATGCCTGGAAATTGAACGCGTCGGAGTAATCGCCCAGGCGAAAAGCAATCGCTAAGCGGCAACTCGTTCAAGCGAATCCGACGCTTGAGACTTGGTCTGCTTCGAACGCTTCTTAACCAAACAAGAGTGCCGCGCCTCTTCTGGATCGGTTTCGCCTTCCAGCTTTAATAGTGCCAACCGAATGCGATCGGCATGCTCACTGACCGGTTCATCCGGCTGCGGATAAATCGGCTCGCCAAAACAGCAGTCGATCCGTGAAAACGGAAGCGGGATTTGCATTCGATCCCAAGAACGCTTGATGACCACACGCGATGTCGGAATGAAGGACAACGGGAGTACTGGCACGCCCGTTTTTTGCGAAAGCATTGCGACACCAGGGTGAACTTTTCCGCGTGGTCCTTTGGGCCCGTCGACTGCCAAGTATGCCGGCGAGTCACTCTGCACATGATTGACGAGTGCCAGCAGAGCTGCCGCTCCACCTTTGCGCCGGGCGCCACCGCTGCCACGGATCGGGATCACGCCGCACTTTTCGAGAACCTTGGCGATCAGTTCACCGTCTTCGCTGCGCGAAACCAATGCGCCCGTTCCAGGTTCAGCCGGAACGACCGTGGCAAGCTGCTGCGCGTGTAATGCAGCGTAGATGTAGGTCTGACCTTGGTTGCGAATCTCAGCACGCGGATCATTGATCGGTCGGATTCGACAAGTCAGCTGAAGGAGCCTGACATAACCAATGAGCACATATGAAAATAAACGCTTAATCACCGGACCACATTCCGACTTTTCTTGCTAGCAAATCAAATCTTCATACGAAGATGCAGGGGCGAAGATCCATAAATAGAACGGTTCGCCCAGCCAGACAAGACAGATTTCAACCGAGGTTCAGATCAAGTTACGACGGCTGAGCCGTGATCGCGTTAGCGACGGTTTCGGGATTAAATGCTGATCCATCCTGCACACATAATCGCACGCTAGCGCGTGGCGGCTGATAGATCTATCAAACTGAGCCGTGATCGCGCTAGCGACGGTTGCTGGATTAAATGCTGACCCATCCTGCGCCCGTAACCGCACGCTAGCGCGTGGCGGCTGATAGATCTATCAAACTGAGCCGTGATCGCGCTAGCGACGGTTGCTGGGTTTAATGCTGCCCCATCCTGCGCACATATGATGGATGTTGAAGCAGTAGGTTGTCCTAAACCACACTGGCTCCCCTCTCCTTCAAAGCCTTCGCGATAACAACGCTGACATCCCAATGGAACTTCCCGCGAAGGTTTTGAGGGAGAGGGGCCGGGGGTGAGGGTGCCAGCGGTCGGATATGCCATCGCGAAGACGACGGTACGGTAGACCCCGGGGATAACCGCACGCTAGCGCGTGGCGGCTGATAGATCTATCAAACTGAGCCGGAATCGCGCTAGCGACGGTTGCTGGATTAAATGCTGATCCATCCTGCGCACATAACCGCACGCTAGCGCGTGGCGGCTGATGGATCTAACAAACTGAGCCGTGATCGCGCTAGCGACGGTTGCTTGATTTAGATCGCTTACTGGCCGCCAGACGGATTGTCGATCCACACTTGAAAGCATGGAGAACACAGTAGCATCCTGCGACGGCAGAACACTTGATTCTCAGCATCCACTCGTGGGGTCGATTCCATCTGCTGAATCACCTTGCCCCATTCCAACTCGATTTCTTCAAGCGAAAGCTGATTGGGAGAATCCAAGATCGGTGGCGACGAATCGACTCGGGCATTGATGTCGACTTCGTAGTATTCGCCTCGCCCTTGATAAAGTTCTTTCAGACATCGATCACATAAACCGACGGATTCGTCTGGCACTTCATGCATGGCATGTCCCCCGACAAGAGAAGCAGAAAAGATCAGGGCTGACGGAGACAGGTAGCAAGTACACGCAGCAATGTCGAATAGAAAGTTCGGCAATCGATCAAACTGCAGCAGGAAGCTTGCTTTGAAGCGCCCTCTCGGTCAACGAAATCAGTCTAACAGATTGTCGAGTACCTCCATCCAAAAAAATGGGACGGACGCAGACGACATGTGCGGTACCCACGGGGCTGCATTTTACAAATCAAGCAGGGCAAATATGAAGCACGCCCTGACATGGCGTACCACTGCCAATTGATCATTCGTTGTCACCAAGCCTTTGTAAACCAACCGATGCAGCTTCGCTTGTCATAAGATGCTTTGGTGCTTCGTCGCATCCGTCACGCCAACCCGTTGGAGTCTGCCGTGGTCGAAACAACCCATTTCACACCCAGCAACGGGTATCGGAAGCAGTCCAGATCAAAGATTGCCGGCGTGCCGCTCTACGACATCGCGTTCGGACCTGACGCAAACGAAGGTAAGAACTTTGGACATGCGCGAGGCATCATCGCGATCGGAGACGTTGCCACGGGAGTGATCGCGTTGGGGGGGATAGCGAGGGGCGTGATCGCAATCGGAGGTTTGGCAATCGGGTTGATTTCTCTCGGCGGCTGCGCGATCGGGCTGACCGCAGCAGTTGGCGGACTGGCGATCGGTACCCTGGCGATCGGCGGCTTGGCACTCGGATTGATCGCAATCGGTGGTGCGGCACTGGGTATCATTGCGATCGGTGGTGGATCGATCGGTTACTATGCCTGTGGCGGCGCCGCGATCGGAAAATACACGCTAAGCGGGTTCACCCAAGACCCGGAAGCGATCACGTTTTTTCAACAGTGGCTGCCCAATACGTTTCAAGACACCATGACGCACAACAACCAACTCGATCAAAGCTTTCTTGATCGCTGATCGGTTTGGTTTAGGCATCTGACAGGCCACTTGAATGACCGGGCCACTTTAAAATGGCGACTTATTGATTCTCAGATTCGGTCTCTCCAAACGTCGCCTTCGACTCCGCGAACCAGCCAGAAAGAACACGCCTTCCACAGAGTGAAAGGCGACAATCAAAGTCACAATGCATCGACATTATTTTCTAAATGCGACCTGTCATTGCCTGATCTGGTGCGTTGTCACCACATCTGTTCTAGCGACGACATCTCTATCGGCCCAATCTCTATCGGCCCAGGACACCGCTGATGCGACGCGATTGAACGTCGTCTGGAATCTTGGCCAATGGCAAACGTCACCGCCGATGAAATGGCTTGATGACCAAAGCCCGATTCGCTCGCTGACTTATCAAAACGAGTCCTATCAGGATGAGCCGACCGACGTGTTTGCTTTCTACGCCACCCCCGGCTCGATCCATGGCGATGAAGACCTAGACCATGACTTACCTGCGGTCGTCTTGATCCACGGTGGTGGCGGGACCGCATTTGCAGAATGGGTTCACCTATGGGCAGAGCGAGGATATGCCGCGATCGCGATGGACCTTTCTGGCCGGCGCCCCGAAGCTCCACAGTTTGATGAAGAGAGTGGACGTTTCATCCCGAACATCCGAGTCGAGCGAACTCGACTCGAACGTGGAGGCCCCGAAGCGGATCACCACCACAAATTTGAAACGTGTGGCGAAGACCTTAGCGATGACTGGCAAGTTCATGCGGTTGCAGCCGTGATGAGAGCCCATTCGCTTATCCGAAGTTTTCCCGAAGTTGACGAGCAACGCACCGCGGTCACAGGAATCAGCTGGGGCGGCTACATGACCTGTCTCGCGGCGTCACTCGATTCAAGGTTTAAAGCGGCGGTCCCGGTCTACGGATGTGGCTTTCTGTATGAAGGAGAATCAGTACAAAAGCCCATGATCGATGGCTTGCCGAAGACAAAGCAAAAGTTTTGGATTCAGAACTACGATCCGTCGGCATGGCTTTCACGCTGCCGCGTCCCCATCTTGTTTGTCAACGGAACCAACGACAAACATTATCCGCTTGATAGTTACATGAAGAGCTTCGCCGCGGTTCCGGGGACCAAGCAACTACGGATCGAAGTGGCGATGCGACACGGGCATCGGCCAGGCTGGGAACCGATCGAGATTGCTGCCTTTATTGACCACTACCTTCGCGACGAGCCTGCTTTGCCTCTCATAAACGATGCCCATATAAGCGGACAAAGGGTCACGGCAAAGGTCATGTCGACAACATCGATCCGATCGGCATCGCTAAATTTCACAGCGGACGACGGACCTTTAGTCGATCGAACTTGGCAGACTCGAACGGCGGAGCTTTCTGGAAACCGTGTCACGGCGGAAATCCCCGAAAACGCCAACGTGTGGTACCTCTCGGTGACGGACGATCGCGGCATGATGACCAGCAGTGCTGTCTCATTCCCAGCACGCCCCGGGCCGGCATCCGATGACGTGGGACAAAGTCAGGATCATTAACGAATTTCCTGCCCGCAATCGCTACAATGGTTTGTCTCCCAAAACAGCTTGCCTTATCACTCCATCTTGGAATTCAAACCATGCGGTTACGCAGCAGAATACTTGCAACGATTTGTCTGGTCGCGATGGCCGGACAAAGCTCTTCGGCAGACGACGCGAAGCCGCTGCCCCGTGCAACGCCAGAATCCCAAGGCGTCTCCTCAGTCGCCATCAATGACTTTGTCAAAGCCGCCGACGAAAGCGTCGACAGCATGCACAGCTTTATGCTGATCCGCCACGGAAAGGTAGTCGCCGAAGGTTGGTGGAATCCGGAATCGGCCGATAAACCACACGTGCTGTGGTCACTCAGCAAAAGCTTTACCTCCACCGCTGTCGGGCTCGCCGTCGAAGAAGGGCACTTGGACATCGATGCCTCCGTTCTGGACTTTTTCCCAGACCAAGCACCAGCCGAACCGTCCGATCACTTAAAAGCGATGCGGGTTCGTGACTTGCTGACAATGACAACAGGGCAAGAACCGCTACCGAGGTTAACCGAAGACGATCACTGGGTTCAAAAGTTCCTGGCGGCTCCGGTCCCGCATCAGCCTGGAACCAAGTTTCTGTACAACACGCCGGCAACTTACATGCAGTCGGCGATTGTTCAAAAGGTGACTGGCGAAACCGTGTTGGATTATCTGACACCGCGGTTGTTTGAAGCGCTCGGCATTGAAAAGCCAGTCTGGGATCAAAGCCCACAAGGCGTTTCACTTGGCGGCTACGGTCTGTATTTGAAAACAGAAGACATCGCGAAGTTCGGTCAACTGTATCTGCAAAAGGGAAAGTGGGACGGCAAGCAACTGATTCCCGCTGACTGGATTCGCTTGGCGACCACCAAACAAACCGAAAACGCTGACGCCCCCAGTGGCGGCAACCCGGACTGGCGTCAAGGTTACGGGTTCCAGTTTTGGCGATGCCGCCATGGCAACTATCGTGGCGACGGCAAAGACGGCCAATTCTGTGTGGTCATGCCCAAGGCTGACGCGGTTGTTGTCATGACCGCAAATACCAAGAACCTTCAGAATCAACTGGCTCTTGTCTGGGAACACCTGCTTCCCGCGATGGACTCAAGCCCGCTGCCCGAGAACGCCGCCGCACTCAGTGACCTACAAACCACTCTTGGTCACCTAAAGGCGACTCGCTAAAGCGGCCAAGTCCCTTCGGCAAACCTTATTCAGGTAAGCCTTCGACTTCCATCACCGGGCGAATCTCTGCGATTCCCCGGCGAGCACCCGGGATTCGTTTCGCGACTTCGATCGCCTGATCCATGTCATCGACGTCGATCAAGAAATAGCCGCCGAGCACTTCTTTTGTTTCCGCAAATGGCCCATCCTGCACGGACGCCTTTCCGTCGCGGACACGGACGCACTTCGCCCTCGATGCTTTCTCAAGTGGGGCGGCAGCCAGGAACTGTCCTTTTTCATTGAGGTCATGGCAAACTTGGACCGACTCGGCGATTGCTTCACGATGCTCTTCGCCTGGCCAAGCATCTTCGCGTCCATACATCAAAACTAAAAACTTCATTCTGTAGTTAACCTTGTTGGCCCCATGGGAGAATTGGATTCACTTCGTTGCATCGCGGATTCGTGTTGCAAAGATGTTCCTAATGTGATGCTCAGACTAGGCATCCTCCGAAACAGTCGCCGCCGTCGATAGGGGCTGCGTTGATAGGGGCTGCGTTGATAGGGGCTGCGATCCGAAAGCTAACTGAAAGACACGTCGATCCCGAAGCCCCAACGCGACCCAGACGATCACGCCAAGGATGATCGGAAAAATGAATGGATCTGAAATGCGAACGTGTGTCGCGACTGCTCCCCCAAGATAAGCACTGATCAGGATTGCTCCGATGAATGCCGTGCGAGGAATCAAGAACAGGATCGCAATCGCCACTTCGACGATCCCGATGTAGACCATCACGTCTTCAGCCCATCCCAGTTTGGCAAACATCTCTTCTTTGTTTTCAAAATCGAAAAACTTACCTTGGGCACTTAACACGGCCATCATCAAAAACACCAGCACGCTAAGGACCCATCCAACGATCTTCGACTTTTTCATTTCTATCTCCGGACATCCAAGTGACCACTGACATTGCGGTCAGTTGCAGAATTCAATCAGGTTTTACTGGCCGCGATGCAGATTCTTTCAGCGATTGATCGCAGATTATGGCCTGTAAAAATAGGCAAGAAACGACCGGGGCTCTCCTGATAGTCGTCGGCTCGGATGTCGAATCGACAAATTAAGATCACTTTGCCGAAAATTGCGGCTTCATTGATGCAAAGTCCGTCTCAAATCGCCTCTGACGCGCAGCAGGGGAATTGCAATTGCACTACATTACCCGCTCCCAGACATCGCGATTCCCGAGGCGGCGCGTTAGCGCGATGACTTGACCCAATGACCATCCCAAGAGCTTCGTCGAGTAGACGTCGAATGGATTCAGATGATGGGTTTATGCGCGCCCTTTCAGCGCATGATGCAGCCGTATCACAGCTCGGATTACCAATCTGGATCGGAGCTGAACCGACTTTTACCGACCGATTCTCCGAAGCCCCTGAATGGCTATTCTGCGCGCTCGGCGAACAGAAACGGGCGCGTGCCGAAGCAGTCTTTGCCAGACTTGCCGCTCAGTATTCAAATGCGGCGGTACTTTGCTGTGTCGGACGACAATACGAAGACGAAGAGACTCCCCGCTGGAACTATGGGTTGTATGCCCGTCGCGATGGTGGCACCGTCTGGAAAGGTCCGCCCGATCCGTTGCTCGTCGAAACAGACCCGCCAGCCGGCGCCGAACCTGAAAGAACGGCTGCGTATGGCGAAGCTTTCGCGAAAAAGCTCAATGAAAAGCTGAACGAAAAAGGGTTCACCGCAGCGACGCTTCAACCGCCGCATCAGGATCGTGTTGTCTTTCGTCTCGACGACGTCCAACCGAACGTCGATACCAACGCGCGTCCCGCCTTGCTTCGCATGCCATTGGGATCGGAACGAATCGAAGGCGTCGAAGTCTGTGATGAGCTATCACCCGAAGGCGACTTTCTTGTCGTTTGCGTCGATGAAGATTCGTCGATGAAAATCGAGTTGCCGTCGATTTGCGATGTCGAACTCTTTTGTCAATTGCTGGATTTAATTTCGCAAACAGCCAACGAACTTGCGATTCCCTCGATCAGGTTAGGTGGATTTCCACCGCCTATCGACGACACGATCTCATGGATGACGATCACAGCTGACCCCGCGGTCATCGAAGTCAACATGGCCCCAGCAAATCAGGTTGTGGGACTGTGGCAAAGCTTGAAAGAATTGCAAACAGCGGCAAACGCCGAAGGGCTTGAATCGTATCGACTGCAGTACAACGGCGAAGAGAGTGACTCCGGGGGCGGTGGGCAAATCACACTCGGCGGCCCCAGTGCGATGGCAAGTCCATTCCTTCGGATCCCAGGAATGCTGCCCAGCTTGATTCGATATTTCAATCAGCATCCATCATTGTCGTACCTACATGCTTTTGCATCGATCGGTCCGGCAAGCCAAGCACCCCGTGTCGATGAAGGCGTACGTGGGACGACAAATGAGCTGAAATTGACGCTCGACTTACTTAGTCGTCTCGGCAATCCATCGCCAGAAGTCATCTGGGGAGCGCTTGCGTCATTTTTGGCAGATCCGGGCGGCAATACGCACCGGGCCGAGATCAACATCGAGAAGCTTTGGAACCCTTATCTCGGAAACCGCGGCAAGCTTGGATTGGTCGAATTTCGTTCTTTCCGAATGGGCCCTGTTCCTGAAACCACCGCATCACTTGCGGCATTACTTCGATCGATCGTCGCGATGCTTGCGGCGCATCGATTTGATGAACCGTTGATCGAATGGGGTAATGAACTTCACGAACGATTTTCACTGCCCTTCTATCTTCACCGAGACTTGCGTCTAGTCCTGGACGATCTTCGCCGGAATGGATTTGAACTTGGCGAGCCGATTGTGAAGTACTTGATGCGTGATAAGGACTTGGTGATCTCGCGATTCGAACTCGGGAACACACGCGTAGAGATGCGCCGCGCGATGGAGTTTTGGCCGCTCGTAGGCGATGTCTCGATGCAACGGGGAGGCTCGAGAACCATCGATGCCAGCACGCACCGGATCGAAATTAGGCTGGTGAATGAACAGAACCCTGAAAGTCTTGATGGATGGACATTGGGATATGGCAACTGGGCCATTCCCTTGCAGGGCGTAGACGATGACGGAACCATCCGCCTGATCGGATTGCGTTATCGCAGCTTTGTTCCACAACAAGGACTGCACCCGACGTTACCTGCGCAAGATCCACTGACGCTGACGCTATCGCATCCCGATGATCGGCATTGGCAAATCAACCTTCACCAGTGGGAACCAAATGGCCAAGCCTATCCAGGCCTACCAGTGGACCTCACTGACGCAAGGTCGCGTCGGCAAGCACGATGTGTCGTCAAACAACTTCATCGCGCCCCCGACGCCGGGCAACCGCCACGCCAAGAGGCAATCGGCGACCATATCGTCGACCTGCGCTGGCACTAAGAGGTCTCGGAATCTCTATTTGATAGATAGGGTGATCCTCGTGACGCATGGTGCTTCGGTTAGGACACCATGCCCATCGCCAAGAAGTTGATCTTCCGCTCAGCAAGGCGACTGAGCGTTTGATTGGCATGCCCTTCTTCGTTCAGCGTTTCTTGCAGAATGTCTGCGGCGTTTTGGTGACCGAGCTTTTCAGCGAACGTGCGTGCTGTGCCATACCCAGCCATTTCGTAGTGCTCGACGCGCTGTGCCGCTGCAATCAGCGCCGCATCCAAAACAGATGGCTCGATGTCGCTCTTAAGAATGCTCTCACATTCCTTGATCAGACCTTCCATCGCAGCACATTTATGTCCACCGGGTTCAAACTCTAAGTCCGTGAAGATGTTCTCCAGGCGTGAAACGTGAGTCTTCGTCTCTTGCAGATGGTTCTCGAACGCAGCTTTCAGTTCGTCGTTTGATGCCGCTTCCTGCATCTTCGGCAGTGCATCCAAAAGCTGAGTCTCGGCACTGTATAGGTCTTTCAGTTCATGAACAAACAGTTTGTAAAGTGAATCGAGTTTCATCGCTATTCCTTTCAAGTCGGTGCTTAATGTGTGGTGGCAAAGGGTCTGAAGTACACTCGCTGGCATCTGATTCAATCGATGCGAAACAAGTACTTAAACAGGCAGATACTGATTGCCCGTGCATCCGTGTTTGCCACTGTGAGTGCGGAAGTGCGAAGACGCAGATTGCGTACCAGTGCCCAAATCCAGGCTCAAAAGGCTATTGCTAAGCCTTACGTGCAGTCTGATTGCGTCTTTCGCTGCTTTGCTGGTCGTAAATCGCGCACCGACTTATCAAGCATGATCGCTACTTGAAATCGATCAGCGGGCAATTCCAGTCAACCGTTTCGCCGACTGAAATGTTGATCCCTTCAATCGTGCCAGAAACCGATGACGGCACCAGACTTCGACTTTCCCCGTTGTCAACTTCGGCAACGATCTGCCCCTTTTTGATGAAGTCACCAACGTTCACCATGACCTTCATCACCACCGCCGGTTTTTCATCATCGGGCCACAGCACATCATCCTGCGGTTCCTCAAGCTGTCTCGTTGGCTTGGCCGGACGCAGCCCTTCCGGTAACCGGTCATCGTCCTGCAGTGCAACGAAGCCCCATAACACTGCAGGCACCAACACACCGCCCAGTCTAGATTCAATCAGGTACAACGTTGCCATCGATGCCCACAGCACCACAATGAACTCGTTGGTATCCCAAAATTGATACCAATCTCGTTGAATTAGGATGAGCAAAACAACGGGGATCACCATCAGTGAACTCCAACTCGTCGGTTCCCAATTTCGAATGGTCAAGTAATTGCGACAGCCATCGCAGTAACCGAACGGCCAATAGAATCGCTTGAAGTCGACTTTTGTTCTGCAGATTGGACAGAGCGAACGATCCTCGCTTTCATCCGAGATGATTGGTGCAAAGGGATTTAAATCTTCATCCATCTCGGTCAATGCAGGATCGAATGTGAACAGCACAACGGTGTGCGATAGCAGTTTACCAGAGGTTCATCTCGCGCTCTTCGTCAGTCGAATGCCGGCATACTCACCCGCAAGCGTTTCATGACACCTTGCCACGAACGGATGCGTAGCAACCATTAACACGCTCACACCAGCGTAGAACCATCCACTAAGGCGAAGAATCGCCACTGAGATGCACATTTGGCTAGCAAACTTTACCAATAGCCAGAAACTACCATCTGGGGGAAAAGAAATAGCTTGATCCGGGCTCCACACACCGCTAACAAAGGGGTGTCTATACATTCATCTCTAATTTGCTGTACCGGAAGCAAGTCATGAAGCCATTTTGGTCTAATCGTTCGAATCGATCACGCCCTGCTCAACATCTAGCTGCACCCAAGCGTCGTCAAAGTCGTTTTGAGACATTCGAGAAGCGGAACCTTCTCGCCGCCGAAGTCTTTAGTGCCCCGTTCGCCTCGATCGATGAAGCGGAATCGATCGGTGGTGCCTCCAACGATACCGTTGCCCAAGCTCAAAACGTTGACGCCTCTTTTGTAACAATCGAAGGAGATCGGGTCGCAATCGAAGGCTCCCTTTCGGGCGACGCCCCGGGTACCGTCGAGCAAACGATTGATCGATTTGGTCCCGGCCTGGCCTACCCAAGCGTTCTGAACTTTGAATTCGATGTGACATCTCCGACGGGTGGAGCCACCCTTGATGTGTTCGCAATTCTGGATCTTGGTGAGTCCTACGAAAACCTTCAAGTCGCTGTGGAAGGTCAAGCTCCGGTGATCCTGTTTGATAACGATCCCATATTCTCACCCAAACCGCCGGGCTTCGGGCCAGTGCAGGGTTCCGTTTCCATCTCTGAATCGGCAATGACAGCAGCCGCAACCGATGGAAAACTCGTTGTAACGATAACGCCCAGTCGAACCGTTGACGACGTCAGCCCTTCGGAGCAACAACTTTCCTTAACGCTGACTTACGATCAGGCCCCGAGTAGTAGTGATGTCGATCATTACTCTTTTGACCTAGTCGCAGGGCAACCCGTCTCGGCAACACTTCAAGGCGTTGCAAACCAAATCGAAATTATCGACCCAATGGGTGCGTTGGTCGCAACAGGCCAGTCGAATGCTTTAGATGTCAATTCATTCCTCCTTGACTACACCCCGAGTACGTCAGGTACTTACACCGTTCGTGTCTCCGAAGGTCGAACCGGTGACTATTTGTTGCAGGTCACCAGAGATGCCAGCCTGAAAGTTGACCAGTACATTGATGGACCAACAACAGAGCTAATCGTCAACGGTGACTTCGAGACAGCAAACTTTGATGGCTGGGACATCGGTCAAGTATCGCCTGATTCCAGATTCGTGTTAAACGATGGAACTGAATTCGCACCTGGCCTCGGAAGCACACTTGCACCGATCAGCGGCACATTCGACGCGATCTCGTTGGGCACAGGGCCCGGTACGCGAACACTCTATCAAATCGTCACCGTGCCGGAAGCGTTTTCTCACGCGACACTAAGTTGGTCCGACCGCATCTACAACTTCGCGAGCCAGGGCTTTGTCGATCCAGAGCAAGAATTCAGAGTGACTCTTGAAACGGCAACTGGGCAACTGATTTCAGAAGTGTTTTCGACCAACCCAGGCGACGCCGTCGAACAGCCTGGCCCTAACGAAAGGTCATTTGACGTTAGCTCGATCCTGGCCGGCTATGCAGGACAAGAAATCCGTGTTCGGTTCGCGGAACGAGACACATTCAATTATCAACATATCGCGATTGACGATGTATCTCTAGAAGTGTTCCAAAGTGAACCAATCAAACAAAGCATTGACTCAACCCATACGGTCTGGGGATCGATGTCACCTGTTCGTCAAGTGGATGAGATAGGAGTTGCGGTCGACAACGTGGCCAAAAATGCGACGGTTTTCGATACGGCGTCGAACGAAGTCATTGGAATCGTTCCCATCCCAAGTCAAACCTTGCTGGGTGATGTTCAGATCGTCGCAGATGCAGGTCTGGCTTTCGTTACCGATTTTGGCGGACGGGTATGGGTCATCGAACTGGGTGAAACGCCTTCGCTGGGGAACAACGGCAGTGCAATCGAAGTCTCAACTGAAGCTGAAGATCTCGACCTGTCCCCCGATGGCAAATTTCTGTTGGTCAGCGATGGCAGTTTCATCTCACCTCTCTGCGTCATTGACATTGCTTCTTTGACAGAAGTGAACACCTTTGATGCGGAATCCGACCACACATCGGTTTCCGTCGGCCCCGATGGGTCTGTGATCGTCACGTCTGCGAGGAATCAAAACGTTAGAAGATTTATGCTTGATGGTAGTGGCAACCTGACGGATACAGGCGAAGTGCTTCCGTTGATCACAGTAGGACTAAACAACGCCATTGCACCTGATGGAAATTACGGAGTCGCCTTGCGATTCAATTCAATATTAAGCTACGCTATCGATGGGCTCACTCCAACGGGAATAGCGACCGTCAATAGTGGAGTCAACTTGCAGACTGCAGTGTTTAGTCCCGATGGCACACGTCTTTACCTGCGATCAGATGGCTACGAGGGTTCCGGATTCATCGATGTCTTCGAATTCAACCCCGAAAACGGAACGATTAGCCCGGTCCCGATCATGACCATTTCAGGTCTTGATAACGACTATTCCGGCGACCCACCGACACGGCAATTTGTTTACTTCGGGATGGAGCAAATGGCCATTTCCGAGGACGGCTCAAGACTTTACGTCAGCCAGATGGGTTCGGTCGATGTATACGATACGTCGAGTGGCCAGATCATCGATTCGGTCTCTCACCAATCCATGATCGCTGGGACCGGTGTTGATCTACATGCAGACATCACTTACCAAGTTGTCGATACCGATTCTTATGAATTCACCATCGACAGCATCGGCTCGGAATTCGAAATCACGACTCAATTGCCCGGTGGAGTCGATAACGAGTTTGATCCCAAAATCACCTTATTCGATCCGGCAGGCAATGTCGTCGCTAGCGACGATAACGGACTTGACGGCATCAACTCGCTGATCTCGTTCATCGCTGATGTTTCAGGCAATTATACCGTCCAAATCGAATCGGCAAACAATCTTGGCGGTGAGTACGTTCTACATGTCAATCACGCTCCCGTCCTCGATGCGATCGTGGGCTCGCAGGGTCTAGATTCGCCCGCACAAACGGGGCTGCTGACTTCTGTCACGGCCTCCTTCGCCGATCAAAACCTAGATGACACCCATACCGCAACAGTCGACTGGGGTGATGGCACAGGCGCCCAAGCTGCAACGGTCGACGGAATACGCGGCGGCGGGCAAGTGACCGGACAGCATGCTTATGCCGATGCCGGAATCTACACAGTGACGATGACCGTTACCGACGACAACGGATTGTCGGCAAGTACCACAACGACTGTCGTTGTCTCGGGCCTGACATTTGCAGACGATCAACTGGTGATCATCGGAACCCCTGGTGATGACGACATCCAACTGAAGCTGGTCGGTGGCAATAAGAACCCTACCCTTCGAGTAAAGACTGCATTCGCCGATGGGGCGGCAGGATCAGGCGTTGTTGATCTCGATCCTTCGAACTTCTCGGAGATACTGATCATCCTCGGCGCTGGAAATGACTCCGCATCGATCGCAGGAAGAGTGACCATTGACACAACGATTCTCGGCGGCAGCGGCAATGACCAGATCTCCGGCGGCGGAGGTAATGATGTCCTGCTCGGCGGCGACGGCGATGATCAGCTCCTTGGCGGCAAAGGTCTGGATGTAATCTTCGGCGGATTCGGAGTTGATCAAGTCAACGGACAGAACGACGAAGACCTTGTCAGCGGAGAAGAAATCGATGCCAATCCGATTGATGATTCAGATGCAGTGTCAGATCTGTTGACAGACCTTGCGCTTCTTCATGACATTCGAAACGCATGGACCAGTGGCGACGCCGCTGGTGCGACCGCGCTAACATTGTCAGGCCTGATCGACGACGGCGAGATCGATGATGTAAGAAGCAGGCCGCAAGACCTGTTGTTTTAAAAGCGGTCTCACCGCTTGGTAATCGAATCTGAAAAGTAAAAAGAACCGCCAAAGCAGCAATGCCTTGGCGGTTCTTCGATTATCTACCTGATCAGTCAGTTCAACTGCTGATTATCTGCGACGCCGACGAAGCAGAACGACGGATCCCAGAGTCCCGATCAGGGCGAAGCTCGACGGTTCTGGAATTGCGGTGATCGAGGCCAACGTCAGCGTATTGCCAAAATT
This sequence comes from Stieleria sp. JC731, assembly GCF_020966635.1. Lineage (NCBI taxonomy): Bacteria > Pseudomonadati > Planctomycetota > Planctomycetia > Pirellulales > Pirellulaceae > Stieleria > Stieleria sp. JC731. The sequence goes on along the minus strand of NZ_JAJKFQ010000001.1, from coordinate 815,544 downwards.
GATGACGTCATCGAGTGCCACATTATTTGCAAGAACAAAGTTATCAACACTGGGACTGAAGTCGGCCAGTGAGAACTGAATTTGATTGCCCAAGGTTGGGCCAATCAGATCAACGGTCCCGAGCGACAGCTCGACCGTGTTGGCTGCAACTTCGACACCAGCCGTTCCGCCCGCGAAATTGAACGCGCTGAAAGTGTCGCCGTCGTTGCCCGTCGCTGGAAACTGAAAGCTGCTGTTGTAAGCCCCATTCTCGAATGATCCTGGGGTACTGGACTGCAACTCGATCGCATAGCCACGCAAACCACCGGTTCCAAGCGGACTCGTCTCGGAATTCGTTGCGGTTTCACGCAAGATGACCTCGACGCCACGAATCGTTTCATCTGGAGCGACGTTCAGCACGGCGCTACCGATGCCGTCAACACCGGCGGCACGATAGAAGACGTCATAAACAAGTTCGGCTTGAACCGAAGGGACTGCTGCGAAAAGCAGTGCGATGCAAAACAGAATTCTCATGATGTAAACCAAATCGGTTAGGGTTGTTATTGAAGTTGGGTTTTATGAACGTGACTTGAAGAAGTTCGGTGCGAAACCGTTGTCCAAGTCGTCGAAGTCGATGACGCCGTTGCCTTCACTATCAAGGCTGGCATCGAAACTTGGGCTGCCCTCGGTTGCGAAGAAGCTTGGTGCGAAGTGGTTGTCCAAGTCACTGAAGTCAACGACTCCGTCACCACTTGCGTCGCCATAGAGACGGAAGAAGTCGTCGTTGATCGAATCGGCAGCCGTCTGACCGCCGAACAAGTAGTCCGTCGCCATCGCGCTGCCACCGGAAACGACATTTGCCGCGGCGATATCAAGCTGGTAGTTGCCGTCGATCAGCGAGTTCCCGAGAACTCCCGTTCCGACGCGATTGACAACCAAGGCGTCAGCCGAATCGAAGGTCAGCACAACAATCGTCTTGCCACCGCTATGGGTCGCGTCCACGATCAGCCCGGAAACCTCTTGTGTGGAGTCAACGTTCGTCAAAGTGAAAGCGTTCTCGACTGCCGCCAAGTCGACTTCGGTATTGAACGTCACCGTGACGGATGTGATCTGGGATCGCGAAGCACCACCGTCATTGATGACAATGCCTTCGACTTCGGGGATCACCGATGCTCCGATCGAATAAACACGAAGCGAGTTACTGACTTCATTGCTGACAACCAACATTGGCGAACCGTTGGGACTGTCCGCAGCGGAGATAAACGTCAGTCCTTCGGGGCTAACGTCGTTGGTGTCGTGCAAGATTTGAGTCAGCACAACGTTGCTTGGATCGGTGATGTCAAACACGGCGGTCGCGTTGGCGCGTTCCATGCCGATGAACGCGTAGGTGCTTTCATCGATCTGTCCGATCGTGACGCCTTCCGGTTCGGTGCCCTTGTTGTCACTACGACCGTCGTCGTACAGCCCAAGAGCGTCAGTGGCTCGTGCCAGCAGGTCACCACTATCGAAGACCAAATCGCCCGTTTCATTCCAAATCGAGAATGACCGTGCGCCGTAGGAGTACAGCACGTCGAAGTCGCCATCACCGTCGGCATCGCCAAACAGATTGGTGATTTCCAATTCGCCCGCCGAGTTTGCGTCCTGCAGTGCAGCCGCAGCGGGGAACATCGTCGGATCAAGTGTGACGCTTTGGATGTCGGTTTCTTCAGCATCGCGGGCATCACCTTCGTTCGCTGTGACAAAGTAAACCGATCCGCCAGCGATATAGTTCGCGATCGCGTCGGGCTGGAACAAGCCTCGCACCGGGAAACTGCCCAACGTCAACGCGTCTGGCGAGTTATTCGTCGGGTCGATCTGAGCGTTGATTGCGGCGTGATCCTTATAGCCCAGCGGCAGGATGTCCGTCACCGTTGCTGTCGACAGATCGATGATCGCCACCGCGTTGTTCTCTTGAAGAGTCACCACGGCAACGCTTCCGTCAGGAACAACGGTGATATATTCAGGCTCGACGTCTTGCGAGACCGTGTTGCCCGAAGTCAGCTTCACCCCGGCGGCTCGCAATGCATCTTCGCTGCCATCAAAACTGGTGAAGTCCGCGGTCTGAACCGTTGCGGTCGCGACACCAGTCGAAAGGTCAACGATGCTGACCGATCCGGCCGGATCGACGATTGGATCGCCACCGGGCTCGCCTTCATTGGCGACCAACAACGTCATGCCATCTGGCGTGAAGGTCACCATGTCGGGCAACGCACCAACCTGGACGCTTCCCAGGAACAAACCGTCGACAGCACTGTAAAAGAACACATGGCCGTCGGCCTGTTCGTCAGCCCCCGGAACAGCAGCCGCGACGATCCCGGCAACACTGACGGCGACGCTAGTGATCGCGTCGTCGCTGGCACCATCGGCAGTCGGTGCTAGCGTGCTTAGCAACACTGGGCTAGCAGGGTTTGACAAGTCGACAATTTGCAAACCAGAACCCGACGTCACAAACAGACGCTGACTGGCTGGATCAAAGGCAGAGATTTCCGCTCCGCTAAGTCCAGAATCGATGCCGCCAACCGGTGCAAACGAAGTCGCTCCATTAGGCGTTGCCGACAGAGCTTGGAAGCCCGTGCCGTTTCCGCGAATGGCGAATGTGAACACGCCATCGATCACACCGTCGGTGCTAAGCTCGATCGTCGCGTCGTGGATCCCTTGCTTCGTCGCATCGAATGTCACGTCGAAGGAGACACTGCCTCCAGGAATGATCGTGAACACAGGCGTGACACCGAAGCCGAATGCGGACGCTTCGTCACCGGTGATCGATGCCCCGGTGATGTTCAACGGAACCGTTCCGGGGTTGTCCACGGTGAAGGTCTTTGTTGCCGTACCGCCTGAAACTTCGACGCTTCCGAAGTCAGTACCCGCCAGCGGCGAAACGAAGATTTCACCATCGTCGATCGCTTCGGAATTCGATCCGGTCACGGTAATTTGTGGTGATTCAACAACCGTGTAGACCACTTCCAACTGTGGGCGGTACAGGATTTCACTGGATTCGGAAGTTTCGAATCCCCATCCATCTGTTCCGTTTTCCCAAGGCTCAAACAACCAACCGTTGTTGTCTCGCTGACCGCTAACCCAAAGTTGCAAATCGTTGGTCACGTCCCAATCTTGGAAACCGGCTTGAGCGTTGGGATCCCGGTTCGCATTCCCGGCGAACGCGGTGTACTCATCGGCGGCTTCGACACCGTCGATGCTGACACCATTGCCAAGGCTGTTGTAGGTATCGGTGTCCTGCCACCCGGTCAGCATTGGGTAGAAACGAGCACCGTCTCCTTGCGAATTATTCGCGATGCTGGCGGTACGCAGTCGAGCCGAGATGACTTTGGCACCGGCAGGGATCTGCCCGGCAGCTTCACCTATGATGTCATCAAAACGGATGAGGCCACGGCCTTGTGATCCGTCGTAGTCGATGAACAAGCCACCGTCCTGTGAATAGTCTTGGTCCGGATTGACGCTGCTGATCAACGTATCCGAGGTTCCCATGTAGTCATTCACACCGTCGCGGAAGGTAGCGACTTGCGTGCCCGCTGGGACCCATTCGATCTCCAAACGAGGTCCGGTTGTGGGGTCGCCATTCTCGCTGCTGCGGATCGCCCAACCGTCGGTGCGGTTGGTCCAACCGTCCATGACCCAACCGTTGTTCGCTTCACCCGCAGCCCAAGCTCGAACGTCGGGCAGAACGCTAACGAAATGTTCGCCGGTGCCTGTCGCACCGCCACCTTCGGAGGTTCCGATTTGTGACTGCGCCGCGCCGACCACTTCGCCGCTGTCGGTTTGGATGCCGCCACCAAACGCATCCCAAGTTGCGGTTGCCGCATCAAACGGAAATGCCAAGCGGAAGAACTGGCCACCGTCGCCGGTGTTGTCGGTATAGACGACAAGGTTTGCAGACGTGATGATCGCGTCACTGGGGATTTGACCAGGACCGTCACCGAACATGTCGGCAAACTGCAACAGGACCTGTGCGGCGTTTCCGCCGGAGTCAAAGTCGACCAGCATGTCGCCTTCGGGAGCCGACACAAGAGTCGGGTTGTTTTCTCGGATTTGAGCATCCGAAACTCCCGTGTAGATGCCATATCCCGCATCAACGCTTTGCTGCAGCGATCGTCGATAAACCAAGCCAAGCTCGACTTCTTTGATCTGCGTTTCGCTTGCCATGCCGTTGCCATCGACAAAGCTGATTTGCACGTTTCGCAATCCGCCGGTCAGCCCTGGTTCGGTCGCTTCGAACGTTACCGCACGCAAAACAGCTTCAACGGATGCTTCGTCGGCGTCGGAATTGAAGGTGATCGTCAAAGCCGAGCTGCCCGATCCGGCAACAAAGCTTGCGACAACCGTTCCGCCAAAGGTCACGTCGGTCCCACTGACGCCGACTTGGCCGGCATCGGTCCCTTCGTTACGAATGGCCAGTTGGTCCGAAGGCAGTTGCCCGGCAACCAATTCGAATGTCGCGACAGCACCGTCGGCAAACAGATCGCCGATCGGGGTGACGCTAAGCATCCCATCGATGCCAACCGGCAGGTCACCGATACCGTAGTAAGAAGCACCCGCAGAACTTGCGACTGCAGGAGCCTCACCGTAGCCAGCGATGTTGATCGTCACCGTTGCGGTTGACGAACCACCAAAACCATCGGTCATGGTGTAGCTAAACGTATCGACGGCGGTGTCGCCGGTGTAAAGCTCGGCAACAGCAGTCGATGGCGTGTAGGTGATTGTGCCATCAGCGTTGATCGCAACGGTCGATCCCAATGCGGTCGTTGCGTCGACTGATTCGACTGACAACAAACCGGGAACCGGGCGTGCGGCTGGCTGCTGCAGACCATCAAAGGGAATGAAGGCGAAACTAAAGGGCTGATTCTGACGGCCCAAGTTTGGCATGTCATGAGATCGGATGATGAAGTTGCCTTCGCCATCGTCACCATAGCTCAAGAAGTTATCTTCGATTTCGCCATCATCTTGGTTGGTCAAAACCAACATTCCGGTTTCAGGCGTTTGGCCTGGGATCGACAATTTCCATTCGAAGCCACCACCATCGACATCTTGGCGTTCAACGGTGTATTCACCAACGGTTCGCGTAACGGTGTTTGGCCCCTCGACGAACGGATCGATCGTTCCGGCGACCAGGTTCTGTGCATTGCGCGGAACGAAGACGAAGGAGAACCCGCCGTCTTCACCATCGCCAAAGTCTTGAGTGTTGTCGCGAACCGCGATTGCGTATCGGCTGGTCCCTGGAATCGCTTGAACGGATGCGACGTTGTCAGCATTCTCGTTGCCGATCACGAACAAGAAGCCGTCCATCGCTGCATCGGTGACGCCGGGGATAGATACTTCGTAGCGCCCAGCATCGGACTTGGAGATGTCGATCGACGAAACACCGTTGCCGCTCGTCAGCATTCCGCTGGCATCGACATGTCCGCCAACCCAGTTGTCAGCGAACGAGAAGTAGGCCACCGAAACGTTGGCGTTCGCGGCACCGTCAGCGCCGAATTGTTGTAGGGCTAGTGATGTCCCGCCAAATCCATTTGCGAAAGCTTGAACCAACCGATAGCTGGTGTTCGGGCTATCGAAGTTCTCACGAATCGTGGCGAGGACGACACCCTGGGTCGGGTCAATCGATGCATCGTTGCTGTGCAGAACTTCAACAATGCTGTTGCCAAAGTCACCGATAACGATCGAATTGTCGCCGGTCCCCGTCTGGGCGACCGTCCAGATGCCTGATTCGTCAACAGCTAAATTTGCCGAAGGGATTCCCGAGGGCGTCCCCAACAAGGCCTCAACATCAGGATCAACATCGTTACCCAAGACTGACAAACGAATGCCGTCGATGTCTTGCTCGTTGACATTGATCACATCCTCGTAAGCCGTCGGCGTTTGGTTTTCACCTTGCACGGTGATTGTCACCGTGGCAACCGAAGTCGATCCGCGTCCATCTTCGATGGTGTAGGTGAAGGTATCTTCGACAGATTCACCATTTCCGAGCCCTGTGATCGCCGCACTTGCATTGGTCGGGTCGTAGCTAAACGAACCACCGTCTAGCGAAATAGTCGCGCCAAGTGCACTGGTCGTTTGGTACGAAGTGACCGCAAAATCCAGTCCATTGAATCGCTCAAGCGGCGAATCATAGGGCAGGAAGATAAACTGGAAGTCGCCAGCATCACCGGGCAAGTTGTAGGTCCCCGATTGACGCAAGTCGACGCGGAAACCGTTGCCGCTTGGTGTGGCAAATACAGCTTGGCTTGATGGGACGTTCGTCAAACCTCCGTTGATATCGGCATATTCCGTAGCGCTCGAAACCGCAATCAGAACACCGTCTTCGGGTGTGTAGCCGTTGACTTGAACCAGCGGTGCGCCGCTCAGATCGGTTCCGACTGAAACGTCACCGAATGATTGGGTCATGAAGTATGACCCTTCCTGGAACTGTGCATTCCCTCCGATCAACCCGTTGGTTCCAGCGGGAATATAGACAAAGCTGATCGGAGCATTCTTAAAGCCGGTCGCGTCGTCATCGCTGTCCAACTGACGGACCAACCATCGATTGTCAAAACCAGGAAGCACCGAAACGATGTTGTCATCGTTGCTGCCTCCCATGGCGAATAACATGCCATCGTAGGGGCTATTCGCTTCCGGAATGGTGACTTCGAACAAGCCAGGTTGAACCAGACGGATGTTGTCTTGTGAAACACCAACGCCACCGATCAAGCTGCCGTCCGCAGCGATATGACCCGATGTCCAACCTTCTGCAAACGGGAAAAATGCCGCGTTCACAGGCGTAGTTCGCTCACCACCACCGATGCCCACACCCGTTGCGAAGCCATAGCTTCCAAACGCGGCATAGGTTTCGACCGTTGAATATGGCGTGGTGTTGTCAGCAACCGTTCCCAGCAAAACACCGTCACTTAGGAACAGGTCTTCGCCCCCACGCCCGATCGCAACATCGCCAAGGTTTGCGGCACTTTGAATCGTCAGATCGTTCGGTGAAGCCGTCGTCCCGGCAACTCCCCAGACGGTGTTGGAATCACCGGTTGCTTCAACATTGCCTGAGATTGCAGCGGCCGATACCGAGTAGATCGTTGTATCGGGGTGATAATCGTTGCCCAACACGTCGATCGAAACCGCAGTCATCTTGTCAGTGACCGCACCGGTGTCATCAACCGCGACAACACCGTCGTTTTGTGGCACGACCGAGACACCGAAGCTGACCGAAACCGATTCGCCGGCAAGGTCAGTTGCTGTCACTGTAACCACGCTATAACCGAACTGGTTAGCCGATGGCGTGATCATCGCGTCAGTGCCGGAGATCTGCCCGGACAGCAATCCGCTCAGTCCGGTATCGATCGAATAGGTCAGCGTATCGCCGCTATCAACATCCGCGAACAGTGCGGTCAGGTCGACTGCCGTCGCAGCAGCGTCTTCATTGATGACCAGATCGGCGGGTGTTGCCAAAACTTCGGGTGCGTCGTTAACGCCAACCCAGTTCACGGTGACGGTCCCGAGTGCAGAATCGACTCCATCGGTTGCTTCATAGACGAAGGTATCCGAATCGGTCTGACCAGCTCCGAGAGCTCGAATGGACGCACCGGTTTGATAATCGATCGTCCCGTCGGCGTTGATTGCCAGAGGCAGGCCCTTGGACGAAAGGTTGTTACTGAGACTGCCCGCATCGGTACCGACAGATGTGACTGTCAGCGTGTTTGTTGGGCTAAGCGTGTTTTCAAACGGGATAAAGAAGAATACGAAATCCGTATTCAGTGGCGTTTCCGCGTTGCTGTTCCACGCAAACTGGCGAATCAGGATGTCACCCGATCCGTCGCCCGCGTCGTCGTAGCTGAAATATGCATTGACTGGAACTTCATTGGTCAGATCGTAGGCTTCGGCAATGATGACGCCTGATGTCACATCATGACCGGGAACGCTGACGCGCCAAAAGCCATCGGTTTCGCGTTGGATCGAAAAGTCGCCAAACGATTGACGCATGGGGCTGACACCGTCAAAGCCTCCGTTGACCACACCACCGATCAGACCTTGGGCACTGCGTGGGATATACAACAGGTTGATGTCGTCTTCTTCGCCACCATTGATTTCGGCCGCATTGTCGCGATGTGCGATCGACCATTTCCCACCATCAATTGGACGTGTGCGGGTGTAGTTGTCTTCGTTGTCCGCACCGACAGAGAACAAGAACCCTTCGTTGTAGCTATCGGTAACACCGGGAACGGTTGCTTCAAAACGTCCGTTTCCTGCGACGCTGACGACGGTCGGGGCAGTGGCCGTCGCGCTCGGTTGCGCGACAAGACCGCCGCCGCTGTCATAAGTTCCGCCAACCCAACCGGCATCGTAAGGGAAATAGGCGTTGGAAACGGGAACAGAGATCTCACCGTTGTTTTCCGGTGCCGCTCCCATCGCGATCCATGAATCCCCACCACCTTCACTGGCGTATTGGACGACACCAAGGTTCGCTCCCGTCGCATCGACGGCCGTGTTGTCTCGCAGCATGGGCAAAGCCATACCGAACGAGGAATCGAGACGCGTGTCGAGGTCGTTTGCGTTGGCTTGGTCGTCCGCATCGACATACAAATCCAAGTCACCGCGGTTTCCCGCACCACCGAAAACGGCGCCAGCGATCAAAGAACGCTGCGGAACCCCAGGCTGGCCCGGACGATCCGGAATGAACCAATCCGTTGCGTTAACACCCGGATCATAAGCAACACGATCAAAGTCCGCTTGGAATGCAGAAACAGTTTGGACTTCGCTTCCAGAAGTGTCGTTCGTCAAAACGTTGATCGAGCTATCCGCGGACAAGGTCAACGCGTCATCGAGTACGTTTGCGGCTAGCAGTTGACGAGCTTCGAGCGATTGAATGTTAAGTTTTTTCGTTTGGCTTCGGCGCTTTCTTTTGCCGATACGTTGAACGTTCTTTAGAAGAGCTGATCTTCTTGAATTGGTTTTCTTCACCGGTGTCGTTCCGTTTTGTTCTGTTTGCGTTCGAACCAACATGTTGAACAGACACAGCCGGGTAACATCAGTGGCGTCGTCTGTAACAATCGCGCGGAAGTCTAACGGCGACATATTCGCTCTCAACACCAGAACATGCATCTTCATCAAAGGCACACAGGCGCTTACATCAATCTTGCCCGAACCTTAAAGAACACGGCCGTTGATGACATCGTGCCACAGCCACATTGGCAACGAACACATAGCCAATCGTTTGGGCGTGTACGCACTACATAAGAAACGCTTTCAATACTGATGCGTGTGTATTCATAAACATTTGCTCGCGCTGTGAAACCACGACCATGGAACAGCACTTTCCATGTGTACGCACGATATCCTGCACACACAGTCGCAAATGCGAAAGCATTGTCATATAAACGCAAAGGGCAAAGCATTGCGATCCGTTGACCACTGTCAACTGCAGCCAGTTACACTGGCTTGTCACCAAGACGGTTTCTTCACAAACCAATGTGGCTTGGCATTGCAAAGCACGACCACTTTGGAACACACCCTTCCCCCTCCTTCACCGTGCGCACACATACGATTCTTATTCGCTTCGCGCGTTAACAGCGCTATGGTGCTGATCGCTTTCTTACGGTGTGTTTAAGCGAGCACTTCATCGGGATAGTGAATATCAAGTTAATTCGTTGCGAACTCGGTTTCATTCTTCTTGAGCAACGATAACGTGTCGGCCAACTTTGAAAGGCATGGCGAATCTGAATTGGATGTCAATGAAACACCAACTGACGCCATTCGTTTCGCACATGATCAACTTCGTTAACGATTCCACGGGATACCCCAACCAGCGACACCAGCGCAGGGCGTTATCCCACAAACGTGAATCTGTAGCGATAAAGCGATCCCTGTTTGACGCTTCGAATGATCGACTAGCGTGACATCGCTTGTTCAATCTTCATCAAAGCTAAAGCGAATCACCCACACAAACTGTGAACCTTCGGAGCATCAAAACGTTGCCGCGGTAAAGGCAACACCGATGCTTTGAAATCCTGAACTTTGAATTCCTGAACATTGGTAACTTGAGGAACCACAAATGACGTCTTCGTCATTCCAGTCACCCCGCCAACACTCTCCCTCCCGCGCACTTCGGACTGGTTTCACCCTTGTTGAACTGTTGGTCGTGATCGCGATCATCGGCATCTTGGTTGGCCTATTGCTTCCAGCGGTTCAAGCCGCTCGCGAATCGGCTCGCCGCATGCAATGCACCAACAACCTGAAACAAATCGGCTTGGCAACGCTGAACTACGAAAGCATTTACAAGCAACTTCCGCCAGGCCCATGGGATGGCGACCCCGGTTCGACGTCCGCCGCCGGACGCGACGCAAACGCCTGCTGCCGGGCAGCAAACGCGGCCGGTTGGTCAGCACAGTTCCGTATCTTGCCATTCATCGAGCAAGACATGGTCTACGACATGGCAACTGAAGATCCAGCCTACTGGCCCAACCGCCCCAACAACGCTCGTGAAGACGACGTGGCGCAAGTGTTGCTTCCAGTTTTCTATTGCCCGACCCGTCGACCTCCGACCGGATACGGAACCGCCAAATTCGGTCGCGTTGACTACGCCGGAAATGGCGGATTCTTTCACGGACGACCGGACTCGGCTGTCAACTTCATTCCCGAAGCTCCTCTTGGAGCCCCCGCTGTCTCGACACGTAGCCGCAGCAACGGCGGTCTTTTGAAAACGAAAGGCGGAGCGATCATCTGGGCGAAGGAAGGAGACAAGCGAACGCTAGCCGGCATCCGCGACGGACTGACACACAGCATCGTGTTTGCCGAAAAGTCATTGCCCTACAGCGAACATGGCCTCGACGGCGGCGACAACGAACGTTGGAACAATCCCGGATGGGATACCGACACCATTCGCTGGCACTTCCCGCCAAAGAGCGATTCGCAAACTTATACGCCTGATCGCGATGCCAACGAAGGCACCAACTGGAATCGCTATTTCGGTTCGTCTCACACCGGTGTCCACGCTGTCATGTGCGACGGATCGGTTCAGTACTTTGACTTCGCGATCGACGCGAAGATCTGGATGCAGCTGTGCGTTGTTGACGACGGCGAAGTTGCTCCAAACATCGTTGAATAATTTACACCCCATCACTTAATCGAGATTCATCATGCGTCTTACCAAACTTGCATTGCTGCTGTCTGTCGTCGCTATTTCCATGACCGGCTGTGGCGGAACGCCAGAACCGCCAGAGATCACGACGGACATGGCAGCTGAAATCGCTGCCGAAGATACGGTTGTCGAAGACGGCGAAAGCGAACTGTAGGCGTGAAATTGCTTAACTTAAGATTTTCACTATCGACGACAAACAGGCAGCGATCGGCGACCAAGCTGGCCGCCGTCCTGAGCTTGACATCGCTGATTGCGACATCAGGGTGCTACCAAAAACCTGGTCCTCCCAATGCGTCTCAACGGGCTGCCGAGGCGGCCCAAGTCGTCGATGGTCCGGACGTAAAAGCGAACGCCGTCTGGCGAAGCTATTACGGCCTCGGTGAGAAAGCAATCGAACCAGATAAAGTCGTCTCAAGTGGTTTCGCCTGCAGTTTCCCTTCGGGTGAAAAGAACACCACCTATTTCGTGACTGTATTGCACGTCGCTGAAGATCGCGAGCAGCCGATTACCGAACCCGGTGATGCGAAGCGAATACGCCAATCGGTACGAACGATCGGTGTGACCGAAGCGTACGGCGCCGGCGACGGAATGAAAACGATCGGGATGATGGCTGAATCGCCCGGCGAAAGTTTTTCAAGCGAATCAAGCGTTCTGTTTGACGTCGCCCTTGTCGAACCGGGCACGGTTCGCATGAAACCCTTCAAACTGGCCTCGTCGTTTCCCGATGCGGGAAGCAAGATTTATCTTGCCACGGCAGCCTACGGAGGTGCCCCGCCGAGCCAGGAAACGCATGAAGCTAAAATCCTTTCGGTTGATGCTGACGGAGCTGTGCTTTATCAGTTCAGCAACGAACGGCTTTCGCTCCAGGCAACTCCAGGAGCACCGCTCTTAAATGCAGAGGGCGAGGTCATCGGGATGCATATCCAAGCCTCCGATGCTGTTGAAAGCGTTGGCGGTCAAGGTGTATCGATCATCGAGTACTGGAAACGATATTCATCTGCAGCCGAAGCTTCCCTGCAATAGACAATCGTAAATAACGAAGCAAGCTGCATCACATGCCGTCGTTTGGACATCGTCGGCGGCTGTGGTGCAGCTTGTTTTTTTCGCCTTATTCTTCCAAAGAACTGTGATACGCTACTTCACAGAGAGCAACTCAGAAATCTTGGCGGCAATCTGTTTTGTATTTTGCTCGGATGCTTGCGGAGAGAGGTGATTGAGCGTCGCGAATTGCCGATCGGAATAAAACCGAGGTTGCCCAAACAAAACTTCGGAGCTTGGGAAAGTGTCAACGCACTGTAAGATTTGCTGATCGACGACCTGAAGATGTGAACGAGTCACTTCCGTTTTTGCGTTCTCAGGTAAAGGATTCAATACCACAGCAGTGTCGATTGACAACTCGGAACATCGATCCAACAACGAAGCAAGCCCCTGCAACTGAAATTCCGAAATGACCAACTTCAGCTCTTGCGGTTGATCCCAACGTGTTTCACTGATTTCTTCGAGATAGCCTTTTTGACGATTGAGGCTGGCGATGACTTCTAAATGCGATCCCCATTGCTGACGTGGGCGCCGATAAAACTGATCAGCGCTGTCTTCCAAAGTCAGGTAATTCCTCGCAGTCAAACGCAGACGCTGACTTGGAATAAGCGACTGTCCAGCTGCAGTGATGGAACTGTCCTGATCAATCTGCGTTTCAGCGTTCAACCCCAAACATTCATTCAAATGTGAAAGGAACCCCATCCCCGCAATATCTTGTTCACTGTACCTCAGATCGTAGTAGGCCAAATGAACCACGACCAATCTAGGGTGGCCGTGTTTTTTTACGTACCGCTCGAATAGTTTTTGATGGCCTTCAATCCCTGTCAGACTGATCGTACAGAGGTTGTACGCCGTAAGCCCGGTGACATCTTCCAACTGCTCTGTCTTTACTCCCATCAACCCAGAACTATCGCCAATCACGAGAATATCTGCCGGAGCGGAAGAACTGTTTGCAACCTGTAATTTGTGTTCGACGATTGTCTCAACAAGTGTCGGCACTCGATCGGGAGGTACAAACGAAGAACTCGAGACAACCGCACTGGAAACTTTCGATACTGCAAATTCAACAGCAGTAATCACCAGCAAGCTCCCCAGAAACGCAACAGGCATGGCAGCGCGTCGCGGATGACGTGAAACAACATGGTGTGATGAATTAGAACTGGAAGTAGATAAACTCATTCCTCTCTGGCGCTCCAAGTAAGACAATTCCATAGAACAACGCAACGTAGAAGCACATTCGAGTAATCGGGCTCCAACTCACCCATGGCTCCAAGTCTTTCCGCAACGCCTGATAAACTTGAAACAAGAGCAAAGGCAACGCGAGTAACGACAGTCGATAGGCGAGGTCGACTTCCAGAGCAGAAACCTTCCAGCTACCAAACTCACACAGGCTCGTGAAGTACTGAAATAGCTGCGACACTGACTCAGCGCGAAAAACGAGCCAACCGATGCAAGTCAATTGGAAGAAAAAACAGACTGCAAGAAAGTGGCCAGCGAGATTGCGAACAGTGCTCTTCTTGCCAACTTGATCGCGTTCCCCTTGGCCCTTCGATCGCCACCCGAAAACAACTCGGTATCCAATCAACAAGCCGGCGTGATAAAGTCCCCAAATGACGAAGTGCCAACTCGCACCATGCCAAAGCCCCGCGAGCAGCATTGTGATCGCAAGATTACGAACCTGCCAAACGGTACCGCTCCTATTTCCACCAAGCGGAATGTATAGATAGTCGCGTATCCACGTAGAGAGGCTTATGTGCCAACGTCGCCAAAAATCAGTCGGGTTTGAGGCGAAATAAGGAAGATTGAAGTTCAAACACAATTCAAAACCCAACGACCTTGCAACACCTCTCGCAATGTCAGTGTATCCGGAAAAATCACAATAGATCTGAAACGCAAACGCATAGGTCGCCAAACAGATCTCCAACCCGTTGGTCGAATCAGAATTGAATGTTCGATCGACAACGATCGCCAAGTTGTCTGCGATCACCATCTTCTTAAAAAAACCAACCAACATCAGTTGCAAACCGGCAACGATCCGTTGCCAATTAAATCCGCGTGGAGAACTAATCTGTGGTAGTAGCCGATCGGCACGTTCAATTGGACCGGCAACGAGCTGAGGAAAGAAACTGACGTACAAAAGAAAATCAGCAAAGTTCGATGTAGCAGCGATTTTTCGCCGATAGACATCAATCGAATAACTGAGCGTCTGGAAGGTATAAAACGAAATCCCAACTGGCAAAACGAGTTTTAGAATTGGCGCCCGTGGATCACAGTTAAACCAGACAAGAATCTCGTTGAATGATTCAGAGAAGAAGTCGAAATACTTGAATAGCCCTAAGGTTCCCAAATTGGCGACCGCGCTGACCAGTAGAACGTTCTTCCGTCGATGTTCAGCAACTTTACCATCGAGCAATCTTCCACATTGGAAGTCAATGACCGATGAGGTCAGCAATAGCAGTAAAAAGCGCCAGTCCCACCATCCATAGAAGATGTAGCTCGCAGCAAGTAAAACCAAATTCGCGATTCGGTGAGGTAGGCTCCAGACAGCAACAAAAACAAATGCCAACAGAACCAGGAACTCGTAACTGATAAAACTCATCGCCGCCTAAAACGAGAGTGGGCCTTCATCGCGCATCGTCGAATCCGAAGAAAGCATTTTGATGCAATGAGCTGAATTCCAAATACCGAAATGCCCCACGGGCCACCAACAATACACCCCACAGGGCGGGGATCAAGCCAGCATAGCAGAGGTTCGGTAATTCGCCCCACCAACGAAGCGACTTTTTAGAAATTGGAAGAAAATCAGCTCATATTTAGCCCCGGCAAGACACTAGTTCGGCCTATCCCAGTGAATTTAGTTTTCCAATTAACTGATCGCTGGTCTAACAAAACGATTGCGGACACCTTTCACCAACTCTCACTCATCATGCGCACCGGGATGTGGTTCTTCACCGCTTTCATTAGCTTGTTTTACATCGCTGGATTTTCAATTCTTGGATACAGCTTCTTTTCCTTGAGACGTTCTCTGGCCGCTGCCACTTGGCCGACAGCACAGGGAAAGATTGTTCGAGCGGATCTGAAATCGAGCTCTGGTAGTGATAGCACCACCTATCAAGTCGAGGTCGAGTACGAATACCGTGTCGGATCTCGCGACTACACCAACGACGTGCTCGCCGCTGGCTATGCCGGCAGTGGCGGCCGCGATTCACACGAGCAGATCCTCGATAAGCTGCAATCATCAAACGCTGTTGATGTGCGTTACAATCCCAGCCAACCGGAGGACGCAGTGCTGTCGTTCGGTTTCCACCGTTCGCTGCAGTTTATGTTCGCGTTCTCAATCACCTGGCTGCTATTCACCATCGGCTTCACCATCATCTGGTGGGTCGCGTCACGTGAAAGCACCGTTCTGCTGGACAATTTGACCGTTCACTAAAGCAACGACTGTCGAAGCCAGCTGGCGAGTCTGGAGCGTCCGATGCTCCGATGACAAGAGTTGGCCGAAGGTGAACGGGCATCACTGGCCGATATCAAAAACGACCTTGAACGATGTCGGATTCGTGGCTTTCTCGAACGCTTCGTTGGCTTGGTCAAGTTCGAAACGATCGGTAATCAATCCACTGACATCGACTTGTAGGCTTGCTAGTGCGTTGATCGCCTTCGCAAAAGGACCGCACCTCGAACCAACCAAGTTGATTTCATCAATCACAATTTGCGCCAAGGATTGATGATGTGGATCGGCGACCGTCGTCTTCATCACGATGGTGCCGCGTGGACGCACCAAGTGTAATGCCATCGGCAATCCACTGGTTGAACCGGTGCAGTCGACGACAACATCAAATTCGCGACTTGGTAAATCGGCAAGGTCATCGGGAACGACTTGGATCGTTGTGAACCCGCGATGGCCAAAACGCAGCAACTTTGTCCCATGCTTTCCAAAGACTGATAGACGGTCCGTGTGCAACGAGATCGCTTGGGCGCAAAAGAATCCCAGACGTCCGTCACCTAAGATCGCGACGCGATCCGTTGACGCAAGATCGACCTGATCGAGGATTTCGAAGGCCGCCGCAAGCGGCTCCACTAGCACAGCCGCATCATTGTCAACTGATTCTGGAATGACATGCAGATTGCGTTGTGGAACGGCAACGTATTCTGCCATTGCACCATCGTGACGATCGATCCCAATGACCGTTCGATTGGGACAATGGGTTGCATTCCCCGCCTGGCAAGTTTGGCATTGGTGACAACTGCAATTGATTTCACCAACGACGCGTTGTCCGGCGTATGGGCCACCTTGCGCGACGCCAACGAACTCGTGTCCCAACACTCCGGCGAATCCCATGTACCCTTTGATAAGCTGCAAGTCAGTGTCACAGATACCTGCCTTAAGAACTCGAACCAGAGTTTCGTCGTCCTTTGGTTTCGGTGATGGATAGACATCATCGAAACCGAATCCCTGCGAATGAAGGGTGATGGCTTTCATGTGAAAGCGTTCCGAATTGCGAGTTAAACGTCGGATGCGAAACTATCTCAAGTCTGTCATCGAGCTTCTTGGGCGGCACGACTAGAAGTTGAAGATTTTCTCTAGGCTCGAATTGAGCTGATCGACTTGGTCGCCAAGCTGTTTCTGAATCAAACCGTCCAGACGATTCTGAATCACTTCCGCACCAGCTCGCGGGACCAACTCCGCCATGACGCGGCGCACTGCCGTTTCATCGAGCCTTGGACGCGAGATCGTGCCGTTGATAGGAAATGCTAGGTTTTGTCCGGCAAGGCCCTGCAAATCGCTGCCCAGCCAACGAGCATTCAATGGCACTTGGGCGACCAACGCGACCTGTGAATCCAATCCGACTTGTCCGCTGGTCATGACTTCCGCGTTGTCGACCTTGAAGTACATCCGTTGGTGAGCGACGACTCCATTGGCCAATGCGAATGGCACAGTTTGAGGCGGCATTTCGATAAGCGTCTTTGGTGCAACGGGTTCAACTTGCCCACCGGTTAATCGAGTCATCGATTTGATTTGGCGAACGCCTTGGATCAGCTGATTCGCGAGCGGACCACTGGAAAGCGTAACATGCCCAATTTCCAGATTTCCACGAATGGTGCTTTGGGTCGGATCATCGGGATAGATGATCGCCTCGTCGAATTCCGCCGAAACGACACCATCAATTTGAGTCGCACCGGCCGCCAGTGGAGTCAAGTATTTCAACCATGAAGCTGCCGCTTGAGGTGAAATCCGAAGTGACTTGATGGATGTTCCGGGATCAAACTGAATCGCTGTTTGTGGCTTCGTAAGATCGACCGTCAGCGCCAACGTGGCCGTCGCGTTTGAGTCCGCTTGCGAAACCGTCGCCGCGGCACCAGCGATGGCGGGTGCGATATCAATCACCGGAACGGTCGCCTTGTTGATGCGAACCCGCTCTTGTGTGACGTGAAGCGGCAGCTTTGATGCACCAAGCCTGACACCTGCAATATCACACTCCTGCCAACCGACATCTGTCTGCAAGGCATAGGTTGTTTCGCCTTGTGCAGGAACATTGACTGTCAGAGCAAGTTCACTTTCGTGGACGCCGTTGGCATTGATGGAGGCCTCAAAATATTCAGATAGCCTTGCTGCCAAGGCGTCCAGCTTAGTGCGTGATGGTCCCGACAATTCGATCGCGACATCATCACCAGAGAAATCCACCATCCCTGCAAGCGAACCGGCAAACCAATCACAAGCAACTTGCTGTGTTCCCAATTCGATCTGTCCCAAATCAGCTTTATACGTCAAAGGACCACTGATCTTCATGCGTGGTTCAGACCAAACGACCGAGGTATCAGCAGCTCGACTCCCATTCGGTTGAAGACCATTGTTCGCATAGCGACCGTCCAAGGACGGGGTCACAGGAAATGCTCCGGCGGAGGTTCCTGGCGGGTTAATTCCGCTAAGACGTTGCCTTAGGATTTTAAGGTTCTCGCCGGACAGCTCACTGTTGATATGCCACTGATCAGGACCGCCGGTGATTGTGAACTTCCCATTGCAAATCCCCGCGTATCGATAGCTGTCTTCTTCAACGGGTCGATAGCCGATCGGCCGAACAGTAGGTATCGCGGCCGCACGTGCGATTGTCGCGCCGATGCTGTCTTGGATCCCTTCAAGATCGGCTTTCCACGCGATCTCGAGGTTGGTCTTTTCCGGCAATGCTTCACCGCGAATCGCCAACGATATCGATTCGCCAACGATCGTTGTCGAGGGTGTCGACAGAGTTCCCGCAGTCAGATCTAGCGAACCGCCAAAGTGCAACGTCAGCTTCGGCTGCGAATACCAGCGATCCTGATAATTGATGCGAGGTTGCAACATTTCCAAATCCGCTTTCGAAACGATGCCTCCATAGCGGTTCAGTTGCGCGATCGCGGTACCGCTGATGCGACCTTCGGCACTGGCAAGCTGCTCAGGCAACCATGGCCCCAAAGACTCACTCAAGTTTTCCATCCGGCCGTCTATTTCCATTCGAACCGGGTACGAAGACTCCTGTGTCGGCTGTGTGACTGGTTCGGTCAATTGAGCTTTAAACAAAACGCCACCGCTTCCCAATGCAAACTCGGCTTGGGAAAGACGCTGAAGCTGATTGCCAGCCCAGTTCCCCTTCGCGGTCAAGCTGGATTGAACGATGGAACGTTTAAATCGATGCCCGCCCGGAAGCGTTACCAGCAGCTGCTTCGCTTCGCCAGATCCGGACAGCTCCCACTGGTCGCTGCCATCGGCGGAGGACACTGACCAGCGAATGTTCCCGTCAGCATTCCCGCCCAACGAGAATTCCGAAAGATCGATAACGGGACGAAGCATGGTATACAGCCGACCGAAATCGACGCTGAACTGAGCTTGTCCACCGCGAAGCATCCCGCTGCCAGACGCTTCGGCAAATGAGCTGCTTAATGAAAACTGTTCGGCCAGTAGCGAGCCATCTTGATCCGAAACGGTCGCGTCAAGAGAGAGCGGCTCGATAACGACGATTCGTCCTCCCGATCGGGCGCGAATCGAACGTGTCTTCAGTGAAAGCTCTGTTCGTGGCATCACGTCGTCGGTCGCACGCTGATTTCGCAGGATCGCCGTTGCGGTCCCTGAGACTAGCGTCGCATCGTCGCGAATTGGCAACAGTCCAGGCAAAGCTTCCGAAAGTGCTGCCAAGTCGACGTTTAGCTTCGCCATCCCTTGCAGAGACTGCATCCATAGCAAGGGGTTGTCGTGGGTACCGACAAATGAGATCGACGTCGGAAACGAACCGTCCAATTCCGCCGAAGCAAAATCGGTTGTTACGGAAAGATCGTTTCCAAACAAACGCCCTTCGCTCCAATCGACTTGACCATTCAAAGTGGCAAGGTTGTTTTGCCAACGCTGTGGCTTCGAAAGCGGCAGCGTCGATTGAAAGTTACGAAGCTGCAGATCACCGATTTCCAGCCGCACACCGTTTTGGTTCTTACCGAGAACTCGAACACGACCGGTCGCTTCACCAGAACTTCCCAGCGGTGTCGAATCGCTGTCCGTAAAAATTCGGCGTGCGATCAAATCGGCCGTGGAAACTGGAAACGAATTCGCCTCCAGAGATAGCTCCCAGTCGCTTAGTTGATCGGCGGACTCAGTTGCACCATCATGCCAAACAAACTGAGACTGGATCGAACCTTCGCTGCCTGATGGTTCGCCGACCACACCGGCGAATTCACCGGTTACCCGATCACCATCAACGTTGACTTTTGCATTGGCCTGTTTGATCGTCCAAGTTTTCTGCGTCGCGGAGTCTCGTGCAACGACGCTGCATTCTTGCAAAAGCACCGAGGTGCGAACGGTGGCTGATTCAGAATCCGATGGCTCCAACAACTTCGCCAAGTCGGCTTCGATCGATGACTGACCTTGATCAACAGCGCAGTCAAGCTTCACACCACGCAAAGACAACTCGCCCAGATCGGCGGGGTTAAACCGGATCAAATTAACCGCGGTTAGTGAACTGTCCGCTCGGGCGACTTCAAGCTTTGTATTTCCTGATGGGCCGACGAAGGCAGCGTTCTTGATCGATAGGGGTGTAATCCATCCGACTGAAATTGATTCGACGGACGCCTGCCAACCGTATGATGCCGCTTGCGAGACCAGAATGGAGCGTGCAATTCCCGTATGACTGACAATGCTTGGCGCAGCAAGAAACGCGAAGCCAAGAAATCCCAAGACGAAGAGCGACATTCGAAATTTTCGGCTCGAACGCCGAGCACGTCGTCGACGCGTCACGTCAAATTGAGCCCTTTCGATTTCATCAAGTTGGTGGTCGTCGGTCACCGCGGTCACATCCTTGTGCCAGACGCACGAAAATCCCTAGACAGCAATCCATCTTCAGCCTGAGACGCTGTGGCTGAGAATACGTTAATTTGGGCAATCCACCCAAGACCAAAATTGACTAATCAGCCTCGCTGAAGGAAGAATCAATCCTTTATACGGAACTCGAGCCTTTTGTGGGACTCAGACCGTCATCTCGATCGCGTCATTGGCCAATCGTCAACGACCGCGATGACACGACAACGTCGCCGATTTGACAGCTCGTGGGTTGGTGGCTTGCGGTTTTCGCAAAATGGCGGGTGCAACAATGCTTGCAAAAGAGGTCATTTCTTTCGGCAGAAGGTCAATGCACCAACAGCCAGTGTTGATCATGGTCCTTAGCGTTTACTGCGTGACGGCTCGATTGATACGATCCATGATCGCGCGGCCAACGCCGTCTAAGGGACACACATCGATCACGATCAGTTCACAGTCAGACTGGTCGGCGTCGCGAATCGCAGCGAATAGATTCTTTGCCACCTCATCTAAATCACCCGAGTCGCTAAGCACACGACTCCAGGCGAACGGAGCCGAACCGTCAGCGCTGGCGGCAGAGTCGCTTGCCGCGGAAAAGAAGATGCGTGCGATCCGCGTCTGTTGATTGACCGATGGATCGAACGAGTCGACTTTGACGAGTTTCGTATGAGGTGAGTAGTGCTTGCGCATCAAGCCAGGTGATGGCAGCGGTGACGCCGCATCGGACTTGATCCCCAAGATTCTGATTTCGCCAAAAGCCTCTTGAAGCTGTTCGATCGAGATGCCTCCGGGACGCAGCAGTTGTGGAACCGTAGGAGTCAAACGGACAATCGTGGACTCGACGCCGCAACGACACTCGCCACCATCGATCACCATTGATAAATCATCACCGAAGGCGGCAGCAACGTGATCGGCGCAAGTCGGGCTGACATAGTTGGAACGGTTGGCACTCGGCGCTGCGACAGGCTTGCCAAACTCTCGCAGCAAAGATTGCATCACCGAATGATCAGGTACCCTGACGGCCAAGGTTGTCGCGCCGGCGTTGACAGCCGGAGCGACCGAACCGGTCAGCGGAGCGACAACGGTCAGTGGCCCAGGCCAAAACTGTGTGGCGATATTCCATTGTCGACGAACGTTGAAATCGGATTCGACATCGATCCACGCTTCGGCGTCTTGAGCACTGGCAAAGTGTGCGATCAACGGGTTATTGGACGGTCGCCCCTTTGCCGCAAAGATCTTCAGGACCGCGTCTTGGTTGGTCGCATCGGCGGCTAAGCCATAGACGGTTTCGGTCGGAACCCCAACGAGTTCACCGGACGACAATGCAGCAGCCGCATCGCGGATAGATTCGTCGGTAGGTAAAACGATTTTCGAATCAGCCATGCTCTAGTCACCATCACACCCAAAGTACCCATCACGCTCCGCCGTGATGTTCAAGCGTCTTAGTACCCATCACGCTCCGCCGTGATGACTTCCCGCAAAACCCATCCCAGCAGAACCAATGCTCGGACGTCACAGGGACTGTGACGGGTACCATCTCCAAAGTACCAATCACGCTCCGCCGTGATTATCCACAATCCTCACGGTACCCATCACGCTCCGCCGTGATGACGTCCACAAAACCCATCCCAGCAGAACCAACGCCCGGACGTCACAGGGACTGTGACGGGTACCATCCCAAAGTACCCATCACGCTCCGCCGTGATTATCCACAATCCTCACGGTACCCATCACGCTCCGCCGTGATGTCCCAACTCAAACTCCCCCCAGAGCTTCAATCTGAGAAGCGGTCAACTCCGCAATCCCTGACTTCGCGACCTTAATCATCGCGGCAAGCTCATCATCACTAAAAGTCGCTTCTTCACCGGTTCCCTGGATTTCGACAAATCGACCACTACCGGTCATCACGACGTTCATATCCACGTCCGCGGCGTAGTCCAGTTCATAGTCCAGATCCAAACGCACTTGTCCGTCGACCACACCGACGCTGATCGCCGCGATCGAATCTCGAAGCGGACCGTTTCCGATTTCCGATTCGGGCAACTCGTTTTTGATCGCTTTGGCCAATGCGATAAAGCCACCAGTGATCGATGCCGTTCGCGTTCCGCCGTCAGCCTGCAATACATCGCAATCGACAACGATGGACCGTTCGCCCAGGGCTTCCAGATCCACGATGGCTCGGAGCGAGCGGCCGATCAATCGCTGGATCTCGGTCGTACGACCGTCAACTTTACTGCGTTCACGACGTTTTCGTGGCACCGTGCTCCCGGGCAGCATGTTGTATTCAGCCGTGACCCAGCCCTTGCCCTTGCCTTCCATCCATGGGGGAACGCTTGATTCCAGCGACGCGGTACAGAGCACGACGGTTTTGCCGGACTTGTACAAAACGCTGGCCGGGTGGTGTTCAAGGTAGCCGACTTGAATCTCGACGGGACGTAGTTGATCGGGCTGACGCATGGGGATTCCTACCGGCTTCCAAAGATTTTTGTGATTAGTTAAAGCGGAATATCCTACGGTGAACCATGGTTTTGGGTAGATGCCCATGTATTCGTGTGGTCAGTGTTATCGCTCGCTTTCTGACCAACTAGAATTTGAGCACCGTTCCCGTCATTCGACGCCAGAACCCCAAAGAACCGAAAAGGCGCTCAGCTGTGAGATTTGACCCCGCCCGATTGATCATCGCCGTCACCCTTGCGATTTTTTCGCTGACGGCTACGACCGATGCGCAATCGCCCGAAGCGGCGAACCCCAAACATATTGATCCCTACGATCCGTTTGCCCAGCTGGATCCGTGGTGGCCCACCCCCACGGACACGCGGATTGCATCCGGCGCCCCCGGCCCCGCTTATTGGCAACAGCGTGCCGATTATGAAATTGACGTGACCATCGATGACGAAAACCAGCGGATCATCGGAAAAGAAAAGGTTCACTATCACAACAAATCTCCCCACACCCTGTCTTACATTTGGGTGCAGCTGGATCAGAACCGATTCCGCCAAGGTTCCGACGCACTGACAACGGCAACGGCCCCGTCTCTTTCGCCACGAATTTCGTTCCAAGCGATGAAGACAATCATGGCCAGCCAAATTTTCGACGGCGGCTACAAGATTGCCGCGGTGACCGATGAATCCGGTAAGGAGTTGTCTTACCGTGACGTCGGAACCATGATGCGAATCGATCTGCCGGAACCGCTTAAACCTGGCAAGTCAACCACGTTCGGCATCGAGTACTCGTACAACATTGTTGACGCCAAAACGATCCGATCGCGCGGCGGCAAAGAGTACTTTGAAGACGACGACAACTACATCTACGAAATCGCACAGTGGTTTCCTCGCGTCGCTTCATACACCGACTTCGGCGCATGGCAACACAAGGCATTCCTTGGCCGTGGCGAGTTCACACTGGAACTTGGTGATTACATCGTCCGCATCACTGTGCCCGAAGAAATGGTGGTCGCTTCGACCGGCGTTCTGATCAACGGTGACGATGTGCTCAAGCCAGAATGGAGCGAACGTCTTGAGACTGCGAAAGAAGCGACCCGTCCGATGTTCATCGTCACGCCCGAAGAAGCCAAAGAGAACGAAAGCGTTCGCAGCAAGAAAACCAAAACCTGGGAATTCAAAGCCGACAACGTTCGTGACTTTGCATTCGCAGCCAGCCGAAAATTCATCTGGGATGCGATGGGTGTCGAAGTCGGATCACAAACCGTGATGTCGATGTCCTATTACCCCAACGAAGCCGAACCGTTGTGGAGCCAGTACAGCACCGAATCGGTCGCGCACACGCTGGAAGTTTACGGACGTTATTCATTCGAATATCCCTATCCGGTCGCGATCAGCGTCAATGGACCGGTCTACGGAATGGAATACCCAATGATCTGCTTCAACGGGCCGCGTCCCGAAGAAGACGGCACGTACAGCAAAGCGACCAAGTATGGTTTGATCTCGGTTGTCATCCACGAAGTCGGACACAACTTCTTTCCGATGATCGTCAACAGTGACGAACGTCAATGGACCTGGATGGACGAAGGCCTCAATACCTTCCTGCAGTACCTGACCGAACAGGAATGGGAGGAAAACTATCCTTCACGTCGCGGCGAACCCGCCAACATTGTCGGTTACATGCGAGGCGGTAATCAGCGACCGATCATGACCGGCAGCGAAGAGATCTTGCAGTTCGGTGACAACGCATATGGGAAACCCGCGACGGCGCTGAACATCCTTCGCGAGACCATCTTGGGACGTGAGCTGTTTGACCATGCGTTTCGCGAGTACGCGCGTCGCTGGAAATTCAAACGCCCGACACCAAGTGACTTCTTCCGCACGATGGAAGACGCCTCCGGAACGGACTTGGACTGGTTCTGGCGTGGATGGTTTTACTCGACCAAGCATGTCGACCTTGGAATCACCAATGTGCAGCTTTACCAAATTGATGCCGGTGATCCAGACGAAGCGGCCGAACGCAAGCGCCAAGAGAAAGACAAAGAAGAGCCTTCGATTTCAGAACTTCGTAACAAAGACTTGCCTCGCCGAATCGAATGGCAACCGGGTCTGAAAGATTTCTACAACAACCCGGACTACGACGAAGACAAAGTCGAAGAGGACGATCGCAAGTCGTTCCAAAAATTCCTCGACGGTCTCGACAGTGACGAACGCGCGATGCTTCGCCGCACGACGAATTTCTATGTCGTCGAATTTGAAAATCACGGCGGTTTGGTCATGCCGATCATCCTTCGTGTTTACTACGGCGATAGCACCACCGAAACGATGACGATGCCAGCACAGATCTGGCGTCAGAACAGCAAGCGTGTCAAAAAGCTGATCACGTCGGACAAGGAAATCGTTCGCATGGAGCTGGACCCGCACCAGCAGACCGCAGACGTCAACATGGGCAATAACCATTGGCCCGAGAAACTGGTTCCGAGCCGCTTCAAATTGTTCAAGAGTAGCGGAAAGTCCAAGAACCCAATGCAGCGTGAAAACGATCGCAAAGGCGACCAGGACAAGAAAGAATCGGAATCTGACGACAAGAAAGCCGATGAGAAAAAGGACGAAAGCAAGGACGCTGCGAAGCCAGAGGCTGAGAAAAAGCCAGAAGAGAAAAAGGCAGACCCCAAAGCCGAAGCGTCCGAAGAGAAAGAAGACAAAGCTGACGAAGAGAAGAAACCTGAGAAGTCAGAGGATTCTGAATGATCGCGTTTCTGCTCTGCAAAGTCGCATTTTGCTCTGTGCTGCTGCTGCACCCGGTTCACGAAACCTATAGCGAGATTGAGTGGAATCAAGACTCTCGATGCTGCGAAGTCGCCATGCGAATCCATGTCCTGGATGAGCAATGGATGCGTCGCAGTATCGAAGCTGACATAGACAGTGGCTGGGAACTGGACTACCTGCGAAAGCATGTCGTCTATGATCGCAGCGAAGCCAAGACGGCTGAATTGACTTCGAGCGACGGGAAACCTCGGTACACAGGAAAGCCGATCCGCTGGGTCGGGCGAAAGGTTGAAGGTGCATACGCGTGGTGGTTTTACGAAGTCGATTGCAAGGATGGTCGGCCTCCGAAAACCGTGTTCAGCAATTTGTTGTTTGACCGTGAATCGAATTACCATCACCAGTTCGTTCTTCTGGGACAGAAAAGCGACACTGGCAAAGACCCATCAACCGTGCTTTCGCAGCAGCATCCCGAAAAGCCCTTGAAGCTTGCCGTTGGCAAGGAAGAGTAAGCTGTACCAAACTGAACCGTGATCGTGCTGGCGACGGTTAAGTGACACACTTCTCGTGGCAAGGCTCCCGCCTTGCCACGCAATGGTTGCAGCCTCCTGGCTGCCCAGCGCACCCAACCGCGGCTAACGCCAAAGCGGCTCATTGCACCGACTGCTATCGCGACAGTCAGCATCGCCAAACTGAGCCGTGATCGCGCTAGCGACGGTTAAGTGACGCACCTCTCGTGGCAAGGCTCCCGCCTTGCCACGCACTGAACGCAGCCTCCTGGCTGCCCAGCGCACACAACCGCGGCTAACGCCGATGCGGCTCAGTTGCACCAAACGCAATCGCGACGGTCAGCATCACCAAACTGAGCCGTGATCGCGCTAGCGACGGTTACGTGACACACCTCTCGTGGCAAGGCTCCCGCCTTGCCACGCACTGAACGCAGCCTCCTGGCTGCCAACACACACAACCGCGGCTAACGCCGATGCGGCTCATTGCACCGACCGCAATCGCGACAGTCAGCATCACCAAACTGAGCCGTGATCGCGCTAGCGACGGTTTTGTGACACACTTCTCGTGGCAAGACTCCCGCCTTGCCATGCACTGAACGCAGCCTCCTGGCTGCCCAGCGCACACAACCGCGGCTAACGCCGATGCGGCTCATTGCACCAAACGCAATCGCGACGGTCAGCATCACCAATCTGAGCCGTGATCGCGCTAGCGACGGTTGAGTGACGCACTTCTGCAATCGGCAGGCGGAGCCTGCAAGACATCCCATGCGAGGCGGAGCCTCGCACGAGCAACACTTCTCGTGGCAAGGCTCCCGCCTTGCCACGCACTGGATGCAGCCTCCTGGCTGCCCAACGCACACAACCGCGGCTAACGCCGATGCGGCTCAGTTGCATCGCTCTAAAAGCAACCCGCCCTGCCCCGACCGGATCGAGTAAACTCTTCGGGTCCCACCTCCGAAT
Source organism: Stieleria sp. JC731 (assembly GCF_020966635.1). NCBI lineage: Bacteria > Pseudomonadati > Planctomycetota > Planctomycetia > Pirellulales > Pirellulaceae > Stieleria > Stieleria sp. JC731. The sequence goes on along the minus strand of NZ_JAJKFQ010000001.1, from coordinate 788,364 downwards.
TGCCACTCCTCCTTCGAGGCAAAAATGAGAAGCCTACTTTCTTTGGCGGCCGCCTGTTTGCTGCTCGCCACTCCCCTTCCCGCGTCTGACGAGACCGACCGTCAGTCCCAACCCGATGTCCCGACGGGTACCGTCACTTCGGCCGAATTTGCCAGCAGCAAAATCTTTCCGGGTACAACACGCAACTTCAGCGTCTACGTCCCGTCACAATACGATCCCAACCAGCCGGCCAACTTGATGGTCTTTATGGACGGTCGTAATTACGCGAAAACCAATGGTGCGTTTCGCGTTCCGGTGGTCTTTGACAACCTGATTGACCAGCAAGCGATGCCGACGACGATTGCGGTGTTCGTCGACCCTGGCACAATCAAAGCCACCAAAGCGGGCGCCGCTGACCGCAGTAATCGATCATTTGAATACGATTCCATGGATGATCGCTATTCAAAGTTCTTGATCGATGAATTCCTGCCTCACGCGTTAAAGGACTTAAACGTTTCATCGGATCCCGCCGATCGCGCCGTCTGTGGAATCTCATCAGGAGGCATCTGCGCTTTCACGGTCGCTTGGCACCGCCCCGACCAATTCGGCAAAGTGCTTAGCCATATCGGTAGCTACACCAACATCCGTGGCGGCTGGGCTTATCCCGGCCTCGTACGAAAAACCAAGCGAGATCCCAAACCGATCAAAGTCTATTTGCAAGAAGGTGTCGATGACTTGAGCAACCTGCACGGCAATTGGCCCTTGGCGAATCAAGACTTGGCCGCGGCACTGCAGTTTGCCGGCTACACCTACAAACTGGAAATGACCGATGGTGGTCATAGCGGACGCTGGGCCGGTGAAGTTTTCCCAAGTGCGCTCCGTTGGCTTTGGGACGACCAAGCAAAATCCACTGCGATTGCGTCGACTGAAACCAAGCCACCGTGGCAACCGCACCCTGATGCGGTCGCAAACGAAGACGTCCCTCAAGGCACCGTTCATGTGATGGAACCTTGGGAATCGAAGGTCTTCCCAGGAATGATTCGCGATTGGGCCGTTTACGTTCCGGCGCAGTATGACAAGAGCACTCCCGCCGCATTGATGGTCTTTCAGGATGGCGAACGAATGAGAGACACCAAAGGTCGATGGCGCATCCCCATGGTGTTTAACAACTTGATCGCTCGCGGTGAGATGCCGCCAACCGTTGCAGTATTTCTGAACCCTGGGCACGATCAATCCAAGCCGCGTCGTGGCAACAAAAGCAGCAACCGAGGCTACGAATACGATAGCTTGGGTGACCGATACGCTCAGTTTTTGCTTGATGAAATCTTGCCGACCGTGGAAGCGAAGTACAACATTTCCAGCGATCCTGAAATGCGTGCGATCGGCGGTTCCAGCTCCGGCGCTATCTGCGCCTTCACCGTCGCTTGGAATCGTCCTGATCAGTTTGGAAAGGTGTATTCCAGCGTGGGAAGCTTTACCAACCTGCGCGGCGGAAATGTCTATCCCGCATTGGTCCGAAAAACAGAGCCCAAACCGATTCGCGTTTACATGGCGGACACGAGCGGCGACGTCGACAACGCGTTTGGAAGCTGGCCATGGGCGAACCGACGAATGGCGTCAGCGCTGCAGTACATGGGCTACGACGTCCGCTTCGACTGGGCCGAAGGCTATGCACACAACGCCGACTATGGCAGCAGCCGTTTTCCCGAGGCGATGCAGTGGTTGTGGAGAAAAGAACCACATACCCCAAAAATCGATACCAGTGATGACCTACGTGGTGATTTGACATTGCTGCGTTTGCTGATTCCCGGTGAAGACTGGCAAGTGGTCGCCAAAGACCTTGGGTTTGCCGATGCACCTTGCGCCGATCAAAAAGGAAACTTTTATTATTCGGACATGCGTGCTCCAGCCGTCTACCGAGTCGACGCCGAAACGGGCGAACAATCGGTCGTCGCGAAAGAATCGATCAGTGGTCTCATGTTTGGCCCAGATGGCCTACTCTATGGCTGCCAAGGTTCGCAGCGGCGCGTGATCTCCATCGATCCAAACAACGGTACTGTGAAGGTACTTGCCGAAGATGTTCGCCCTAATGACTTGGCAATCACGGCGGATGGGACGATCTTCTTTACCCAGACGGCGGCAAAGCAGGTGATCCGCATTAATCCCGAGAATGGAGAAACGTCCGTTGCCGACGAAGGGATCAACAAGCCAAATGGGATCGCTTTATCAAACGACGGCGGAACGCTGGCAGTTTCCGATTACGGTGGCACGCACACATGGACTTTTCGAGTGAACCCAGATCAGTCCCTAGACGCCAAGATGCCGACCATGCCAATGAGATTGCCGATCGATCCGAAAGGCGAATTCAAGTTCAACGAACCGCCGCCCTATCAGGACTCGTCCAAAGGTGATGGGATGGCCGTTGATAAAGCCGGACGCTACTACGTTACAAGCCAGTTGGGCGTTCAAGTGTTTGATCCGACCGGTCGACCTTGCGGCGTTCTGCCAAAGCCAGACGACACTCAACCCCTCACAAGTTGTGTCTTGGCTGGTCAAGATCATAGCTATCTATATGTGACCAACGGTAAAACAATTTTCCGCCGCAAGCTGAGCGTCAACACGGATGAAACGCCTTAAATCTTAGGCAACATTCATCGCTATTTTATCAATCAATCCGACGCCCATCATTGATGTGCGTCGGATTGTCCGCATTGGCCCAAATGGGGTTTCCGATTTTTTTGTTCGATGCCACCATGGGATATCTCTTCGAAACAATTCACAATAGTGAGATATGCTCATGTCTGAATCTCATCGCAAAATCCATTTTGACCGTCTTGACGACGCAGTCGCTGAAGTAGAACGCTTGGCAATTATCCCGGTTAAAACGAGCGGTAACTTCACGTTCCCTCAGATTGTCGAGCACTTGGCAACCGCGTTTGATATCTCCTCGGGACACCAAACGCCTCCTCCGATCCCGTTCATCCTTCGATTGATCGGTCCATTGCTAGGTCGAATCGTTGCCCACCGTCCGATGAAACCCGGTCTAAAGCTACCGCAAAACGCTCAGGATTTCTTTTGGCGTGACGAGCAACAGTTGGATGAAGCGATGACAACGTTTCGTGAAGCCTTCAAACGCTATCGAGCCGTGGATAAGTTGCCTCGCCATCCAATCTTTGGAAACCTATCGCGTGACAACAACGAGCAACTTCAATGCCGTCACATGGAACTTCACCTGGGATTTGTCCATCCGGCATAGCAACCTGTCTAGTTGTCAGGTTTGGTCTTTCACAAAGTGAAAAGGCTGGAAGACATCAACCAGATCAAGACGCTACTGCGCGTTCTTGATTTTCGCTTTTAACAATTCCGACGCGTCTTGCTCTGCCTGTCGCAGGACGGTTTCAATCTTGACCGGCATGCCTCCCTGCTGCGAACTGGCTTCGGCGGCAGCCATGAACGCATAAAGCTCAATTGTTTCCGCAGGATCAATTGGCGGTTCACCGGTTCGGAAAAATTTGGCGATCTGAACGACCAAGGGTCGATATCCACCATAGTCACCGATCGGAACAATCGCCTTGTCACCAAACGCGGTCCCGCCGTAACTTTTCTTGCCGTTTCTCATTCCATGGAACGTGCCGATTCGACCGTCGCTCCAAACGCCAACAGCCAACTCGCGATCGTCTGTGGATGTCAACTGAACCTGCTGGCATCCTGGCCCCATACAGGTGTAAAGAGATTCACAGCCGTGGATCCCGTACCAAAACAATCGTGAATGCGTTGGCTCGGTTGATGCGGGGCTGAACGCATTGCACCCTAACACCGTCCCGGCAGCACCATTGCGAATCGCTTGTGCCCCTTCGCTGTATCGCAGCGATGAACTTGAAAACATCGGCACATCGAACTGCTCAGCAGCCCTATAAATCGCGACAACCTCAGCCAAATTCGAAGCCACAGGCTTATCGATAAACACAGGCTTTCCAGCTTGGAAAACCTGTAGTGCCTGATCCAGGTGAGGCTTCCCATCGTTGGTTTCTAAAAGTACACAATCAACTTTGCTCAGCAATTCGTCAATCGAATCAACAACCTCGACACCTAAGGCTTCAACTTGCTTTTGATAGTCAGGGATTCTGCTAAAGCTACTTTCGATCGTTCGGCTACCGAATGGGTACGCCGCGACGACGCGACAATTCATCATTTCGGGATCGGCGGGTTCCGCATTGAACGCCTTCGTAAATGCCGGTACGTGCGAGGTATCCAAACCGATGACTCCGATCCGCATGGTTTTATCCCCCTGGACATTCACCTCTTTAGATTTCTCGTCCTGAGCTTGGACGGTGGCACCTAAAACGACTGCGATAACCAAGGCCGCGGCAACACGCAGATAAAGTCGACGTATTCTGATATTCATACTGTTGGCTCCCACCCTTTTGCATATTCACGTGTCCACAGCGAGTTGGCTCCATCGCTATTGATTGGACGACCATCTTTGGGGTCCGTTTTCAATGACGTTCCAGTCCGATAAGCGATGTTGCCCAGATGGCAAAGCAGAGTGCTTTTGTGTGCAATTTCGATATCTGCGTTTGGCCGTTCGCCGTTTCGAACCGAATCGATAAAGTTCATAAAGTGCCCCTGGTCACCGGCTTCACCTTCGCCCTGGTCCACCTGGTTATCGCGATTATCAAATTGAACAAAGCCTTTGTCACGCAAGACAATCGATCCATCGGTTCCATGAAAACTGATTCCGAAACGTGAATCGTGCGGACCTAACGGAGACCAACTCAAACCTTCCCACGTGATCGTTTTGCCGCCTTCAAAATCGAAGGTGGCCATCATCGTGTCGGGTGTCTCTTGATCATCATCGTGACGGTACTTTCCCCCGCCAACCGAAACAGCGATGGGATAGTCCACCTGCATCCCCCATCTCGCAACATCCAGTGCGTGCACACCATTGTTGCCGATTTCACCGTTCCCCCAGTGCCAGTGCCAATGCCAGTTGTAGTGAACGACATTGTCTTTGAAGGGGCGATCTGGAGCCGGGCCTTGCCAAAGCTTCCAATCGAGCCATTCGGGCACCGCCGTTTGCTTGCCATGACCAATCGAACCACGTCGATTGTTGTACCAAGACCGCGAGTAAAGCACCTTTCCGATAGCGCCACTGTGAACCTTTTCGATGGCGGCCACGATCCCTGGCCAAGTCCGACGTTGGGTTCCCATTTGAACGATACGATCGTGTTTTCGAGCCGCAGCGACCGCCATTTCACCTTCAGCAGGTGTGTAGCTGCAAGGCTTTTCGACATACACGTGCTTTCCAGCTTTGCACCCCAAAATCGTAGCCGGCGCGTGCCAATGATTTGGCGCCGCACAAACCAAAACGTCGACGGAGTTGTCGTCTAACAAGTTTCGAAAATCGGTGATGGTCTTGGGAACCGTCGATTGCTTTTCGCCAACCAATTTCGCGACCCGATCGGCCGCTCGCCGATCGACATCACAGATGTACGAGATATCGACTTGGCCAGTCGCAAGCATACCTTTGGCAATTGCGGCCCCTCGTCCGTTGACTCCCATGATGCCAATCGACAAACGGTCGTTCGGCGAGACGGGATTCGTTTCGGCAGCCGCTTCGTCTTGCCCGCTAGCCCGATTGCTGCCGATTGACACTGCCGTCGTCGCCATCGCGGCTAAGAACAACCGCCGGTCCCGATTGGTGTTTTCGAATAGATTCATGGGATGCTCTCTTGGGGAAATCGAGTTGTCGCGATCGCGACATGCACATCAAAGGCATCGATACGCTCCCCAAGAGTATAGTGACCCACAGCAGACGAAGTGTGGATCTAAGCAAAGTGTGAATGCCCAACGGGCGTCCGAGCTTTGAGGCTATTCGACTTGGCGATGCTGTCTGGAGATCCAAACGCTGCAAACGGCATGTCGAAGCACATACTTGGTTGTACTTCCCAAAAGTAAGTCATCCAACAAACTGTGCCCGGCATCACCAACAACGACAAGGTCTGCCTTTTCTTGCTCTGCATGTTCGACAATTGCCGGACCGACACGTTGGTCGTTCAAAACTGTTGTCGAAACATTCGGCAACGAATCGGAAACCTTCTCAACCATTTCATCACAGCGGCTCTGCATCTCTTTGAAAATCAGTTCTTCGTTCTCGATCGCAGCCGTTGTTAAGCCAGTCCCCAACAAGTAGTCGTAGATCGGGGCGATACTCGTCAATTCGAACTTGGTTGACTCTGCCCATCGCAAATCGACCATCTCGGCAATCGCTTCTCGCGAAGGTGCCGACCCGTCGTATCCGACGACCACGTGCTGAATTGGCCCAACAACCGAATCGGACTCATCTGGCGCACGGACGACCAGCACCGAACACTTGGCATGTGTCGCAACACTATCAGAAACGCTTCCGATCAATAGTCGGCCGAGAAACGAATGCCCTTGAGCGCCGACGACAATCAGTTCGGCTTCGCTTTCCTCAGCAGCAGTCAATATCACACTTACCGGGTGCCCGGGTCGGGTAAGTGTCGTGACGCTTTGGCAACGATCTTTGAACATCGCCACCAACGATTGCTGGTGCTGTTCACTTCGCGCACGCTCCTGCTGCAGTAGCTCCGGATACCATTGTTGAGGCGATTCGGGAGTTGACGCGTAGGGTTCGGCTAGCGCCGTGATGATGGTCAGATCGATCGGCTGCTCGATCGGTAGTGACAACAGTGTTTCGGCGGCTTGGGTTGCCTGTTTAGAGCAATCGGTTGCTAAGAGGATTTTCATCGAACATTCCTTCAAATTCGTAACACGCCGTATTCAACTGTGTCTGCAACATCAGATGAAACGGAACACGACCAAGATTGCGAACCTATCTGAAAAGGGCCGCCCCTTTCTGGATGGGGATTAAAACTGTTGTGACGCCATATTTCGTGACACCCAGACACTGCACGGCGCGTGCCGCAGCACATACCGTGACGTGCTTCCTAACAAAAATCGATTCACCGCGCTGCGTGGGGTTTCTCCCAAGACCAACAAATCGATTTCGTTGTCTTCAACGAATGAGACAATCCCTTCGCCGATATGATCAGTCCTCAGCAGATGAGTTTGTGCATTCGGAGCGACATCTTTCAATCGATTTTTGGCTTCATTCAAACCATCCTTCGCATGCTCACTGAGCTCCAATCCTTCATCAGCGATACGTTCACCGATAAAGTCGGACAGGAATGTCTGTACGGTCAAAATATGAAATTCGGTGCCGGTGTTCCATGGAACCTGCGACGTTTCTTCCAATGCTGCAATTCCGGACTGGCACATTTCGAATGCCAAGCAAACACGAATCGGACGCGAGCTGCCTAGCAGCCCGGTGGGACGAACGATCAGGGTACTGCAAGGGGCATGTGTGGCGACGTGATCGCTGACACTTCCCAGCAGCAGCCTCGATATTCCTGAATGCCCCTTGGCACCAACGACTACCAAATCCGCCTGCCGCTGCTTGGCGATGTCCACGATGGTTTCGCCGATGGGCCCTTCCTTTGCAACGTGATCGAGTTGGACGTTTGCCCCATCAAAGATCGCTTCGACATCGCGATACTTCTCATCGGCGAATTCTTTATCACGCTCAAAGGCCTTTTCCAGGAGCTCACCAACAGCATAGCTGCTATGGATGTATGGCCGTTGAACGACCGTCGCGACGGATACAAAGAGACTTTCACGGTGTGGAAGATGGGCGAAGAACTTGACCGCGTCTAACGAAGGTGCCGAACCGTCAACTGCTAAGACAATGTTATTCATGGCGTTGGCCTCCCGCTGTGGAATCAAAGCCTCGGATGCCGATGCACCGAGTTAGTCACTACCGGCAAAGTTACTGTCAGCAATGTCGTTACTGGCCATGTGATTGTCGCCTATTGAATGCCATCATGAGGTACACCGTTTCTGCCCAGCATTGCTGGAATCGAGTACGGTGAAGAGCAACAATCCGCTGGCTGTTGGATAATGACTGGCAGCCAGTGTGCCAATTTATCAATTTCAGGTCGCGAGGGAGTAGTCAGACGTCACACCTGTGCGTGACCGGTTGGCAATTTGCCGTGTCGAAGCTTACTGAGTCGCTTCTGAATTTATCAAAAGCTCAGTCGCGTCCTGAACTTTTTTCCATGAATCGAACTGCGGCTGTGCCAGCTCGTCACAAAAGGCATCCAGCCGGTGTGCCATTTTGGGATCACGCAATCGCTCGGCAAATGCATAGCGTTGGCAGATTTCTGACAATCCGATTAGGATCGGGTTGTCAGCCGACAGTTCTAAAAGCGTCTGTCGTTCTTGACTGAGAAGTTCGCCTTCGGATGCAGCCGATTCTAATTCGGAAATGATTTGCAACGGGACCAATGACATCGCTTGGCGATAATCATTGACGGCCGAGGATTCCTCGCCAATCACCATTTGGATATCCCCCAGACGCATCGCGAACAATGCCCCCCAAAGCGAATAGCCGTAGGCAAGATCTGTCCGCTGCAACAATCGGCTTTGCCTTCGAAACGTCCTTCGTAGCAACCCACGTATTTCACGAAGTCGCTCTACCGCCGGGACGTTTTCTTCGGCAAACATGCGTGTCATCAACGTAGCGCATTTGTACGTCGTATGAATCGCCAACACTTCATAAGCAGACACGTTGGGATGGTCTTCGACTAGCTTGTCGGCCTGCTCCATCGCCACTTCACAATCCTGCAAACCTTGGCGAAGCAGATCCCTGGGCATTGGGCGAAAGACAGTGAAATCCGACAGCAACAGAACTTGTTCATAGGCCAGAATCGCGTGCTGACCATGCAGTTCGCCGCTATCCATTTTTGCTTGCAAGCGTTGTCGCACCCATTCGGCTGTTTCGACCAACCACAGATCATTCGGATCTTCGGATTGACGAGCCCGCAACACATCACGCATTGAATTGCGCAGCGTACAAGAGAGCAGCACCATCGTCGGAACGTGTTCCTGGTTTTGCTGAAGCAGCGCCCCCAAACGCTCCGTACTTAATGTTAACAGCGTTTCGTCGCGTTCATCACGCTGAAGCAATCCCACGCCATTGACAGAGGAACGTCCGCTGAGGTTTCCGCCTTGTAAACGATCCCCGCCAATTTCTGGCATGCCGATACCCGGCCCCATGGCACGGCTACGTTTCCATGGGTTGTCACGAAAGGCCTCGACCGGCGGCATCGAATTCGGTCCCATCCCGGGACGTAGACGCCGAGCCATCAACAGTTCACAGCGAGCCAATTCGAATTGTCGAAGGTTCTGTTGATGAAGCTCCTTCGGTGCATCCATTTCTTTCAGCAACACGTATGCCTTTTCGAATGTCTGCTTTGCTTGGCGACTGCTACCCAACATCGCCTGCGCGATACCGATCTGATTGTAAACGCGTGCACGCATCAATCGATCAAGCGGATCAATTTCCCAGAGTGCATCTTCGAGTGCAACGATGGCATCTTGATGATTGTCGAGGTGACGATGAATCGTTGCCAAATGCATCCTTACCTGAGCGGGCGACAACTTCAAAGTGATTTGATCAAGCGACTCTGCCGACAAGCTGTCGTAATAGTCAATCAGCTTGCGAAGCAGTTCTGGCGTTTTCAGATCGACCGCCGGAGCTGAAAAATCCCGTGCATCGTAGTCAATCGTTGTCGCATCGGCCGTTACCGAGAATCGTTGAAAGACACTATCGATCGCTTCATCGGCACGCATGGCGATTCGGCTGGTTGCTTGCCGAGCTTTTTCGACTCGATCATAAGACATCCGAATCGCCCTTTGATCCAAAATCGAAACGAGTGCAGTAAACCCCAACGCGAAAAATAGCAGCGTCGCCAAGACCGAAACGGTTTGGTTACGACGAACCCACCGGGCACTGCGTTCAAATAAACTCAGTCGCCTCGCCCGGATCGGAAACCCGTTAAGGAACCGCTCTAAATCGTCAGCCAAACTTTTCGCGTCTTCATACCGGTATCGGATCTCCGGTTGCATAGCCTTTTCGATGATCGTTCGCAGATCCAAAGGCAACGATGGCTTGCATTGAGCCAGCGGGACCGGGCCAGAAGCTTTCTTTTGCAACAAGATAGCTTGACGCACAGACAAGTCGTTCAGCGCAGGTTTTCCCGTGGCGATTTCATAAAGCGTGACGCCCAACGAATAGACATCACTTTGCGCGACTGCCTTGCCCGCAATTTGCTCGGGTGACATGTACCGCAATGTTCCGATCACATCGCTGGTCCGAGTCAATGCTTCTGCGTCTTCGATACGTGCGACACCGAAATCAGCAATCTGTAGTGTGCCGTCTTCATCGATCAGCAGATTTGCCGGTTTGACATCGCGGTGCAGCACGCCTTGGCCATGTGCATAGGCGAGACCCAATGCTGCCTGAAATCCGAAGCGAGCGACGGTGTTTGCCAAACGATCATCATCGATACGTTCGGCAGCGCCTTCGCAAACGTGGTCTCGGATCCAACGGTCCAGGTTTTGGCCATAGATCCGCTGCATCACGAAAAAGAAATAGCCATCCGCTTCACCGAAGCCAAATACCGGGACGATGTTGGCATGATGAAGTCTTGCCGCAGCTCGTGCCTCGGTATGAAAGCGTTGAACAAGGTTACGGTCAGTCGGTGAAGCAACCGCGTCTTCGCTATCGGTTGCGGGTAACTGAGACTTTGGAAGAATCTTCAGCGCGACGATACGATCGAGTGATCTTTGGCGAGCTTCATAGACGACTCCCATCCCGCCTCGACCGATCGGCGAGAGCAGGTCGAAATCCCCAAGTGACTCCGGGGGCTTGATCTTTTCCGAGGGCGAATGGCTCCCTTTGACAACCACATCCCGAGCTTGATCGAGAAGCTGCATCAAAGGCGCCAGACTCTTTAGTTTTTCAGCTCGCGGCTGATCGGCTGCGGTCTCTTTGTTCTTCTTTTCGCCGGAGGTGCTATCGCTCATTGCAACCCAAGCCCGGTTCCTTCGAGCACTTCGCGGAGTCGTTCAAGGGCTCGTACATAACGGTTGCTTGCCGCCGTGACTGACAGCCCAAGGACTTCGGAAACCTGTTTGTTTGACAAACTTTCAAAATGGCGCATCGCGATGATCTCTTGGTCCTGTTCGGTCAATGTCGCGATCGCCTTTTCCAATACCTGCAACTCTTCACCACGGACCGCAACACCGCTGGGTGTCGTTTGCTGAGCGGCGATTCTGTCTGCGATTGATACCGCTGTCGTCTGCGGATAATGAGCGTTTGGGCTACTGAGTTTAATCTCACGTTGAGCGGATCGTTTGCCAGCACCCAAATGTCGGCGATGAACATCAACCATGGTTTGGATAACAATCATTCGCAACCATGCGAACACCGTATGCTTTTCGTTTGCCAAGTAGTGTTTCAGACGGGCCTTCGCGGCCAAGAAGGCTTCTTGCAGGATGTCATCCGGATCGACACGCCCCGCCAATCTGCGGTCCATTCGAAACGTCAACAAATTGTTAAACGAAGCACGATGGACGCAAAACAGCTCAGCTAATGTCGAGTCTGGGTCTTCGGACAACTGCATTTGCAATCGGCTTTCATCAGCGATTTCATTTTCCATCGTTTGTTCCTCTACAAACCTGTCGGGGATTGGCCACAACGGCGAACACCGTCAGCTTTGTGCTTCTACCTTTTTCTCACATTTGATGTGGATCCACCAGCTTCTCAGCGTTGGACCTTGTATCGGCGACTCTTTTCACCCCCGGTTGCCGCCCTCCTCAGCACCTCTTCTTTAGCAGGTTTAGTCCGATGAAACGATCCAGATTCACATCATCAAGGAAGAAACGTCAGCGAAAGCCGTCCTCTAACAATAGACCAAACACACGTCGAAATCTGCGTCTGGAATCCGTGGAAGCACGGCAACTTCTCGCCGCCGACCTCGGCCTTGACTCCGACTTTTCATCGTTACCTGAAACCGAGATTTCGGCAATCGAATCGACTCTTCAACAGGGCAGTTTTGAAAGCGAAGATGTGAACCGCGACGGACAGGTTTCCCCGCTCGATTCGCTGATGGTCATCAATCGGCTGGGAAGGAATGGACCGAGCGAATCGGGTGACTCATCCCTGGATACCAATCGTGATGGACAAATCACGCCAATGGATGCGCTTCGCATCATCAACCGGATGAGCCGACAACAGAACGAACGCGGACCCAGCCCCCCGCCTCCGGCACCACCAGAATCACCGGCAACGCCTGAGATCCAATCATTTGATGGCACCGGCAATAACTTGGAGAATCCCGAATGGGGATCGACCGGCATTGAATTCACCCGAGATGTCGCGTCCGACTATGCCGATGGCGTCTCAACACCGTCGGGCGAAGACCGAGCATCGGCGCGAGAGATAAGCAACCTCGTATCTGCCCAAGATGAGTCCATCGAAAGCGAACGTGGCCTATCGAGCTACATCTGGCAGTTCGGACAGTTCATCGACCACGACATCGATTTAACCCTCAGCCCCGACCACGGCAGTGGGGAATCGTTCAACATCGACGTCCCCACCGGAGACATCTACTTCGATCCGCAAGGCACTGGCGACGCCGAAATCAGCCTCACACGGTCGCTCGGTGCAGATGGCAGTGGCGATTCGGTCGACAATCCACTGGAACAAGTCAACGGCATCACCGCCTTTATCGACGGCTCGATGATCTACGGCAGCGATGCCGAGCGCGCTGACGCGTTGCGATCTTTCGAAGGCGGAAGGCTGCTCACCAGCGAAGGTGATTTGCTTCCCTACAATACCGAAGGCATTCCCAATGGGGGCGGCACCGGTGACAACCTTTTCATTGCCGGAGACCTTCGCGCCAACGAACAAGTCGGCTTGCTAGCGATGCACACGCTGTGGGTCCGCGAACACAACCGAATCGCAGATCAAATCTCGGCGGATAATCCTGACCTTTCAGATGAACAAATCTACCAGCGTGCTCGGCGAATGGTGATCGCAGAACTTCAAGCGATCACATTCAACGAATACCTGCCCGCACTGTTGGGACGTGATGCGATCACACCCTACGAAGGATATGACTCCACGGTCGATCCATCGATTTCGAACCTTTTCGCGACCGCGGGTTTTCGGTACGGACACAGCACACTGCCGACCGAGATCCTGCGGCTCGACGACAATGGTGAAGTAATCGAAGCGGGCAATCTGGCACTTCGTGATGCGTTTTTTAACCCAAGCGTGATTGCCGAAGGCGGCATCGAATCGATCCTCAATGGGATGGCCGCCCAGCGATCTCAAGAAGTCGACACCAAAGTCGTTGATGACTTGCGGAACTTCTTGTTCGGTCCTCCAGGATCCGGCGGTTTTGACCTCGTCTCGCTGAACATTCAGCGTGGACGTGATCATGGATTACCCGATTACAACTCGGTCCGTGAACAGCTGGGACTCGATCCCGCCGAAACGTTCGCCGACATCACTTCCGATGTCGAACTACAAGTCGCCTTGGAACAAGCCTACGGTGACACGTCAGATATCGATGTCTGGGTCGGCGCATTGGCGGAAGACCATGCTCCCGGCGCCAGCGTCGGTGAGACCCTGCAAACGATCATTGCCGATCAGTTCATGGCCATCCGCGATGGCGACCGTTTCTGGTACCAAAACACGCTTGAGGGCGAACAGCTTCGTCAAGCCAGCCAGACTCGCTTAAGCGACGTGATCGAGCGCAACACCACGTTGACTTCGCTTCAAGACCACGTGTTCTTTGTTGACGGAGTTGGCCCAAACTCCCAGACGCCACCACCTGGAAGCCCAACGCCTGATAACCCACTGCCACCTGACTCGGGCGATGTGGATCCGGGCAAGGATGGTCCAGACAATTCTGGACCAGATCAACCGCACGATCGACTTCCCGGTCCGGGCGAGGGTCAACTAGATCCAGCCCCCGAGCAAGGTACCGAGCAAGATCCCAATCGCCCACCGCCACCACCTCCGCAGACGAATTTGGACAACTCCAATCCCCTGCCTCGCGGCGAACGCCCTGGTATGCAAATCGTAAGTTCTCAAAGCGATGATTCTGATCTACCGGTTGACCGACCGCTTCAATCCAATCCGCTCTCTCCCGAAGCGGTCGACCAGTTCTTTAGAATGTAGTGCTGTTGATCTTCAGGTTTAAGCTCACATTAATTTACTTTCGACTCCGCGAAGCCAGCTGGTAAGCACGCTAGCTTCGCGGAGTGAAGGGCGACAACAGAAAATCCATAGTCTGCCAATGCAGTTCACAACGCGGACGCAGTTGCGACTGTCAATCAAAATTGCCGATAATCGATCGTGACGGACATCGCGTCCGTCTTCACCAGTCTCTTCCGAACGGATTTATTCATGTCGATACAGCGAACCTCTTTCGCCATGGCTGTTCTGTTTGTCACGGCGTCAAACGCCATGGCACATGAAGGCCATCACCATCATGACGAGAACACATTGATCACCGCAATCGCGGGGAACCCGGCAGGGACGTTTCAATCCAAAGTCACGATTACCGAAAGCAACGGCGTTCGCATTATCAAATCTAACGGCCTGCCCTCTCACGCGACCGGCCAATTTCCGGGCCCGCGAAATCCCAATCAAATTCGCGAACAACAATACGAATTCCGCGTGCCGCTAACGCCACAACCGGCCTCGCGTCCCAAAGAACTAAAGCTCGGCAAATTTGGCGTCGCATTGAACGGCGTCCCCATCGATCCTGGTGCGGCCGAATTTTGGAACCGCGATTTCCAAAGCCCTTGGCAATATGCAGTGATCAATGGAAAGATCGACCTCGGACTGGACATGAACAGCGCCCACGTCCAACCCGGCGGCGAATACCACTACCACGGTCGACCAGCGGATCTTATCGATCAGCTCCATCAACAAGCTCGCAAGGAAAATAAGTCCATGACGCTCGTTGGCTATGCTGCCGATGGCTATCCGATTTACGATTGCGAAATCATTGGAAGCGATGGCAAAGCGAAAACACTCACCGCCAGCTATCGTCTAAAGACAGGTCGACGGCCTAGCGGTAGCAGTGGGCCAGGCGGACGCTATGACGGTACCTTCATCGCCGACTGGGAATACGCCCATGGCAAAGGCGACCTTGATGATTTCAACGGGATGTGGAGTAAAACGCCTGAGTATCCTGAGGGCACTTATATCTACGTCCTGACCAAAGAGTTTCCATACGTACCACGTAAATTCCGCGGAACGCCAGACGACAGCTTCACACTGCGTGGTCCCGGTGGACCTCCCGGTCGCCCTGGTTCGGGCCGCCCAGGTTTCGGTAGGCCATTCGCACCTCCACCTTTCGGCCCGCCACCGCGACGCGATCGCTAATCGCGGCCAAACCTGACTTAGCGCTGCCTGCCTTCAGCAACAGGCGTAGTCAATCACGTGGGATCATGTTATCAAAGACGACGTTGCATCCGTAAGAATCCACCAACGTCGACTTCGTCTTGATCGTCACCATTGATGGCCCGGCCGGCGCCGGCAAAAGCAGTATCGCCCATCAAGTCGCCACACGACTTGGTTTTGAATTCTTGGATACCGGTGCCCTCTATCGCGCCGCGACCCTGGCCGCCATGCGATCGGAAATCGAATTGGGCGATTCTCAACGCCTTGCCGAATTCGTTGGCCAGATCGACATCCGCTGGCAAAACAAAGCCGTTTGGCTTGCCGATGAGGACGTTTCGGAACATATCCGCACCCCCGAAGTGACTCGGTCGATTCGCTTCCTTGCCGATGTCCCCGACGTCCGTGTCGAACTGTCTGGGCTACAACGGCAAATCGCTTCCGGCCGCGACATCGTCACCGAAGGCCGCGATCAAGGCGCCGAAGTCTTTCCCGATGCCGAATGTAAGATCTTCTTAACCGCGTCACCGATGGAACGTGCCAAACGACGTATGCGTCAACTTGCCGAATCGGGACGCTACCTTTCCATCGAAGACGTCTTGGCTGCGCAGAACCAACGCGACCTGGAAGACCGTATGCGTGATATCGGACGCCTACGTGCGGCTGACGACGCCATCATCGTCAACACCGATAATATGCAGCCCGAACAGGTGCTCGACAGGATTGTCGAACTGGCTCAGGAACGGATGCCGGGCTGAACGCTCACCAACGTCGACAAAGCCGACGGCCAAAACAGGCCACTGCGAACGTCGCTTCGTGAAGCGATCCTCACTTCATACCGGATGCTTCAAAATCGGTATATTGAACAATTGACGAACGCCATGTTCCCCCAATTGTTCAACCGAGAACCGCTGATGAGACAACTTCATTTGTTCGCGCTGCTGCTTTTCTGCGTCAGCTGTTTGACAACAGCCCATGCGCAAGAAGCAAAGAAACCCAACGTGCTATTCATCGCGGTTGATGACCTGAATCATTGGGTTGGCTATATGGACCGCAACCCGCAAGCTCGCACGCCGAACTTCGATCGATTGGCCAAGATGGGCTTGGCATTCACAAACGCCTATTGTGCTGTTCCTGCCTGTGAACCTTCCCGCTGTGCGTTAATGAGTGGCAGACGCCCATGGGTATCTGGCTGCTATCGCAATGGCGACAAATGGAAACAGTACCAGAAGTCCGGCGAAGGTCTTTCGGCTCAATTCTTGAAAGCCGGATACCATGTTGCCGGAGCTGGCAAGATCTATCACTCGATGGCCTACTACGAATCGGAATGGTCCGAGTACATGTCACGCGATGGGTTGTCGCAGAATGGTCCGGGCGTTCAAAAAATGGATGGCTATCACGATGATAAGCAACACCCAGACCTCAAAGACGAAGACATCATCGATTGGCACACCACCAACTTCTGTATCGACCAACTCAATCGCGAGCACGACAAACCGTTCTTCATCGCATGCGGGCTTTACAAACCGCACCTACCTTTCGTCGCACCACGCAAGTACTACGAAGACTTTCCGCTGGACTCCATCCAGCTGCCACCCCATCTTGATGATGATCTGTCCGACATTCCGCCCGCAGGTGTTCGCATGGCCGGACCTCAAGGCGACCACGCCAAGTTTCTAAAAAGTGGTCGCTGGAAGGCCGCGATCCAGTCCTACCTAGCGACGTGCGCCTACACCGACATGAATCTCGGAAGGTTGCTCGATGCCTATGAGAAAAGCCCCGAACGTGACCATACGATTTTGGTGCTTTGGACCGACCACGGTTGGTCGCTTGGCGAAAAAGAACATTGGCGCAAGTTCGCGCTTTGGGAAGAACCAACCCGCACACCCATGATTTGGGTTGTTCCCGGAGTCACGAAGGCAAATACCCGGTGCGATGCGACGGTCGATCATATGAATATCTATCCGACGCTTTGCAATCTTGCCGGCATCCAAAAGCCTGAACATGTTACGGGCTACGACATGAGCGAACTTTTACGTGCCCCGGAATCGCAATGGGATTACCCCGCGATCACTACACACGGCTACAACAACCACGCGGTCCGCACCAGCGACTTTCGATACATCCGATACGACAATGGTGACGAAGAGTTATACGATTCGAAATCCGACCCGTACGAATGGGCCAACCTAGCTGGCAAATCCGAATACGCCGAAACCAAAAAGCAGCTCGCGGCGTGGCTTCCAACGAAGCAAAAGCCAGCACCCCGCAAAAAGCCTAAATAACGTGCGGATACGCGTTCCCAATGGTACCAAACGGGAACCAAATGTGATCCGTTTCAAATGGCTTGGCGAAACGCCGCCCGGCGCCAGCCTGCGGTTAGCCAGATTTAGCACTGACACCATCAGCCGCCTGGCGCCAGCCTGCGTTTAGTCAGAATCAGCACTGACTCCATCAACCGCCTGGCGCCAGCCTGCGGTTCGTCAGAATCAGCACTGACTCCATCAGCCGCCTGGCGCCAGCCTGCGGTTCCAGATTCGAATGGTCTTCGCGTTTGAGCAGGAAACCGTCCGAGCCCCACTCGCAGAGCGTTTTGTTGGAATCGTACAGATCGGCCGCATTCAGTTCATCGAGCTGCGGTAGGACCGAATCAATTTCGTTCGCCGTGATGTTGTCGGCTGCGTAGCGCTTCGGTGTATTTGTCTATTACTGCGATATGCCTAGCTATACATGATCCAATGTCGCTCGATTCTCCGACTCGAGCGAGTTTTCGACTCGGAGAGTCGAACGACACTAGTTCGCCTCGCCAAGGGTGATAGGTTTTGGCGATGTCGTCTGCGGTCAGCTCCTTGTGCGTGCGATCGACCATCGTGCCGAGGTTGCGGGCGTCGATGAACAACGTTTCGCCGTGGCGGGAACCGGACGCTGGCGCGTTGCGGCTGATATCGAAACCAACCCGCATTGACGCTCGCAAGCCATTTCGAAACGTCTGTCAATGAACCAGCCGGTTCGTGCTACTGCCACTGAACAAGCATGGGAATCGTAACCCAACGATCAAGGTTCTGCGAAACCTTGAGGTAATAGGTTTGCTCGGCCTCCACATCGAACTGTAGCTGATACTCCTCGCCCCAAGGTACGGAGACTGTCTCGGTCGAAATTGCTGAGACGACTTCACCAGACGAAGAGACCAGAACAAGATTCATCACTTCACTGACCGTTGTGGCATTATCCAGCATCAAACGCCAGTCTGGACCGTATCCGATCAACCGCACACCAAGTGTTGAATTGGTCGGCTTCACGGCGAAAACGTCGACATCCGACGTTCCGTTCAGTTCTAGCTTTTCGGAATACACAAGCGACTCTCCATCGCCGGAGTACGGCGTCAGGTGAGAAGCATCTTCGATGGAATTCCCTACATCCTGTGCATTGCTGACCCTCACGCCTCTGAATTTCAGATCGATACGGTAGGCAGCATTGCTGTGTGGCGAACCACTGGGCAGTTCAACGCCCAACACATAGCTCCCCACTCCTGCCAAAGCCGAATCGGGCAAGAACGTGGCCAGACCATAATTCGGTCTGGCGACTTCCATCAAAGTGCCATCATGCTCGCGATAGAGCGAGAACTTTACATCGTCATTAGGATTCGCATCGATCACGCCTTCAATGAAATCTGTCTCGACGAGGTAGGCCGTTGTCGTCAATCGATAAAGATGCAGGTCACCAGGCTCCTGAAGTTCACCGGAAATCGATTCGGTGACGCTTTCACCTTCAGGGATCAAAATCTCCTGTGCCGATGACGTATCAATGCTGTCCAGCACGTTCCCCAATGGAGACAAAGTTGCTTGGTATGATCCGATCAGATCCTCCTGCTGATTGTAGAAAACAACCACGTAGTCAGATCCAATCGCGAGTGGATAGGTCTTTGCGATACGATCGAGGATCCCGGATGTCGGTTGCTCTTCGACAACGCTCGCAACAACCTCATTGCCGTCTTCATCGTACAAGGCAAAAGTGCCTTGGCCCGACATTGCCAGTCGATCCGCCAAACGACGCATCTCGATCAGGATTTGGTCTGACGTTGCCGTGAATCGAAACGCATCACGATCAGTCGGTTCATCGAACTGCCCAGTCACATTTCGGTTGGTGATTAACGGTTCAACCACAGTCGCTTGTTCAAAGCTTGACGCATGGTCATCAACACCGATGATCGAATAGGAACTGCCTTTCAAACTCACAACCGCATATTGCCCGGTCGATCCGTTGTCGGACGAAACGCTGACATAGACACGTGTATGCGGGTTTCCAGATGCATCGGTATATTCGGGAATCTCATAGTCGACCAATGCCATACCGACAACATGATCGTCCTGGTAAAAGCGATCGGGCGTGATTTCGTTGCCAAGAAAATCAGTTAACCGCAGATTGATCCCTAGGTCAGTCTGACTATACACCGACAGCGAGAAACTGACCTTGCCCGCATAACCTGAAATGGAAAAGGTGTCGATGTCTTCGGACGTGTCCAAATGCGAGATGACCGAAATTGGGTTTGCACCAGTCAATTCGGTAGCAGAATCCGGATCTGGACCATGCTGGTCGAACCCAAATGCAGAATCTGGATTGTTTCCAGCCGCGAACGGATCCACAGGATCGAATCCCGCAGGCACCTCTGGAATCTGTCCAGAAAATGCAAACGATAATTGATACCTTCCGATCGCGTTCTCTGATGACAAAACACGGACATAGACGGCTTTCGCGTCATCATCGGTCTGATCAACGATCGGTGCGTCGTAGTATCCAACGTCATAGGACAACTGGCGTCCGATCAGCATCTCAGAACGCGGAATCACCTCGCCCTTGTGATTTAGAAGATCAACTTCAATCCCTGTCACTCCCGTCGCAATCAAGCTTCCCGGCAGTGCATTTGGAATGCGAAAGATATCAACATCCCCTGGCTCTTCGAGTCGATGATCGATCTGCAGTGTTGGAGCCGTCATGGCAATGTCGGAAGCCGTTTCCAAAGTATCGCCAACGATATCCTCTAATCCAGTTTCGATCGACGGACCGTTTGCAATCTCATTGCTTCCCACGTCTCGGATCGTGGCGTGATACTCTCCAATCGAATTCGCATCACTTTGAATACGAACAAGCAATTCGCTTTGTCGAGGAGTCGGATAGACACCATAGAACGTTGATGTCACATGCTCGACCGGACGGATCGCTTCGATGGGATTCAAATCGGTATCGAACACATCGACCGACATCGGCTGGCCGTCTTGCCCGCTTACCCAAAACGACATCGAGTCTCGAACCGTTTGAATTCGCAGCCAATCCGCATCACCAGCTTGGTCAATATTCGACTGAAACGCGATCTGTCGCTCAAAGGGCCTCATCACCGTCCCTTCAGACGGATGATCGGAATGGCGATCATTCCCCAAGTCTGAATCCAATCCCCTCGCATTAGTCCACTCTAAGGCTGGATCATCCGAGATCACCACTCCGGGCCACTGCCCAAGATCGAACTGCATCACGTCCAATGTGAACGAGAAGCTGTCTGCCCGCTCGGGGTTCAATGATGTGACGACATAGTACGTTCGCCCCGGAACCGATGGAAACTTGATCCCTTCGTACCGACTACGCCCGGGAGTGGTCGCGGTAGAGATGACCTCGTCCCCAAACTCATCAAGCACTCGAAGTTCCGCGAGTGACTCATCTTGAAGACTCAACAGATCGACAGCCACATTGTCGCGTGTGGCGGTTAGCCGGAACTGCTGCCGTGGATGCTGAGCGCTTAGCTGAGACGCTGTACGTGAAAAATCTTCCGTAAAGACTAAATCGACTTGCTCCTCAAACGAGGTCTGCAAGGTGCTTGGCGACTCCCCGTCCGCGACGTCGCTCGCAATCGCATTGATCACATTCAAAGCGTCGATGGGAGTGATTTGGCGATCGCTGTTTACATCACCAAACGTCATCGCCCCGTCAAGGATCGGTGGCCTTACCTTCGCTTCGATCGCATCATCCGATGATGTCTTCGCGATACGGTTGATCACCGCCAATGCATCACGAGGAGTGACCTCCTGGTCGCCGTTAACATCGTTTGGATTTAGCGGATTGGACCATGGACTCTGCCAGGCTGAATCAGCAGCCAACAGTCTGCGTGATTCAAGAGTCTGGAACGTTTTTTGCCTTTGGCGTCTGATTTTCTGGTGGCGTTTCGAAAACAGTTTCATCGCGTCGTATCTTGTCAGGAGCTTCGGTCTATAGATCTAAAGACCGGCCCAACACGACGATGTCACGACTATAATCAATCTTTTTCGCCGCTACTCAATTGCAGCATCCCCAGCACTTTCATTTGCTCCGTCTGGCGAAGCATCACGCTTACTCGCTGACGGTTTGGCCATTTCAACCATGGAGTTTGCACTGCGATCGCCCTCAGCAAAAACGCTTCCCCGCAGCAACTGTAATCGATCGAATCGATGTAGCCTCACATTCGGGGTCCAGGTGGATTGCTTCGCGTCTGGAATCGAAGTCGACTTGTCTGGGGCATTAACCCCAACGGCTTCGTTCAGTTCGAATGACTGGTATTTTGGATTACCCAGCCAAAGCGAGATATCCACATAACTACTGTCGATCACCGAGAGACGATCCCGATCCATCATGGATTGCTCTGAAGCAGCTTCTTCAAAGATCAACCGGAAAGAACGTAGATGCAATTTCAACAGCGAAAACGTCGCTTGCGGATCGATCAAGTCGAAGTTGATCTCGTCAAGCAATAACCGCCAATCAATCGCCTCGTCATCTTCGCCATCAGTCGATGGCAACTTTAATTCCGCTGACTCATCCGACTTGGCATTCGGTGCTGCGGAATCGAACTCCCCTTCATCGAGCTGCTCAGGTTCCTCGTCTTCGGAATCCTCAGCACGCTTCACTTTGCGTTCAACCAAACGGCGTGATTCCGGATTGACGTTATCAAACGACGATATCCCGCGAGCCGATGAAGGGATCACGGAAACGAACGCAAGAGCATCCAGGTCGAAATCGCTCGGGTCAGAAATGACGACATCATCCGGAACCGGAACAGGATCCAAAAAGTCTTCACCTATCGGCGGTGGTGAATCAAACAACGGTGAGAACTGAATTCGGTTCGAAAGCACCGGTTGATTTGACCCGAAGATAAGCACAGGATCTACCGCAGTAGCTCGCTGTGCAACGATTTGGGGTTCCCCAGTACCAATGACTCGGAAACGCAAGCTGAACATTGTGTTGTCACCGGCGTTGCTGGCTAGATCGAGAACATTGTCCCTGTTTAGCTCTCTGCTCAGCACACCAATTGACCGGATCTGTCCCGCATCCTGTCGCGGTAACTCTGGAGCGCGCCTGTATCCATCGGCCGGAACGAACGAATCCAGTAGCGGAACGACAGAATCACGATCGTACGCCAGATCAACCATCATCCGAAACAGTCGAACGGGAACATCTTGCGGAGAATTCTGAACGTCAGTCTGTACATTGACCTCAAACTCATCGCCAATCTTATATTCACCGACCGCTGGGGTATCGAGCTTAATATTGAACTCGACCGCATCGAGTGGGTTCGATGAACGACTGAGTTTTTCTTGGAACTCGTCCTCGAGCAAATCTTGCTGTGTTCCGCCAACTCCTGAGCTGATGAGTTGTTCCAATTGCCGCATCAGGCTCTGCAGTGTCACCTCATCTTCTTGGCCAGCACCTGATATCGAGCCATCAACCGATTGACCCGAAGCCGACTGAAAAGGCACGTCGCCAATGGCTGCGGCAAATGGCAGCCGCCTTTCCAAGGATTCAAACGCTAACGAACGGCCCGGGCCATTCGAGGTGCGGAAATTCGATCTGTGTTTGCCCCGATTCTTCATTCTGCTCTCTTGATGATTTGCTGCCGAACGTTTTTCAGCTCAAGTTCGGTCTGTTGGATTAGTTCGTCTCGTGAATGCACCAGGATCGGGTCTGCGTTCCGATCGATTTGACGAGTCGACTGTTGAAGCGTCAACGATTCTTCTAAAGATTGCGCAGCCGCATTGAGGCTCCCTAGGCTAATGTTTGCTTGGCCTAGATTGAAAAGGACACCTGCCAATGATGTCCGATAGTGAATTGCAGATGGAACGGCATCACACAACTTGGCAAGCATTGTTTTGGATCGTTCAAACGCAGCAAGGCCTTGTTCGATGTCACCTTTAACCACCTGCGCCCTGCCAAGATTGTTGACGATCGTCGCCCACTGAGCCAGAAAACTTGGATTGAGGTCCATCAACGTGGCGATCGATGCCAGCTGCTGTTCAGAAGCATTCAAATACGCGACGACTTGCTCGGGATGCCCCGAATGCAACGAGGCATGATTGGACAACGCGGTTGCCAACAGTCGGCAGACTTCGATATGCCGCAAAGCTTGATCCTGCTTTGACGTTCGCTGTAGTAGCTCCTGAAGTGATGCGATGATCTTGCTGCTGGTATCGATGGCGTCGGCAGAGGAACCTCCATCGGCCAAATACACCATTTGACTGAGCAACATAGATCGAATTTTCGTAGCATCATCGTCGCTCCATTCGCTGTCCTCCAGGACCGCTAAACCCGCTTGCAAATGCTGCTTGGCAGTCGCTTGCTGCCCAGAATCGATCATCAGCACCGCCGCATTGCCATACGTACTTGCCAGATCAAGCGAACCTTCGAAGGGTTGGTCACTTTGCATCAGCGACGCCTGCGACTGCACGCTTTCTTGATACAACCAACCGGCTTTTTCAAACTGGCCGGATTCGGCTTCGATCACCGCTAAGTTATTAAGACTGATTCCGATGGCGCGTTGAACGGAGACCGGAGGACTCGGAACCGATTCGAAATATTTGATCGCGCTTCGATAGCCGCCAGAGGCCTGCTGATCCGCTCCGATTTCATCCAAAATCTGCGCGGCTTTGAAATGGGCCATACCCTTGCGTTGAACCAACTCGGGATGCTCATCGATCCGTTCGCCAATCCGATCGGTCAATTGCTCGTAGTAGGTCAACGCCGAACGCAGCAATTCCAAACGCACCGCTTGTGCCCCCTCAATATTCCGGAGGTCATCAGCAGCGAGGATTCCAAATCGATCGAGAATTTCTTCTGAGCGCTGCAAGTCTTGCTGGGAAAGATCCAAGGCTTGTTGCACGTCACGGTTGGCAACTGCAAGCTTCGCCGCCAAAGCCCACGAAACAAGCGTCACCAACAGAACACCCATCGCAGCGAAAGACGCGATACGGCGATGGCGAATCAACCAACACCTGGCTCGACTGAGGACCGAAGGCGAGGCGGCCAAGACCGTTTCGCCCCGCTGGAATCTTCTGAGATCCTCGGCAAAATCGCTGGCACTCTGGTAGCGATCACCAAGCTCCGCCATCGTCGCCTTTGAAACGATTCGATCCAAACCCTTCGGTACCCTCGGATCAATCGAACGCGCAGAAAAGCAGAACGCCTTCTGACGCGATCGCATCAATTCGTGATAAGTCTCACCCTCCAAGGCGCGGCGACCGACCAATAATTCGAACAGCGTCAATCCCAACGAATAGACATCGGTGCGTTCATCCAGCGGCTCACCGGCTGCCTGCTGAGGACTCATGTACGCAAGGGTGCCAACGCAATCACCGGGCTCTGTCAACGCGTTCGATTCTACGGCACCGTTTCTAGTCGACTGCAATCGCGCCAATCCGAAATCGGTGACCTTGATCTGATGCTGGAGATCGAGCATCAAATTTCCCGGCTTGATATCCCGGTGGATTACACCGCATTCGTGGGCATGGCTGATCGCATCCGCTACATCGATCATCCATCCGACGGCTTGGTCACAGGACGGCCGTTGGTGCTTCAGATAGTGACTTAGCGATCCACCTTCAACCAACTGCATTGCCAAAAACCGACTGGCTCCCAGCTGATCCCCTTCACCGATTCGATAGATGGGAACGATATGGGGATGATTCAACCTCGCTGCTGCCTGAGCTTCGATCATAAAGCGAGCATGTGACTTAGTCGTTTGATCCCACACGCCAGCGATTAGCTTCAATGCGACACGACGCTGCAACTCATCCTCAATTGCCTCATACACCACCCCGGTTCCGCCCGTCCCCAATTGACGGATCAGCGTGAACCCGGCAATCGAAGGCATCGAACTTTGCAGTCCCAACGGACGCCCCGACAACTGAATCAACGCGTCGACTTGCTTTGCCGCCTCAACCAAATCGTCTTCAATCGCTGGATTTTCCAGACAGGCTTGCTGTAGCCATTGCTCTCGATCAAAGCTTGGCTGCTGCTCAATACCGATGGTGTACCGTTCAAGCAACGCCTGCAGCTGAACTTCGTGCTGATCGCCAGTTGCCGAAACCGAGGATTCGATTTCAGCCAAGGTTGCCAAACGCGTCGAATCAATCTTCACACGAACCGTCCCCTAGGTGCTGTTTCAGCCTTTGAATCGCCCGCAGCCAAATCATTCGTACTGCACCACTGGACTTTTCGACCGTGACTGCGATTTGTTCGAATGACATTCCTTCGAAATGTCGCGCGATAATGACCTGTTGATAAATCTGCGGAAGTGAACCGATCGAATCGGCAACCTTCAAAGCCTGCTCCTGCACCACCATCGCTGTCCCGGGACTTCGTTCTAAGTAGCTTCGGGCAATCGCCTCTAAACCGAGATTCGAATGGCTTAGGTTTTGCGAGATCGTTTCGATCGAAACCTCACGTCGAACATCGCGCCGTGCCGCCCGCAGGTGTTTTTCATGGGCGTCCGCAATCCGGCTGGCGAGTATCGTGCGAATCCACGCGACGAACTCCTCGCGAGTGTCGCCATGAAACTGCTTCAGCGCCCCAAACGCGTGCAGCATCGTTTCTTGGATAACATCGGAAACAGTTACTCGAGCCTGCAACCTGGGCGAAAGACCGCTGTATGCAAGAACCCGCAAATAGTTTTGATAAGAGCCAAGCAACTCATTGATCGCGCCTTCATTGCCTTGTCGGGCACGCCTGAGAAGTCTTTCGTGATACGGATCTGGAACTGCGTTCATCAACGTATTCTAGAAGCAGAACAAGCACGATGACATAACAGGTTAGACAAATTGCCTGACCGACCGATTTAAAATCTGAATGTCACGCTCGAAATATTTTTTTTCTGCGATAAGACTAGTGAATCATCCCAGCCAATCATCTCAATCATCTGGCTCAGAAAACCTGCTAATGATCTGACGTCGAAAGAGTTGTTCAACAAGATGCCAACACGTGAAATGATTGCGACCTCGCAATGGCGACTGACACACGGTGTCACCGAACTCAGTCGAATCTTGAAAAGTCTCGTAGCAATCCACGCTCTCCAAAACGAACCAGATGAACCCCAGGGACCAGGCCCTTGGATTCATCCAGGAGCCGACGGTCATCCGAGCACCTATAACATCCCTGCAGACTTAGCAGGCGAATTTAATCAGCGGTTCATACGCGAAGTGATCGTTTCCACAGTAGGCAGAAAACAGAAGCAATGACGCCATATGGAACTGAACAGGTACGAGAGTTGATCGGTGAAGCCCTCGCCATTGACGACTTGCAGCGAGCACGTCAGATCCTCTGTCAATTTGAAACGACTCTCGACAAACCCTATCGAGATGAAGAGCTTCGGTTTCTGCAATACTACCGAAAGCTGGCTGGTCCGCTGAAGACGGCCTTGGGACTTGCAGAAGAACGGCTTCGTAGGGTTTCACCGAACGATTTTGAGGCGATGTCATTGCATCTGGACATTGCTGACTTGCGCCGTAGGTTATCACAACCGGAAGAAAGTCTAAGCTCGCTTGAAACCGTATTCAATTGGCCCGAATTGGGTAGCTACTTTGAGGTTGGACTCGTCCGTCAGTTGATTCTGCAATTGTTCGAATTGGCAAGTGAGTTTTGGGAGCATCAAAGGGGTCAGGCCTCTTTTGGGTAGAGTGGCTGTTGTAAGATACGTCTTTGATGCCGACGCGATTTTGCAGGGCCTGAAACAATGCCTCGAGCTCCCCGTGCCGATGAAGCTGGTGGTCTTTACCATGTTCTCAACCGTGGCAATCTACGAGCCGAGATCTTCCACAAGGATGAAGACTACGCCGCGTTTGAGCGAATCCTCGGCGAGGCCCTGGAGATCCATCAAGTTGAATTGTTTGCCTATCAACTGATGCCCAATCACTATCACTTGGTGATCCGACCGTTGGTCGACGGTGAGATGAGCCGCTTCATGAGCTGGGTCGGCGGTACGCATACGATGCGGTACCACTCACACTATCACACCGGAGGAACGGGCCACGTTTACCAACAACGCTACAAGAGTTTTCCGATTCAGGATGATGTTCACTTTCACGTGGTGTGCCGCTACGTCGAACGCAATGCGCTACGTGCAGGACTTGTCGACAGTGCCGAGCTATGGCGCCGGGGATCGCTTTGGAGATGGCATAACAAACAGGACTCGGAGCCCAAACTGCTGTCACCATGGCCACTTGCACGCCCGCCAAAATGGGTTACCCGAGTGAATCAGGCCTTGTCGGAAAAGGAATTGGAAGCGGTGCGCCGTTGTGCTCAGCGAGGTGCCCCGCTGGGTGACGAAGGCTGGGTTGAATCGATCGCACGACGGCTGAATCTAGAGTCGACGATGCGTCCCAGGGGCCGTCCTAGAATCCGCAAACCACCCCAGGACGCAAACAAAGAGGCCTGACCCCTTTTCTTCTTGGTGTGCCGCTACGTCGAACGCAATGGGCTACGTGCTGGACTGGTCGACAGTGCCGAGTTATGGCGTTGGGGATCGCTTTGGAGATGGCACAACAAAAAGGACTCGGAGCCCAAACTGCTGTCACCATGGCCGCTTGCACGCCCGCCGAAATGGGTTGCGCGAGTGAATCAGGCCTTGTCGGAAAAAGAGTTAGAAGCGGTGCGCCGGTGTCCTCAGCGAGGTGCCCCGCTGGGTGACGAAGGCTGGGTTGAATCGATCGCACGAAGGCTGAATCTAAAGTCGACGATGCGCCCCAGGGGCCGGCCTAGAACCCGCAAATCACCCCAGGACGCAAACAAAGAGGCCTGACCCTTTTTCTCCCCCTCGAGAACAATCGGTTGACTAAACTAATCGTCAACGTATTAATTCAACTTTTCTTAAACGCAACTGGGGAGTGCTTCAATCAAATGAAGAGTCATCTATGTGGTGCGGCAATTTTGACTTTGTTTATGATAAACTCCGGTTGGGCAGCAATCGTTTACGACACTCCTGACGGCTTCGTGTCTCAAACAAGTTCGGAGGCTGAGATCGGCAACGTAATTGAGCTTGGTCCAGGGCCACGTTCTCTTACCAAGGCCGAAGTACTGCTCAGCAAAGGGTCGCTATCAAATACGGGCACGATCGATATCCGATTTTCACTTTTTTCGGTGGATGAGAATGATATTCCGGACTCACTGTTGTTCAGTAGGTTTGATGACGATTTCTCTGTAGCAACCGTCGATTCAACCTACTGGTACTCGATGGATATTCCCAACGTTGAGGTGTCTAATCGAATTGCGTTGGCCATTCACATCACGGACCAACAAACAACTTTTTTGAGCAACTCGATCATTAGTCCTGGTGACCCCACGATAGGAAGCTATGTTCAGTTTGTTCAGCGTAATAATCCCAGCACTAACTTCTGGTTCTCGTTGCCTGTTGGGAACAACTTTGGATTGAGGGTGACTGCAGTTCCCGAACCGAATCAGTTCGCGTTTTGCTTACTGGGAGTGGCTGGATGCTGCTGCCGAAGGAAACGCACACTTTCACCCGGTTAGATTGTCCTGGGGTTGAAACCTCGAACGGGTCGTACAAGAAAAGGGGCTGGGGGGAATGGCACTTAATCCCCGCAAGTCCTATGCCTCTCCAGGTTTGTAGCTGGCACGCGGCTTCTGCATCAGCTTGTATTTCTTGAGTCTTCGCTTGAGCACCCTGGGTTCGTAGCGACCCGGTCGATTGCGTACAACGTGCTGTAAGCAGCAGCGATACAGAACATCGCATAGTTCGTCGGCGTTGCTGATCAATCCTAGAATTAGAAGCATGTCGGACACGGTGCTCAGAGCCAGACAAAAGGGGTCAGGCCTTTTTTCTGGTCTATGCGGCTGTGGTAAGCCGCGTTTTTGATGCCGACACGATTTTACAGGCCCCCGAAACAATGCCTCGAGCTCCCCGTGCCGATGAAGCTGGTGGTCTTTACCATGTTCTCAACCGTGGCAATCTACGAGCCGAGATCTTCCACAAGGATGAAGACTACGCAGCATTTGAGCGAATCCTCGGCGAGGCCCTGGAGATCCATCAAGTTGAATTATTTGCCTATCAACTGATGCCCAATCACTATCACTTGATGATCCGACCGTTGGTCGACGGTGAGATGAGCCGCTTCATGAGCTGGGTCGGCGGTACGCATACGATGCGGTACCACTCACACTACCACACCGGTGGAACGGGCCACGTTTACCAACAACGCTACAAGAGTTTTCCGATTCAGGATGATGTTCACTTTCACGTGGTGTGCCGCTACGTCGAACGCAATGCGCTACGTGCAAGACTGGTCGACAGTGCCGAGCTATGGTGTTGGGGATCGCTTTGGAGATGGCACAACAAAAAGGACTCGGAGCCCAAACTGCTGTCGCCATGGCCGCTTGCACGCCCACCGAAATGGGTTACCCGAGTGAATCTGGCCTTGTCGGAAAAAGAGTTAGAAGCGGTGCGCCGGTGTCCTCAGCGAGGTGCCCCGCTGGGTGACGAAGGCTGGGCTGAATCGATCGCACGACGGCTGAATCTAGAGTCGCCAATGCGTCCCAGGAGCCGACCTAGAATCCGCAAACCACCCCAGGACGCAAACAAAGAGGCCTGACCCTTTTTCCTCGTCCTGCCCTCTCCCCCAAAAATTTCGCGTTTGAACTGATTCGTGTGGTTACGTCTATCACGCGAAGCTTTTGGTGGAGAGGGGAGCCTGTGCGATAGTCCCGACCACGAGCTTGCCCTCCTATTCTGGCTCCCCTCTCACCCCAAACTTGTTTGGGGGAGAGGGGCCGGGGGTGAGGGGGTGGAGACAAAACGGTACCTGACAACCTTTGCCCCGGTTTGGCGACTGGCACTGAGCATCACCGAACTCAATCGAATTTTGAAAAGTCTCGCAGCAACCCGCGCTCTTCGAATCGAACCAGCAAGCGAACGATTTCGACGGGACGATCGAGCCCCAGCTCGTCGAGTGCTTTTTGACGATGCTTCTCGACAGTCTTAGTGGATACGCCCAATGACTTCGCGATCGCTCGCGTTGTCTCTCCTAACGCACATAGTGAACAAATGCGTTTCTGTGTCGACTCAAGTCGCTTGTAGATCGAGAACTGCTTGGCGATATCGTATTTGGATTCAAATTCTTCCGGCGCCAAGCTTACCGGTGCGGCAATAAGCAAGATCGAATAGGGCTCGTAAGCAAACTCCAACAAGCTTGTTTTGTTCGCGCGTACGAGATAACGGCCGCCGTTTCGAGCGACAGTAAAATATTCCAGCTGAATTTTTATAAAATTATTCAGTAAT
This sequence comes from Stieleria sp. JC731, assembly GCF_020966635.1. NCBI lineage: Bacteria > Pseudomonadati > Planctomycetota > Planctomycetia > Pirellulales > Pirellulaceae > Stieleria > Stieleria sp. JC731. The sequence goes on along the minus strand of NZ_JAJKFQ010000001.1, from coordinate 757,462 downwards.
AACGCGTCAGTATCACGCGAAAGATCAACGGTCGATTCGTGGACAATCTCATCACTTGCCTTCCCGACCGGGAACTCATCGCAAAGGGAAAAGAAATCGCGATAAGCTTTGTTTACGCACGTGATGGTGCGATTCTTACTTTTGAGAACGATAGGTACTGAAAATTGGTCCAGGTTTGGAGGGGCAGAACGGTCGCCATCAAACCACTGAACAATATAGTGTTCAATTGCTTCAACCGTTGCAGAAAACGGATGGTAGCCTTCGCGTATCTTATCCCGCCACACTGTGAATCTCTTTATTTGGCATTGAACACATGCCATCAGTGCCGTACTTTCTCGCTCCTTCAACTCGGATTGTTTCAGGGGACTCCAGACTCCGCCCTGACACAACATGTTATAGCGAAGCGAGTGGGTTGGGGGCGTTATCTCGCGCGCCGATATGGGGCAACAGACGTGCGTGAGTGCTCTATCGCCCCCAACCCCGTTCGCACGTAAGAGTGAGATGACTCTCACGTGAGAGCACGAAATTATCCGGAATGCGAATGCATTGGAACAGTGATTTCAAAAGAATCTTGTAAATATTTACCTGTCTCCATAAAGATTTCACATTAGCGACGCGGATATCTCCACAAGCGTTAGTTTTAAAAATACTTATCTTATCGCTTCGCAAGCAACGCTCCGTCCTCGAACTAGCCTGCAGTAGACAGTGTGAGCATACGGCGAGACAGTTCTCATACTGTATCGCATCAGTAAAGCCCCACCGATGCTGGCAGCCATCGCAAATGCGGCAACTCTTGGCGCAATTGCAGTCAGCTGAATCGCAATGCCATCGTTCCGCCTTGGCTTGCCGAATCACCGCCTCTAGCGAGCCAAAGACGCCAGCTATCGCCGCTTCTCCTTTGCCATCTCGCAGCGGCTACAATGGATCTCCTTCTCGGCCCAGCCCCGCCTCCCTTCCCTTGCAATTGCCCACCCATGAAACACTTCATCACAGTGTTGATTACCACAGTGTTGCTTGTCGTTCTTGCCGGAATCAGAACGACCCAAGCTGATGATCGTCCCAACATCGTCTTCTTTTTCGCGGACGATCAAACGACTAGCACGCTCGGATGCTACGGCAACGAAGTCGTTCAAACTCCAAACATCGACCGCTTAGCCGCACAAGGCACTCGGTTTGACAATATGTTTGTCAGCCATTCGATCTGCTGGGTCAGCCGAACGACAATTCTGTCGGGAATGTACGGACGAAGCTTTGGCACAGCGAGCGCACCTGACGTCGCACGGCCCGACGCGGTTGCCGAGCTGTATTCCGACGTTCTACGCAGCGCGAACTACCGCACCGGCTACTTTGGAAAATGGCACGCGAAGATGCCAAAGGGCTATCGTCCCCAAGATCATTTCGATGAGTACGAAGCGATTGGGCGCAACCCGTTTTACAAGAAACAGCCCGATGGCAGCTTGCGACACGAAACCGACCTGATCGTCGACCGAGGCATCGACTTTATCGAGAAGCAGCCGACCGATCAGCCGTTCGTCCTGAACCTTTGGTTTAACGCGTGCCATGCCGAGGACAGTGACCGTCGTCCCGGGATTGGGCAGTTCCCGTGGCCGGAATCGACCGATGGCATGTACGAAGACATCGACATCGCGCCACCCCGCCTGTCAGATCCGGCGATCTTCAACGCTTTGCCAGACTTTATCGCGACGGCGATCAACCGTGAACGTTTTTTCTGGCGATGGAATACCGATCAAAAGTACCAAACAAACATACGCGCTTACTACCGAATGGTCACCGGTATCGACAATGCCATCGGTCGCCTATTGAAGGTGCTCGAGGAACGAGGCCTAGCGGACAACACCATCATCGTTTACTCCGCTGACAACGGTTTCCACATGGGCAATCGTGGGCTGGCCGGAAAGTGGAGCCACTTCGAAGAATCGCTGCGGGTCCCCCTAATCGTCTTTGACCCTCGTGTTCCCGCACAACAACGTGGAAAAGCAACCGACGCGATCGCGTTGAACGTTGACCTGCCCGCAACGTTCCTGGACTGGGCCGGCGCATCGAAACCCGATCGGTTTCAAGGCGAAAGCCTCCGACCGATCGTATCGGGCGATGTCCCAAGCGAATGGCGTCAAGAATCGTTTCACGAACACTTTGCCGTACGCAATCGGATCGCTGCATTCGAAGGACTACGCAACGACGAATTCAAGTACGTTCGCTACATCGATGAAGACAACCACGAATTCCTGCACGATCTGCAAAGTGATCCCGACGAGTTAGTCAACTTGGCAACGGACCCTAAGTACGCTGCGACACTGCAAGCGATGCGAAGCCGTACGGATGAAAAAGTTGCCGAACTTGGCGGCCCACTAGATCCTTTAAAACAACCCTTTCAAAAGTCAACCGAACGTCACCCTGAAGCATCGGCAGCAAACGCAGGTCCACTTTTCGACGGCAAGTCGCTGCGTGGCTGGGATGGTGATCGCCGTTATTGGTCGGTCGAAGACGGCGCACTGACAGGTAAGACCGATGGCTCGCTCAAGATGAATCGGTTCATCACCTGGAAAGGATCAACAGTTCGCAATTTTGACTTGAGCGTGAAGGTGAAAGTCACTCGCGGCGGCAACAGCGGAATCCAATACCGTGGGCTATCGCGTCCCGACATCGACTTGGACATCGTGACCGGATACCAATGCGATGTGGTCGCGAACAACCCAAACTACAACGGCATGTTGTATGAAGAACGAGGCCGTCGGATCCTTTCACACACGGGTGAACAAGTCATCATTGACCCACAGGGACGCAGCTGGGTTGTGGGCAACATCCCGGTCAAGGAATTCGAGCCCGATCAGTGGCATGAATTTCGTGTCTTGGTCCGTGGGAACCACCATCAACATTGGATCGACGGCCACAAAACGGCAGACCTGATCGACTTCGACGAACAAGGTCGAGCCCTGGAAGGGGTCTTCGCGGTCCAAGTCCATGTCGGCCCGGCGATGAAAATCCAGTACAAGGATTTTCAGATTCAACACCTTGCTGACGACCTGCCACTGAAATCGTTCGACGACTACACGATCCCGGACGATGCCTACGGCGTGCGTCCGCAGGGAAAGCTTCCTAAAAACTGGAAAGCCCCCGTGTACGCCGACGTCAAACGCGGCGAATAAATTCTTCAGCATAAGACCGTACTTCACGTCCGTTTAAGACGTGAACCATGCGCAACTGCTGAACTTGTTCGTCACTGAAAGAATTCAAAGGGACGTGAACGAGCGTCTTTTTGTGCCGGCGAGCCAATCGCTGCCAACCGCCACCGGGAGGCAGCGCGCTGAGCATCGCGATTTGACGACCGCGGCTATGGAAACATGCTGCGGCAATCAAACGCTCTTCCAACGTCTCGGTAAAGTCCAGCCTCGGATCGGTCCAAATCTCGGGAATCCAAATCGGCGGATACAGAAACAAGGCACCGCCATAGCGAGCCAATCCGATTCCCGGCCCGACCATTTCGTCGCCAAAGTTTGTAGCGTAAAACGCCAGAGTCGACTCATCCTTGTGCTCGGCAAACCAAGTCGTGCGCCAGGGATAATCCCGCGGATCCGAAGGTGAATCGAACAACATCACACATGCGTCCAAGATCCCGCGACTTGGCGGGACGACTTTGACGTAGATCTCTTTGTCGTACCAGTGTCGCAAGGTATCCCGAATGTCGATCCCGTCTTTGACGCTGGTTGTGAACTTTTCGGTTCTCGCCAAGTCATTGCCAATGATCGCTTTGGCTCGATCGAATACCCGCGTTCGAAAGTTTTCGATGCGTTCATCCTCGGGCGGATAGCTGCATTGCGAGTGTGGATTCCATTGGTATTTCCAACGGTGCTTTTCGGGTAGCGACGGTTTGCGTTTAAGCTCAAGCGTCCGCCAGATCAGCGGCGGCCCTGGCAAACGATTCACCGTCGAATAGACTTCGCCGTCGGGCAAGCGAGCTTGATCGATCCCTAGTTTCACCTCTGGATACTGTTCAACGATTTCGGCACCTTCATCGGCGTATGCATATTCGTTGGCCAGCTGTGCCACATGAAGCGCATATTGATCTCCCATGATTTGCTTTGCCGCCGTCACGATGGTGATCAAATCAGGCGTCATCCGCCGTGACATCAGTGATAGGTTTCTGATGTACTGCAAGCACTTGGACAAATGCAGCGGGGTGATGCGTCGGGCGAACTGCTTCAATTCGGCTCGATAACTTTGTCGCGCCGCGATCAACAGCTCTTTAACACCATCGATCTGGACGTCGTCGTCGTTGTCCAATTCGCGACGTGCACGCTCATAGAGCCCCGTGATGTAGGGCAACTCGCCAAACAAAAACATCAGCGTCCGCGAATCGATGGAAAACCGTTCGGGAGACTGTACTGAATCATGAATCGGCTTTTCGAACGAGTCAGCAAGCTCGCTACGAGATGCCGCGTCGCGAGAGAACCATTCGGTATAGGCTTCGCGGACCCAAGGCCAGTGCATCAAGTTGGCAACATAAAGAATTCGCTCATAGCGTTCTTCAAGATCGGCTAACCGCGACGCCATGTAGGCAATCCGTGCGCGTGCCTGTCGGTCTGCCGGTCGCGGCAAACTGGGCAACACTGCGGCGGCGAAACGCTCTGCAGAAACCTGGCGGACGGCGAACGGATCAGGCATCACAGACGCGAAAGGATGAAACGGGTCGGTTTCAAGATCGATGTACGCGCGAGCGATATGCTCCCCCATCGCCGCGCGGATCGCCATGATCACCGGCTGGCAGGGATCGACCGGGACGTAACTGGCAGGCCCTTCGTCAGCGTCCATATCCATCTCGGCATCGTCGTCATCAGAGCCACTCGCGCCAGGACTGTACGAATCCTCAAAAGAGCTGAACTTGGGCGAGGGCTTTTGAATGACGATGGAGGGCCGAGGCAAATCCAGAATCGCGGACTCAACCGGATCACGAAATGACTCAGGCAAAGGCACCGCGACGCAATCAAAATCCTGCTCCAACATCCAGCGCCGGACGGTCTGTGAAAACTGCCCGCTTCCATGAATGACGGGCAGGACCGCGATTCGATCCCCCAGGCGAAGGAGATCGGGGGGGCAAAAACTGGCTTTACCGTTCATTGGTCTTTTATTTGGCCTTGCGGACGCCTTTGGGGCGTTATAGGATCACTGCACCTGAGAGATATTATCTTCCTGTCGCCTACTCAAGCACGGATTCGTGTCGCGACCTACCTCGAGGGTTCATCAGACTTGCGATTGCTTGTCAGTCTACCAGTTATTTTTGAAACGCAGGTGTTTATTCCCACCTGCGTTTCTTTTTTGCGCCGTCCGATTTTTATCACCGAATCAATCGGTTTACCGAGCGTGGCAAATGCGATTTGGGACAAGCTCACGTTAAAACCATCGGTAACTTCGGCAGCAGATCTGCCAGATTCTACGCCATCGGTCGGACGCATTGTTGATGCCGCTGCGACTGGCCAAACAAGCTTCGGTTTCCCCAGTGGCCACTTAACGCAGAATCCGACGTCATAGCGAATCAGATCGATTCAGCGTATCTTATGCGGCATAGCGGCTCCCCACCGCTAGATAACTCCCTAGTGCCGCCCGTTTGCGTTACCTGCCTTGAACCGATTCGAAACTCGAGGCCGATCCAATGTTCAGAGGATCTGTTTGCTTTCGAGAGGCCATCGGATCGCACCAGGGCTTGTCGCGATCGCTTTCTGCGGCGCCATCGAAGCACTTAATAAACTTTTCCCCGAAGAGGTGACTGTTGTGAAGCACTGGAAATGCCAGCGCATAGTGACATGCCAGCCCACGGTTCTGTGGATGGCAACGTTGCTGTTGACGTTGTTTACGCTTGCTCCCATGCCCCCCGTCGCGGCACAAGAAGCAGCCGACGAAGCGACGACAACAGCTGTCGAGGCGGCCTCTACAGACGAAGCGACTTCCGAAGTGGTCGACGCGGACGCACCTGTCGCAAGTGAACCGGCTGGTCTAACCGACGACGAAATCGCCGACTCGTCGCTGGGAGCACACAATTCCTGGATGCTGCTTTGCTGTGCGTTGGTCTTGTTCATGACCGCGCCCGGTCTGGCAATGTTCTACGGCGGATTGGTTCGCCGCAAAAATGTGCTCAGCGTGATGATGCAGTGCGTGTTTCTGATGGGCCTGATGACCGTAATCTGGGCCCTCTACGGTTACTCGCTCGCCTTCGGGCCGACCGAAACGGGTAGCTGGATCGGAAACGCAGACTATGTGTTCATGAACGGAGTTTCGCGTGAGTGGGACGAAACGCTGAACCAGCCAGTGACTCCCATGGCAGGCAAGATGCCACGTCTGACGCATATGCTTTTCCAAGGCATGTTCTTCATCATCACACCGGCGCTGATTTGTGGCGCGTTTGCCGAACGGATGAAGTTTAGCGCGATGGTGATTTACTCCATCCTTTGGGGAACGTTTATCTATTGCCCGCTTTGCCACTGGGTTTGGGCAGAAGGACCACTGTCGTACTTCGCGGGCGAGAAAGCTCTCTTTGGCGGAATGGCCGGGGCGCTTGACTTTGCCGGTGGAACAGTCGTCCACATTTCCAGCGGAGTATCCGCACTCGTTGCAGCGATCTTGGTCGGGCCTCGGATGGGATATCCCAACGAACCGATGCAGCCACACAACTTGACGTACACCGCACTCGGTGCCGCGATGCTGTGGGTTGGCTGGTTTGGCTTTAACGCAGGCAGCGAACTGGCGATCGACGGATTGACTTCTAGTGCGTTCGCGACGACTCACTTTTCGGCAGCTGCTGGAGCGGTCGCGTGGGCGATGACCGAATGGATCGTGCTTGGCAAACCGACCGTTCTTGGTGCCAGTTCGGGTGCCGTTGCAGGATTGGTCTGCATCACTCCCGCAGCCGGATTCGTTCAACCGATGCCCGCATTGATCATGGGTGCTATCGCGGGTGTTGTTTGCTATTGGGCATGCAGCAAACTGAAGCACACGCTGAAGTATGACGATGCCTTGGATGCCTTTGGTGTGCACGGCGTTGGTGGAACCGTTGGCGCGGTGTTGACCGGCGTTTTTGCAACCCGCGTTGCTTGGAACGTGGCCGACGGACAAACTCTCGGCCTGATCGAATCGGGAAGCCCCACGCTGGTGATCAAACAGATCGTCGCGGTGGTCGTCACCTTTATCTTCGCCGGACTCGGCAGCTTTATCTTGCTGAAGATCATCGACATCGTGATCGGACTGCGAGTTCCTGCCGAAAACGAACAGCGTGGGTTGGATATCACCGACCACGGTGAAGAAGGCTACATGCTGGCTTAGTGCCGAGTCTTCTCGGATATCCGAAAAATCATTCCGATCGCGGCGGTACACAACAATGTGGCCGCCGCGATTTTTTGTGCGCCACCCACACCGATCAACTCGATCTCGGCAATGATTCCCCATAGCAACGACCCTGAAGACATCGACAGTGCGAGCGAAGTCAGATAGAAGCTCATCCCTCGTGCCCGCATCCGACTTGGCAGGATCGTTTGGGCGGCGGTGTTTAGCGTCGTCAACGTCATCATCCAACCGAAGCCCATGATCAGCGTCGCGGCAAGAGCAACGCTACGCACTTGGCTGGTCCCCATCACTGCCAAACCAACAGCCATCAAAACCATCGCGAACGTCACCGTCCAATTGTGCCCGAAACGATGATGTAGTCGATGAAGAAACTTTGCCGCGATGACGGCGCCGGCACCAAAACAGGTCACCAGCAGCCCAAAGCCATCGGCATCCCAGTTTAATCGCTGCTTTGCGACCAGCGGCAATAGCCCCCATAACGCACTCGCAGGCAGAATGAACAGCATCACACGAATCATCACATGCCGCAGTTCTGCCGTTCGATAAACGTAGCGGAACCCTTGGTAAAGTGATTTTCGAAACGACAAGCCTCGTGAAGATTCGCTGCGGTCACGTTTCCACAAAAGTAGAACGATGATCACGCCGGCAAACGAAAACGCGTTGACCGAAAATGCGATCCACGCACCTGTGATTGCCACCAACGCACCAGCAAGCGCGGGCCCCACCGAGCGCGCCAAATTGAAATTCAGACTGCCCAGTGCGATCGCCCGCGAGAGTTGCTTTCGTTCAACCAGTTCGGGGATCGATGCTTGCCAAGTCGGGACGTGCAAGGTTAGCCCGAGCCCGATCAGAAACGTCAGCCCGAGCAACACCCATGCGGTGACGACTCCCGTTGCCGCCAAAATTGCAAGTGTTCCTGTTGAGCAAAACAAAATGAATTGTGTTGCCAACAACAGTTTTCGGCGATCAATTCGGTCCGCTAACACACCCGCCGGAATGGCCAGCAATACGATCGGCGTCGCCATCGCAGTGCGTACCGCGGCGACCATCTGTGGCGAAGCATCCAGTTCCGTCATCAACCAACCGGCACCGATCTCGTGCATCCAGGTGCCAAGATTGGAAACCAGCGAAGCGATCCAAAAAGAACGGTAAACCGGTTGCTTCAGTGGTGCCCAAGGGGACGGATCGTCTACCGTCGCGGCCGCCTGTGGCTGCCTCGGCAATGGCTGTGGCGACGTCACAGGCTGTAGTGTCGTGGCAGATATCCCCAGCGATGTACGGTGCTGGGGAACGGTGCCTTCAGCTCCCCTATCGTTAGCACAGCCTCTATCGCCAGAAGGGCCCCCGTTGTCAGATCGTTCGTCTTGGTTGTCGCGACTTTCCATTTCCTACACCATCGTCCAAGGACAACCAAGTGACCAGGGGGGACAAGCGACTGGCTGAAGGCCTCGCCTGTTTTCGCCCCGCCGATTCAGCGATCCGTCTAAGCGAATAAAAAACAACGCGGTAAGCTGCCTCGATCAAAAAGCCAAAGCGTCTTCGTTTCCCTTTGATGAAGACCGCCATCGGTCCATTGAACCCAGCACCACCACAAGACAGACTACCCGCACCGATTCATCATCCAACAGCGAAGAACAAACATGCTTGAGTTCGACTGGATAGTTTTTGATTCCACCGGAACATTGATGCGTCCCGAACCGGACGCGGCGTCGGTGTACCACCAGTTTGGGTCACAATTCGGTCTAAATGTTGGCGTTGATGTGGTCAGCCAAAGACTGAAATCAGCCATGGTGAAACATTTCCTGGGCGAAAACGCCAACGCACCGACTGATGACGAAGTCGAATACCGGCGTTGGCGACAGATCGTTGCGGACACGCTGCCAGAAATTCCAGCTGATTCATTCGAATCGACCTTTCGAGCGCTATGGCAAACGTTTGCCGAGCCAGAATCTTGGACACTCTTTGACGATGTGGTCCCAACCCTCTCACGCCTGAAGCAACGTGGCTACAGCGTCGCCGTCGCATCGAATTTCGATGAACGGTTGCCCCCAATCGTCCGCGCACTCGGTTTGGAAACCTACGTTGATCAAATCTTGATCAGTAGCGAACTTGGGTTCAGCAAACCCAACTTGCAGTTCTACCAAACGGCAATGAATAAGCTGGGTGCCGTTCATCCCGATCGTGTGCTGATGATCGGTGACACTTTCGTTGGCGATGTCCAAGCCCCACAGCAATTCGGCTGGCACGCTCGCCATCTCGTCCGTGATTGCCCCGATGCGATGTCTCAATTGACCGAAGACTTGTAGCCTACTGAAGGGATCGACAACGGTGGCTAACTAGCAATGTGTGGAATCAACTAGCAACGTTCCGAGCGTTCCTTTCGCAGCTTTGCGTCCTCGAGCCAGCCAAAAATCTGCTTGGGATCTTCACTGGCCAAGTGTGAACGCAGCTTTTGTAGCTCGACAACAAAACGGTCCAATTGCGAAACGATCGCTTCACGATTGTGATTGCAGATCGCGGTCCACATCGTCGGATCACCAGCCGCGACCCGAGTCATGTCTTTCCAACCGCTGCCGACCAGCGGCAATGATTCTTCATCGGGAAACGAAGCCAACAAAGAGGACACCAAGTGTGGCAAATGGCTGATCGCGGCAAGCCGTTGATCATGATCGGCCGGTGACATCAGTACGATATCGCCACCGGTTTGCGACCAAAATGCCCTTGCCCGGTCCAACAACGCGGGCTCAGTCGTTTCGGTTGGGGTGATGATGATCGATTTGCCGTCGAACAGATCAGCGCTGCTATTTTCAACGCCCGTCTTTTCTGAACCGGCGATCGGATGGGCGGCGACGAATCGAGAACGCACCGACAATGGATAGCGATTCACCTCGTCGACAATCAACGCTTTCGTACTGCCAACATCGGTGATCAGCGCACCGTCTGGCACGACCTCAGATGCCTGTTCAGCCAGCGGAGCGATCTTGTCCACCGGAGAGCAGATGACGACGACATCGCTGTCTGTACATGCATCTGCCATATCGGTCGTCCCCACGTCGACTGCACCAGCCTGCATCGCTGCCTGACAAGCTTCCTCACGCCGACTGTATCCGGTGACATGAACTCCACTGCGACGCAGTGATTTACCAACGCTGCCACCGAGCAAGCCGACTCCGACAACGGTGACACGATTCAGCCAATCAGGTTTGGGGGGCAATACATCCATTGCCAGAGTTTACCAGCTGGGGCTAGCGATCGCCCAGCCGACTATTCTGGCGATGAGTCAGTCCCCTTCTGACCGCCCGGATTTAGTCGCTCTGGATCTATTTGCGCTCTGGATCTATCTACTCTGCACGCAACTGATATCAAACCGATGCCCACAATCATTTGAAAGCGTTCAAAATTCGGCCGGAAAGAATTGCAGCCACTTTCAGCCCCCCTTACGCTGGGTGGTGACAGATCTCGTCTACATTTCTCCGGCCGATATTTGCGATGCCCAGTCCTTTCAAAACATTCGTTTGGCCTCTTAAAACATTCGTTTGGTTGTGCCTTTGCTGCACCGCGATGGCAACCATCTCAAACGCGCAGGAAGATGCGAGGAAAGACGCGGCAAAACCCCAAGTACAGCCCGCACAACAACGCGAAGACAAACAGCGAAACGAAGACGCGAAGCCCAAAGAAGACTCCGCGAAGCCCGATTGGGAAAAAGCGTTCTTGGACGAGGTCCAAGAAATCAAGAATGAGATCGCCGAACTCGAACACAAATTCGTTTACGGCGAACAGGGTGCGAAAGAGTACGCGGTCGAACTGGAACAGGAATACAAAACTCTTGCAGAGCAGCTTCCCGACAACGCGATCGAAGACTACTCCCGACTGATACCGACCGAGCGACAAACGGTCGACCGACTCCACGCGGTCTCGTCAACGCTTTGGTTTGTTCGGTTCGTCGTACAGCAAACGAGGAACGATCGCGACGAAGCCCGAGCGATCCAAGGTCGAATTCGAGACCTATTGCATTCGAATTCAGAAATACACCGCAACCCTCAACACATGAGGACCTATCACGATCTGTCGCGAAAAGCTTCTGATTTATCAAACTCGATCATGATGAGTCGCCATCGCTCGTGTTTCCATTTTGCCAAACCGACTGAAACCGAAACCGGCCCGGCAAACGCGTTCGCTGACGATGCGAAGCTGCAATATTTCCGAACCCCAATCAGCCGATTGCTGCGACTGCAGTGGGAAGGTGGCCTGCTAAAGCTGGATGCCGACCACTGGAATCAACCGTTCGCCGCGAAATCTCTTTCACAAATCGATGCTCAGGTTACTGCGGAGCTGACGTCGCGAAAAGTTGAATTACCAGACGAGGATCGTACATTCGACTATCAGAAAAAACGATACCTCGAAGCCGAACCAGTATTTCTGCTGTTTCAAAATTTGCAGCAAGTTGCAAGCGACAATCCGATGCGGACGATCGCGTCTGCTTTCATGATTCCGAACGCCAAGAAGTTAAAATTCACTTCAGGAAACTTCGATGCTGCTTTGGAAAAGACCGAGCAGCAATTCAGTTTCTACATGCGAGAACTGACAACAACCGAACAACAGATCATGCTGTTGCGATACAACACGGACAATGAACTGCTGATCCGTATCATCGGAGATCGATTTGTTCAGCTCGAGCAACATCCCGATGGAAAGGTTCGCTGGGTTGATATCGCTGAAGAGGCCAAGATTCTGGAAGCGGATTCATTTGCCGAACTTTACTCGCAACATCCCGATGTCATCGAGCAAGATTTCGTGCCTCACCTGAGGTCCTATGGCATCCTGCCGCCCATCACACGATTCAATTTGCACATTGGCAATCGCATCATCGAAATGCTCAAACATGACAGCGCCAATGCTCGCGACGAATTCGAGCAGCTTTTGAAAAAGATGGAAAGTGGAAGCTTTGGGCAGCGTCAAAATGCGTTTCGCCAACTTTCCGAAAACGTCGATCGTTTCTCAATCATGCTCGATGAAATCGAACTGGGCGACATCGACTCCGCAGAAGTCGTCGCCAGAATCCAAGAGATCCAAAAGAAGACGAATATCGGCGACAAAGAGATCGACAAGATGATCCTTAGGACCGGATTGCTCGACGACCAATCCTACTTGCGTGAACTTCTCAGCCGAGTCAGCGAAATCAATAAATCTGTCATTGAAAAGCGTCTCGACGAACTAACCCAAGCTGACTCGCCACGGCAATAACACGTCAGCAAAGAACCGAGGTCGTTTCGATACACCACATCTCAACTGGCAAATTCACGCCAAATTCTGTGCGATCGAAGTGGCCTTGTGCCATCATGTTGGCCACCAGCCGAAGCAGATATTTTGCCTTTTGACGAACTCGAATCGGCTAGAACATCACCGAAGATTCCCACGAACGCTCGACCATTCGATCAAGACGACTCACCAGGCGGCCCCTTCAAACATGTCTTTCAACATTGGAACTGTTTTCAATCGGCTTGCGCTGCTGCTATTGCTGTGCACTATCGCCATGCCGGCATCGGCCCAGCGGATAACAACCACCGCAAGCGATGGCGACAACGGAGCCGCCGGAACCGATGCAGACCCTGGTACCGACGGTGGTGACGGAACGCTTGGCACCGCGATCACTGATTTCATCAATGGGATCGGTGAACTCTATCGCGGACTGGCAGCTGGCAACGGCGGATCAGGAGGTAACGGAGGCAATGCGATCTCCGATGGCTTTGACGGTGGCGACGGCGGAAATGGTGCGATGGGCGGGACGGCAAGCGGTAGCATCCGGTCTGAAGGAAGTGGACGAAGCGTTGCCGACCTAAACATCATCGCTGGCAATGGCGGTGATGGAGGCGCCGGTGGACAAGCGATGGGCACAGGGATTGACGGCAGTGGTGGAAACGGAGGTGATGGTGGGATTGCGATAGCCGACGCTCAAGGCGCCATTGCGATCTCAACGGATGGTGAAGCACGTGCGGCCTTAACCGTGATCGCTGGTAACGGTGGAAACGCGCTGAGTGGAAACGGGCTGGGTGGTGCAGGACAAGACGCGTCGCTGATCGACATCACTGCGTCCGCCTTTGGTGTCACCGAAGCAAACTCCTTAGCCGAAGCTCAAAGCGGCAGCGGTGGTGACGGCGTCGGAACCGGCAACGGTGGCCATGGAGGTAATGCGGTTTTAAGAAACGCGGTTGACGCGACTGTTGATCCAGGTGGTGAGATAAGTCTTTCGCAAACGATCTTTGCAGGCTCGGGAGGTCACGCCCAAGCCGGTTTGGCTGGCGATGGTGGCAGTTCGACGAATGAACTGACCAGAAGCGTGGACGCTACGGCTGCCAATTTCAACTTTTACTCCAACGCCGGTGGCGGCGGTTCGCGGAATCATTCATCTGGACTTTCAGGCAACGGAGGAAACGCCGCGATCGAAGCTAACATTTCGCAAAGCGGTGATCTTTATCACTACAGTGAAACCAGAGCCGGAGCGGCAGGTAACGCTGCGGGTGGAGCGAGCGGTGGACTAGGTGGAAACGTGACCGCGACCACCGTCCTCGAAACCATCAGTGGCATGATCGATTCGTACGATGTTGCTTGGGCGGGCGACGGCGGCTGGATTGATTCTGGCCTTGGTGTCGGCGGGACTGGCGGTGTCGCTCAACTGCAACTTTCTGCGACCACCTCAAGCGGTTCCGATGTATCGATGGAAGGCTATGCGTTTGGTGGCGAAGGCGGATTGGCGTTTGGTGACATCAACGGCAGTGGTGGAAATGGCGGCACCGCAGGCGGAACGGTTTCGGCAACGACAACAACTGGATCAGCATCCGCCTATGGCTACTATCAAGGTGGCGGCGGTGGTGATGTCATTGGTGGGACCGGCAACTCTGGCAATGGTGCTTCGGTCGAAGTGCTCAACCAAGTCACCGCGCATTCAACCGATGTCAACGGCGACACTTTTGTCGAACAATCTGTCTACGGCGGTGACGCAGGTAACGTCGGATATCAAAGCAATCTAGGAAGCGGAGCGATCGGCTCTGCCGGATCCGCTAAAGGGACGCTTTCAGCGAACAACGACAACATCGATTCGACCCTTTGGTCTTATGCCTACGGCGGAAGCGGTGGCGATCGCAATCACACCAGCGGAGTCGCTGGTGACGGAGCATCAGGTGAAAGCAGTGTTGTGTTATCAAACACCGGGGCGGCTACGGCACTCGCGTCGGCTGGCGGTGGTTATGGCGGCACAGGAACGGCAGGTGCAACAGGCGGACAAGGGGCAAGTGGTGCAGCGGATGCGACAGCAACGTCAACCAACGCGGAAAGCTATGCCTATGCTTATGGCTTTGGTGGAGACGGCGGCCAAACGGTTGACGGCAGTGAAATGGGAGGCAACGCTTATGATGCTTCCGCGTCTGCCAGTTCGCTGGCAACATCACAGGCATTAGGCCAATACGCCGAAGCCTACTCGGAAGCCATCGGGGGTTTTGGATATGGATTTGATAGTCGGTATCTCTCTTCACGAAGTGGAATCGCTGTCGCCGAAGCTACCGCAATCACCAACCAAGGCGATGCCTACAGCGTCAGTTCAGCAGAAGGGCGAATCGCCCAGGCGAAAGCGACGGGAGATGGGCTAACAGGCACCGTCGATGCGACAGCCAAAACGGTCCGCGGCGAACTCGGAGTTTCCAATGATGATGTGATCCAAATTCGAAGTCAGATTACCGCTGACGTCCACGGTTTGACTTCGGTGGAAACGATTGTTGCCAATGACGGGACAACAAATTTCACTTCGAACGCAAATGTGTTTTCCATCATCGAAGTGACTTCCACGGCGGTTTCAAGCCCCATGGCTTCGCTCGTATCACTTTCGTCGGGAGAATTGGCACCGGCATCAGAGGCGATGCCATTGTCGGCACAAGACTCGCTTGTGATCTCTGGCCAAATCGGCGCCAGCCATCCGACAAATGTTTTGACTTCGGTCAACGCGATGATTTCGACGACTCTCGATTTCAAAGATGTCGTTGACGCGTCTCGGGCGAGCATTCAGTGGAGCAGTTTCAACACGACCGGCAATGGCTTTGACACGATGGAAGTCGTCATCGGCACACAGTTAAGTGATCACCAATGGAATTTTGCAAATGCATCGGAGGCCGAAACGTTCTTTGCAAACGAACTGGTTCTTGACGAACTTTCCGATGCTGACCGATCCTTGACGATGCAGATCAATTGGTCCAGCAGCGACATCAACAACAGTTTTGGCCTTGGGTTTAGCACAACGGTCACGGCAATCCCAGAACCTTCTGCAGCCTTATTGCTATGCGTCGCAACCATATCGGGTGGGCTCTGTCGGCGACGCAGTCGTTAATTTTGATTTCGAATATTTGATCAAGATGTGTTCTCTGGATACGTTTATCGCGGTGGTACCGCCCCACTGATCCGTCAACGGAATGCAGCCTTTCGTTACGCAATCGACCCGTAAAACGCCCACCTACCGCCGGCAGGACAATCGACCGTAAATCTGATTGGCCATGGTCGAAGCTGTCAAATCAGCTTGGTAACATCTGTTGATCAAATTCTCTGCGCGATGAACAGTTGGCAGCTTTGTTGCATAGCTTGTTCACGCGGCGAAGCCACCGAATCAAAACGCACACGAGTGTCAGCGATGCGATTTTCTGTAGCGATCCGATTTTCTGTAGCGATCTTTGTCGGGCTTTCTTCCATCGGGATCATCTCTTGCCTGATCGGCCCATCGGTTGGTCACTGTCAGTCGGCACCAAACGCCCCAACAGATACAAAAAACGGCCAGCCACATGATCCGGTCTTACGTGACCTGATGGACAAGGTTTGGGATTTTGAACTGACCGAGTACCCGATGATGGCAACCGATGTTGGTGATCCACGGGGCCAAGACCGGTTGGCCAACAATACGTTGGCTGACTTCAAACGTCGCGACGAAATGCGTGCTGAGTATCTAAACGCCCTCGCAAAAATCGACTTCGACAATCTGTCGCCAGCGGACCGTATCGACGCGGAACTGCTGCAGCGAAAACTCTCGATCGATCGATCGGACTATCAACTCGGGCTCCACTTGATGCCAATTAACAACCGAGAAGGTTTCCACATTGGCTTACCCGAACTGCCGCTAACGATGAACCCCAAGTCGGTTGCGGATTTTGACAACTATATTGCCAGGCTCAATGACTTTCACCGTTTTGTCGACGAGCAAATCCAGCTAATGAAAGCCGGCATGGCAGCTGGGCTTGTTCAGCCGGCGATCATCATGCGAGACAGCGCCGAGCAAGCCGCCGCGCATGTCGTTGATGATCCAGAACGATCCCTGTTCTTGACCAACATCGCCGATGAATCGATCAAGAAACTCAATCCGGAAGATTGGACAAGACTACGTGCTGAGATATTAAACGCGATCAAGACAAGCGTGATCCCGTCGTATGCCAAGTTTGAAAAGTTCCTCCGAGAGGAATATGTCCCCGGATGTAGCGGCACGATCGCGGCGCGCGCTCTGCCACGCGGGCAAGAACTTTACCAGTCTCAGGTAACCAAGTTTACGACGCTGCCGATGACACCCGCTCAGTTGCATCAAATCGGCTTGACGGAAAACGCTCGTATCCGCAAGGAGATGGAAGCCATCCGTCAGCAAGTCGAATTTGATGGCGACCTTGATGAATTTGTCGAATTCCTTCGTACCGACGAACAGTTCTATGCCAAGACACCGGAAGAACTTTTGAAGGAAGCCGCATTGATCTTGAAACGGGCCGACGGCCAACTGCCCACCATTTTCGGCAAATTGCCGCGGACGCCATACGGGCTGCGCGAGGTCCCCGACTATGTCGCACCTCAAACAACATCCGCTTATTACTGGCCACCTGCGGCAGACGGTTCACGCGGCGGTTTTTACTACATCAACACCTACAACCTATCAGCTCGTCCGCTTTATCAACTCGAAGCTCTTTCGCTTCACGAAGCCGTCCCAGGTCATCACTTGCAATTGGCTTTGCAAGCCGAACTCGACGGACTGCATCCGATTCGCAAACAAAGTTACTTCCCAGCGTTTATCGAAGGCTGGGCCCTGTATTGCGAACGGCTCGGTGGCGAAATCGGATTCTACAAAGATCCTTATCAAGATTTTGGACGACTAAGCATGGAAGCCTGGCGTGCGAGCCGACTGGTCGTCGACACGGGGATTCACGCGATGGGGTGGTCACGTGAGAAGGCCATCAACTACATGCTTGAGAATACCGCTTTGTCCAAGCACAACGTCGTCGCGGAAGTGGATCGCTATATCGGCTGGCCGGGCCAAGCTCTCGCCTACAAAGTCGGTGAACTATTTATCAGCGATCTGCGCAAACGGGCGGAGAAGGAACTCGGCGATAAGTTCGATGTGCGTTCCTTCCATGACTGTGTCTTAGAAGAAGGCTCTTTGCCGCTGCCGGTTCTCGAACGTCAAGTCGAAAACTGGATTCGCGAAACGGCCGCGCATGAATAGGACATAGCGGCGTATCGCAAGTCAGTTGATATTCCGTGGTCGCCTTTGACTGCATAGCAGCAGCATTTCAGCCGCTGCTAGTGCGGACCCGAAGATCAACCCATCGTTAGCCAAGATCGGGCAACTTGTGGCCCATCTTCTGTCGCTTGGTTTCCAAGTAGTGCTTATTGTGCTCGTTGACCGGCGGAACGATCGGCACCTGATCGACGAGCTTTAGATCGAAACCACGAAGGTTGAATGCTTGCTGCTTCTTAGGATTATTGGTCAGCAAACGAACTTCGCTGATACCAAGGTCTTTTAGGATCTGTAGCCCAACGCCGTAATCGCGCATGTCGGCTTTGAAGCCCAACGCATGGTTCGCTTCCACCGTATCCATGCCTTGATCTTGCAACGCGTAGGCCTTGATCTTTTCGGCCAAACCGATGCCACGGCCTTCCTGCGGCAGATAGACCAACGCGCCTCGACCTTCGGCCGCGATCATCTCCAAAGCCATGTGAAGCTGATCGCCACAATCACAACGCAATGAAGAAATCAAATCACCGGTGAAGCAGCTGCTGTGCATTCGGACCAGTGGCGGCTGCTGCCCCTCTTCGTCGTGCGTCAGGTCACCAAGAACAAGTGCGATTGGTTCCTGTGCTTCGAAATCGACTGAGTAAACGATGATATCGAACTTGCCATACCTCGTTGGCAACTGTGAATGCGCCGCTCGGCTAACGAGCTTTTCGCTGACGCGACGATGCGCGATCAACTGTTCGATACTGACAATCTTGAGCGAGTGCTTTTGGGCGATCTCAATCAATTCATCTCGACTGGCGCGATCGCCTTCTTCATTCAGGATTTCGCAAAGCACACCGGCAGGCTGTAGCCCAGCCATGCGAGCCAAATCGACCGAAGCTTCGGTGTGACCGGCACGCCGCAGAACACCACCCTTTTTTGCAATCAATGGATAGACGTGCCCAGGCCGTACAAAGTCGTCGACCTGGCAATCTGGATCCGCGATTCGGATGATCGTTTCGCTACGCTCGGCCGCGGTGATACCTGTTCTTGCAGTCGCGATATCGATCGGGGTAACAAACGCTGTCCGCAGGGGGGCATTGTTGTCCGACACGACGGGCGTGAGTTCAAGCTTTTTGCCGACTTCAGGCAAAATCGGCACGCACAGCTGGCCGCGACCGCTGAGCATGAAATTGACAACTTCGGGAGTCGCCTTTTCAGCCGCGCAGACAAAGTCACCTTCGTTTTCGCGATCTTCGGCATCCACGACGATGACGACTTCGCCACGCCGAATTGCCTCGACGGCTTCGGGAATCGAATTTAGGCACAGGTCATCACCGCCATCTTCGGTCAGCGGATCAATCGACAGCGATTCGTTTTCTGGCATCATTTAACACGGGACTGGGCGAATTTGAGCGCACCACTATTATACGGTTGTGGCCATAAGGCTAGGTGGCAACTGGTATTAATGCGGGGACAGCCCCAACAATCCGAATGCCGACCGCTACAGTCAAACGCTGAGCCACGCTAGCACAATCGGGTGGTATCAAACTAGGCTCCATGCGGAATCACTTTCGCCGCACGAAAAGCCTGATCCGTTGTGGCATCCCGCGATCCTGCCTCTCCCCCGAATCGTCCGATTTCGGTATTCAAAACCATTTCGTCAGATCAGTGAACGAATGATAAATCTAAAGATACGACGGGTAATCTGGTTACATCTTGCGGTCGGCCTAGTCGCCGTTGCGGCATCCAGCATGACGAAAGTTTCCGCCGAACAGTTCACGGTGAAACGGGAATCTGACGTGGAATTCGAAAAGGTCGCGCCGGAGTTCCAAGGTCACGCAGGTCTATGCGACGTCTATCTACCAAGGCAGACAAACGCCGAGGCCGCCCAATCGGAAAATCACAATGCGAAGTCCCACCCCGTCGTGCTGGTCGTCCATGGGGGCGGTTGGATGACGGGCGATAAATGGACGATGTACCGCCACGCGAACGAGTTGGCCAAATGCGGGATCGCGGCGGTATCAATCAACTATCGGCTGGCCCCAAAATCCAAATTTCCAGATCAGGTCGATGATGTCCGCACGGCGTTGGTTTGGATCGCCGAACATGCAAAAGAACATCACTTCGATTTGAATCGCGTCGGTCTCTATGGTTATTCCGCCGGCGGTCACTTGGTTTCGCTTGTCGCAACCCTGGCCGACGAATCCTGGGAACGTGTTCGTCACACAACAAACTGGGAAGAGAAGGATCCTCGTTGGCAAAAGCTGCCCAAAATTCAGGCCGTGTGCGCGGGTGGTCCGCCGACCGATTTCCGAAACATGCCACCAGACAGCCAAGCACTGTCCTATTTCCTGGGTGGATCGCGCAATGAGAAACCTGAAACCTACATTGCTGCCTCGCCCATTTGCTTTGCATCCTCAGCCGACCCGTGTTTCAAGATCATTCACGGCGAAGAAGATGTCTTGGTGGCTCTATCAAATGCCACCGACTTTCATCAAGCATTGATCGACGCCAAAGTGGACTGCTCATTGCAAACGATGCCCGGCAAAGGTCACTTGATGGCATTTTTCAGTCCAACTTTGACCGACGGTCTCGTTCGATTCTTCACCCATCAATTCGAAATCGAAAACGAATCGGGTACCTCAGTCGCGCCGGCAAAGATTGACGGCTAGTTCAGACGTGGGCCGAAAACTCCCTCAAAAGATCAGTTCCAACACCATAGCGGGAGGCGATTAACGACGTAGACGCACGAAACTGCCGTCAAAGTCAACCTAACCGATATGACAACGACAATTCATTAGCCCGTCAAATCGCGAATGACCGGATGTCGATGAAGATGCAGAAGGTAGGTTCCATCTCCATCGACTCGTGGTATTCGTGAAAACTTTCTTTCCCAGTCGCCAACAAGCAAAAGCGTGTTTCACGATCGCAGCTATCGGGCTGCTGATTGTTTCGGGGTGCTCGCGCGCGTTTTATCGCCGCCAAGCCGACACCGATGTTTACCAGATCTACGCAGAAAAACGCTGCGAAGAAGCGTATACGATTCCGCCGCTGCCGGGCATCGAAGTTGACCCTCGATCACGCTTCTTCGATCCGTCGCCCGATGACTGCCCTGCCCTACCGATTCCGGAACCAAGTCTGTACGGCTACGAACTCCCGTTCTTGGCGACCGGAAATCCATACGTCCAGCCATCGGCAATGAGCGCCGACCAAGGCATGATCAATTCGGATGCCCCGAATGATATCCCCGATGGCAGCAATCTTGAAGAATTGATCCCACCGGACGGTGAATCGATGGAGGAGCTGCATCCACCGGTTGAGACTCCCGACGAGCTGAACGGTCCCGAAACCGATCTTGCGTCTTACTTGATCCCGGAGCTTCCTTCTGACCCCGAAATCGAAGCCAAGGTTGATCAAATCAGAAAGATCACCGAAGCAGCGACCCAAGTGCGGCTAGCTGAATTGGTTCAAGAGTTCGCTGCGAACGAAGGCAGCAGCGATGCGCAAGACAGTGCTTCCCCAAGCAGTGAAAACAGCAATCTAGGTCTTCAAGACCGCATCCCCAGCGACGAAGACGACGGTAACTTACGAATCGTTCCGATCCCGGGCGAATTCTGGAACAAGCTGCCCGATTCATGCCTGCGACGAATGATGGAATTTGATTCGGTCCGTCAAGAATTTCAGCGAACTTACAAATCTGAATCCGACGAACGAATCGATGCGTTTCGTAGCGATGCTCCGCGATTGACATTGCCCATGATCACGGAACTGTCAACGTTCAATACACGAGCGTTGCAAACGCAAAAAGAAACGCTCTACCGTTTTGCGCTCGCCCTGAGCGCAGAACGCTATGAATACCTTCTGCGTCCGACGCGCCGTGGAAACGGAACGGGTTCAAATTTCCAATACCAGCGGATCAGCAGCACCAGCCAATCGGGACTGACCGTTCCGACACAAGCTGCCGTTTCAAGAACGACCGCCACGGCAGGACAGTTTCTGTCATCCTTTGCCAATGACGTCGTACTAACCTTCAACGGGCCACAGGGTTTTTCTGCGAATATCGCATCCGAGCTGTTGATCAATTTTCAGCAAACGATCTTCCAGCGTGACATCGTTTTCGAAGACTTAACGCGAGCTGAACGAAATGTGATCTACGCGGCGCGTGACTACATCCGATTCCAACGGTCGTTGTTTGTTGACTTAGCCGAACGCTACTACCAACTGCTACTAACGTATCGCCAAATCGAAATTAGCTCGCTGGACTACTTCAGTAACTTGCGAGCGTTTCTGCAAGGACGAGCCGAATACCTTCAGGCTGGGCGAATCCCCCGTGTTCAAGTCGACCAGTTCGAACAGAACGCCCTGAGCAGCAGCAGCTCTCTGGTACGTTCATGCAACAACTTGGAAACGTCGCTAGACCGATTGAAGCTGGATATCGGACTGCCTCCGGAAATGGCTCTTAACTTGAACCTTGAAGAGCTTGAGAACCTAACCGCCAGCGATTCGCTAACCGTTACACGTGAGCTGGTTTCACGAACACGTCGCTCGTTACTGGACGCCGAAGGTGCGCAGATCTCTGACCGCAATGCGGCTGTCAATGCCGCGATCGTGCTGATCAGCCGCCTTGAGGAAACGCTTCAGGCTCGCCGCGAAATCGAAGGTTCCGACGAGACAACACCAGCGGAAAACAAGACGCCGCTTCTAACGGCCAAACTGCGATTGCTGGAAGCGCGGCTTCAATCCGACGCACTCGAACAAGACCGCGAACAGTTGCTGCGGACGGATACCGCACCAGCAACCGCGTTCTATCGCACTGTTGATTTGGTTGATTCACTGCTCTTGCAGGTCCAACGTGCTATGGACTTCGACTATCTGGTGACTGGGGCAAACCCACGCTACCAAATCGCTGACGAAAAGATCCAAACAAACTACGACAAGCTTGACGACTTGGTGCTTCAGTGGAAGACAGCCGAGAAGGATCAAAACTTTGACGAATTCGACAACCTTGTTGATTCCGTCAATACGCTGCTGAGAGAAACGCAGACACTTGCCAGCGAATTCGTTGATCCGCTTGTCCCACGCGATGCAGACGCTTTCGACACTTTGATCGAAGACACCATTAGTGAATCAATCTCACTTGTCGATCAAGTTGAAACCAGTGATCTTGGAGGCCTCGATCCCGTTGATATCGAAACGGATGACGCGATGCTATTGGCGTTGTACCAACGACTGGATCTCGCGAATCAACGTGGCGATTTGGCTGATGCTAGGCGTCAGATCAAATTGGCTGCCGACAACCTGCGCTCGATCCTTGACCTGAACGTCTCGCATCGACTATTCACCAACCGAAACATCGTGAACAGTTTCGAATCGAGTGCAGACGGTTCCAACACCCGTCTGAGTTTTTCGCTGGATACTCCACTGAATCGCCGGTTGGAACGAAACGCGTACCGACTTGCCTTGATCGACTACAACCGAACACGTCGGGCGTTAATCGAACAAGAAGACAATATTAAATTCAGCATCCGTGAAGACCTTCGACAGCTACGACTGCGTCGCAATCAATACGAAATTTCGGTCGCACGAGCAGCATTGGCGTACGAACGAGTTGTCAGCACGCGGCTACAACTGCAACTTTCGGTAGGCAATGTGGTCGCACGTGACTTCCTCGAAGCACAACAGGCCTTCACGTCGGCGTTGAACTCTGTCGCATCCGATCATATCTCGTTCATCTTGGACCGAATTACCCTGTTCCTGGACAGTGAATCGATTCGCCTGAACGAATACGGATACTGGGATGAAACAACCGACGATCGGGTCATCCTGCCGGCGATCCCTGATTTCTACGACGCGAACCCAAATCCCTACGGTCGCCTTCCGGCCTGCCTGAAGTACAGCGATGAAATCCGGCAGAATCACTAATTTTCCGTCCTGTGCTTTGACAGGTGAAGGAATCACAGTTGCCAACGTATTCTCTTCACGACTGCGATACATCGCCAGCGCAATGGCATTGCTACTTGGCGTCGTCGCTATGAACGTGACTGAATGCCAGGGAGTTGAAACGACTTGGCAACAGACGCCGCTACCCGGCAGCCCGACTTTCGATATCAGTTCACCTGATTCGAATGACGAAGACGAACGACTCGATAACGAAGCACGCCTTAGTTTGATCGAAAGTCGACTTGCGGAATTGTCGCGACAATTGGATTCGGAGACTCCCGTATTCGACAACGGCTTGTCATCACAACTTGTCTCATCAAAGTTGGTCTGTGATGCAGCTTGCGAAGGCAACACAGATACTGCGTTGACCGGCACGACACACCATGTGGTGTACGACAAAGGCTTCATCCTTCGTCCGTTATGTCCTCAACAAAACCCCTTCGAATTAAAATTCGAATTCCACAATCAATTCCGTTACACCGGATTTGAATCGCGCTACGATTCGGTCACTTTGGATTCAGGTCAACAGCTACAGACGCCAGATCGCAACGATTTCAACATCAACCGCGGACGACTCGTCTTTTCCGGGTATGCGTTCGATCCACAGCTACAGTACTACGTCAACATCGATTACAGCACGGTTGCGGCAGACAACATCGAACCACTGCTGGCATGGATTTCATTCGACCACGGTCAAGCGATGAAGCTTTACCTAGGGCTCGGCAAAGTCCCTGGTAGCTGGGAGTGGCAACAGACCTCGCGATACACCCTTGGTATCGATCGATCTCTGGCGACGACATTTTTTCGTCCATCGATCAGTGCCGGAATCTGGGCCAGCGGAGAGCCGGCCGATGGGATTCACTACACCGCGTTTGTTGGCGATGGTTTTAATACGTTGACGCTGCGTCCAAATCAGCTTGACACCCAACTGGTCTACTCGGCGATTACTTGGTGGGAACCCTTGGGTGACTTTGGCGTCGGATTCTCCGATCTCCAATCGCATGATTCACCAGTCGTCCGCCTCGGCCACGCATTGACAACAACGACGAACGAGAGCAGCCCGGATTCGACCCCCGGCGTGGAAGGCACCGTGATTCGCCTGAGCAATGGCCAACGACTGACAGACCTAAACGCCCTTGCCCCGGCGACCCGTGTCAGCGAATTTGATCTTTGGCTTTATAGCGCCCACATGGGAATCAAACATCGCGGGATGAGCCTAAGTGGCGAATACTTTGTCCGGCATCTACGAAACATTCAGGCGGATACCGGCGCAAATTTCGGATCGATTGTCGACGTCGGATTCTTTGCCCAAGCGAGTGCATTCTTGGTACCCAAAAAGCTTGAAGCCTTTACGCGTGGTTCCCTGGTCGACGGAGATTTCGGTTCGGGTGATGAAATCTCGTTCGGCTGCAATTGGTATCTCTTTGGAAGCCGGTCAGCTCGCGCGACTGCCGAAGTAACGTCACTGAACGACTCACCAGCACAGCAGTCGCGGACAGGATATATCGCAGGCGGCAGTGGCACGTTGCTTCGCATGCAATTGTGGACGATGTTTTAGAACGCCGCTGGTTTTTAGAAGGCCACTTACCACCCTGCATCAAACGAAAAGCGGGCTGGCATTGCTTTGCAATGCCAACCCGCTTGCTGAGTTTAAAAAAACCGATGTGTCTTAGGCGAAGAACTTTTTGAGCGTATCGTCGCTCGGTTTGGGTGTGACGAGCGAAACGCCGACCATCACGATCAACGAGCTAGCCAACATGGCGACGACCGGCATCAGTTCGTACTCCTCGCCACCGAGCGGCAACTTCAGCACATAAGTCCGCAAAGCGTCTTGTTGCAGTGCCTGATAGAACATGTATCCCCAGCTGGCGATCGCAGCAAAAATACCGCTGATGGCACCAGCGGCGGAAAGCCCACGCCAATACAGGGCTGCAAAGACAATCGGAAACAGCGCGCTGAATCCGCTGAAACACCAGACACCCATCGCAAACACGCTTTTCGGATCCAACAGGCCCAACACATAAGTCACGGCCACGATTCCGATAATGAACAAACGTGTGTAAAGCACTTGCTGCGAGTCCGACACGTTCTCCTTGCCCTTGTAGTGCGTGAGCACATCATTGGTAAAGATTGTCCCCAGGCAGAGAAACTGGCTATCAAGGCTACTCATAATCGCGGCCAAAATCCCTGCGGCGAGCAGTCCGCCGAGCACCTTGCCCGTTTGAGTTTTGACAAGGAACGGCAATACCGTATTAGGGTTACTCGGCAACGGAGGCTTCGGTGGGATCAATTCACCCGTTGCCCAAATACCAACCAAAACGCACGGCACCCACACGATCATGATGAACAATGGGTGGCAAATCACGGGCAGTTTAAATGTGTTCGCACTCTTGGCCGTCATCCAGTGCTGGAATAGGTGTGGAAACATCCCGACCGATAGCGGAATCAGCAGGTAAGTTAAGAACTTCGTCTTGCTCATTTCGATCCGGGTTAGCTTTTCCGTTGGGACCGATTCGGCAAGCACCTTCAAGTTCGCCATCAAGCTGTCTTGCTTGCCGAGCTGATTGGCGATGACATAGAACGTGACCACACCAAGGATCATAAAAACGATCGTTTGCAAGGTATTCGCCCACGTGGTTCCACGCATCCCGCCAAAGAAGACGTAGACCAAAACCACAACACAAATCACCAATGAACCGATCCAAGGGGGCACGCCGCCGTGCAGCGCCATGATCGGTTCACCGGCAGGATTCAGAGCCGGAAAAAGACTCGGTGCCAAGCCGGCCGTCAATGATTGCACAACCGAGCCGCTGCTGATGACGCCAATCAGCAAATACGGGATCACCAGTCCGACCAAGATCGGGAACAGCAACAGCCCGATAAAGTCGTTGTCCAAGCGGTCTCGAAAGAATTCGATCTGCGTGGTGTATTTATGGCGGCGAGCATATTTCCAGACACGCACCCCAATGGTGAAGAAGCACAGCGAGTGAATGATACCGCTGCTACTGGCCAACATGCCGTAGACACCGATGCCTTCTTTGAACGCCTCACCACTACTTCCGACTAGCGCGAAAGCGGTCATCGTCGTTCCGAACAGGCTCATTAAAAGCAAGAACGGCCCGATCGAGTGACTGGCAACCTGGTAATCTTCCTTGGTGCCCTTAAAAAGCCGTCCGGACGACAGCCCCAGCATCAACAACAGGGCAAGATAGATGACTATAATGATGAGCTGTGGAAGCCCCGGGTGATCGAGTGCTTGAAACATTACGCTTCCTCCTCGGTCGTTGCCGGTGTCGCTTCTGCAGCTGGAACCGAAGAATCCTCATCGAGAGGCCATGCGATCACGGTGGCCAAAGCCCAAGTCAAACTGGCCGCGATTGATAGGCAAGCGTGCCAGAACAATCCGATCGGCATAAACCCGAACACCAATGTTTCGCTTTCCCAAAACCAATTGTCTTGATGCAGGATTAGCAACAGCACCACCAGTGCTGCGATAATCCAGGGGCCGCGTGAAGAATGACTTGACATACCGTGGGTCCGGTCGAAGTTGATTGGCAGGATGAATTTGGAAGGGTCCGACAGTGTACTCGGATCGGCAATGATGATGGTAGACGGGGGATCGCAACACGCCCGATTTGCTCGGGCGAACGCCTTGCATCCAAGCCGCAATCCGCCCGTGACAGTCAAGCTTTACCAAGGTTCAAGCTCGATCCAACAGCTCTGTGGGGAAAAAAGGCCCAACGTTTTGCTCTTTACGCCGATGGACTGATCCAGGGAGCCGGTCGCCGCGATCCCCCAAAAGATAAATGAAGAATTCTTGGTCTGGCGGATCAACGCATCGGAGCAGTCGAGCGGGCGTTCAACTTGATGACAACAGCTCTTCGCCAGGTGACGCCAGGACTCACCGCGACAATACTTTCGGTTCGATAGCGAAAGTCACTCTACAACGTCGGCATTCACGGATACCCTTGAAGCCACGAACATCGTCTCAACATCCCCGCACAAACCTTTCGTAGCTTCAAAATATCGACCGGCAGATCCCACGTTTGCGTCTTCCCGAGTCGCGTCTTAGCCTGCACGGTCGCCTGCTCGCCTAACCTTAAAGTCCCATCCTGCGGTCAAACGCAAAACGGGGCCAAAAACAGAATGGGGACGCAGATTGGACTCTCTGATACCAGATGGCTCAGATACTAGGAGGCTCAGAACGGTACAGCGAATGAATACCGAACTAGAACTTATCACCACTTGCGCATTCGGACTCGAAGCGATCGTCCGTCGCGAACTGCAGTCGCTCGGCATCGAAAGCGAAATCGTCGGTGCGGGCCGTCTAAAGTTTGACGGCGATTTGAAAACGGCAGCACTCGCGAATTTGCATCTTCGCTGCGCCGACCGAGTCTCGATCAAGGTCGCTGAATTTCCGGCTGCCGATTTCGACGCACTGTTCGAAACGACTCGAGCGATCGACTGGGCGAAATGGCTTCCCCATGACGCAACATTCCCGGTCACCGGACGATCGATCAAGTCAACTCTCACTAGCGTTCCTGCGATTCAGCGAAGTGTTAAACGCGCCATCGTCGATTCAATGATGGATGGACACGGGGTTACATCGCTTGCCGAAACAGGGCCAACCTACCGGATCGATGCGGCGATTTTTGATGACCAGGCGTCACTAACCATTGATACCTCGGGTTCATCATTGCACCGTCGAGGCTACCGCAGCGAAACCGCAAAGTCACCGCTACGCGAAAACCTGGCTGCCGCGATGGTGATGCTCAGCTTTTGGAAACCGGGAAAGCCACTTCTGGATCCGTTTTGCGGCAGCGGAACGATTCCTATCGAAGCGGCAATGATCGGTCGCAACATCGCCCCTGGCATCAACCGAACGTTTGCGATGACCGACTGGAACGACATGCCCGCTGATCTATTGAACGATCTCCGCAGCGAAGCAATCGCGGCTCAGAAACCGGCGTTGGAAGAACGCTTGATCGGCAGCGATATCGATGGGCGAATCTTGCAGGTTGCTCGTGACAATGCCAAACGCGCAGGGGTTGCCGACGACATTCACTTTGAACGCAAAGACGTCCGTGATGTTTCCTCCAAACGCCGTTTTGGCTGCTTGATCTGCCATGCCCCGTTCGAACGCGGAAAACCGGAATCGGATCAAGACCGTCCGTCACGACACCAACAACGGGACTGGGAACTGGAAGCCGTCTACAACACGCTGCCCAACGTCTTCCGCCGACTGCCCACATGGTCTCATTACGTCTTCACAAGCTATCGCGGATTCGAACATTTGATCGGCAAAGCCGCCGACCGAAGACGCAAGCTCTACAACGGAAAGATCGAAAGCACGCTCTATCAATTCTATGGGCCGAAGCCGATCGTCGAAGAACGTCAATCGGATAACGAAGTCACCGTCCTAGTCCACGCCGACGGGCCTGCCGCCTTCGGACAACTTGGCGCAAAAGCGGACGAGCAAGCCAGTCTCTTCGCTTCGCGTCTACGTAAACGTGCCCGGCACCTTCGCCGCTGGCCGATACGGCGAGGCATTACCTGCTTTCGGCTTTACGAGCGTGACATCCCGGAGATCCCTTTGGTCGTCGATCGTTATGAAGACCACCTGCATATCACCGAATACGAACGACCGCACGAGCGCGACCCAGCGCAGCATGCCAACTGGCTTGACCTGATGTCAAAAACGGCAGCTGAAACACTCGAAATCCCTGTCCAACAGGTTCACTTCAAGCGGCGTGATCGAGAGAAAAACTTTACTCAATACGAAAAGGTCGACCAAACCGGTCGACGCATCGAAGTCAACGAAGGTGGGCTGAAGTTCTGGGTAAACTTGGATGACTACATCGATACGGGATTGTTTTTAGATCACCGCCAGACCCGATCAATGGTGCGTGACCTAGCGAAAGACAAATGGTTTTTGAACCTCTTTGCCTACACCGGTTCATTCACCGTGTATGCCGCCGACGGAGGCGCCAAAAGGACAACCACCGTTGACCTTTCTGGTCCCTACACGCAGTGGACGCGAGACAACCTTGAACTCAATGGGATGATCGACCCTACTGAAACTAACAAACATCAACTCTTGGCGATGGATGTCGGAAAGTTTCTCGATGAACATCCCGCCGGTGAAAAGTACGATTTGGTCGTCTTTGATCCTCCGACTTATTCCCGTAGCAAGAAAACGGAAAAGGACTGGAACGTTCAACAAGATGCGATCCCACTGCTGCAAAAGTTACTGCCGCTGGTGCGTCGTGGTGGTGTGATCTTTTTCTCCAACAACTTCCGCCGATTCAAGTTCGATCACAGCGAATTAGATGTCAGTGAGTGCCACGAGATCTCATCGCAAACCGTTCCTGAAGACTTTCGCAATCGCCGAATCCATCGCTGCTGGCGGATTGTACGATGAAGCCAAACTAGGCGTTGGATTCGTCGACGAGTAAGTTGATGTACTCTTCGATTTTGTCCAGACGTTTGCAGACGCCGTCGAGGTCGGATTCGTGAGCCGCTTCTTCGCAGGACTTTGCCAACTCCGTTAACTTCGGAAGGCCCACAGTACCGCCAGACCCTTTGATCCAATGGATCTTTGTTGCCACCGCTTCCATGTCATCACCATGGAAGGACTTCCAGATGGCAGGCAGTTGTCCGTGGACTTTTGTGACCAAATCGATTGCGAATTGCCGCATCCAATCGTCAGGCAGATGATGCTCAGTGACCTCTTCGGCAGGTGCAGGTTCGGCATCAGTCATCGCAACGGGATCAGCCATTGCTGGGGGCTCTGACACTGCGACTGGATCAATCGCCGAATCTGTTTCGTCACATGTCTCGGACGGCGATTCGTCGTCCCGCTCGGCGATTCGAATTTGGCTCGAAGTCAACAATTGTGACGAAGTCGAATCGGCAATGTTTGACATTCCCGACGGGTGTTGCTGCCGCGACAGGTGCGCCCACTGTTTGACTTTTTCGAGAACCAAATCCAAGTCCAAGGGTTTGGATAGGTAGTCGCAACATCCTGCCTCGCGACATTTATTGTCGTCGCCAACCATGGTATTGGCCGTCATGGCGACAATCGGAATTGCCAGCCCGGCTTTACGAAGTTCCGATGTCGCGGTGTACCCGTCCATCAATGGCATTTGCATGTCCATCAGGACCAAGTCGATCTCACGCGGGATGATCTGCTTACGATCGTCAACGAAGTAGTCGTAGGCTTCTTTTCCGTTTTCAAGTTTCATGACCTTCGCACCGGCGTTGGTCAACAAGCGGTCGATCAAATCACGGTTCGTCGGTGCGTCGTCGACGACCAGCACCCGTGCACCATCGACCTCGATCGCATCCCAGCGAGATTCGGCATGCCCCAAAGCAAGTTTGATCGCTTCCATGCGGCTAACGCTGCGACTGCCTTTCACCACTGGCGCGGCGACTTGCAGCGTGAACGTGCTTCCTTCTCCAGGTGCACTGGCAACCGTCAGCCCTCCACCCAAAGCTTCGGCAAGGTGCTTGCTGATTGAAAGCCCCAGTCCGGTTCCACCGTATTTCCGTGTCGTTGAGGTATCAGCCTGCGAGAACGGGTCGAAGACTTTTTTCATCTGCTCTTCGTCCATACCGATCCCTGTATCTTGGATCGCGATGGATAGGAGCGGAGCACCGTCTCCGCCGGTCGGTTGATCGAACTTAATTTTGACGTCGATCCCACCATGGTCAGTAAATTTGATCGCGTTGCCCATCAAGTTGGTCAAGATTTGACGCAAGCGAGTCGGATCGGATTTCAACTGTTCGGGAATATCGGTTTCCGCCAACAGAGAGATCTCGATGCCTTTCTGCTGAACCTTTCCAGAAAGTGACTTGATCACATCGCCAACAATCTTCAGCGGAACACATTCGATCTGTTCGACTTCGATTCGTTCGGCTTCGATCTTTGACAGATCCAGGATATCGTTCAGCAGGTGCAGCAAGTGGCTACCGTTGCTATGAATCGTTTCGAGCTTCACGCGTTGTTCGTCAGGGTCACTCACAACACCCCGCAACATCAATTCGGTGTAACCCAAGACCGCGGTGATTGGCGTCCGAATTTCGTGGCTCATCCGGGCCAAGAAGTCGCTCTTGGCTTGATTGGCATGCTCGGCGGCGTCTTTGGCTTCTTGAAGGTGAACCTGAGTTGCTCGCAAGCGATCCGCTGTCCGCTCGATCTCGACATTACGCTGCTGTAGCGTTTCCGTCCGTTCGGCAACTTTGCGTTCAAGTGTTTGGTTCAGGTCTTGAAGCTGTCGGAATCCGTCGGCTTTTTCAAACGCAGCACCCGCCGCGGAAGAAAGATAGTTGGCGATCCTCAGTTCATCC
This sequence comes from Stieleria sp. JC731, assembly GCF_020966635.1. Lineage (NCBI taxonomy): Bacteria > Pseudomonadati > Planctomycetota > Planctomycetia > Pirellulales > Pirellulaceae > Stieleria > Stieleria sp. JC731. The sequence goes on along the minus strand of NZ_JAJKFQ010000001.1, from coordinate 725,310 downwards.
TCGCCAAACATCCCCATCATGAACGAGTTGGCGACGTAAATGTGTGCTTCGATTCGACCGCGTGCCATGATCGGGCAACACAGGAACGTGCCGTAGTTTTGCGTCTTCGCACCTCGGTTGTCACCGGTCGATGTATCAACCAACCTTTCGAAGTCACAAACGATTGCGGATTTTCGTTCGCCGCATTGTTGAACGATATCAGCATCAAAGGGCAAATTTTCGGGATGGCTGATCAATGCACCATCTTCGTTTTTGCGAATCAACAAGACTCGGTCACCGCGAAGCAGACGCGATGTCGCTTCGATGATCTCGTGTTCGATTTCGTTTAAATCGGTGCACACGGCAATACGGCGACCGGCTTCCAACAATGCATCGAATCGATCCACCAAAGAAACAGACGAATCTTGATCCGTCGTGCCGACCGAATTTTTGTATTGCAACATCGCTTCGCGTGCGGCGTGGACGCGTTGTTGTTCAACCGGCCACCCCGCTTCGATCGCGAGATCTGAATACATCAGCATCGTTTGAACTTCTTCCAATCGCGCACCTTGCTTTCGGGCAACGTCGAGAGAGCGCTGAAAGTACTTTTGTGCCTGGAACATTGACCCGGTCAAAGCACTGACAGCGCCCATCTCGCGGAGCGCGTGGGGAAGCTCGTTCGTAAATTTCTTTGCGATCCGCAAGCCTTTGCGTGCGGCGGACTTTAATTCTTTGATATCCCGTTGTCGCTTCGAAGCGATTCGTGCCGGACGCGTTTCGATGATGCGACGCAGCGCCGAGACTCGCCAAACAAAACAAGGGCTGGTGTAGGCGTTGAAAACCGATGCGGATTCGGCCCTGCTGACCGCTTCGGAAAGCGCCTTTGCCGATTCGACATAGTTATCGCGATAGAAATGAAACACCGCGTGAGCCAATTTGACATGGCAATCTCGCTGAGCATCATCAACATCTCGGCCTACCTCGATTTCCAAAACGTCCTGTGGAATATTGCCCAAGGACGCTCGCGACCAGATGTCAACAATATTGCCAGTCCCTTGAAAATCACTGCGTCTTACAGCGGAACGATAGTTGGTCCTTGCCTGTTCAAGTGCTTCGACCAAGTTCCCTTGGCGATAAAGCGAACCTGCGTACTGGTATCGCGCGGTATGGACTTCCCAGTAGTCGCCGGTACGTTCCAGAATCGAAACCGCTTGGCTCGCTTCTTGGCTGCAAGCTTCGAACTGGCTTGATGAATACAGCAAGATACTGAGAAAGTGCCGCGATTGCCCCTGCCCCCAAACGTCGTGAAGGTCTTTGCGAATTTCGAGCGACTGTGTTGCATACCTTTGGCCACGCCCATACCAACCCAACAAGCTCATCGCCGGCGCGTGCTCGCTATACGCTTGCGCAAGTGTCGTCGTCGGTCGATATCGCTCCCCGCGATTCATGCCTCGCAGGTGCGACCATAGGGTGTAGTATTTGTCGCGGGTGTACCAATAGCCGTGTGCGATGTGACTGTAAAGCTTCTGACGCAACAGTTCGGTTTCGTCTGGCAAGCGATCACCACCATGGACCATTTTCGGAAAATACGTGTGCAAGGTTTGCACTGCGATTTCCCGCATCAATCGCCCCCCCAACTGCAAACGATTGTTGCAAATCGGTTCCCCAAGACGACGAAGAGCATCCTCGTAGTACTCGACGGCCTGTTGTTTGTTGCCACGCTTGAACGCTAACTCGCCAAGACGCGTCGCGACGACAGCCTCATCGTGATCCGTAATCGCGCTGACGGCGCATTTAGATAGCCACTCTTCGGCACTATCGTATTCACCTTGAAGCATCACCACTTCGCTCATCATCGATTCGACACGATGGCGAGTTTGTGGGTCCGCATATTGCTTGGCTCGGGAAGCGATCTCGAGCTGTCGCTTCGCACTGCTCAGTGAAAACTCCGCCCTCGCCGCGTCTGCCGCAGCCAACGCGTGAGAAAGGGCTTCGCGATGCATGCCAGCTTCGTCGAAGTGATACGCCAAATCATAGTGGGCAGAGCTTCGCGTTTCGGCGAGGTACGCTCCGAACCGACCGTGCATCTCACGCTTCTGTTCGGGCGCAAGATACTTTAAGACGGTTTCACGAATCTTGTCATGAGCAAAGGCGTATTCGCCGTCCGGCTTGCTCCAAATCAAACGCTGACGCCGGATATCCGCGAGCAGCGAGAAGCTGTCTTCGAGCTCAATTCCGGACAGCGTCGCGACGGCATCCAACGTAAACGAGCCACCGATAACGGCCGCAGACTCCAGAAACCGAATGGCCAATGGAGGCAAGTTCTTGATCCGTTCGGCTAGAACTTCGCCTGCACTTGCCGCGGTTTGGAACCCTGCCAAACGGTCATGGTTCAAAACCCAGCGATCTTGCTCCGAAAGCAATACCGAAGACTCGACCATCCCCCGCAACACGGCCGATGCCATGAACGGACTTCCTTCGGCATAGTCGGCGATGACTCCGATCGCATCCTGCGGAAGCGTTCCCGCCATCGATTCGCAAAGCCGACCGATGCTTTTACGGTCCAGCGGTCCTAACGAAAGTGATTGGTCAGGACGAGCAATTTCACTGATGCGCTTGCACTGTCCTTCATCCGGCCGAGAAAGCAATAACAGCATCGCGTGTGACGCTTCGCTGCGCGAGACCCGCTGCAATACACGAATGGATTGATCGTCCATCCACTGGCAATTGTCCAGCGTGATCAAGACAGGCTGCCCTGATGATCCCAAACCGGTAATCAGGATGGCGAAGGCAGCCAAGACTCGGCTTTGACCTCGGTCTTCAGGACCGGAAAGCCTTTTTCCGGACCACCCGAATACGTGTGCCAACGGCGGCATCGCGGTAAGAACTTCTTCGCGATAATCCGACATTAATTCTGCGAGTCGACATCGCAGTGCTTCATCGGTGTGACAGACGGCGGCCAGCCTTGTGATAACCTGCATCCAGGCCGCATTGGGTTCACCAGTGGCCTGATCGGTTGAATCGCCATGCAAGACGATACAACCTCGCCGAGTTGCCAACCGGCTGATCTCTTGCGTGAGGCGGCTTTTGCCCATCCCTGATGGCGACGCGATCATGACCTGTCGCCATGCGCCTTCGACGACCAACTCCAGGTTTTCGCTCAAGGCACGAATCTGGGCTTCGCGACCGACAAACGCCGGATCAACCAAACCGGCCCGTGCGTCGCTTCGCCCGATGACAACCGTGGAATCCGGATCATCGTTTTCGATCATCCGCAAGATGGCTTTAGCGTCATCGCATGCCGCTGCCGTCGACTGGTAGCGTTCGCGTGGTTCTTTCTGCGTCAGACGCTCGATCATCTCTACCAAAGGCGCCGGAGTCGAGCTTGGTAGATGATCGGTATCGAGGTCTTTGGTCGAATGCTGCAGCAGGATCTCGCTTACAGTCGTCGCATCGCACATTGGCTTGCCGGCCAGTGCGTAATACAGAATCAACCCTAGCGAATACAGATCCGAGGACGGGCCAATGTCGTGACGAATGATCCCCGCCAGTTCCGGCGAAGCATAGCGCAACATTTCGACGCTGGACGGGTTATCCGGATCGGTTAGGCCGACTCGCCATAGCGGTCCATACCCACCCAAAATCGCATGTCCGTCTTCTCGCAAGATGATATGCGAAGGTCGAAAATCACGGTGAATACAACCCTGACCATGAACTAGAACGAGTGCTTCTAGGAGATCAACAGCAATCGTCGTGACAAGGTGTGCCCCCAAAGGCCCTTCGCCCAACAAGTCACCAAGCGAACATCCCGTTTGAAATGGATACGCAACCTGCAGATGATCGTCGGCCCATCGATGCCAGGCCATCGCATTGTAGGAATCGCATTCAAACTTGCTTAACAGTCGAACTTCGTTGTCAAAACGGGACTGAAGGTCATCCGGCAAGATGGATCGATTAAGACGACGCAAGATAAACTGATCACCGGTTTGGTCGTCTTCGACCAATAAACACCTCACATCTTCGATATCCGACAGTCGGCGGACCAAGTGGAGGTGTTGTTCGGTTGGGTCGTTAAGGTTCATTTCGACGGAATCGAGTGTGGCCCAATTGTCGCACTGTGCGATACAAAATCGACACAGTTGTCGCTTCACTTCGTTGCGTACAAACAGCCGATCTGTTTGCTTCGCGTACGAATTCTGTTTGTCGAGGGTGGGGCCTCCTCGAGTCCAACGCATCACGTACCCGATGCGATACCGACACGTGCATCAGCTTTTATTACTGACAACGTGCCCGAAACCTGTTCTGTTCCAATGCGGCTGAAAGCTTGCTTTGATCGGACATCAACAACGTCCGAAGCAAACCCACAACTCGCTTGACTGTCATTCATGGACTTGGACCAATCCGACAGGCTGCGATGGCGTGGATTAACGGTCACGCACACCATGTATCTAGGAAACAGTAGGTCTCCGCTTATTTACCGAGGTGATATCTTCGGTAAGGGTTCACCCTCAGGGGTGGCTCACATGCGCCTCTGAATACTGGCGTACACGGCGTGATTCCCTAACGTAATAGCCGACATTGTGTCTGTTACTACTCGTTCGCAACAAACAGGGGGCAAATGATGTCTGCGATCGAAATAGAAACTCCCGTCACGTGGGAGTCCGATTACGCTCAACGCGTAAACCCGGAACTGATGAACCGTCTGCTACACCGAGCGGTGCCGGTTCTTGAATGGACGGGATGGAAAATTACCAAGGTTGAACGCGGTTACTGTGAATCGGTGTTACCACTTAGCGTTCCGACGACAAACCAACACGGGACACATCAAGCCGCGTTGATTTCATTGTCGGCGGACTATACCGGCGGCATGGCTTTAACCACGCTATTGACCGGTGTACCGCTAACCGGGATCCATCGAGGGCATCCCAATCGATCAGCCTCACTATGGCTGGCTTCGATGGATGTAAAGTACGAAAACCCAAGCACCAGCCATCTGCGTGGTGTTTGCCGTATCGATGCCAAAACAGCCGAACGAATCAAGTCTCGATACTTCGGCGGGCGAATCGTACTGGTCACGCTCACGGTGGAGTTTTTCTCCGAAGACAACGAGCGTGTTGCGGTTGCCGAAATGAAGTACTTCGCACAAGCGACCTCACAACTGTTGCGAGATCGTGAAGACGGGCAACGGTCATCACTATCGAAGCTGAACTTGAAAAAGTCAGCGCGCATCATTGCGGGACTGCGTGCTCAACGTAGTAGACAAGAAGGACAATGGATCTGTCGCGAAGACGGCATCAAAATCCGTATCGATGGCGGGCATGATATGTTCGCGGCGGGAACGCATGGGTTGCTTCAGGCGGAACGCCTTCAAAAAGTTCTACCGCAGTTGCAGTCGATGGTCGCAGCACGCACGATCAATGCGGACGATGTCCTTCGTTCGATGCCGGAAGTCGAGCAGTTGGTCATGCTGGGAGCCGGCCTGGATATGCGACCGCTAAGGCTGAGCAACCATTTGAAGGGCGCCACGGTTTTCGAAATCGATTTGCCTGAAATGTTGACCGAACGGCAGCACGTCATCCAGCGAATGGATAAGCAAATCGGTGGAACGCATCAGACGCCTGAACGGTATCAGATCGCGGCCGACTTTTTGCGATGCGATGTCGGTAGCAAACTGCGAGATCACTTTGCGTTCTCACAGACTGCCGCAACGCTGGTGATCTACGAAGGCTGTTCCATGTACTTTGAACATGAACAGAACGTGCGATTGCTTTCCTCTGTCATGCGATCACTGAAGAACCCTGCAAGCCGCCTGTGGCTCGACTGTGTCACACCCGCTGTGATTCATGCCAACACCGGTGATCCCAATATCCACGCATTCGTCGATCAGATGGAGATGATTGGTGAAAAATTCATCTACGGGCCGACGGACATCGCAGGATTCCTAGTTGAATGTGGAGTCAAACTCGACAAGTTTGTGACGGCCGGAAACGTCCTGGACGATGACGATCCGACGCTTGCAGAGTATCGCTTTGTGACTGCATGTCGCGACAGCGTCGACTTGGAAAGTGACCCTGCCTAGATAGATCGCTTCGATAGCGATTGAACACCTTGATCAGCCAAACAGCGTTGGGGCGCGATTCAACAATCGAACCGCGAACTGACGCCGGCTGACCGGTGAATTCTCATTAACGGTACTCCAAAAACATCATCGAAAGATTCTGCGGCAGTGGCGACCGGCCAGTTGGAAATCCGATCTGAAAAGGCATCCATGAAATTAGGTTAAACGCACCACAACGCGGCTGCCCTGCTTTGCGATCACCTTCACACTCTGCCCGCCGTCAACGAAGTCGCCTTCGGTGACCACGTCGACGGTGTAGTCATCGACCGCCATCTTGCCGCCCGGCCTCAACGCACCAACGGCGACGCCGGTATCCCCGATCTGAACGCGTTGCCACCCCGGCATCAACACACTTGGTGCGGCACCACCGGCCGCCGGATCTTCGCCGACGCCTGGAAGCGCCACTTGCGGTTTCAATGTCAAACGCCCGAGTCCCGGGATATCGCCGATATACTTCGAAAGTATCAGCATCGCGATAAAGAAACCAATGAAGGCCCCAAGGACGGTCACGACATCCCAACCTACATCGATCAGGTTTTGTCCATTCTGCAGATCGATAAATCGGTGTGAAGCCATCACCAGTGATGTTAGCAACAGCGCAAACCCGCCTAGACCGGCGACACCAAATCCTGGAATGACAAAGATCTCCATACCGATGAATGCGATCCCGAGAACGAATAGCGTGACCTCCAGCCAACCTGCGGTGCCTCCTAGAAAGCGACTCCAGAAGAACAATCCGAAACACAGCATCGAGGTCAAACCGCCAATCCCGATCCCCGGTGCGCTCAGTTCAATTCCAAGCGCTACCAACCCGACAACTAATAGCAGGAACGTCACGAACCAATGATTGAGAATCATGATGGCAATGTCCGTTCCGGTGCGATCGAGCACGGGAATGGGTGTTTCGACATCAAGCTGCTCCGCAAGTTCATCAACGCTCTCGACGGTCTGCTCTGCCATTCCTAGCTCGACAAGACGTTTCCCATTCGCGATGAAAAACATGTCTTTGTTCGCTTCACGGATTGGTTTTCCAACTTCCCATTGATCGGCATCGGGCATTGATTCCAGTTCTTTGTCACTGAGATACCGCACCTCGCCGGACTCTTTGTTGACAGACCGAAAAACGACCATGTCCTTGTCCGTCATTTTCTCCGCCAATGTCATCGGCCGCCCCGTCTGCTCGGCGGCGTCCCTTGCCCGCTGAGCGACGGCACTTCGTCGTTTCTCCTCGACGTATCGAAAAGCGCCATCTTCGCCCATCATGATGACACCTGCATCACCAAGACGCCCATTGGGGCTCATGTAAATCTTGTCGCATGAAATCGCGATCAGCGCCGCGCCACTGATCGCATCTTTTTGAACGTATGCGACGGTCTCTACATTTTTCGTCTCCAAGATCATGTCCATGATTTCAAAGGTGTAGAACACTTCACCGCCGGGTGAATTGATGTCCAAAATGATGACATCAACACCGGAGTCGACTGCCTCGTGAAATTTGCGCATCAACAGTTCGGCACTGAGTGCGTGAATCGCATCATGAAACGGAATTAACACGGCCTTCCGCACCTTCGCTGCTTTGACTTCTGTATCCTGTTGACGCTCATTGCCGCCACCGGATGCCTCTTCGTCTTGGAGACCCCGTGGTTGTTCAACAACTCCCTCGGCTTCGCTCGATAGGGCTTCCGCTGATTTTTCCTGTGCTGATAGTTCCTGTGCGGTTGCGACCGGCGTTAGCAACATCACCCCAAGGACCATCCCCCAAAAAACCCCAAGGAGCGTCCGCAAATAAGCACCAAGGAGCATCCGCAAGTAAGCACTGCACGCAAACAACCAGAGCATCGCCGCGGGACAGATACGCTGTAAAAGAAGTGGCGTGCGAAACATTTCGTTTTGATATTGCTGAGCAGAGAATAGATAGCTTGCCAAGAGAGGCCCATTTTAGATCAATCTGGGTCGCGCTGTTCGTCGTCAGGGACTGACGATATCGCTCGGTCTTTGGACACAATCCCATTGCCAGCGTATTGATAGCCGGGCTGCTGCTAATCGCCAACCGCGTCAAGTCCGTGCGGGACTAGCCGCATTATTTCCCAGCAGATGGAGATTCCCAGAACGGATCCAGCACAGTGAAATCTTGACGTCTGCAAAGCGTCTGAACCGGTCTGTGTAAATGTGGCTTGCGAGCTAGAAACGAGAAACTTCCCAAGGCCGACAACAAATTCACCAGTCTCAATCGCAAAAGAAATTTTTTTAAACGCAATCCTGCCTTCTTTCCTCGGCCACCCAGAACGGATAAACGTCAAAGCCTGATATCGATCACCGATGCAGATGACGAGAGCAGATCAAAGTCCCTGGAGCTATCCGAAAGATGGTGAGCCAACTTGCTGGATCGACGGACGGAAAGTCAACAACATTCCTCATCGCGCACTGATCCGCCATTGACCATCCTTTTTGGCGTGATCAGCACCTTCCAGGCAATGCGAAGCTTAAGAGCTTGGTTGATTCGGCCAGGGGCCCCGACTCCCCCAGCTTCTTGAAGCCCAGCTGACCAGCACAAATTCGATGCGACACGGCGTCCTTATGCGTTCGCTTTGGCAGACCTAGTGGTGCATTTCTGCCCCCAGAAACGGGCGGCGAGGGGTGACGAAACGAAGCTTTCGTGGTAGAAGTGTGGGCTGCATGAGAGCTGTTTTTCTGGTGCGAACGCAACTAGAATGTTGCGGCAACGCGCGACATGTTTACAACAGGTTAAACAGCGTGACGGCAAATAAGGCCCTTCACGGGCCACACACGAAGACACCGCAGGAGCCCGTCTTCGTGAACCTTGGCGCGGCGAGTTTTCGTGATGCGACAGCGCAATGCGAAGCACAGCCAACGAACAAGGTCGGTAGTTGCTCAGAGGCGGTTGGTTCCACTTGCTCACTGGGCTGGCCGAACGGCAAAGCGTTGGCTGAGTCGTCTCGGACGCGTTAGGTAGACATTGGTAGAAGCGAAGGTGCAGTCCGGCGTTTTGCCCCGCGACACCTTCAACTGGTCCACTCGTTTGATTCACCTAGGGAGAATCTTTTTCATGACCAAATGCAAGTTGGAATACGTCTGGTTGGATGGTTATCAACCGACTCAAAGTCTGCGTAGCAAGACGAAGGTCGTCAGTGATTTCAGCGGAAATGTTGAAGACGCGCCGGTCTGGTCGTTCGATGGCTCCTCGACTGAGCAGGCTCCAGGCGGTTCGTCCGACTGCTTGCTCAAGCCAGTCCGCGTTGTCCCCGATCCAGGCCGCCTTGGCACTGGCTTCCTCGTGATGTGCGAAGTTCTGAACGCCGACGGCACCCCACACCGCACCAACGGACGCGCCACCATCGATGATGATGACGGCGATTTTTGGTTCGGTTTCGAGCAAGAATACACCCTGTGGAATCCTGACACCAACAAGCCACTCGGCTTCCCAATGGAAGGCTACCCAGGTCCTCAAGGCCCTTACTACTGCAGCGTCGGAACCGGCAAAGCAGTTGGACGTGAAATCGTCGAAGAGCACTTGGAACTGTGCCTGCAAGCTGGCCTGAACGTCGAAGGCATCAACGCCGAAGTGATGATGGGCCAATGGGAATTCCAGATCTTCTCCAAAGGCGCTAAAGAAGCTGGCGACCAAATCTGGTTGTCTCGCTACTTGCTTGAGCGCGTTGCCGAAGCTCACGGCCTGTCGATCAACTGGCACTGCAAGCCAGTCAAGGGCGACTGGAACGGAAGCGGCATGCACGCAAACTTCTCGAACGAAACATTGCGTAACTGCGGCAGCCAAGAAACTTACGAAGCAATCTGCCAAGCGTTCGAACCACGCATCAAAGAACACATCGACGTGTACGGTGCTGACAACGATCAACGTTTGACCGGCCTTCACGAAACACAGTCGATCGACAAGTTCAGCTACGGTGTTTCTGACCGTGGTGCTTCGATCCGTATCCCAATCGGCACGGTCGAAAACGGCTGGAAAGGTTGGTTGGAAGATCGTCGCCCAGCGTCGAACGCCGACCCATACATGGTTGCCAGCGCAATCATCGCGACTGTCAAAAGCGCAGCCGTTCCTGCGTAACTTCGCTAGGCATCAGCCGGGCAGCAATCCCGATCACGGCATTCGAACAATGCCGACACGTCGGCTGCTAAGCCCGGTTTGACCCCAGTACTTCGATAACCGACCGTGAACCTCACGGTCGGTTATTTTTTTGAACGTACAGTACCTTGCTGCTCTAAGGCTTTCCGCCTTAAGAAACCTTGCTGCTTTAAGAAGTCGATAGCGCTGCCAGTCGAGCATCTAGCTTCGTGTCAAAATCGCTAAACAGATCCAGCACCTTAGGCTGATTCAAACTGTGCTCGACCTGCTCTGCTCCTTTGCGAACAGGACTTTCCTCTCGTTGTGATAGCGGATCGTCCGACTTTTGAGCCGCGATCGCTTTAGCCATTTTGATCGCCGCTTCAGACCACCGATCCATTCCAGAAAGTGCATCACCAACGACAGCACGGACGACGCGAAAATCCATCCCGGAAAAGGCCTTGTCGAATGCTTCTCGCAATTGTTTGTCATCTGGACGCGAAGCCATCGTTGCATATCGCTTGACGGTTCGCCCCAGCAAGATGCAACGAATTAACTCCAAGGGAACTCCCCGTACGGAGGTCATGATCGCGACCGCTTTTCGAACCGGAAACAGCAACAGCTTGATTGGAATCCTTGCAACCATCGCCGCCGCCCCTGACAAAATCCCGCCAGGATCGTTGTACATTGCATCAAAATCGTTCAGCAACTCGGATCGGCTCTGACGGGCGAGTGTTGACGAGACAATGTGCTTGCGGCATTTGGCTTTTACAAAGTCATCCACGAATGGCACCGGAATGAATCTTGCCGCAGCAGACACCATCCCCGCGACGATCCACGAATGCATCTCTGGGACTAGCGTGCTCTGGCGTTCAACTTTCAATCGAGCCAATTCGTTCGCATCGATCACATTCGATTGGGACATTGATTCAACCATCTTGGCTTGCGTAATCAGTTGTTGCCTGTTCATCTTGCTTGAAACCACTCCCCTGTGATGCATCTACCATGCCAAAACGGACTGACAAAACCCGGTAGAGCGTCGTCGCATCCCCTCAAGGCCGCAAACTGCCGACCGGAAGGCGCCCGATTGATCACGCATTCTGACGTTGCCAAACACGGATAGACTGCCCCTAAGCCAAGACGCCTCTCGTTAGCCAAACCATCAACAGGGGCTATAATCCGCGCAGCTTGCCACCAGGCAATCGCCGCCAATTAAAGGTGTAATCCAGGAGCCCTCCTAATGACCCCAATATTGAATTCGATCCAATCAAAATCGGTTGTCTGCCTTGCGTTGTGCCTTTCGCTAAGCTCCTTCGCAGCGATGGCAGGCGATTGGCCGCAGTGGCGTGGCACCAATCGTGATGCCACCATCAATGATTCCTCTCTTCCGATCGAGCTGCCTGCCGGGCAACTGCCCCGGCAATGGTCAGCGGCTGTGGGGCCTGGCTATAGCGGTCCGACGATCGCCAATGGCCGTGTCTATTTGACAGATCGCCAAGGCGAATCTCCCAACGCTGTCGAACGCGTCCTCTGCTTTGATGCCGAAAGCGGCAAGCCCCTTTGGCAACACCAGGATCCTGTTCAATACGCGATTGGCTATGAAGCATCTGGACCACGTGCTGCCGTAACGATTGACAACGGTCAAGCCTTTGCGGTCGGTGCAATGGGTCGTATGAATTGCTTCGACGCGGCGACGGGATCATTGCAGTGGACTCGAGACTTGCAAGAAGATTTCAAAATCGACATGCCGATCTGGGGAATCACCGCCGCTCCGTTGATTTATGACAACTTGGTCATTCAGATGACATCCGGAAAGGCAGGTGCATGCGTGGTGGCACTTGATCGATCTAGTGGTGTTGAACGATGGCGTTCCCTTGATGAACGCGGCGGCTACAGTGCTCCGATCCTCGTTCGTCAGGGCGATCAAGACGTCGTGGTTTGCTGGACCGGTGATAGCGTCAGTGGACTCGATCCAAAAAACGGAGCGGTTTTCTGGTCGATTGAAATGAAGCCTCGCAATATGCCGATCGGCGTGCCGACTCCCGTGATCCAAGACGACCTTTTGTTTGTGTCTTCGTTCTATGACGGTTCACTTCTAATCCGGCTCGACCAACAGAAACCCGCTGCAGCTACAGTCTGGCGCCGCATCGGTGTCGACGAACGCAATACCGATGCACTGCATGCGATGATCTCCAACCCGATCATCAAAGGGGACTGCATCTACGGCGCTGATAGCTATGGCGAATTCCGCTGCCTAGATCTAATGACAGGCGACCGGATCTGGGAAAACTTGGATGTCGTCCCCAAAGCCCGCTGGGCGACGGTGCACATCATCCGTAACGGTAACAACGAGATCATCCAGAACGATCGCGGCGAATTACTGATGACAACATTAAAACGAAGCGGAATCGATATCCACTCTCGATCGCAATTGATCTCGCCGACAACCCAACAGCTGAAACGACGTGATGGTGTGGTCTGGTCACATCCCGCCATTGCCAACGGGAAGATCTATGCACGAAACGATGATGAACTGATCTGCGTTCCGCTCCGCTAGATCGGCATGTGGTTGCCGATCAATAGGTCACTTCGGTCCCAACATAAGCCGTGATTCCCGGTCGATAAACACCACGACCGGCACGATAGTCGATGTGTTCTTGGTAGAACTTATCGGTGAAGTTTTCTACGCCGGCTGTAAACAGCCATTGGTTGATTGCCTTGTAACCACGGACGTCATAGGTTGTGAACCCTGCCGTAGGCTGTTCTTCCAAAGACCTTGCGGCGCGGGGTTGATTGTCAACGATCCGGGCCATCAGCTCGATTCCCCAGCTCGGTCTCGGGGTGGGCTCTTCCAACACAATTCCGATCCGAGCCTCAAGAGGATTGATGCCGGGTAAAGGTTCTTCATCGCCACGGGGATCCGCACTACGGTCCAAAAACGGCGACTGTCGCGCCGGCTCTCGACGCGTCAGGTCTGTTCCTTGGGTGTACGTTGTGGTGCCGAACAGCGTAATGTAATCGCTACACTGTCGCTGTCCGTACAGTTCCACACCGCTTAGCACGGCAAGGTCTGTATTGGTGAACGCGGCGCCTTTTTGAAAACCGTCGGAGGTTCCCGGTGGGTCCAAAAGATCATAGGTGATGAAGTCCTCGATCCACGCGTAGTGTGTTTGAGCTCCAAATCGGTTCTTTCCTTCGGAATACCGTAGCGCCGCATCGAGCTGATAGAGTTTTTCCTGTTTGAGCTTGGGGTCGCCCAACAAGAACGTCACGCCACGTTGAAGGCTGCCAATAAAGGATGCTTCGGCATACATTTCCGTCAGTGTCGGTGCTCGCGATGCGAACCCCATCCCGAGATTGATATCCCATTGCGGGGTCAAACGATAATCCGCAGTGAGGTACGCCGCCCCCAGAAAGAACGCCTGCTCCAGCTTCGCTTCCTTTATATCTGACAGCGGGATCGGCACCCCTTTGACTTGATCTTCGGAATCGGTGAAGACACCATCGACACGTCCACCAGCGGTCATCGACAAGCGATCGGTAATCCGCTCGACGTCTTCAAAATACAACCCGACGTCAATCGAATGGCTTCTGGGAATCGGATAGTTATTATCGTGCGGCGGTGCAAACGTCTCGATATCGTTAAGTTCCTGATTGAGGACAATCATGTCGGTCCCGAACGCATACTGCCCGCTGCGTGTTTCCAAAATACTTTCCAACCGATAACCGGCACTTAACGCATCAACATCGGTGGTGGCCGCCCCGTCAGCGCCACTGGGTGACTCAAGTTCGGTTAGCAGCGAGGGGATCTGCTGCTTCTTACCTGGACGACTGGTGTCACCCTCGAACCGTGTTCGGTTGTACCAAAACTCGGCGGAGAATTGATCGGAGAAAAACGCTGGCGCGAGGTTGGTATAAGTGACTTCATACCCGTCTGTCACCAGATAGTTGATGTCGTACACAAGACCGGGAATCTCGACATCGGTTTGATCAAGTCGTAGATAATTGAACTCGATCGTTTCATGATCCGACAGATCACACCCTAACGCCAAGAACACATCACGCGATTTGAAACTCGATGGCATAAAGAAACCGTCCTCGCCGGTTTCGTAGTCATTTGCCGTTTGGTGTCCATAGCTCAGATAGAAGCCATAGTCTTCACCCCCACCCCAACCCGATTGGCGGCCGTACCAGTGATCGCCGTTGCTGCTATATGTTGCGCTGGTGCTGCCGTGTATTTCCGGCGACTTGTACCGAGGCGAATGAACAAACTCCAAGTCGACCACACGAAAGCTTGGCCCATAGCGTGCAGCATAGGGGCCTTTGATCAAAATCAAATCTTCGACCAATCTTGAGTCGATCTTGCTCATCATCGTGTCAAGGTCCATCCGAGCTGGCGCCCAGTACGACCCCGAAGCCAGAATTTGACCGACACGCTGTCCACGAACACGTGTATCGCTGGTGATCGGTGTCCGGTGCTGGATTGTTACGCCTTGTGCACCTTTGGCCTGCTTGAGCAGACTTCCGACATCGGACGTTCGACGGCCAACCGCTTCAGCGGAGAACACCGCATTGGCGGCAGGTGACTGTGCGTGCGGACGTCGCACCTCGGAGAGCTGATCCAGCTGATCGACTTCACCGAACAACTTTGACAAGCGATCATCAGCGGCAAGCGGCGGCTTTGCATTCTTTTGCTCACGACGGTTCGCCGCTTCCGAAGACGCGTTCTCATTTGCGCCGACTGGACCATTCGGGCGGACCGGGCTGTGCAATTGATCTGCTGAGATGCCGTCGCCTAGCAGGGGCGTCTCGGCTTGCGAAGATGGCTGATCGCTGGCAAGTTCAGCCTGCTTGGAAAGGTTGGCTTCCGACTGTGCTGCTGCTTCCTGTGCATATGTCAGATTGACTGATGCTCCGATCGAGACAACGACGGAAACGATCAAAAGCTGATGCGTTCGATGTTGGAGCCTGTGCAGCGGTTTACATAGCAACATGGGAAATCCATTTCCGCATTATCGACGATCAATTATTCAATCGCCTCGATCTAATTCGAATCCTTCAAAGTAGCCATCCGACGACACCACTTCTCATTTGTCTATCGTCAATCGCGGGGGCAACTGCTCACAAGCAAACTAGAAAAGACTAGCTGCAGACACGATTGCGTCCGTTTGTCTTGGCTTCATAGAGCTTCTGATCGGCAAGTTGCAAAAAATCCAAACAACCGATCGGACGCACCGGATCCAGGCATGCAACGCCAAAGCTTGCCGAAACGTTTAGATTTCCCACTTCGGTCATGAACGGAGCATCAGCGACGGCATGCCGACATCGCTCGGCAATTTCGCAAGCTTCGGCAAGATCTGTTCCGGCCATCAGCAAACAAAACTCTTCGCCGCCGTATCGCGCCAACAGGTCGTCGCACCGCGAAACGTTAGCGACGCGACTTCCGAATTGCTTTAGGACTTCGTCCCCAACCAAGTGACCGTAGGTATCGTTAATGCTTTTAAAGTGATCGATATCCAGCATGATCACCGAAAGTAGTGACTGCTGACGGATGGCGCGAGCGATCTCACGCTCCATCACTTCAAGCAGATAACGTTTATTCATCGTTCCGGTCAGCACGTCGCGAACCAGCGCGTTGTAAACCGTTTCGTGATACTGCGTTTCGATGCTGTTGGCCGATAAGAATCGGAAAATGAAACTGCCGATGCGAACGGTGTCACCAGAATGAAGGATCCGCTCCTGAACCCCAATTTCGTTTACCAGCGTCCCATTCGTGCTACCTAGATCACGAACCACGTAACCTTCTTCGGTCCACTCCAGTTCCGCGTGCCTGCGGGACACACTTTGGTCGGCCAGAATCAAGTCCGCCCCCGTATCACGCCCGATGACGATCCTGGGTTGCTCCAGTAGCAACATACCGTCGACGACATCAGGCGGATAAATTTGAACCAGGCAAGACTTGTCGCTTCCAGAGATCGAAAGCGAACGCCCATGGCTGTGTGCAAGGGTATGCTCTGCTTCTGGGACTGCCGCTGCGGGTTGGCAATTTGTGTCAGCAAGCATGGGTGGTCACTTGGGTCAGTGTCTTCGTGTAGTGATGCAACGTTGAGATAATTTCGATCCCGGACTGTGCTCCGATCGTGCTCAAACAAAGCCCGAAGCTATCTGTCTCGCGCCGGTTTCATGACCTGATCCTCAAGTTTTAACGGGCCGAAGTCATTTTTCAGCCAATCTTGAACTTTACCCGGAGGTTAAGCATTAGTCCGACTTTAGCGACTGCGACTGCAACGCCTTCAATTCGGATTGCAAGCCCTTTGGAATTTCCTGACTGCCAAGCCTATCGACCAATTCTTTGGCCTGATCAAGTAAGTTTTGACGATTGTGCTCGACATGTCCGTCACCGGACAGTTTCAGACGCCGAACAATGATCCCCAGCCACTGAAGACTACTTTGTCGGTCTAACCCGGCATGGTCATCAAGAAGTTCGAAGCCCAACAATGCGTTGTCGAGATTGCTTGCTTCGTCTTCGTCACCCTGCGTCAGTTCCGCTAGTGAGACATTCGCATCGGTTAGCCGTTGCAAAACTTCGACGGTCGGTCGTTGCTGCAAAAGTTCTTGGTATGTCTTCGTCGATCGAAGCAGCAGTTGCCGAGCGGCGGCCACTTGTTGAGGATCACCCGCATAAACCTTTGCGAGATTGAACTCAGCAGTCGCCAAATTGGTGCGATAAAAGTCATCCGAATCCGACTGCTGCCAAGCTTGGTTTAATTGCATAATGGCTGATCGATAATCGGATGCTGCGGCTTCGCGATCTCCCAATGCGAAAGCCAGCTTGGCCCGCCGAATCTTGGCATGTGCCACCGACTGTAGCAAGCTAACACTCGGCAAGCTTTCTTCAGTCAGGCGTTGTTCAATCAGTTCTGCCAAGTCGGTCCAAGTTCGCATCGCCTCATTCGGTGCCTGCACCTGTTCATAGAGTCTCGCCAGTTGTTCGGTCGCGTTGATCTCATGAGTCAGGTCCTGAGAAGTTCCGCGACGTTTGGATAGCCAAGTGGCCCAATCCACAGCGGACTTCGCATGCTGCAAACGGTTCGCGTCAGTCGATGTTTGACGACCGGCCAATGAGAGATCCAAACGCAACTTGGCAGAGGCCGCTTTGAACTGGAAAGGCAACAGATTTGAACTCGATGAAATCTTCGGCAGCAGCGGTTCGAGTGCCTGATCGATCTCTCGAATGTTCACCGCATCGATCTCTTGATCTGACAGAATCTTCCCAATCCGGCAGTTGGCCAATTCGATTTTCAAATCGTTGGCCAAATGGTTTTCCGCTTCACTTGTGCCACCCGACGCAGACACCAAATTCACATCGAGCCCCGCGTGCGAGCTTGCCTCTTTGGGAATATCAGAAGCCACCGACTGAAACAACGCTTGGGCCGATCCATAGTTTTCTAGTGCCAAATCGCCACGCCCTGCCAGACGATGTAGATCTCCTAGACGTAAATAGCACTTCCCCTGTTCCATCTTTTCCAGGGGTTCGGTCGACCGCATCGTCTGTTCGAATGATTGTTGTGCCGCCAGTTCGGAATATTGCCCAACGGCTTTTTCGATCAGGCGGTTGCGCTCAGATTCCAGCCCCGGATAAAACTGCAACGTCCCACTAAGCTCTAGTAACCATGTGTCAGCCGCATCTCGTGCTTCGATCAAACGCTTCAGGGCAGAGCGATTTGCCAGCTCCGCCAATTTGCGGGCTTGGTGTTCGGCACGATGGGCGGAGTGGATAATGACTGAAAAGACAGAAGCCGACACCAGGAGAATCGCAGCAGATGAAAGGATTCCGGTCGCAAGCGTTCGGTGTCGACGAACCCACCTTCCTCCACGCTCGAACAGAGACCCGGGATGAACGCTAACAGGCTCGCCATGCAGCCAGTGCCGGACGTCCTCGGATAGGTCTAACGCACTTCCATAGCGATCTCTCGGCAGCAAAGACATCGCTTTTTCGACAATCGCAATTAGCGACGGCGAAAGCTCGGGCCGACATTGTTTTAACGATTCGTACTCAGCGGCGCATGCTCGCTGCAACACCTCGTCAGTTTTCAATCCGGCATGAGGATGCTGTCCGGATAGGATTTCGTAAAGTATCACACCGAGTGAAAAGATGTCGGACCTGTGATCGAGCTGCCCAGTTCGCCCTTGCGCTTGCTCGGGTGACATATACGCCGGAGTGCCGATCACGACGCCGTTGCGTTCGCTGCGCCGTTTCGAAACGTTATCGTTAGACTCGGTCGGCATGCCAAAGCCGTGACGCAATGTTTCGCCGCAATCTTCGGGCTCTTCGTCAATCGTTTTCGCGAGTCCCCAATCGAGCACGATCGTCTCGCCAAATTCGCCAATCATCACATTGGCGGGCTTGAGATCGCGGTGCAAAATCCCTTGCTGATGGGCGTAGGCGACGGTATTGCAAATATCGACAAACCGCTCCAACAGTGGCGTGATCACCGCATCGATTGGCAAACGGTTCTGCTTCGCCTGCGCATTCCACTGTTGGTGCGCATGACGAATCTGGGCTCGCAAAGTTTCGCCTTCGAGTAACTTCATGACGTAGAAGAACTCGCCGCTGTTTTCCTGTCCTAACTCGTGAACAGGAACAACACCGGGGTGCTGTAGCCGACCGGTAATTCTTGCCTCATGAAGGAACTGTTCGCGAAGGTCTTCATTTGTGGATTCACCGATGATGCGTTTGATCGCGACCTCTCGCTCAAGAACTTGGTCGCGAGCCCGCTGCACAATCCCCCATCCGCCTCGCCCCAATTCGTCGGTCGTTTCGAATCGCGTCAAATCGGCTCGAAACTGCCCCTCCAACATCGTCGATTCGTCACGACGCGTAACTGACTGGGCCTTCGTGGACGGCATCGCCCCAGTTCCAGATACCGAACCGGATCGCGAATTCGACCCCGGTCCGATTGTCGCTTCGCCAAAGACATCATCATCCTGATCACGCCGGAAGCTACGAATGGGACTATGCCCGTGTTCTGTTCCGCGACTGGAAGGCTGGTCGGAATGTGTCATCGTCAAAGAGAGCGTCTATGCCAAGGTTACCAATTGTGACGATTACACGAATGGTCGTGATCTAAATCGCCAACGTCCTTTAGACAATAGCTCACCGCTGACATTTAAATTCAGCAAAGGGGACGGTTCGACACAACGCTATCGACAGCCGTTGCACCGTCCGCGAAGCAAGATCTCAGTCACTTCACCGACGGCTTCGCTTGCGCGCAGACTTCCCGCGGTCAACTTGACGCTGTCCAAGCATGAGACCGCCCCACACTCCACACATAAGAAATGCGGATGTGATTCCACGCCATCTTCGCCCGGACGCACTTCTTCAAAGCGATAAACGTGATCGCCGAGTTCCGTCCGGCGAAGAAGCCCCGCGTCGGTCATGTCGTTTAGATTTCGAAACGCCGTCGCCTTGTCGATCCCGCTATCGGCAAGCCGTTGCGCCACCTCGGCGTGAGTCATCGGCGAGGAAGCTTCGCGAAGCATTTGCAAAGTCGACAGCCGTGCGGGAGTCGCGCGGAGCCCTGCAGCTCGAATCGCTTCTTTGACTGAATCAGTTGACTTTGATGTTTGTTTCATCGAAACGTTCGATAATCGGCGTTTACTTCGAATGGACTTGTCGCGAAACCTGCAGCAGCCCCCCTCCACAGCCCAACATGCCGCAAGAGTAGAACACCGCAATCACCGGGTCAAGCGAAGGGCCCCGAACGCTCCTCTGGCCCCCCACCAAAACTCTTTGACAATCCCGAACAACACTGCACTTGCATACGTATTGCATTTGCATCATCATTCCATTTACGTGATATCGAGATCACGGCTTCGATAAATGGAGCATCCGGGCAACCTGGTCACTTGCCATAGGAAACTCGCAACGCCACTTGGCAAACGCTAGCAAACAAATCATTTGGAACAACAACAGCTATCCATGACTTCACCAATTCCATCGACTCGCCTCCCTGTCACTGTCCTTTCGGGTTTTCTTGGAGCGGGAAAAACAACACTTCTAAATCACATTCTTGCCAACCGTGGCGGTTTACGTGTCGCGGTTATCGTCAACGACATGAGCGAAGTTAACATCGACGCGGCTTTGGTGCGGGAGGGATTGGAGAACAATGGGAACGCGGAACTGCTCAGAACAGATGAACAACTGGTTGAACTTAGCAATGGATGCATCTGTTGCACGCTTCGTGAGGACCTACTAATCGAGGTATCCAGATTGGCCAAGGAAGGCCGCTTTGATTACCTACTGATCGAATCGACTGGGATTAGCGAGCCTCTACCTGTCGCAGAAACGTTCACGTTTGAAGGTGACGATGGCACCAGTCTTTCCCAAATAGCAGAGCTAGACACGATGGTCACAGTCGTTGATGCAGGAAGCTTCATGCAGGATTTTGGATCGTGGGATGACTTGGCCGATCGCCGAATGGGACTCGGGGTCGAAGATGACCGCAATATCGTTGACTTGCTGGTCGACCAAATCGAATTCGCCAATGTCATCATCATCAACAAAACAGATTTGGTCTCGGCATATGACTTAGAACAACTCGAACAGATCATCCGACGGTTCAATCCCGAAGCGAAGCTGCTGCGAAGTTGTGAAAGCCGAGTTCCATTGAACGCAATCATGGGAACGGGACTGTTTCAGCTCAGCGAAGCAGCGCTATCTCCGGACTGGCTGGCGGTTCCGCGTGGCCAGGAACAAACCGAAACGGAGGAGTACGGAATCAGTCATTTCGTCTACCGCCGCGACCGACCCTTTCATCCGAAACGCTTGATCCAAGCATTAGATGACAACTTTGACGAGGGACTTTTCGTCGGCGTCCTTCGCAGCAAGGGCCTGATGTGGATCGCGTCTCGCAACGACTGGGCGTACGATTGGTCCCAAGCCGGATGCTCCATTCGAATGGCACCTGCGGGACTTTGGTGGGCCGCAACGTCACGTGAGCACTGGCCAGCTGATCAATCCGCTATTGATGAAATTGAAACCAAACGCTCGGGGCGGCATGGCGACCGACGCCAGGAAGTTGTCTTCATTGGCCAGCAAATGGACGAGCAGCGTGTCACTGAAATCCTTGACCGTTGCTTGCTAACAGATCTCGAATTCGTTCAAGAGCCTCATGCGTGGAAGAATTTTGATGACCCACTACCGCCTATCGAAGTCTATACCGATTCGGATGAGCAAGTGACTTGAGCATTCCCTGGCTGACTTTGCGCCAGATCGATTTGCTTGAAAGATTGACGAACTGCGCACCAAGGCAGTCTGCTAACTAAAGTCAACTCCGCCGAGTGTCTCCATCTGGAACTGCCCCGATGATCGACGGAGTCGACCTCGCCTTCGGTGGGGACCTTCGTATTTCGCAACAGAATGCAGCCGGTGATGTTTTGCAAAGACAGCAACTAGTGACACACCGTTGACAATCAGAACGGTGGATTGCAACCAGTTCAAATTTTTGAGTCCATATGTGTTTGTGGTGGCGAAATTTGGCTCTTTTTGCAGGGGCTCTTCTGGCAAGGGAACGTACACCGGTGTTCCAGCGACAAAACATTTGACGGTCATTGCGCCACCAAGACCGGTCACCATCTGCCCGTAGAACGCGTACTGCAAACTGGTCTGGTAGTCCTGCCCGGTTGCCATCCCGTAAGCAAACCCCGCAGCCGCGCCGCCTGAATCGATCGCAACCGCTTTGGTCGCATAACGGAGAGCAGCTCCCTTCGATACGGTTGCAACGCGACGGGCGTAGGCCGCAGCACCAGCCCCATAGAACCCTCCCATCATGCTGCCCAGCGTGTATCCGTTGGCAAGATCCCAACCGTTTTCATTGGCAACGACCAAACCGATCGCACCCCCACCGAGACTGGCGAAAGCGCCCGCAGGTGCGGCGGCCCCCAATCCGGCTCCCAACATCAGCTGCCAGAAACCGGAAGATTGGCCAGACAACTCACCTTGAATGTAAACGTCAATTGCCCCGGCCCACATTCCCAACACCGCTGGTGCCGCCGTCCCACCGCTTAGCACCAAGGCAGTCGTTGTCGCAACGACGAGTGCGGTTGTAGCCGCAACGGTCGTCGCTCGCACTCCAAAGACAGTGTTGTGTTCAAGGCCATCGGTGCCCTGACCGATCAGCCATTGGCCGACCCCTTCAGCTCCCCAGGCTCCGGCAACAAATCCGGCACCAACGATGACTCGGTTCGCAAAGTCGGAACCGATGCCAATCACAATATCCGTTCCGCGGCCGACTGCGGTGGCAAACCCGGATATGTCTTCACCGATCGCAGAAACGACCGCCGAAATTTCGTCTTCATAGGGACGGAGCTGTGCTGCAATCCATTGCCCAGCGGCCGCGGATACATCCACCAAGGGCTGCGCGGCGGTGACAAGTGCGTCGACCATCGCCCCGGTCATATCTACAACATCCGCCAAACCGCTACTCTGATACGCTTCCTTGATAACCGGCACCAGAGCGCTGCCGTACGTGAACGTTCCGAACGATTCGTTGTGCACAAGCACAAACTCATCTGTGCCGGGAATACGAACGTGATAGTTGTGCTGACCGGTCACGCAAAAGTTGAACACCGGAACCGTTTCACCTGTGCGAACAGAAACGGCGGTGACGGTCACCGTCTGACCGTCAGCCGAAATCAGCCGATCACCCGAACGCAGTTCCTTCGCAATCTTCCACGTTCCGCCATTGGTTGAATTCGCGACATCTTCGTAATCGACGACAAAAAATGCGTGCCCCTCGGTCGTAAGTAACTGCGTCTTTCCGACGAACAACGCAATCAAGCATTGAGTTTCGTTCTGATAAACTTCACTCACCGCCCCTTCGGAAATCTCCGATGCAACAGCATGGGACGATTGGTCGGGCTGATCACACTGGCCCCCGCTTGAGTGAACCCAGCGTGAAAGAACGCGATCGCCTGGCTGGATTGTTTCAATCGATTTGGAACGACCATCCGACATCAGCACTTCTGTGCCTGCAGGAAAACAATATTGCCTTGCTGCTGTGGCTCCTGCGTTGGCAAAGTTGTCAACCATCGCGCTGCCGGACCAAGCACGACCATCCACGACGGTTCCGATAGCACTGGCCTGGACACCACGGAAGCTTGCGTTGGCCAATGAGCTCACTGGCTGGCTGGACGCCGTTTGAATCACCGAAGCGCTAATTGATGTGACCGACTCCGGTCCGCCGCCGGTAGGAACTTGTGGTGCATCGCCCCAACCCAATGGAGCACCTGTTGGCGAGTGATCTAAATCTCCTGGTATTTCGCTGGCCGCATTGGACGTATCAACAAAACCGTGCAGCTGGTCGTAGCGACTTACCCCGGTGATTGACAGCTCGATATCGCCATCGATGTAGTTGCCTTCATGAGCGACAACTTGATCGATGGCTTCGTTAATGTTGTCAGTGACTCCGCTGACCGTTTGGAACCCCTGAACTGAACCACGAAGCGATGTTTCACGCTGGAAGTTCCCGGACTCGGTCTGAACCGTTTCGATTTGCGTGAATCGATCGACGCCGGTCAGTTGTGTTTCGTAAATACCGCCAACTTCACTTATTGCCTCTGTTAATGTGTAGGTATCAGTTCCGGTGGTGGTTTGAGTGATTTGACCAGTAAGAGAATTAACTTGATTGGAAGATTCAAATGACTTCGCACCTTCCCCGCTGAAGTCGACTTGGCCATCAATGCCACGGTCGATGATTTGATGATAGGAATAGACTTCGCTTCCTTGTTCATCGACTTGAAAGCCCCCAGTCACTGAATTCCCGTTGGACTCAGCCACTAGCTCCGATACCGACAGTGCCTCGTAGTCGACGAGGAACGCATTCACCGTTCCATCCTGAGTTAGTGCGACGACGGTTTCCGCTTGCGATTCCGATGAAAACTGTCCGGTGATCTCATTTCCGATGCTTGTCTGTGTGCGTTCGGTCTGAACCGAATTGACCGTTGTCTGATCATGACGTCCGTCAGTTGAGCGAATCAATTGGGATGTAATCACCTCAGATTCCAGCAATTCGCTGGTGCTGTATTCGCCGGTGTATCGATTCCCGGATGCCTGCAGACTTGATTGCCCCGAAGACGTTTCGTCGATCGAAAGCAAGTTCCCACCGCCATCGACCTGACGGCGATTTATCAATGATGTTGAATCATTGGACTCATCGGATTGGAAACTCCCCTGTATTTGGTTGCCGTCTTCACTAGAGTCAAAAACCGCTTCGCGATGCGTACTGGCAGTGTAGGTCTGAGAACGTGTGCCGGTTTCTGAAACATCCTCCACCATTGATCCAGATGTGGCAGTTGCATAAATGCCTGTGATCGCGTTTGTTGATGACTCGGTACGATTTTCACTAGATGTATTGCCGAACTTGGCATCACTCCCGTCTCGATAGGTCACTTGCTTACTAAATTCAGAGCTTCCGACCGAGGAACTTTCTGAGGTTGAATGCGTTGAAACACTGTTTCCTTGGACGGTGGTCTCTATCGTCAATTGACTCGTTTCTTCGGATACGAAGGTACGGTCATCAATCGCTCCGGACTGTTCTAAAGAACGATTCTCTGTGGCGATAATCGAATCGGCATACTCGCCTGTTACGGAATTGCCTTGGCGAGTCTGTTGGACTTCACTGCTGGTGACCGTATCACCTACCACGTTTCGCCCCGTGTTTAGATCATTCGATTGGCGTCTCTCGGTCGAATCGAGCGCGGAAGTCGATGTATAGAGCCCCGTCAAATCATTCCCCAACTCACGAAAGACTTCATCAACGTCTTCTGTCGTACTGCTTATCAACAAATCTGTCTGATTAACGGCCTCGCCTTCTGTCGTCATCGAAACCGATCGGACAACATCTTGCTCGTATCCTCCATCGACGGCATTCCCGGACCTCGTCGACGTGGTGTGCGTCGTCATATCGACAGTGCTTGACGTTGTCGACGTCTGGTTCTCGATGACCTGAACCGATGAAATACTTTGGTCGGCGATTGTTTCCATCTGATAGGTATGAAACCGTGTATTCCCGGTTTCATCCGATGCAGTTGTCGTCCTTTCGCTTTGTGAGGTGGTTTCGAGGAATCGAGTCTGATTTGTCGATTCACCTGTTGTCTGAGTCGTCGTTTCAGTCTGAGCTTGCCGGTGATAATCACCAACGATTTGATTGCCTTGCACAACCATCGTGCTTAACGCAACTACGTCTTGGTGTAGCGAATCAATAGAGGTCTGATTGCGTGTAACCTCATCCAATTGCATCGCTGATTCACCGGTGGTGGTTGAACTGTACACCCCTGTGATTTTGTTTGCGTCGCTCTCTGAAACGGAACGGGAAGACGACTGAGACTGCAAAACAATTGTCAGAGACTGATTCGAATCCGTTTGCATCAGCGACGACTCCGTTGCGAGGTCTGATCGTGATGTCGCCTGGCCACTGATGTCATTCCCAGCAACTTCAGTCCTCGCCTCGCTATTCTCGGTCCCTTCGCTAGTGGAAACTGACATTTGGTTGGTTGACGTTGTTTCGAACGAGACCGTGGAAACAAGATCGGATTCGTCGCTGTAGACACCGGTCACTTGGTTTCCTATTCGATCGGTCACAATGGTGGATTCGCTCGACTGAACAGATGCAACATGTAGTGTCTGGTTATGACTTTGCTCGTTAGACGATTGCTGCGAAACGGTTGTCGATCGTGATGTATAATCTCCCGTGATGACGTTCGAGGACGAGGTCATGTCAGTGGTATCCGACGAAGTGAAAGCGGACTCGACCGTCACCACCGAACGGTTATTTTCACTTGACGTCCCCGCTGCAACAGATTCTGAGTGACTTTCAACGGTACGAACCCCGGTGAAATCGTTCGCCACGGTCATGACATCCGTTATCGATGTCGCACTGGATGTATTTGATGCGACCAGATCCAGATAAACGTAGGTTTCACTGAACGTCGTAGCGGATTCAATCGAAGTTGTAGATTCAGAGTCGCCCGTGATTCGATCGCCACTGGTTGTGGTGACAGTCGTTGTTGCCTCGGTCAACTCATTCGTACTGTCGGGTCCAGTCAGGTTCTGTTCCCGCGACTGCGAAGAAGTGGTCTGAATGATCGACGTATTGTAGTCGCCAGTGACTCGGTTCCCCTCCTCAATCGATTGTTGATCGGATTGGCTTTCGAATTCCGAATCGACGATTAAGGTTTGATTGACATCATGTTGTGCCCCCACGATGACTTCGATAACAGTGGACTCAGCTTGATAGCCGCCGGTAATCTCGTTCCCTGAATCAATCGAACTTGACGATGTCTGTGTCGTAAAAGTACTCGTCACCTCCAGAGACTGATTTTGCTTCCCAGTTGTCGTTGTCGCTTGTGACTCGGCCAACCGACTTGAATCGAACGCACCTGAAATCGCATTTCGTGTCTGCTCGTTTGACCAAGTTGTCACCGTAGCCAAAGTCTCGCTGACAGACTCAGTTCCGATCTGACTGCTCGAAGTCACTGTCTCGGTCGAGTTTCCAGATTCGGCTGTAGTGGAATCCCCGATGATTGCGTTTCCAGAATTGGTCGATGTCGTCTCTGACAAAGACGAAGTCTCAGTCGACGCTTGATAACCTTGATTCGTTGTCGATTCGGTCCGCGTCTCGCTGACGGCGTCGCTTGATACCGACGAAAACGTCCCGGTGTAACTGTTTTGATTCGTTGTCAATTCAATGTTTGATTCACGATCCACAACGATGCTTACCAGCAAGCCTTGGTTGCTATTCGCCTGAGTCAACTTCTGTGAAGTGTCGACGCTCAATTCAGAAACGCTGGCACCGGAAACCGTATTCCCCGTGATGGATTCAGTTCGTTGTTCTGCTGATAGCTCAGTAGAATCAACGACCAATGGCCCGTTCGTCGATTGCGAAACATGTTCGAGACTGGTATCCGCTTGCGACTCACTGGCGAAAGCCCCGGTCACGTTGTTTCCTTCGACTGCGTTTTCGTAGGCTGTCGATTCGGAAATGGAATACTTGACGAAAAGAGATTTGTTTTCGTCTTCACCGCGAATCAACGCATCTTGAGTCCCGGACACAGTTTCGACGTAAACACCCGTCAAAGCGTTCTCAGTCCGCTCCGCTATCGAATCAAACCGAGTCTCTTCATCAATTTCGGAAACGAGCGAAAGATTGCCGACGGTCTCTGTTCTGGTGCGGCTACCAGTGTTGACGGTAGTTGATGTCGATGTCCCATCAATCGCATTGCCGCTAAACGCCGCGTTAATCTCAACAGATTCATCAATCACGGTCGCGACATTGATCGATTGATTCTGGAAGGTGGTATGTAGGTTTGTTGAGGTGACCGAATAGGACTCTCCCGAACGATCGCCGGTTACCACATTCCCTTCAAGCGTCTCGGATGCCGATCCTGATTCGGTACCGATCACGGTCGAGACCGATGTTCCATTCACGGACTCTTCTTCGGTCGATGTGACCTGCGTAGATTCCGTTGAGCGGGTGAATTCCCCGGTGATCTGGTTACCCGTTTCCTGACTGGACTGCGATACATTCACCAGCGATTCATTCGCCGTCTGCAATGCCTGGTTGTTCGACGAGGTACTCCGACTTGTCGCAACCTGACTTGAAGCTTGAACTTCATAAGTCCCTGTTATGGAGTTGATCGTGCTCGTCGAAGTCCCTGACGTTTCATCCGTGACTTCGATTACATTGGTCTCTAGACCGACCTGGCTAAAATCGCGTTGGCTTAGCGTTTCGGTGAACGTTGTGTAGTTTTGCGATGTCCCCTCGCTCGAATTCCCGTTTGTCTGTGACGTGGTTTCGGTATCAATTTGAAGCTCCGCTGAAACGCTCAGTGCCCCATTCGTCGTTTCATCGGATCGGCTAGACTGGCTGCGAATCAATTCGTCGCGTTGATAATTACCTCGGTGTTGATTCCCCGTGGTACTGCCTATCGATTCGGAAACGGTTTCGGACAACAATTCGGTCGACCGCGTTTGATTTTGGACCGTCTGTGACTCGTCTGTTTGATGAGTCGTGACCCAAGTTTCGACGTAGTCGCCGAGGATTGAATTCCCCGACTTCGTCGTTTCTGACACAATCTGCACATCCGATTGATTCTCAATCGACAGCGTTTGTGCGGCCTCGGAATAGTCAGTCACGGAAGACTGCTGCAGCGATTCACGAGCGCTGTAGTGACCCAAAATCGAGTTCCCTTCCGTACTGCTGGAGATTACAGACTGTGTCGTCTCAACCGCATTTGTACGACGACTCCTGTTGTTGGTTTCGACGGAACGCGTTTGATTCGTGTTTGCGGACCGGACTTCGGCATAGTCTCCGGTATGGCTATTGCCGTCGCTTGTAACGACAACAAAGGTTTCTGATTCAGTGTTCTGCTGAGTCTGCCGAGATTGATTCGTTGTCTGCGTCGAGGACTCGGTTCGCGTTGTAACCGATTGATTCGAATGAGTCTCTCCGGTGATACGATTGGACTCGATATCGGCGTTCGCTTGCGAAGTCGTCGACGTCGCTGAGGTTTGTCTGATTGTTTGATTTTCGAGAATCGATGTCGAATCAACTAGGTTTGTCGTCTGGGAACTCTGCTCTGATTGTCCGCTAACTTCGTTCAGTTGGCTGGTCGTCTGAACTGTCGATTCAGAGTGACTTTGCTGTGTACGAACTTGTCCTTGATTGCGATTGACTGACTCTCGATCCGAATCGGAGGTCAACGTTGACATCGAACTCGACCTACCACTGATCGAATTCCCGCTTGAATCGCTTTGGTTTTCTGAACGTGATGTCTCCGACGTTTCAGTGCTTGAACTGCCACGTTCGTGGATCACGATCGATCGCTGCGTGGTCTCTGACGAAGAAGAAGATTCAAAGTCGCCTTCGATACGATTGCTAGTCGAAGACGATGTGACTGAATTTATAGAATGTGAAACCGATTGCGACTGATCATCAAGATAAACATTCGCACCTGCGTCAATGACCAACGACAGCCCACCAGACAGCGACTCAAACCCCGTCCCAACACCGATCGGGAATACCATGTCATCCGCCAGTGTTAATGGGCTGCCCCCAGCAAGTGACACCGAAATCCCAAGTGTTTCAGATGTCATTTCGGAGTCCGTCTGCAGATCTCCGCGAATTTGATTTCCGATTGATTGCGTTTCAGTAGCCGACTCGCCACGTGAAACCGCATAGGAACCGGTGGCTTGATTAATCGTATCGGAGCGTTGCTGGAATTCGGTGGAAACACGGCTGACGGACTGCGTTGCGCCGGTAAACTCATTGACCGACTGCTCGGATGTCGAACTTGTTGTCGACATGCCGATCTTTTTCGTTACTTGCGGCCCAATGTTGATTTCCGTTTCAGATTCGGATTGGGACGTCTCACGTCTTTGAGACTGGCTTTTACCTGAGAAGCGATTTCCTTGAATCACGGATCGTGATGAAGAATCGCTGCGAGTCGTGCTAAGTAGGCTTTGCTGCAGATTTGACTCGGTTGAATCGATCGTTGCCCGTACCCGCTCATTAACCTCCGATTCAAAAGCTCCCAAAATCGTGTTGGAAACAGATCGGACGCTTGATTCCGACAGCGACTCGGTCTCCCGATGAACCGTCCGACTTTGATTCATGTTGTCAGAAAGTGTTTCAACCCGAGTGGTGTTCTCTTCATTCTTCTCAACACGACCTGAAATTGAATCTCCATGCCCAGAAAAGATGGATTCAGACGTGCGACTCTGCTGACTCGATGAACCGTCAACAATTCCGCTGACATCTGTATTGGCAGACAACTGCTGCGACGTATTGGTTCCGAAGCTGTAGCCTTGGAATTGATAAGTACCTCCCTTTAGGTTGCCGAGCTTGCTTGATTCGCTTGACGTTTCCGATTGTGTTTCAGTTTCGGTGCGGAGTTGCTGGTTGGTTGTGACCGAATGAGACTGCGTGATCGATTCGGAGCTTTGCCTAAGTTCGAAATCTCCAGACTTCTTGTCGCCGACAGTTCGTTTCTGTCCCGTTGTTGTCCCACTTCCTTCAGAAACGGATACCAGAGGACCATTTGTGGTTGTCGAGGTTGATGAAAACTGATTTGCAAATGTCTCATCGTAGACGTAGGTTCCGGAATAAAGATTGCCGGACTGCCTAACCAACGAATTTGATTCGGACGAAGTTGAAGCGACGGTTAGGAAATCGATATCAGCTTGGTTCGTCGTTGAAGTTCCGTTTGTGGTTTCCGCGAATGTGGAGATTTCAAAATCGAACAATCCAGTTTCGTCATTGCCAACTCCGGTCAAGCTTGCTTCGGCGTGGTGACTCGTTGTCGATTCATAGCGATGCCCTTGGTTTTCCTCGAGCACCTCTTGATCTGAAACGGTGACAGATTGGCGACTTAGGTTGAAATGTCCTGTCTTGATATTCCCAGACTTTTCGGATGTCGACGTCGATGTTGATGTTCCGGTCGTCGCTGACACCTGAGGACCATTTGTCTCGCGGCGATCAACAATCTGACTAGTCACACTTGTCGTCATCGCAATGGCGTAGTCACCCGACCCGGAAACTGTTCCGACGGAATGGAACATGGACGCCGACGTCGCCAGGTCGGTAAACGCGAAGTCCTGTCTTCCCCCGGAATGATCGATTGCCGAAGTGCTAACGGTTAACAAATCGCGAGTTGCGCTTCCCCTGGTCCCGAATTCGTGAAGCGTTTCCTCTGTTGTCTGCTTTCCAGACATCACGAAGTTGCCAACGAATGATGCCCCGCCACCTCCGATAATTGCATCGAGTTGTCCAAGGAGATCGCCATCGACTAAACGTTCACCGACTGTTGTATAGTCCGTTTCTTTTTGAGACTGCAGAGTCCAGTCAAAGGTGCCGTTCGCCCAAGTTTTTTCATCGACAAACTGGCTAACAATCGACGAAGTTGTCGTTGCAATTTGAGCGTAGGAATTCGACTGGGTTGTAGAAGTCAACTCGGCTTGACCATCAAACGCCGTTTCGTACTGGGAAACGGAGAATGCGATGGGCGAGAAAGTCACGCCATCGATCGTCCCGCGTGCTAAAACCTTTCGCACGTGAATGCCAGCCCCATCACCTTGTTGGCTGGCGTTGGGTTCGCCTTGCCCATCGCTTCCGGCAGTTTCGTATCCGAATCCATAGGAAAACGCGGCGGTCCCCAACGAGACCACTTCAAAAGTTCCCGCGGAACGATCGATGGACACTACCGTTCGCAGCCCGAGCGAATCTGCCGTCGGCATATTGGAGGAACTGCTGTTGCTTTGCCCGGCTCCTGATTGACCGCGAGATTGCTGATCAAATTCAGTTAATGGGGAGGCGAAGCTTTGGATATGTGGCTTAATGGACTTTCCATCGCTATCGACCAGGACGAGTTTTTCGATTGCCTCTTCGGACTTTACATTGACAACATTGGCTAGCGTTGTCGCAAGTCCACCGGTTTGATTCTTTTGATCGGTAATCTGAACGGTAACCGCATAGGGGCCTTCACGATTAAAGATATGATCCGCAATGACTTCGAACCGTGCTCCACCGGTTGAACGGACCAAGCCATCGACCAACGTCCCGTCGCCGAAATCCACGGTCGCGACAAACTGGCTTGCGGTTGCATTTGGATCGCCGGCGATAAAAGATGCGATCGCCGCGCCGTCTTGTCGTTCGTACGTCGCGTTCTCGCTCAAAGGCCGGCCTTCGAGTGCGTAAATGACTTCGCCTGTGGCAAACACCGGCGGTGTGGCCATGACGACTTTTTCACCCGTGGAAAACGCGATCTGCCCCGAATTATTGACGATGTCAAAGCCATTGATCTCGCCAACGTTTCCGATTCCCGGCAAGACATCACCGATTTGGACAACCGTTGCGTGACCATAGAAAAATGGTGCCGGTACCACGTCGCCAGATTGGTCACTTGGAAAGACAAATCTTGCGGAATGCAGGCCCCGATTTCCATCGCCATCGGTCGCCATAAAAGACACGCTAAAGTAGGGAGCGCCCGCGGGCGGATCTTGGGCAGGGTTTAACGATTGCGATAGTCCACCTGACTGACTTGGTTGGTTTTGACCGGCACCGCTGCCAGCTCCGCCACCACTGACTCGCACAGAACCGTTGATCCCGATGGGTCCCGCAAGGACGCTGGCAATGCCTCCAACATCGACCCCACCGATGTCAACTTCGTTGGAATCCAAAACACCATCGCCCGACTGCCCCACGACTTTTACCCAGTTGCCGCTTTCGGCATCAACTGCATAGATTCCGATTCCCAGTGGTCCTTCAGCTGCAGCCGCGATGACACCGGTATCGCTGATAGAAACTTCATCTCCTATCGCGCTCAAACCGAACGTCTTGACCGCTCCATTGATCGAGACGGCTTTCACTTGGCCACCTTCGACATAGGCTGCCCAACCATTGTCAGAAAGCTGAATGTTCTTGATCGGTTCAGCAACCGGGACACTGACGTACGGCTGCGCTCGATCGCGACTGTAGGTCACAATATTTAACCCCGGTTCAACTTCGGAATCATTGGTTTCGGCGATGAAGACCGTTTCGCCACGATTGTTCACGGAACTTGTTTCGGGCCGAATCGAAACAAATGGAGTCACGTAAAGCTGGTCGGTATAAACTGGCATCAATGAAGTGGTCAGTGCTACCGATTTCAAGACCGTCGCGTCGACCGCGTCCGGGTTTTGAAAGGCATTCCAAACCGGATTCACTGGTGTGAAGTAACCGCTTGCCCAACTGGGATTGATCGTCCAAACGCGCGGAACCATTGTTGTCTGAAGCGTCAATGCGGTTCCGACAATAGGCGGCAGAACTGCAAGCGTGGTCAGGAATTCGAGATCCATCATCGTCGGATCTCCCCAACGCAAACCGCTGTTGGCAAGCCCCATGTCTCCCACACCGATTTGCCGTGGCGGAGCGTACGAAGGCTGGCTCGTGACCGGATTGTTTGTCACTCCCGTTAGGCCGCCCGATGGTGGTGGAACTGACGACTGTGTCAAAAGACGCTCAGCATTCCACAGTTCACTGTACGTCAACGCCAGATCCGTAAACTCCATCACGGGTGCGCCCAACGCGACGATCCCAATCATCCCCCGTGCGTTCAAATGCCTCTGAGCGTAGACGCCGCTCTGATCATTGATCTGAACGGTGTTGCTAAATTGCATGCTGGGAGTGGTCCCGACGGTACCTCTGTCTGGAATCGAAACACCCGATGAACCGAGCGTTAGCGACTCAGGAATCAACGGTACAACTCCACCATCCTTGGTCCAGACATACAGATTGTCCTTTCCATCTTCGGTCGCCGAGAAAGCCACCGCGCCGTGGTTGTTGATCGAAACACCACTGCCGAGTCGATCGTATCCTTTTGCAACTAGGTCGAAACTGTAGCTTGATGGTCCGCTGCGAACGACGACCTCCACAACTCCGGTGCTGCTTGCCATCGGAGCAGACGATGATGCCAATGGACTGTTCTGACTCAGTACCAAAGCCCCTGCTCCCTGCCCTGCACTCTCCGTCACCGTGTAGGTAAACGAGTCGACAACATCGATCCCTTGTAGTTTGAACTGGGCGAGCGTCGAACTGCTCGTTGGGTCGTAGCTAAAGCCACCATCTGGATGAACAATGACTCGCGCGCCGTATTCACTAAGTCCGTCGAAACTGGCAACAAGCTGTGATTCACCTTCACTAACGTCTGGGTCCGAATCATTGGTCAACAATCCGTTTTCCGCCGACACTTCGATTCGTTGTGTTGCGACGGACCAATAACCTCGATCGATGCCGTCCGCACCGACCGTCGGTGCGTCATCAACACCGATGACTTCAATCACAACGGTGCCTATCGATGAAAAGTCTTGATCGTCGATCACCGTGTAGGTAAACGTGTCAGTTGCAGTCTCACCAACCGCCAGACTGTTGAACACCCCGCGAGGATCGTAGTCGAAAGTTCCATCAGGCCTTAGAACGACCACCGCCCCTCCATCTGACAGGGCCGGCGTCTGACTGGGATCAATCACCAATGGCCCAACCGAATCAACGTCGAAATCGTTGTTGAGCAACCCATCCAAAACTGAAGTAGATAGTAATCCATCAGCCTGAATCCCTGGATACTGATCCTTAACTGCCTGAGGCGGATCATTGATTCCGGCAACGTCTAAGAAGACGGTGTAAGACTCCGAAAGGTCTCGACCGTCATCAATGCGAAACTCGAAAGAGTCCTGAATCAGCTCTCCTGGCCCCAACCCTTTGATCACCGAAACACCGGACGCGTCATAGCTAAATGTCCCATCGGAATTCAGCTGAATGATCGCGTCTCGGTTGCTATGAACCACACTGGCTTTAATCACCAGTGGGGCATCGGTTGGTAGCCGATCATCATCTACAGCGCTATCCAGTAAGCTGATAAAGCCGTCGGACAGTATGTTGCCTGATTCATCAATCTGCAGACTGATATCGGACCCGCGTGGTGGCAAGTTCAGCGAACTGAGTACGACAACT
Source organism: Stieleria sp. JC731 (assembly GCF_020966635.1). Taxonomy (NCBI): domain Bacteria; kingdom Pseudomonadati; phylum Planctomycetota; class Planctomycetia; order Pirellulales; family Pirellulaceae; genus Stieleria; species Stieleria sp. JC731. The sequence goes on along the minus strand of NZ_JAJKFQ010000001.1, from coordinate 690,584 downwards.
TGCGCTGTCGCGGTGCTCAGTTCACCTAGTGGATCGGCGATGGTATAGATCAATTCGTCAACTAAGCTGGCTCCAGAAGGTAAAGCATCAAAGACCGCAACGCCCGTTGGGTCATAAAGTACGCTGCCATTGACAACAGATACATCTGCACCGCGTTGACTCGTCCCTTGCACGGAAACAATCGTCAACGAATTGTTGATATCCAAATCGATGTCATTGCGAATAAGCTCGTTGGTTTCAATGAGAACCGACTGCGTGGCGCGAGTCACGATCGCGGGGTTTTGCAGATCGGCAACATCATCGATCGCTATCGGCGCTTCGTTTTTGCCTTCAACCGTCAAGAAAACTGTTGCGGTGTAGAGCTGAAGGTCAACATCGCGAACCGTATAGGTGAATGAGTCAACGACTCTTTCGCCAGCAGCCAGACTGATGTAGATGTCTTTTGTGTCAACGATGAATCCACCATTGGAATCAACAACAACGCTTGCACCCCAGCGAGTTTGATCGGATGCGGAGACGACCGCGACAACGCTTCCGGCGTCATTTTCTAGAACACTATCTGTACCGTTAAACTCTGAAATTTCACCAGCATCGATTTGGTAAAAATCGGCAACCGCAATTTGCCCACCGACTGCCGGAACGCGAGTCCAGGTGTCGACGTCGTCAACGGCAGCTTGAGCGTCTAAATCGAACATCAGCAATGATGCATTCACATTCGCCGGAGCGTTGGCGGAGGTAAAGCTAAAGGTCACTGACTCTCCCGACACCAGTCCGCTCGCCGTATCCGGTCGGAACGTCAACTGCGTTTGCCCGACTTGGTACTGCAAAGACCATTCAGCGGGAACAATCACATCTTGCATTTCCAAATCACTTGGAACGGGCAATCGGATTCCATCAAACCGTTGTGAAAGGCTTGCCGCACCTCGAAGCGTGTACGCATATCGATAGCCGTTCCCCTGCTTCGTAACGATCGTCTCCAATTGGCCTTGATCGAACGAATTCGCTTCCCATTGAACGATCGTTGGTTTGCTCTGTCGTCCCTGTTCGTCAACGGCTCTAAAGAACAGTTCATGAACACCATCCAAAAATGGTGCACCGTGGATCATTTCCAAATCCAAGGAATCCAGCATCAGCGATGTGCCGGACAAGAATCTCGTCAAATCGACAACGCGCTTTTCAAATTCTGGATCACTGCTGACCTCTGCAACGACGATTGATTCTTCAGATCGCAGATGACCGCTGATTTTAGGAGGAACCAAAGGTCCTTGATCTAACAACACAAGATCGAACGTTGGTGGCAACCACTCGCCCCTCGTAAAAACAAATTGCTGGATGCTCGGGTTTCCAGCTAGGTTTTCGATCTCGATATCGAAAACGTTTTCACCGACATCCAATGATGTCTCAAAGGCAAATTCTCCGGACGCTCCGATCTCCCACGATTGCTGTGTCCCAACCAACCGAACACGATCACCAGGTTGAGCATGACCAACCAGTCTCACATCCTGATCTAGCGTATGGGTCGGACGAACTTGACTTTGGTGAATCGGCAACAAGTCCAAACTGACCATCCCCGGTGACTGGTCATTGATGGTTAAATGAAGTGATGTATTCGTCTGTGCTATATTGCCCGCCAGATCTTCGATCGTTGCGGTAATTTCATAAACTCCGGGATCTAACTGTGGCAGCGCATACATCGCCACTCCCGTGGAATAAACGTCGCCGATCGGTTGCCCATCGATAAAGAAAGTGACCAGCGCGCCACGCTCTGCAAACTGCCGCACCGTGGGCTGCAAATCAGACGTCACATTATCAATTGCAGAGAACCCAAGGTCACTTGATGACAGTAGATCGACGGCAGAATTCACGGGTGGAGCTGTGCGATCGAGATCAAATGCGATCACCGAATCTGTAAGATTCCCAATCGCATCAATCGCTTCGATTGAAAGTTCGTATCGCCCGTCTGGCAGTGACTGGCCGACCATCGATTCCAGATGCTGGACGTCGATCGAAAGTAGTTCTTGAACCAGTAAAGGGCTTAGATCGACAGCGGGAAATTGATTCAGTGCAGCTTTTATCGAAGTGATCGCTGACGCGTCCGAAACGATCGCCTGGATCCGAGGGTCGTTGGTGCGTCCGTCTTTGTCGTCTGCACCAGAATCATTGACAAGTGCGATGTTGATTTCAGGGCCGTCTTCATCGACCAAGGTAACCGCGAACGAAATCGCCATTTGGTTCCCAGCCAAGTCGGTTGACCGAACTGAAAACTCGTTCGTCCCAACGCTCAATTCGACCTCTTCGATCGTGAATGCGCCGAAGTCATCGGCGTATGCAAAGAATGGCGAATTCGAAATCTCGACCAAAGTCCCCGGCTTTGCTGACCCTACCAGATCAACAACTGAATCCGAAGTGAAACGTGGGCCGCCAAGGTCGTTGCGACGATGCTCGGCAGATAGCTCAATGCTCGGCGAGACCAGTCGATTGTCGACAGTAATGAACCTGGGTTCGGTATAAAAACTGACGTTTCCGGCCCGGTCGATCGCTTGGGCAACAAATCGATGGCGTCCTGACGAACTGATTGCCGAAAGAGTCACTTCATTCGACGCAGTGACTGCGTCCACCTGGACTCCGTCGGCAAACAGAATGATCTCTGCATCCGTCGCCGTCCCACCGGAGCTGAACTTTAGGTTGGTCTGGTTGGTCACTCCGTCACCGAGCACTCCGGAATCGTGGTTGGGCTCCAGAACCAATGGAAACGGAGCGTTGGGCTGAGTCGTATCGAGCTGAAACACGAATTCTTCAATCAAGGAAACGTGCCCCAACACGTCCATCGCCCTCGCCCGGACACTGACTTGGCCATCATCTAGCGATTCCCCGGCGATCGTTTCAAGAATCGATCGTGACAGTTCAAACGAACGATCCTTCAACATGCCCAGAGCGTCGATAAACGGTCCGTTCTGCACGCTCAACTGAAACTGTTCGATTCGGCTCGCATCGTTGACGATGCCAATGACATCCGGAATCCGCGTCAATCGGTCGTGATTGTCTGCCCCTGTGTCATTCCGCAGTTCCATCGATATTTCAGGAGCCGATAAATCTGGCGGAACAAATTGAATCGACTTGACGACCTCGATCGGATTGCCAGACAAATCTTCAGCCACAATGCGAAATGCATTTGTTCCGCTCGTAAACGTCACTCCATCGAATCCAAAGACTCCGCTGGAGTCAGCAAGCGTGGAAGCGATCGGTGTTTGCGAGTCAAATCCACGATAGAGTTTGACCAGAGCCATCGCTTCGCTATCCCCGGTGATCGATCCGCGATCGCTACCGTACGGCGGCAAAGTGATCGACGCATCAAGTTGCCCTGGTGCAATCGTGTCGATCATCACCGCAAGCGGACTGCCCATGTCGCTAACGTTGCCAGCCACATCGGTCAAACTTGCGGTGATCTGATGGAGCCCATCGGTCAGGTCTTCCAACGTAATCTCGCTTTCCCCTTTACCCAAATCGAACTGTTGTATCGGGGTGCCATCGGCATAGATCTGCACGATCCCAGGTTCGGGAATATCGACGGCCAGTGCTAACGCGGTATATCTGGTGACGGCATCCGATGAGTCTCGTCCGGAATCTCCACGAGGATTCAATGACAATCCAGTCACCGGCGCAGGCGTTGTTCGATCGAGCCGCAGCGTTAAAGACTGTTGTTCGGACTGGTTCCCGTATTCATCGATGGCTTCAAAGGTGAGCATCAACAATCCGTCTTCAAAACTGTTCCCGAACGCAGATTCGATCTGACTGGTGGTCAACTGAAAAGTGCCGCCAGAGACCTCGCCGATCATGTCGACCGGATCGAAAACTTGAATCCGATCGGTTTGGTCGGAAATCAGTTCGACAGAAAGCCAGAGGTGCTCGATTACGGAACTGTCATCAATCGCTCCTGTGACATCCAACGAGTAGCTCAACTGATCATTGAAGTAACGTCCGGTATCATCCGCTAAAGCGATCGCCACCAGCGGTGGATCAGACTCCAACCTGGGCCTGAACAATTGCAAAGTTTTTGTGAACGAATTACCGAGATCATCTTCGACAGAAAATACAAGTCGATTGGTACCAAACTGCAGTGGCACACCTGAAAGATGAAAATCCCCGCTTGCATCTGCGACGACCTGCAATGTCGCTGATGAATCCATCCAACGAACTACCGCGCCGGGCTCAGTCATTCCAGAGATCACAACGTTTGCCAAGTCAGTTGACCGATCGCCCAAGTTGCCGGTGTCACTGGCCGGGTCAAGATACAGACTCGTGAACTGCGGTGCGGTTCGATCGATCGTCAATGTCAGTGGATCGCTGTGTCCGCTTCGATTGCCGGTCGGGTCTTCTGCTGTGGCGGTAAATGTGTACGTTCCGTCTGCAAGCGATCCTAAATTGACAGGAAAATCGATCGGATTATCGACGATTCCCAGGCCCACTTCGGCAGATCCATTTTGGTAAAGCCGAACGATGCTGCTGGCCTCACCTCCAATCCGAAGCATCAGCTCCGAGTCTGAAATGATCGTTGAAGCCACCTCCATTCCGTCGCTGTCAACGAGGATCGGTCTCGTCGGTACCGAAGGTGCGGTTTCGTCAACTTCGAATACCAACGTCAAAGGCTCTGATCGATTCCCCCAACGATCGGTTGCCTGAAACTGCAATTGATGCTGTGATTCGTCCAAAGTTTGTGTGGATCGTGCAAACAAGTCCGAAAGCGGTATTTGCAATGAGCTGTCCGCTGACAAATCGTTTGCCAGGTCAACCGGATCATCACCGTTGACGATGACCGAAAAGCTTTCGATCTCGCTGACATCCTCGACAAGGACAGATAGGATCGCGTCTCTTTGAAATGAATCGACAAGTGGCAGACGGTGATCCGGCAACGTGATTCCAGCAATCACTTGCGGAGGATGCTTGTCAGTGGTGGATGGGTAGCGGTTCCGCCAAGTAATGAAGTCGTGTCGATCAATGACTCCCTCACCAGTCAAATCACGATAACGACGATACCGCTGGGATGATTCGCTGCTATTTAGACTTTGGCGGATATCGTCCCAATCGTCGGCATCAACCTCGTTGTTGCCATTGACATCTCCCAGCAGCTGATGGAAGGGTAGAGGCAGAAACTCGCTAACCGCCTCGGGACCATTGGCCATCGTTTGCAACCGATTCTGGTCAGCTGCGATTCCGGCTCGCCTTAGCAGTAGGTAGTATTGCGAATCATGATCCAACAGTCCTTCGACATCCATCAACAAGGTCGACGATGTGAGGTCATAGGAGAATCGCTCGGGGGCGATCAGCGTGTCGTTGCCATCCGCGTCTCGAATAAAGATGTCTGACATCGGATCAGCCATCCAGGGATCCTGGTTGAACGTCACCGATAGCGAATGGATATAGGACCGCTGCTCCTGACCACCATTGATTTCAAAGTCGACGATCGACATTGGATTCACAATCGTTCGACCGATATCCAGCGCAATCGTTGCCTGTGCCTGCAATTCGCTGGCAGCGTCATCTTTGGCCGAAACGACCACGGCGATCTCTGCCTGCCCGCTCCATCCTGCTGAAGGACGAATGGTCAGACCATCGAGTTCCTCAACAGCTAGCTGGTAGACGCCATCAGAAACACGCTGGCCATGGTTCAAAACCGCACCTGCCGGCAAATCGCGAATCTGAATCGTTAATACTTCGCTACCGTCGGTGTCTCCTGATGCGACGTCGATAACCAGGGGCAGATCTGTGTCCTGATCTCCGACGGTTGGGCCGACGACTAACACCGGAAGATCCGTAACAGCATCGATCTGGACGCTGACAAAGGTCTCGCCGGACATCAGCCCATTGGAAGCTCGGACTGTGTAGGTGAAGGAATCGAAACCTGCGACGTCGACGGCCGGTGCATACGTGACAATGCCACTCGATCTGTCGATGAATACTTGACCGCGACTTGGTTCAGCCACGATTGTCAAACTGGAATAGTCCCATCCGAATCCATGGTGATCATCATTGCCCAGGACGGTGATATTGACCGGTACATCTTCACTCGTCTGGACAACATCAGTCTGAGTCGCAAGCTTCTCAAGAAGGCCCGTTGTGACGGCAACTTGGTCGATTTGAATCTGACTATTCGAGGACGCAAAACCGAACAAGTCCAGTGACAAAATCGCCAATGTCCCACCGATGACATTTGAAAGGTCGATTTGAACGAGGTACGTGCCGGAGCCATCAACATCTATCAAGCCACCTAAATCGATCGTGGGATCAAGTCCAGCCGAATTGCCAACAATCACATTGGCTGCGGAAGAGTATTGACCATTGGCCCCGACGTTGAAGATCGCGTCGCTCTCTGATTTTGCAACACTGCCCGTCAGTGGCAACCGAGTGTTTGCATCCAGCAAAGCAACTTCGAACGCATCAGACGCCCTTGCATTGTCGGCAGACAACTGCAACCCAGAAACAGCCAGTGTCAAAACCGATGCGTTATTGGGTACATAGAAAGCCTGACGCAGGGACGTCTGCTGGTTATCTCCTTCACGAAGAAATGCGGACTGCCCGTTAAACGTCACGTCACCGGTTGTATGCCATGATTGCCCTGACGCTTCAAAGTTTCCGTTGCGTATCGAGAAGGCGGCTTGGCTCGTTGGTGCCAAGGTCGCGACCGAAGTGTTCGCTACATCGGTGACTGCCGTACTAGAAGTAGGCAGAATGATCGGGGCGCCGGTTCCCGTCGTTGGATCAACCGGCGTTTCCACGAATAGCGGTTGACCAATGGAAGGTTCAGGAACATGAACGTTCTCCGAAGTTGGAATCCCGAAGGGGCTGACAAACTCAACCGATCTCCGATCCGAAACGAATCCGTAATTTGCGGCTAACAACTGAGCGTCGCTCGCAGATACTTGTCCATCCGCATCGAAATCCGCAACGGGGTCAAAACCACGTTCATGAACTTGCGTCCCGAGTAAATCATTGAACATGGCGCTGTCGATTCCGTTGACAATGCCATCTCGATTGATGTCTCCGACAACATCCAAGCTTAGGCGATAGGTTCCGGATTCCGCTTGGGAAGCACCACGGACTTCTAATCGATAGAGGTCAGGACGATCGATCGCAAACAAAGCAATTGTTCGGTTGCCATCAACACTGCGTGTTACGGGAGCGAGCCCCGCGATCGTCGGTGTCGCGGCAATGAAGTTGCTGCGATAGCGTTCGACAACAGCTCGGACCCACAGTATTCCATCACGAGTTTGCTTTAATTGTTCGTTATCGATCGTCCATGCGTACTGATCGGCTTCACCAGGATCGAGACTGCCCATGATCGGTGATCCCGAAAATTCTGCCGGTGTGCCAAGGTAAGCTGTTAGAGCTTCGCCGCTCGGATACGCCAGCCCGACACCACTGCCAATTGCGACAGCCAAGGACGCCTCCCCGGATCTGTCATACCCATATCGATAAATAGGATTGGCAGTTTCAATGTTTGCACCGACCTCGATCGTGTTAACTTCGATCAATCGATCGGCTTCGTCATAGCGGTAGTACAGATCGATCGCTTGTCGGGAAAGATGGACGATCGGGGATTGACTCGATTGTGTCAAACCAACAGGAAAGCGAATCGATGACACCTGCCCATCGGCTCGGCGAGACAACTGGATAAACGCCCCGTCATCAAAGCTGAACCCGCTATCACTGACATTCCAACCCGTTCCGTCAGGCCATTCGGTACGGAGAATGGCCCCCGATCCGTCGGCAATGTCGATGTGCCCGTCGGGATGTGTTAAATGCCATGACTCTCGTCCTAGCGACTCGCTACTTGGATCATACGGCAAGCCAGTCGCTTGATCGAAGTACCGTGTACCGCCGCGCACCAAGAGTCGATCGATCGAATTTAACTGATAGTGCACTCCGTCATCGGCAACCCATCGAGGTTGATAGAAGACCAGCGAATCCGCCGCCGTGAAAGGCTGGACTTTGACGGGACGAAACGTGAATCCCGCTCGCCGCCCATTCGGCAACGAAAGGTAAACGCGATCTCCATCCGACAGCGGCGACATGATTCCGGGATCCGTGGACCGTTCTGCCGACAGAACTTCCTCTCCGGCACGAAATACCACAGGACGACCGATGGTCAAAAAACTAGACTGCCATCGCTTCTCAAGTGAGTCATAGAAACGACTACCTGTGAAGCTCTTGCCGCCTACCTGAATTTCGAAATCGACATCGACTCGGGAGAACCCATTGGATTTTTGTTCGCTGTTGATCTCGACAACACTTCGATCAATTGCCCGGCGTCCATCAATGTCGTGTGCTTGCAATTCCAACTGGTAGTAGCCATTGGCAACTGACTGCGGATCAATTTCGTAGATCTTTTCATCGGATAGCGATGTATCTCCACTGGCAACAACCTCCGATAAACCGGTTTCAACGGACCGAAGGATCAATTCCCATCGGTCGAGATTTTGATCTTCGATTGAGGCGACAATTTCAACCAGCTGGCCAGTTCCCGATGCGGCCACTTCACTGATCAATACCGACGGTGGCTGGGTATCTTGGAGATCACGAACCCGAAACTGTTTCGTTGACTGGCCGATAAATCCATCGACATCGGTCGCGATTGCGGACAAGATCGTCTTTCCGGGCTCACCCGCAATGAGAACTCCTTGACCATCGGCATCAAGCATCACAGTGTTTCCGTCGTGCGACAGAGCCACCGATTCGATCGAGGCCACCGAATCCGCAATCACTCGAACGTTGACGATCTGCCCTGGATTCACCGGAAAACTGGGTGTTAGGACAATCTCAACATTGGGCTTTGTAGGTGTCGCATTACTTTCGATCACCAAGGTTGAACGCGACTGAACCAACCCATCACTGACCCGAATATCGACGTTGAATTGACCGACTTGCCCTGCGCTGGGTACCCATTGCAGACGCCCCGTCGTCTCATTCAATGAAGCACCATGCGGCAGTCCATAGGCGGAATACGTCAATAGATCGCCGGTATCCAGATCCGAACCTGACAGCTGAATATCAAGCAACTCTCCGACCAAAACCTGATGGTGCGAAGGATGGATTGTGGGCGGCCGATTGGTATTCGAAATTGCTACCGGGACATAAACGGTACTGGTAGCTAATGCTTCATCCGTCAGGCTAAATCCAAGCTCGTATTGACCGGCTTGATCATAAGTAGGCTTCCAGCGGAAGACTCCGCTGCTGGGATCGAACGCGGCATTGGTAGGCAGGTTGAGCGCCGACAGAGTGAGCGATCCTCCGTCTAGATCACCGCCTGAGATCCGGAACTCCAGCCAAGCGTTTTCACGCCCGTATTGAAACGCCGGAGATACCAACACCGGCTTTCGGTTCACATCCCCTACGGTGATCTGAAATGTAGCGTTATCAGTTGCGGTTCCGTCTGTTGCAACCGCTTGAATCTCGTACAGCCCCGCTTGGTCAAATGTCGGAGTCCAAGTGATCCAGCCCGACTGTGGGTTAAGTTTCGCACCATCAGGAAGCCCTTCGAGGTGATAGTGAACGGCATCACCGTCTGGGTCACTCGCCTTCAACTGCAGCGCAAACTCTTCTCCTTCATTGACAAAAGCGTTGGCGACCAAGTCCAGTACAGGTGCCGCATTGTTGCTGCGAACATCGATCGAAAATTGACGCGTTGCTTGAAGTCTTGCGGAGTCATTCCCGTTGCCTGAATCTTCCACCGTCACCGTCACGTCATAGCTGCCAACATCGCGAGCTGTTGGATCCCAATGCAGAAACGCTTCTCCGTATCGTGCCCCAAGTGCGATTCGTGCTTGCGACGGCAACCCATCAACGGAATAGGTCAATGGCTCTTGATCAAGATCGAAAGCATTGATCGGCAATCGCAGTAGATTCCCCGGAACAACGACGATTGGCGAAACGGGATCCAGAATCGGCGGATCATTTTCCGAAGTGACTTCAATCACAAAGTCGTAACGTCCGGTTCGAATCTCGCCCTGGTATCCTCCACCGGCATCGTCTTTTGCGATCACCGAAAGCGTGTAGTGACCTCGATCACCAACGTCTGGTGTAAAGTGCAACAGCCCGGTTCCATTCCCATGGTCGGTAAAACTGACAAAATCAGGCAGGGGCAATCCGGATAGGCCATTGGCGAGCTCGATGTAGACTTGGTGCCCATCTTCATCAATCACCTCGATTGGAACATCGATGACCGAACCGCGATCCAAAACGAGTGAATCGATCGGAGTGATCCGAGGCGTCCGATTAACATCTCGCACCACCACAGGGAATTCAGTGATCACCGTGATTGGATTGCCTGTCCCATCACCATCATCGGTTGCGACGAACTTTAACGAATACTCGCCGGCCTGGTCGAAACCGGGGGTCCAGTCGAAGGTCCTCGTAGCGGAATCAAAAGCCGCTCCATCAGGCAATCCGATGACTTGGTACTCAACCGGCGACGGTATCGAATGAGATAGCGTTCCATCACTTTGCCGAGTCGGAAGCTGATATTCGGGATTATCTGGATCCGATGCAAAAGCAGTGATCTGCAGCAACTGGCCTTCTTCGATGAACCATTCTTGCATCGGATCAAAGATCGGCGCTGCATTGGCATTGATAATCGAAACCGGGATCGATCGCGTAATGGATTTCCCACCTGCAGAAACGGTGATCGGGATTGTTAGACTGCCCGCAACATCAAAGGCTACATCCCATCGCAATAAACCTTCCTTTGCGTCCAGCGTTGCACCTGCAGGAAGCGCAGCACTTGTAAACCGCAGTGAATCTCCGTCTGGATCATCCGCTTCGATACGCAACGTCCACCGGTCGCCTTGCTGAACGATCATTTCACTGAACGCATCCATGGTTGGCGGCCGATCGGTATCAGCAACAAAGAGATCAAATGATCGCTCCGTCACGTTGACACCATCACTGCCGTAGATCGTGACATCGCGGTAGGTTCCCGCAGCCGACGGACCTGGTGTCCACCAAAGCGTTTCTGTATCAGGATCGACGAATGCTCCAACAGGCAGGCGATCAGCCCAGACCCGTACCGGATCGTTTTCTGGATCGACTGTCGTCAGCGAAATCCGTAGCGTCGCATCCTCATCCATCTGAACAATGTCGGGTAGTGAGTCGAACGCCGGTGCCGCGTTGCCACCATTTACCTTGACCGTCCAAGATTGCGAAGTGAATCCGCCCCTGGAATCGAATGCGTACAGCAGCACATCGTTCAGCTCACGCGTTGAATTGTTCGTCTGCCAAGTCACTGACCCGTTGTCGGGATCGACGCTCATCCCCTGTGGTGCTGTGTGAAGCATGTAGACGACATCGTTCCCGTCAGGATCGGTCGCGTTTGCTTGGTAGCGATACTCTTCGCCAACTTGAACCTGCTGCACAATGACCGAGTCAAAGACTGGTCGCTGATTGGCGGAAGCTGTCGCCAAGAACGACGGAATTAAATCGGCAATCGCTTGGTCGGGTGCGAACCAGCGAAGGGTTTTGGCGATCGTTGATTCACCCGGCTGCAAGCGTGCGGAACTGCCAACTTGATCCGCTAAATCAAAGACCCATCGTCGATGATCGATAGCAATCGCAGGTTCAGCCGGAGCGACGGTTGTTGTATTGCCGTGACTGGCAAACTCCAGTGACATTGGTAAGAGCAAGTCCTCGTCGCCTTTGTTCGTAATTGTCACTTCGTAGGTCAATGTTTGACTGCTTCGGTCAAATCGCGTTCCTGTGAGCTGAATGTCAACATTTCCAGAGAATTCACTGACCGTCTGAAAATGAACCTCATGACGTCCAGAAAGAGCGAACCCACCTTCGCTATGGATTCCTTCACCCACGTACAGCGTTTGATGCCCTGGAACAAACCCGCTTGCAAATACATAGGCTGTCTTTGAAGGGGCGTGGTACTGCACTTCGGCAATCGTCTGGTGCTGCCCAGACGCATCAACAATCGCATAGTTTCCTGGATTGATAACCGAATGCTCTGATGTCCCATCTCCGACGAGCATGTCTTCACTAAACGTGACCGAAACCATTCCGATCGGTAGCGCCACCACCGTCTGTTCGGCTGGATTGGTGGCAATAACTTGTGGAGTCTGAACTGGACTCAGCACATCAACAGCGCTAGATCCGCTGACAAAAACACGTCCATCAGCCGTGGTCATTACTACATCGCCGCGAGTTCCACCCTCGGCCAAAGTCACCGTACGACGCGTCTCCACATCGGCCATCGTCAGTTGGCCACTGTTGTGTGTGATAAACAACAGGCCTTCTAGCGGTGAGGCAGCTTTCCCGAATGCGATTGAATCGACCGGATGATCAAATGTCAAAAATGCCTGGGACCGACCCAGCTGGTTGAAGGAGACGAGCGCATCTCGCTGGGGCCAGCGTGTGGCATAAAGCTTGCCTTCGGAATCAAATGCCAAGCTTCCGACGCGAAGGTTTTGATCCCGAGAAAACCTGGTAAAACGATTCAAATCTGGATCAAAGCGTTCCACCCCAAAACGCGAACCGACGAAAAGATCATTGCTGGCGGGATCGATCGCCAATCCCATCGTTAAACCGTCTCCGTGTTCAGCCAGAATCGTTCCGTTATCCGGATTCAGTTCTAGAAGCGGACCGCCTCCCGTGGTTGCCCATAGCCGGCCTGACGAATCGAAGGCCAGATTGAAAATCGGATATTGAAGCTCGGACCAGACCAGATCATTCGCGCCGCCTTGGTCCGAGACCAAGAACAATTGATTGCGTCCGGGACCGCCACTGACAATCAAATCACCCTGCGGTGTTTCAACGATTGCCATAGGCCCGATTCCTTCAGATTGCGAATCGACAGCCGTTCGTTGGAATCCGCCGACGAACTGTTTCGCTCGGAACGGTTGCAATACGGTTTGGTAGGAGGCCGGTTTGGACGCAGAGGCTTCGGACGGCACGAACCTTTCAGCAATCTCAAAGATCGGATTCGCCGATGGCGTGTTAACTGGACTCGGAGGTGACGGAATCGATGTGCCAGTAACATCGCCATTTTGCACTAAGTCACCGATGAAAACCCGAGTTCCATCGTCAGCAGCTTGCTTTCCTGTCGGAGGTGATTCCCGGTTGCCAGCACGATCACTCGCCAGAGCTAAAAACTCGTACGTGTGACCGGCTCGTCCAGCAAAGATCTCTTCACCGGCACTCACCGGAATCTGCCGTTTCCATATTTTGAAGTCGCCTCCATCTTCAGCGACATACAAGGTGACATGCTTGAAACCACTGCCATTACCACCGTCGGTTACATTCCACCGGACGAGATGATTTTTGCCAGCGTTCAGCGGAGTGACATCCAGCGTGCTGGCAGGTGGATCGGAATCGACTTGATAAATTAGTGACGCCGCATCATCGGCGGGCATATTGTCGAGGATCACACGCGCGCTAGCAGTCAGTGTGTCTCCTGTTTCGGCGCCGCCAGAAACTTCGATGCTATAGCTTACGAAACCCGAACCATGACCTTGCGCATCGTTCGGCGGCAACAAACCATTTGCTGGGTCGGCGCGGACTTCGCCGGTTAATGGATCAATTGCTTGAATCAACCAAGTTGCCGTGTTGGACTTCAGATCAACACCGCCACTGACACGGACATTGAATCCGAGTGTGTGCGAAAAATCGAACTCACCTTGATACAAAGACCGATCGCTTGGCATCCGAATCGTGACATCACCGACCTTGATCTCGCCAAGCCGAAACGTTTGTGGATCGACGTTGTCATCCAAAGGCACGACGACTCGCACTTCATTCGAATCACGCTGAGCGTTCGGGTCGTTCTGAAAGTTGACCTTGAACGGAAGAGCTGTGGCTACAGGGACAAAGCCGCCTGTCTCCAGCGTGAACGGCCCCATGATGGAAGACGCACCAACCGAGCGTCCTCGCTGGTCGTAGTACCCTTGCAAGTTCAACGGAAAGAACGCGACATCATCATTCGGGGTGATCCCGTTAACCTGATACTCCGGCGGGACCCCGATGCCGCGATTTCCAAAGGGAACCCATGGAACATATACACGCATCGCATGGAAATGCGTTGTCGCACTCACAGCGAGGTCGTAGTCGTCATAGCCGGGCAGCGCCGCGACTGGGTTTGGGCTTCTTAGAATCCCTAAGAATGACAACGAATCCGAATCGAATTGAACGAGATCATCGTCCAGTGAGGCTAGACGCGATGGGTCGTGTCCATACCAACGGCGCAGCTTCGTGAAAAAGTCCTCGAAGGTTCCAGCCAAGATCACTTGCTCGCCACCAGGCCCCGACAGCACACCACCGGCAAGCGTTGCCATCAAGCTTGCCAGTTCTTGATCTCGATGTGTGGGTGGCGCGACATCTGATGGCCTAAATCGACCACTTTCATTCAGGTAGGCAACATATAAAGCATCCCACATGTCCCGATCGCCTGCCAAATTGACGAGCGACGCATCCGCATTTGGATCCGCCAAAATCCCTTCACGGATCCGGTTCGCTTCAGACAACGAGTGCTGCAAGAATTCGTCACGTGTCATCGCCGTCGCCGACGCAACCACATGAAACTGAAACGGAATCAGGGGCTGAGTGAGTAGATCGGGAACGGCGCCGAATGCTTCCCACACCAACGATAATCCGGGTGAAAGCTGATCCAGAGCGGATGGCCCATCGGCAAGCAAGTCTTGCTGAGCGTATTCGGGAACCGCTTCGTAAAGCTTTGATTTGAACGCTTCCCAGGCGTGGTCGCTTAGCTCGCGCAGCCCTGGATAAGTTTGCACCTGAAAGTTAAACCCGGCGCTTCGATCGGCTGCCTGATCGAACAGATACCCGCTGGCGGTCACATGCCCATCGGTGTTGACTGCTGAGTCCAGTTCAGCCCAAGGAACTTCTAGAAGGGGACCCTGCGGACCGCCACGCAAATTCGAAGTGAAATGCGTATAGGGCAATTGATAGACATTTTTGTTGATTCCAAGTTCAGGAATCCCGACGCTGTAGAACACGTACGGCGCATTGATGTTGCTCAAGTTTTCCAGCGAAACGCTATACGTCCCACTGTCGCCGGCAAACACATATCGGGGACCACCGATTCCGATACTGACCTCTGGTTCGATCGCTCGGGCGATTTGAAACCGGTAAGGAACCACCACGGTCTGACCATCCGGATTGATCACGTGAACGTCATAGAGCCCATGCGGCATGCCTTCGAAGTCAAACGTGGCGATCCGTTCTGTTGCCGACACATGGTTTTGGCTAACCGGAAGGATCTCGGCAAAGCCAGGTCGGACAAGTTTTACAATCGCATCTTTGTGAAATTGAGCACCGACAATGGTAGTCGTCACATATTTCGAATCGCCACCTACATCAGTCCTAATATCGGTAACCGCTAGCGGCAACAGCTCTGCAAGTAATGTCACACTGGACTGATCAGATTCCTTTGCAAAACCCGAAACCAGTACATAAGAGGTTCCGGCGATGGTCGATGGCACGACCGCCGTGACGGGGTCAGAAAGAATCCCACCGCTACTCGCATCATAGGCATGAATACTCGGAGCCACTCCGGATCGAACATAGACTTCGTAGGTCGATTGGTCATTCGCAGTTGCTGTCACCCGCAGCGTTTGATCTGGTGGAACGTCGACGGCGAATAGCTTTTGACTAGCACCACCCAATGACGTCACCAAGGGAACTCCCAATGTCAACGCCGGCACGCTGACCTGCATCGTAGACGCAGACGCGGTCGTATTGTTTGCCTCGAAGATATCCTCGTAGACTTGGTTGCGTATATCCGTTCGAACGATCGCCCGATAGCTTCCCGATGTCAGTGGCGGCACTTCGGCTCGAAGCGTCGCAACATAACTCTCACCCGGGTCGAGTTTGCCGTCGTACTCAAATACGCCAACGGATGAATCTTGCAGATCCCAAGTCGCGTCATCGGATAGGTAAGCACTGTCAGTCCAATGCCCTTGAATGACTTCGCTGCTGGCATTCGTCACCGTCCACAAAATCTCGACCTCGTCTCCAGTCGTGGAAGCCACCGGAACAGTCACCATAGAAACTTGCAAGTCACCCGGTGGCGGCAACTCGATCAACAGCGGCGATGCAGAACGAGCCGCGTTATTGCGTTCGAATTGCCCCTCGAACACATCGCCTTCAGGGCTTTGTCGATCTGGATCCGTGACGACGAAGACAAAGTAGGATCCCAGCAAATGTGCGGGCAACGAAAGAGTCACATCCGTTTGATAGGAACCTCCAGCGACGAGCCCGCCTTTGTGCTCAACCGTACCTAGATAGATGTCGCTTGTAAGATCCAGTAGTCCGTCACGCGAAAGGTAGATCAAGTCAACCCATTCGTCCTGTCCGGCGACGGTGTCTCCACCATCGTTGTAAACGGTGTAGGAGACATCGATATCCTGCGCGCGCTCGACGCGTGTGGGTGCCTGAACGTCGATGAGTTGTAGATCGGGTAGCGATCCGGGCGAAACGTCAAGCGTTCGAACCGCAATATTATTGCCTTCGAACTGATACTCTTTGACCTTTCCGCGAGCCGCTTCGCGATCCGAGTTCGAAGCTAAATCCCATGGCGCCAGCGATCCTGGAAGCTCAAATTCGATCCCGATGTTTTGGAATCCGATATCACTCGGACGAGCGCTGCGGTCAACCTGAGCTGCCGAGTCTGCGAACACCATCAAGCTGAATTCCCCATCAATCCCGTCTGGAATCTGAACGCGAATCGTGTTCGTATATGATTCGCCGGCTGCCAAGCTTTTCAAACGTGGCGAGGTCCCCAGCTGAAGATCTAAATTATCGAGTGAAACGTCGTTGGACATAAAGACTCGATCGGTCCATCGATCCACCCGAGTCGCACGCTGCCCCTGATTAGTAATCGTATAAGTCACATCGACACTTTGACCGGATGTCACCGTTCCCGGCACGGAAAAATCGGTGACAACGAGGTCAGCTTCTCGATACTCGATCGGCAAATTAGCAAACACCAAATTGTCTGACGGATCTTCAAAGGCCCAGTGGTCGAAATGATTTTTCCATAGGTCGTTCTCACCTTCATCAGCCGGATACCATTGATCGTCGATCCTTCGAGCGAGGTATGGAAACAGGAAGGGCGATTTGTCGTTGTTCGCATTCAAGTGCACCCACAAGGAATAATCCCCTGACGTGCCTTCGGGTAAATCAACCGTGGATGTGACGGTGTAGCGTTCGCCTGGTGAAAGCGGCTGGTCTTGTAGATGAATTGTGGAACCGAGATAGGACGACCGTTCGCGAATGAACTCACTGTCGGTCGACAACCATAAAAAATCTTTCCAGTATTGAGTTCCCGGCCAAACGGGGTCGGTACCAACGTTTTCAACCGTATAGCTAAACGTGTAGGCCTCGCCGCTTTCGGCACCGGACGGTAAATCAAAGGCGATAACTTTCAAGTTTGCATCGTTCGGCTGAACGGCTGCTTGAATCGCGAATTGATTGTTGTCTTCGAAGACTTCCACCACTGGAAAATACTGTTCTTCAGGCGGTATCAGATTTCCGAAGAACCCACCGAGATCGATCTGAGGCTGCGGAGGCAAGTCATCATCGGTAACGACAACGATGTACTGACCGCGAGCAGACGGACTGAGCGTCACGTCGATTGTCTGTGTGTACGACGCCCCTTTGACAAGCGAACGATCTCGCTTGACTTCCGCCAGCATCATCGTTTTCGCATCAACCGACTTTGGATCGGGATCGTCACTTAGGTAAACTCGATCGACCCAACCGCCCGGCCCGGCATCGGCAAGCCCGACGTTGGCGACAGTCCAAGTGATCGAAGCCGAATCGCCGGCTGTGAGATTGCTTGACGTTTGCAGATCGGCCACGATCAGATCCGGCAATGCTCCTAAAACCTCAACTTGTGAAGCCTTTAAATTGTTGCTATCCAAGTTGCTCGGATCGTCTGGATTTTCATCCACCGCTAAGGATTCTTCCGCGATCATCCCCAGCGGATCAACCCAAGGCGTGATGTACCAGATTCCCGATTCAAGAACCGAGGGTATGGTGATTTCCACCTGATTCTCGTAGCCGGCATTCGGCTGCAGAGCACCTGAATGAGCAACCGATTTGAGGACCAGATCCCCTTGCCCTGGATGCGGCCGATTCTTATCCCGAGTCAACCAGATGTTCTCTAACCAGCTGCTCCCGAGCGTTGGACTTTCTCCCAAATTTGTGACGGTATAGCGAACCGACACTCGGGAACCCGCAACAACTTGGGCTGGGTGGACGACATCGCTAACCGCCAAATCAGCAAGCCGATCGCGCTCGACCACCAAAGGCTGATAGAAAACGTTGTTCTCTTCACCGGGCCACTCGTCGAGCTGATCGGAAGCATCTGTTTGGACTATCACATAGACCGTCCCACGATATTGCGGAGGAATCGTGATGCTGTCTGCATTAGTGCTGTAGCGATGGCCAATCGCTAGCGCTGCCCCATTGGAATACTCGCCAATCAACAAGTCCGCTTCGTCAACGAGCGTATCCAACGACAGGTAGACTCGATCAACCCATTGCGTACTGTCGGTAGCCTGAGAACCCTGATTGACGACGACAAAACTTGGGGCGAGGCTCGCGCCTGCTGTGATGCGACTTGGTATTTCGATCGATTCAACTTGTAAATCAGGCCGCGGCTGGACGTTGATCGTGATCGGCTGCGATGTTCGATTGTTTTCGAATGCGTCATCTTCGAAAAGCAGCTCGCCAACATTCGATTGTACGAACAGACGAAATGCCCCTATCAGTTTTCTGGGAATACGAATTTGCTCGCCACGCTGATAGATTGCTCCGGCCGCAAGAGTATCCGCATATTCAAAACGAGCAATTTCGGTGATCGGTGCGTCTAGGTCGCCAGCGGGCTGCAGGTACACACGATCGAACCAGCTTGCGTCCGCTCGCCCAAAACCTTGATTTTCCACGACCCATTGCAGATCGATTGTGTTGCCTTCATCAACGACGCTTGGTGCGACGATTTCCGTCACGACTAGATCCGGCGGAGGCGGTTGAACAAAACTAACAGCACTGCTGATGGTCCGGTTGTTTCCATCAAAAATGAATTCATACGGAGCGTTGTCCTTCGCGGTGTGGACAACGATGTAGTAATCGCCTTCCAAACCGTGAGGGATCGAAAGCATCGCCGTACGCTGATAGGAACCTCCGGCACCAAGTTGCCCAAAGTGCTGAATTCGCGCAACAACACCTTCGACGACATCCTGCCCTGCGGGATCTGTCGCCAACGTTAGCTGGTCATACCAATCACCTCGACTGGTGATGCCCGGACCGACGTTTCGAACCGTCCATGTAACTTCGGTAAGTTCTCCGGAGTTGGCCGCAGCGGGAACAGTAAGTTGCTCGACCATCAAGTCAGCATGCGGAGTCGGCATGACATCAATGACGTTTGCCGCGATCCCTACGTTGTTTGATTCCAAACCATTTTCGAAAACATGGTTCAAGGAATCTGTTTGAACAAAAACATAGACTCGATCGCTTAAATTGGCAGGCAGACTGATTGGCTCAGAACGTGTGTAGTGCTGCCGGACATCGAGTCCGCCGTAGTGCCCAAAGCTTGCCACGGCAAAGTCATCTGAATCGCCAAATACATCATTCGGACTGAAGATGATCGAATCGATCCATTCCTGAGTCTGCCCACGCCCCGTCCCCTGGTTTAGAACCGTCCACGTGACAGTGGTTTTGGCTGGGTCACCGATCGCCAAGTTGGGCACTTCAACTTGCAAGATCTGTAAATCCGCATAGGGCGACTGCGTGATGTCGATCGCACGACGAGTGAGATTATTGGATTCGCCGGCCGCCAACTCTCCCAAGTCGTCTTCGCTGTCGGTAACCATCAGCAAGTTCCATTGCCCATGCACATCAATCGGCAAATTGAACATACGAACGGTGTGGCGTGACTGACCTGCAAGCAAAGGCTCGTTGATGATCAGTTCGTCGACCAGACGATCGTCAGGTGACAATTCACCGTCAGCTGAAAGATAGATTTTCTGATGCCAAGAAGACGCCGCTCCACTACCTTGGTTTCGAAAGTCCCACTGAACCGAAATGGTTTCACCAGACTGCGCACTGCTTGGGGCGTCGAAATCAAGGATCGCGACATCCGGATGGTCAATCGTCACGGTACCGCCGACGATGCGATTGTTCCCTTCATAGGGACCTTCGAAAATCCGATCGTTCCAATCGGTTACGAGTTCGATTTGGTACTGCCCATCCGGGATTTCAGGTAAATCGACCGTCATCATGGACTGATACGTTTCGCCAGGTGCGATCGCGATCGTCGTATGGAAGACATGTCCCACGAAATAGACTTCCGCTGGGTTGTCGATCGAACGCAGACTCACCTGATCAAACCAGGACGTCGATGTTTGCAAGTCACCTTGGTTTTGGACGGACCAATGCCACTGCGTTGGCTGCCCAGGCTGAGCCACCTGTGGACCATCGACCACCACTGGCGACAGATCAACAAGCGGTGGGAAACTTAATTCAATCGCCGAAGACAGGTAGTGATTGGATTCGGACAATTCACTGATCTGTTGCCCATCATCGATCGACAAGATCAGGTAGTACGTTCCCGCAGGTCGGCTTTCGTTCAGCGGCAACACGACTTGAACGTCACGGCTATAAATTGCGTCCGTATTGACCGAACTGAGTTGTTCGATTTCGCCGATCTGAAAATCACCATCATCCAAGACAGGATCGCTTGAAAGATAAACCCGATCAAACCAATGACTGCCACCTGCAACAGCGGTACTGTCATTGTGAACGCCGAATTGCAATCCGATTGAATCACCAAACCGATAGTCTGTTTGTTCTGTCGCGAGAGTTCCGCCTTGTAAAACCAAGTCAGGAATAGACCACTGAAATTCAGCGGTGAATTGATCCTCGATTGGCTCGCCGTTGAAGAAGTCGCCGTCCTGGTTCATCCAATTGCCGACAAGGTCTTCAATCTCCGGACCGACAGTCAGTTCGTAGCGACCATTGACGAAATTCTGGCGATCAGGCCGCACGATGAACAGATCGCCTGATTGACCAATCTCTTCCAACGACTCAATGGAAATTGCTTCTCGTCCAGGCCCAACCAAGTTCAGGTCTGCAGTCGAAAGGCTACTCGACTGGATCGCTTCGCTAAAAACCAAAATCAGAAAGGGACCGTCAGGATCAACACCGCTATCGGAAACCTGGAAAGACTCGACGCTCGGACCACTTGAAAACCCAGCAACAAAATCCAAGGACCTCGGCCCAAGTTCGGCAGAAAGTAATTGACTACCAAAATCCAAACCTTCGTACTGAGCGTCTCCTGCTTTGGAATCGAATGTCAGGACTTGAAAGCTGTCGCCAGGAATTGGATCGTATCCGTTCGCTTTGACGGTTCGGATAACTCCACCAAACTGAACATGATTGGCATCAAGTCGATCGTGCTCGGTGCCAGGCGTGGTTCCACTGATGTCAAATTCAACAATCGAACCCGGCGATAGCTCTAAGTCTCCATCGATCGTCAGAATCGGTTCTGGCTGAACCAATCCTGATAGTTGAATGTTCCCGACGACCGTCCCATCACCCGATAAAACGCTATCGTCATTGAGTACGAAACTTCCTTCAATGACGCCGTGCTTTACAACGGAAACTGAAACACCCGACAACATCGGAATCGCTGATACGTTGTTTCCTAACGCAAGCGTTCCCCCAAAACGCGATGTCGCAGTCGAAAAGAGATCGCTTCCAGAGAGGCTTCCCGCAAAGGCATCGGAGAACGTTTCAAGGGCGGTTAAGTCGATTTGGCTATCAACACCTTCGACGAGTAGATCGACTCGGCGAAAACTAAGGTTACCTTCAGCGCTGGGATCGACGATCGACTCCAATGCCGACAAATCAACAACGCCACCGGAAAGTGCTTCAACGGCAATTTGACTGTCGTAATGGGTTCCGCCAGTTATTGAAATTAAGTTCGGAAGCTCGACACGGCTGCCAGGCCCCTGCGCCCGCAACGACATTCGCTGTCCAGATGCTGTACTCCGATGGCTGATCGAGACAACATTCGGCAGTCGGATTGTTTGTCCCCCCGCAGCCGACAAACCGGCCGAATCAATGTTCGACAATTTCGGAGCATCAACGATTGCTCCGTTTCTGATCAATAACTCACCGCCTTGGATCGATGTCAATTCCGGCAATTGCCCTTCGACTCCGATCAGTCGAATTGCCGATCCAGAGGCATCCGCGAGAGCGCTGAGCGACAAGACGTCATCCCCAGCGACTTCGATCATTCCATTGGAAATCGCTTCGATGGTTGATAGGTCAATTGACGACAGATGATCGCGAGTGACTTTTACTCCAGCTAGCGTTGCGAGGACGCCAGCATCGATAGCCGCACCACGACTCACCGACAATCCTGAATAGCTGCCCGTGGTTTGTTGTGAAATCGTGGTTTCACCGAGGTCGATAAAGCTCACCAGACTCGGAATCGCGATCCGACTGCCGGGTTGATCGGCAACCAATTGGACGCCACGAAAGGCCGAATTCCCAACGCCGGGATCTGTGATGCTTTCCAAGCTCGGCAGCATGATTTCGCCACCATTGCTGGCCAAGATTTCCAACTGCGATCCGTAGGTTGTCGGCCCCGAAATCACAGACAACACCGGAAGGCTGACTTGACTGCCATGTCCAATAGCAGAGAAAACGCGAGCTTGCGAATTGCTGCTGGAGGCATGTGCATAGCTGGTCACCAGCGGCAGCTCGATCCGTGCGCCTCGACGAGCGACTAAACTTGTGCCATCAATCGATGAAAGCTTCGTCGCAACAATTGAGGCATTTGCAGTAACCGCCAATCCGCCACCGACAAGCGACTCTAAGTTCACGACCTGAATTGTCGCATGCTTGGCATGAAAGTATGTGCCTGTTGAAATTACAAGGTTCGGCAAATCCAAATCAACCGAGTCTATCTCGACACGGCTGTTGTCAAGTTGCTGAACGGTCGAAAGAGGCAGCGAACTGGGCGAGTCAAATTTCACTTCGATCCCAACAGCCTGCTGTAAAGCCCCAAGCTCGATACGTCCACCTGCCAACGCCTGCAGTGCCGAATAGGAAGCAGGGGACTCTGGATCAACCGATGTATCAAGCAATCGTTGCAACCTGGGCAAACTGATCGAACTACCAAGGTCTGTGGCGATGAGGTTGATGGCACGAAGGCTGGCGTTTCCAATCGCGCTATCGGCAATCTCTGTCACATTTGGCAGCTCAATCGAACCTCCGGCAATCGCTTTGATGTTCAACTGGGTGTTGTAGTTCTCGCCTCCTGAAATCTGCTGCAGGCTGTCCATGACAAGCCGACTGCCGTTGCCTTGAACAATCCAATCACGCTGAACGTTGCTTGCACCTCCGTGCGCGTAGCTGGTGACGTCTTTAAATCGCAACTCGGCTCCGTCAGAAACCAACAGATTGATTCCGTCGATGGACTGTTGGCCTTCAACAACCAAACTCGCTTGATGGCCACGGACGGCCAAAGTCGCATCAGGTGAAATCGCAAGGTTTCCACTGAATACGGAAGGCCCAAAGAGCGTCAGTGCACCACCACCGATCGACAGGTTTCCTGCGCCCTGGATTGAACGAGCAAATTGGCTACCGCTGGTAATAGTCACGGTGCCACTCGGCAAAAGGACATCATCATTCACACCTGGAATTCGACCGCCGCTCCACATCAACGGATCGCTCCAGTCACCCTCACCTCCAATCCAAGTCACCGTGCCGTTTTGACGACTTGGAGCGAACACGGGCATCGACATTGTTTCGTCAATGGTGATGACCGATTGCCCTGATTGAACCAGTGCGGGAGGTGCGGCAGACCCTTGCATGAAGTTCGCATTAACAAGAGTCTTTAGTGAAGGCGCGAACAAAGACCCTCCGTCGGATTCGGTCAGCGAGGTAGCAAGATTAGGATCTCGATCGATGACGTTCGCCAATTGATCCATGCGAATTGTCGAGCCTTCGCCTGTGGCATCAAAACTGGTATTTCGAAAACTTGTGTTGCCTTCGATCGGATCAACTACTTGGCGAAGTGAGCGGAGATCGACTTCTCCACCTCCATTCGCTTGGACCGAAAGACGAGTGTTGTATAAATCTCCTCCTTCGATCCAGCGCAGACCCGAAAAGTCGATCGTGCTACCACTACCATCCGCGATCCATGCTTGCTGAAAATTCGCCTGGTCAGGATCCAATCGGTATTCTTGAATCGACGGAAACGCAATTACGGTTCCGCCATAGGCTTCAAACCCCGAAGCATTGATCCGCTTAAGGTTTGGAATCTGAATGCTAGCGCCCTGATCGGTCACCAAACGGTTGCGTTCAAAAGCATTGATCAGGTTTAGTTCGGCATCCGTTTGAACAAGGTTCAGTCGGGTGCCTTCTATCCATTCCAAGGATTCAAACGAACTCGGCTGCTTGTCAACCGTCAGATCACTGTTCTCGATGCGAACTAGCTGAGCGACTTGAATATCGCCGGGTGAATTGACAATCGAACGTACACCGTGAAGCTGCGTCAATGCAGGCGCATAAACAACGCCCCCCTGGGCTGCATCAATTGCCGAAGCTTGCCCTGAACCATCAGCGTATAGATCGACGAAGGACGTTAGCGCCGGCACATTGATTTGACTACCATTCCCAGTTGCCAAAATCTCCATCCGGCGAAAGTTTTGGTTTCCTTCTTCCGGATCAATCACCTGCAGCAAGGCAGGCATGCTGATCTCGCCGCCGCCGACTGCATTGATGAGCTGAGTGCCGCCATAAGTTGTTGCGCCGGTGATCGAAACCAGATTCGGGAATTCGATTGTCGATCCGAAACCATCCGCTTCCCAAACGCGACTGATAGATGTCTCCGATGCACCGTGCGCATACGAAGTCACACCGGGAAGTGACAAGCTTGCGCCTTCGGAAACAGAGAAATCCGCACCGTCGATTTCGGTAAGACTCGGTGCTGAAAAATTGCCACCGGCCGTCAAAGACACGGCGCCGTCACGTAGCGACCGAATCAAGGGTAACGATATCGCGCCCGCACTGATCTCGAATTCTGTTCGATCGGCAACACTCAATTCGCTCAACGAAAGATCGACACCGTCTATCGTGACATGCGAATCGATCAGCGATTCTACCGCACTGATATCGATGCCATTCCCAAGAACGAAAGCGGTGCCCTGGGCTTGCCGCAGATTGGGTACTTCGATTGATCCTTCATCGGAAGCCACAAACTTGGATCGACCAGTAGAATTCCGATCGACAATCGATTCGAGCGAGGAAAGATCGATTCGGCTATCAACATCCTCGGATCGGAAATTGATCGCTCGAAATTCAGAGTTGCCATCGATCGGATCGAATACGGAAACGACCGAGGACAAATCAACTTGACCACCACTAGATGCGACGAAATCTAATTGGCTCCCGTAGTGTGATCCTCCACTGATACTTCGCAGCCCACTTAAATCAATGCGACTGTTTGCTCCTTCAGCGATGATGGACCGAGTCTCATTGTTTTGGCTGGAATTGAACGCGTACTTTTGAACGTTCGGCATGGCGATCACTCCGCCATTGCGTGCGAGCAGTTCCGCATTTTCTAGGTTTACATCGCCGTTGACGAGCAACGAAGCATTGCTTCCTTCTGCGACTAACTCGACGGGAGACGCTAGAAACAAATCTCCGTCGACTTGCAATTGCCCAACGATCATGAAATCGCTGGCCGATTGCTCGATGGTCAGTCGACCTTGGACCTGCGTTGTCAGTGTGTTTGAATCAGATGCCGCAAGAGAAGCGTCTTCGAGTACAAGCTCACCGACGATTAGCGACGAAGTTTTGAGCTGAGCGCCAACGACGTGCAACTTTTCACTGGCATTGATTGATGCGACTTCGATATTCGAGGAGACATCAACAACTAGGTCAGTTGCCAAGTCTTCAACGATGACATGATCTGTCACCAACGGAGTCTGGTCGGAATCCCAGTTCAAGGGATCATGCCAGCTTGCCCCATCACCTCCACCGTCCCAGTGAAGGGTTGCCAACAAATGTCGATCTTCGAGTCGTTCGAAAGGTGACCGTAACTTTCGAGCTGAGAAACGTTTTCTGGCGAGTCGAGCTAGACGAAGACGTTTCTGTTCGCGCAATAATTGCGCAACCCCTGACTGCCTCTGCAGCCGGATCCTTTTCCGTGCCATCAAGTTGCCTATCGTGCGACGGCGAAACGGGGGCGAGAGACATCTGCCTAGAAACGATTAGGCAAGGTATCGGTCGTTCGCGTTGATGCCGTCGAAGTCATCACTATTGAAAAGTCGTCGCTATTTCGGCACGAGAAACGACAATCGACTGCTCACGAAACATGATCAAGAGTTGTTTCGCGACTGAACTGATAAGACGAACCTGACGCACGACGAGTCGTGAAACGCTTGCCATCAATCCCGCAACCCACCGTAGCGTTACGCACCGTCCATGCGATTGAGGGTAAGGTTTAAAGCACCAACCACAGAATGACAACCTGAGCACAACGCTCCTGATGATGTTTATAAGCCGAAAGCTCCAATACTGTCGGCATCACAACTCATCCGGATACGGAACGACTGTCATCGATCGCTTCCATGAATCTTCAATTCGGCATGACTTCGCTTGCCTGCTGGCCTTGTTGGATAGAACCAAAAGAAACATCAGACTAACCATTGAAAAACAACTTCGATGCGATAATGAATAGCTCAGATGCATGAATTACTCCGGTATTCAAATCATGCAAGACTCGCCTGTGAGAGTTGTCGAATCCAAAAAGCAGATTGACATTGCATGTCATCGACACTCAGAAACAACCTTGCTCCCCCCGAGGTTCTGTTCAACGCCACATATCAGCGTATTCCACTCGAGACTCGATACGTCTCCGGTTCGAAAATCGGATGAACAGGCTTTTATCGGTTGCTTATTGCACACGGTCCTAGCGAGGGGTACAATATCCGTCCGCCAACCCCAGAATATTCCGCAAGCCCCATACAACGCCAACACTGGTGCACGCGTGAACAGACACCTGCAGATGATACTGATTTGCCTATTCCCCTTGTTTTACATGGGGAATTCGGCATTTGCAGGACTGATCGGGAGTGACTCAACGACTATCGCGTCGGCAGCGGACCAACAGTCTTACATGCAATCCTCGATGCAGAAGCGATCGCATCGTGACCAAATCCTCGAAGCTTGGTCGTCATTTTCATCGGATGCCCTAGGTAACACGCGCCCGCCTACATCGTCCGAGTCTCAGCCGATGGTCAACACCGGCTGGATTAAGTTCGACGAGTTAAAAACCAGTTGTGCGTTCCCATGTAACCACCAGTACGACCCACCTTCAATACCATCGGAAGACAAGGTTCCGCGATTCGTTCGGTTTTGGTAGTTTCCCATTGCAACATACAATCTTACTGAACAAATCAAATGACTATTAAAAACTTTGCTGCGTTACTCATCGCGATTGCTTTCGCAGTCTCGGCAAATACGAGCCACGCTGGAATCTCTACTTTCTTTGGCGTTGACAACGGTGCCGGCGGAGCATTTGTCCCAGGCGGCAACGCTGTTACTGCACGCTCAAACTTTCTATCGAACCTCTCTGGTGGCGTTGGCACCGAGAATTTTGAATCGCTCAGCGGTTCGGTCCCGCTTAACCTCTCCTTTCCGGGCTCAACTGGAAGTGTAACGGCAACCATTACGGGCAGTTCCAGCACTGGAATCCGGACCGCGCCGACTGTAGGTGCATTTGCAACCTCCGGCACTCGCTTTCTTAGAACTAGCACTTCGACCACTGCTGGCGAGTTCAGCGTCAATTTCAGCTCCGCTATCGCAGCCTTCGGCTTCTATGCCACCGACCTTGGCGACTCGGGCGGCGGAAACGTCATCCTGAACCTTGCTGGTGGCGGTTCTGAAACCTTGACCATCCCCGTGACCGGTCTCAATAGCGGCAACCTTTTGTTCTACGGATTCGTCAGCGACACTGATACGTTCACATCGATCAGTTTCCAGAATACCGCCGGATCGGGTGACGTCTGGGGATTTGACGACATGACCGTCGGTGATATCGGCCAAGTGACAGGCGCCGTGCCTGAGCCAGGTTCGTTGGCCATCCTAGCGATCAGCTGTGGCATTGGCCTGGGTCGCCGACGCCGACGCTAACACCCGACGTTTACGCTTAAACGTCCACAAAACAACTTGTTTGGGCGAGAACTTCCAAAATACTTGGAGGCTCTCGCCTTTTTTCGTTTCCATCAGACCATAAGATTTCAAAGACTCATTCACAGCACGTTGCTGAGCGACTAACTTCACATGCCTGCTAGGGCTCGACTTCAATGTCCGAATCAGCATCCACAGGCGGCGACTCTGATGTGGCTGTCAACTTTTGCAGGACTGGCATGACAACACTGCGATACACACCTTTCATCATCGGATACTTTTCCATCATCTGAAAAGCGTCGTAGAGCGATTCCCCCTCCGATGCGAGCAGCGGCACTGCGCTTCGATGCCCCGCTTGGTCAACCAATTCTGCGGTGTACTCCCAGCCTCCGCCTTCTGCCTTTCGGCGAGTCACATTTGCAATCTGTGCCGTGGAGATATCTAAAGCACCTTCGACAGCTTTGTCGACTTGATCGTACTGCTTTGTATCGACACCAAATGATTCAGCAACGACCATCGCAGTTTGCTTGATGGATTCGTTGCTTGCGATCGACTGAAGCCGCCGAGCATTCTTTTCCAGTTCGCTAAGCTTTTTCTCAGCAGGCAGTCGCTGGGCAAGCTCAAGTTGCTGATCAAGAGACTTCTTTATTTCGTCGTGGCTAGCTTCGGCAGCAGGGAGCGGCTTTATTTGCGGCGCTGGCGCTGCAGCCCCTGCATCCGCGGTTTGACGATTGAAGTCGCCGCTTGCCACAGTGTCCGAATCTTGCGGTGCTGAATACTTCGGAACCACCCAAAACAACAATACTGTCAGCAAGATCGCATGCACGAACACGGAAATCCCGATCGCGGTTTGCCGTCGTGTTAAAGCCATCGCAGAAGTCTCTTATGGTGCGAGCCGTTCGACGCTCCACGCTGACGCTTCGGATCGATAGCGAAGTCGGTCATGAAGCCTGCTTTCGCGTCCTTGCCAAAACTCGATCGTGGTTGGGCGAACACAGTAGCCACCCCAGTCTTCCGGGCAAGGAATCTCATCCTTTTCGCCGTACTGTTGCTTCAATTCAGCGAGGCGTTTTTCCAAGACCTCTCGCGATTCAACGACACTCGATTGGCTGCTGACGATCGCGCCGAACTGGCTGTCACGCGGCCGCTTGTGAAAGTACTCGACCGACTTTTCACGTGGCGATTTTTCGATGGTACCGGTGACGCGTACCTGACGCTGGATATGTTGCCAAAGGAAGCACAAAGACACCTGTGGGTTGGCGTCCATCTGTGCGGCTTTGTCAGACGAGTAGTTCGTGTAGAACCAAAACTTGCCTTCGTCCAATCCTTTCAACAGCACCACCCGGCTTGTGACCAAACCCTTCGCGTCGCTGGTCGACAGCGTCATCGCGTTGGCTTCGACCCATTCGGGAAAATCGCCTTGCAGCGCCTCGCTGAGCCATTTTTTAAACTGAACCATTGGGTCGGGATCAATGTCTTTCTCCAACAGAGTCGCGAGCGTGTAGCTCTTTCGCATCTCGTACAAACTCATCGTTTCCTCGCTTGCTTTTCCGATTCTGTTCCGTAGTGACCTGCCATGAGTTCGACCGCAGCTAGTTTCCAAGTTGTGTCGCATCGAGCGAAAACGCGACCAAGATTTTCTAAGTTCCCGTCGTTGCCTCTCGCAACAAGCGTGCTTTGGCACATCGCTTGCATCTATTGCACTCTGGATTTAGGCATCCTGCAAGTTGTGTCATTTTGGCATCGTCTCCATCACCGTTTTAGGTTTCACCATGAAGGATTCCAACTCGCTACAACCGTCCGAACCGCTGGTAGGAAAGTTATTGGTCGCGTCAACAACGGTGCAGGATCCGATGCTCAGCCGGTCAGTCTCGTTGGTTGTACACCAGGATGCCGAAAACGTCTTCGCGGTATTGCTCAATCGCCCCATGGCGGCCCCGCCTGCACTTTCAAAAATGCTGCAGCAAGTCGGAAACAAAGCGACCAAACCGGGTTCACGGATCGCCGAATCCGGCACCGCCGCGAACTCTCAGAATTTTGAATATCCGCAACCTGAATTGGGCGAAAATCTTGATGACGATGATCGCCAAGACCTTGCCGCGGCAGAAATGGCCAGCCAAATGGCCCACGAGGTCAGTAAAACGCTTGGCACCATCCATTTCGGAGGCCCCCTGTCGGGCCCCGTCGTCGCCGTCCACGGATCGAGCCAGCTCGCCGAAGCCGAAACCGGCGAAGGTGTCTATGTCGCAGCGGACCGCACGCTTCTAGAGACGCTCGTCAAACAAAAGCCAGCTCCTTATCGCCTGATCGTCGGGCACCTTGGCTGGACCGCACAGCAGCTCGATGCAGAGCGTCACGCAGGTTTTTGGCACGTGCTGGATGCCAGAGAACAAGACGTGTTCACGCAGGACGAGGCACTCTGGCCAACAGTGATTCGCCGCGCGACGACACATTCGATGACGCGATGGCTTGGGATTAACCAACTACCTGCAAACGTCGAGGCGAATTAGCCCGCCTTTGTGGAGGTCATCGCGAAACGACAAATGTTATGACTTCCGCTCGCCGACTTTCTTGCTAAGTTTTGGAGACGATATTCCAGCCCCAGATGTGGATCAGCGACGTTGCCCCGAGACAGTTCAGCCCCCCGCGAAGACGAACCGGCGAAGAAATTTCGTATCACCCGCAAAAGGCTGGGAACGATTCGTTTCATCGATGACAAGGGTGAATTCGGCTTTATCGATGCCGAAGACTTCCGCGACGACGTTTTCTTTCACCATTCCGTCTGGGAACCGGGCGAAGACTTCAAACAGCCCAGCCCGCCGCCGCGGCAAGATCGACGTCCACAGCGACGTGATGGCCGGCCTTCACATCGCGACCGCCACGTGGCCCCGCTTCGCAGAACGCTCAGCAAAGAACTGATCGGACGCCACGTGGAATTCGAAGTCGACGATGAGCTGATGGAAACGGATAAGAAGCTTCGCGCCACCGTGGTCATGCCCACCAAACGGCCGATGGGCCGACGCATGACCGGACGTGACGCGACATTCAATATCGTGACACACCACCCGAAAGCACGACGCAAGCGACCGGACTGGCGAAAATAGCCCCGCGGCTTCACTTGCCGGAAGTCACGGCGCTCCCAAAAGAATCAGCCTTGAGCATTCGATTGCCAGGGCATGCTGCTGGAAATTAAATTTCCCGAACCTTGGCGATAATCGGTCCGAAGCTCGGCCAATCGAACTCGGCATCGTTCACTCTTAATCAGCACAACCGCTCTATCTTGTTGATCCGGTGAAGTCTTGCACAGGTTGTTCGGCGGTTGGCACCAACCTCCCGGACAACCTGTACCGGTTATTCGGGCACACTTGCGGCTTGCAAAGTGAGCTCATCCATTCTGCCGATGGACCATTCAGCGAATTGATGTCTTGCATCATGGTTCCGCCGTTTCTATTCCAATCCGCGGAACCATTCCCCCAGTCATTTCCCCGTCGGCGGAAGGAACTGCCCTAATCATGCGACGCACTAACCTTTTTGGACGTTTGATGATCGCCGCAGTGGTGATGTCAATCACCGCTTCAACCGTCGACGCCGGATGGAACGAATTCTGGGCGAAGGTCGGTGTCGGCCAACAACGCAATAACGCGTGGCCTGACCCGTTCAACGAAATGGACGCGATGAGCGTCATCATGCCTTTCGAAGCACAGAAACAAAACGGCTGGGCACTGCACAATACACTCGCGGGGCATCAATTCCGAACCGGTGATGGTGCTTTGAAAACATCCGGTCAGGAAGCACTCGCGTGGATCGCGTTCCAAGCGCCGCCGTCGCGACGATTCGTCAATATCGAACGGGCAATGACCGATGCCGAGACGCAAGCCCGTGTTGATGCGGTTCGCCAAATGCTCGATCAATACCAGCTGCAAGGACCACCTCCGGTTATCGCCATCACCAACAAAAAGCCACCGACGGCTCCCGGCGACTGGGCGACCAAAGTCAATCGTGCTTGGTTGGAGCAAATGGCTGCTCCAAAGCTGCCAAGCTCCAGTGCCGCTGGCACGGCCTCGGCAACTCGCAACTAACCTTGCGACGGCTGCCTAGGACTTCGGCTTGCTTCGCAGAAGTGAGATGCTTGAAGTTCAAAGACGCAGCTGACAAGCAATCAAATTGACAGCAAATTCAAAAGGCGATCTTCCAAGGGAAGGTCGCCTTTTTTCGTAAAATTCGGTGCCACCGGACTAACCGGACCTGAAGTCAAGACCAATTAATGCCGATCCTTAGAACCGATACAAATTACCGGCATCGGCTTATCGTGAAGATGCCGGCTTGCTGCGATTTAAGACCCAGAAAATGACTTTTCAGTCATGGGAGATTGATACTCGTGTCCGGCCGAACCAAACGACGAAATCGACTTGCATCGGCACTGACCCTAACGATGGCCATTGGCTGCACCGGGATCAGTGGTTGCACCAGCGGCAGTGTTGGACGAGTCGCCTCACTGAATCCGTTTTCCAAGTCCACCAGCACCGCTTCGGAAGAGTCGAGCTGGACCAGCGCCCCGAAGAACGTTGCGACGTCGATCGCAGGTGGTGCCAAGTCTGCGGCAACCAAGTCAAAAGACACTGTCGCAGGCTGGTTCGGCAAGTCGGCCCCAAGCAGCCCTGATGTCGAAAATGGCGATGCAACCGACCCAACAAGCTTGGCACACAAAGCCGAAGTGACCTCGGAAGTCTTCGTTGCCAATGGTCGCCTTTGGGAATCGGCCAACAACTACGAAAAGGCAATGGAAAGCTATGCCAAAGCCTTGCAAAAGAACCCCAACGATTCAGCCGCACTGGCACACATCGCTCGGCTGCATTTCCGCCAAAACAACTACCAAAAGGCAGCGGAGTATTTTGGCAAAGCGATCAAGCATAACCCCAACGACGCCGGCCTTTACAATGACCTTGGCCTAACCCTCAGCAAGCTGGGTAATCATGGCGCTGCGGCATCGACCATCGAACAGGCCCTGAAGCTGTCTCCCGGATCGTCTCGCTACGCCAACAATTTGGCCAGTGTGAAATTCGAATCAGGTGATTCCGAAGGCGCGTTTAACGTCTTGGCAGCGAACAACTCGCCTGCAGTTGCCCACTTCAACATGGCTTACCTGCACCACAAACGCGGTCAAGCTACCGAAGCGACTCGCCACCTGAATCAGTCGCTCACCTATTCGCCGCAAGCCGAAACCGATCCGGCGACCAAGCGTGCGGTTGAGCGTTCCAAACAGTTGCTTGCCCAAATCGGGAATATGCCAGGCTCGGTTCAACCGGCAGGAGCTGGCGCAGACGCGGCTATCGCGTCGCTGACCGATCAGACCGGCCCTGCTGTTCAAGCGGTTTCAACAGGCGGACAAGCCACCAACGTTGGTGCCGCATCCTATCGCGTCCCAGCCACCCAACCAGCGACCGCTCCGGCTACACAGCCAACGGCAGCTCCGGCAGCAACCGCCGCACCCGCTCAAGCTCCCGCGCAGCCGACCAGTGCTGCTTCTCAGCCGGCAAGCAATCCGGCTGCAGGTCCAGCGAACACATTTGCGTTGCCTTCAAACTTTCAGTTACCAAACTAACTGGGACAACATACGTGGCGATGAGACAGCCGAAACTTCACCGCGTTTGACTGTAGGGCAATCATCAAAAGATTAAAGGCGAGCAAGGCATCACTGCTTTGCTCGCCTTTGTTTATTTTAACAACGCGATGAAGGCAACACGCTACTCCTGAATCGGCAACCGGAAGGTCAGCTCTTTGCCGCCGCGACGGACTTTGACATCGACTTTGTCGCCAGCGCGTTTTTCCTTGACAACGTAGGTCAGCATGTCCTGCTCACGGTCAAACTGACGTCCGTCATAGGAAAGCAAGATGTCGCCTTTTCGGATCCCGACATCTTTAGCCGCGCGATGCTTTCCATACTGGCCGACATTCTTGACCAACAAGCCGTCCCCCTGAGGATCGCCGATCACCATTCCGCCGCCGCCGATTCGCCGCAGGCCCCAAGTCGAAACACGCCATGACAAGTCGCCTGCCTTACGCCATCCTGCTGGCAAATCCAACGTCAGGCTCTCTTGATTTCCGTTTCGATTGATTTGCATCGCCACGGACGCTCCGTCAGGGTTGACGTTGTGCAGAACCCATTGCAAATCCGCGATCGACAACAGCACCTGTCCATCCAAACGCTGGATCTGATCACCTTCACGTAACCCGCTTTGATAAGCGATCGAATCGGGATCAACCGACTTTACCGTTGCCATCTCGTTCGGATCCATCACCATCCCCAACGACTTGGGATGGGGATATGGCCACAAGACTTTATCCGGAATCGCTTTACCGGAACTCCAGTAGTACTCACGCTGCGCATCACCGATCTGGTGACAGTGGATGCAACTTTTGACAACATCGCCTTTGTAGTCAAGCGAATCGGTATAGCGATCTTTGAGCGACGGATACTGCTCCGGCGACGCAACCTCCAGCGGTTCGCCGCGTTTACCGTCCAAGGCCGATTGATACCGGTCCAAGTTTTTGTGCAAGTAAAGCGCCCCCTGCAAGGCTTTGGCAAGGCCTTTCAAAGAGACGTCGCCGTACCATTCGGTGCGGTGAGATCGAGTACCAAAACGTCCATAGATCGTTTTGTCCGCATTTAAAAAGAAGACAGCCCATGACTGGTCAGTGTCATACTGGAACGTATTGAGGTCCAATCCATTTGTTCCGACTTGGCGAACACAAACAAACTGTTCCAGCAAGGGTCGGATGACGGGATCGTTGTCCACAAGCTCATCGTCCAGTTTGACGCATTCTTCGCAAGGCAAACAACGCAGCACCACAACGATCGGCTTGCCGGTTTCCTTTGCTTTTTCGATCGCACCGGGAATTTCGTTATACATCCAAAACCCTTCGGCTTCGACGCGGCGTTTATCGCCACGCACCGCCTCCTCACGATCTTTTGCCAAACAGTCTGCATTACCAATCGCAAGCACGAAGGACACCATGACCGCCAAAGCCAAGACCTTTTTCATCGCATCGCCTTTTGGGAATTAGATTGAACTGCACAACTTGGCTGGACAGAAACCTTGCTTATTCGAGGGACGAAAAGCGAAACAACCTAAGAACTGTCCAAGCACCAACGAAAAACCTTTTCACCGATTAGCGCACCCGCATAGCGGATCACATCAAGCCCGTAGGAACGGCAGTTTATCAGCTTTCCAAGCACTAAAGCCGACTTCACTGACTTTAGCCACAAAAGAGTTTTTCAGACGGTTTGTCTAACAGCCAAGCCAAATCCTTTGCATCTGACCAACCAACAGGTTATCAATAGAGCTTGCCACCCGAGAGACGACTTCAAGTCGACGTTCTGAACTGACAGGAAAATCGCGAATGCAACTATCTGAAGACGAATTCCGCAGCGAACTGAGTCACTTCCGCGATGAATTTGCGAAACTGCGCAATGAAGTTGCCAAGCGAATCGTTGGCCAAGAGCCGATCGTTGACGGTGTCCTCATCTCGATGATCGCGGGCGGACACGTCTTGCTCGAAGGCGTCCCTGGACTTGGGAAAACACTGTTGGTCCGGACACTAAGCGAAGTCCTCGAGGCGCCATTTAGCCGAATCCAGTTCACCCCAGACTTGATGCCGGCTGACCTGATCGGGACTAACATTTTGGTCGAAGGCAACGACGGCCAAAAGGAATTTCAGTTCCAGCGTGGGCCTCTATTTGCCAACGTCGTCTTGGCTGACGAGATCAACCGTGCGACCCCCAAAACTCAGTCTGCGCTCCTCGAAGCGATGCAGGAACATAGCGTGACCGTCGCCGGCACATCGCATCAACTTGACGGACTATTCTTTGTTTTGGCGACCCAGAACCCGCTTGAGATGGAAGGCACTTATCCATTGCCCGAAGCTCAACTGGACCGTTTTCTGATGAAACTGATGGTTCCGTTTCCGACCACCGAGGAAATGGAAACCATCATGGATCGCACCACCGCCGGCGAGATCGCTCCACCCGACAAAGTCGTCTCGGCTGAACGCGTTGTCCGCATGGGCCAGCTGTCACGCTTGATCCCGATCGCCGACGACGTCCGGCGGTACGCTATCTTGCTCATCATGGGCACTCACCCCGAACATGAAACCGCAACCCCGATGGTTCGACAGTTTGTCCGCTATGGAAGCAGCCCCCGCGGCGCCCAAGCGTTAATCCTGTGTGCCAAGATCAAAGCGGTTCTCGATGGCCGATTCCATGTCTGCCGTGATGATCTACGAAGCGTTGTTCACTCGGTCCTTCGCCACCGCGTCATGCTGAATTTCGAAGGCCAAGCCGAAGGCATTCGCGTCGACTCAATCTTAGACGACCTGCTCGAAAAGGTCGGTCAAGAAGTCGCGGTTTAGTGATTGCCCATCTGCCTCGATTGAAGTGAACTGATGGCAAACGAAACCTCGGCGCCAATCTTTGACTCTGAATTTCTAAAGCAATTGGAATACCTTTCTTTGCTCAGCAAACGAATGTTCCAAGGACAGTTGCTTGCCCAACGTCGCACCATGCAAACCGGTGGCGGAATCGAATTTTCCGACCACCGTGAATACATCCACGGTGACGACCTGAGGTACTTAGATTGGAACGTGTACGCACGCCATGGAGACCTCTTACTGAAGCGTTTCCAGGAAGAGGAAGACTTGCATGTCTATATCTTGCTGGACGTTTCACAAAGCATGTCGGTCGAGGACCCAAGCTTGGTCGACAAAAAGCAAACCGCAAAGTTCACATTGGCGCGACAGATCGCCGCGGCGCTCTGCTACATCGCGCTTGCTGACTTGGACCGCGTGTCAATTTTCGCCTACGCCGAAGGTTCGAAGGTCTCGATGCCTTTGGTTCGCGGCAAGGACCAAATCCTAAGTGTGCTGCGTTTCTTGGAAGGCTTGAAATGCCATGCCGAACCGACGGACCTGAAACGTGCCGTGGGTGAATTCGTGTCCCGAGCACCGCGTACAGGCTTGGCCATTGTGATCAGTGATCTGTTCGACCAAGCAGGCTTCCGCGATGGCGTTGACCGACTTCGCTATGCACAGTTTGAACCACACGTCATCCAAATTCATACGCAATCAGAAGCCGCACCCGATTTACTTGGTGACGTCCAATTGGTTGATTGCGAAACAGGCGTTGAGAAAAAGGTGACGGTCACAGAGCGGAAACTGAAGCAATACAAAAAGCTGTTCGAAACCTTTGTTGCTGATATCGAACGCTACTGTCGTACCCATGGTTTGGCGCATACCCGAACGACAACGGACGTGCCTTTCGATGCGGTGCTTCTAAAAATGATGCGTGCCGCGGCGGTGGGGTAAACCATGTCATTCGCTTCACCCGACAAACTGATTTGGCTTTTGGTCGCCTTGCCGATCATTGTCTTTTACATTCTGAAAACACGTCTCCGTCGACGGACCGTGTCGACGTTGCTGTTTTGGGAACAAATATTCGAACAGAAGCGTCAACGTTCGCTCTGGCAAAATTTGCGACACTGGGTTTCGTTGCTGTTGCAGTTGGCGTTCGTCGCATTCCTCGGTTTTGCCCTCGCCGATCCTCTCTGGAATTCACAAGAGGACCGCGGCCAGGATTTGATCTTGGTCGTCGACAACTCGGCCAGCATGGGCGCTGTCGATCCGGAAACGGGAACCACAAGACTGGATGCAGCGATCTCTCAAGCGTCTGACATGGCTTCGACGCTCCGCAATGGTGACAACATTGCGTTAATCACCGCTGGCACCAGCGTTCGTGTTGTCGTCGGGATGTCCGATTTTGCACCTACCGTTGTCGAAGCGATCGACAAGATCCGTTTGACCGATGGGCCAACCCAAGTCAAGCAAGCTGTTGCTGCCGCTCGTCGCCTTGCCAGTGACCCTGAACGCAGAAGAATTGTCATTTTCACTGACGGCGGAATCACGAACCGAGATCTGTTCGCCGAGAAGACTTCGTCGCAAGACGTTGGCTCGGAAGACACACCAGCCGGCGGTAGTAGCCAGCCAAGTGAAAACGAAAGCAGCGAACGTTTGCTTGCCGAAGACGTGCGTGTTATCGCCGTTGGAAAATCTCTCGACAACGTAGCGATCACCACATTCCAAGTCCGCCGATCGACCGTGGACCCGATCGGCTATTCGCTGCTGGTCGTGGTCGAAAATTTCTCCGAAAATCCCGCCGATGCCCGACTGACACTGAAGCTGAACGACGACTTGGTGGATGTCATTCCGATGAGTATTGAACCGGGTGAAAGCTTTCGCAAACAGATCGACGCGACATCACAAGCCGGTGGCGTTCTGACCGGCCAGCTGAAAGACGAAGACGCCTTGATGGTCGATAATACGGCGCGTGCGATTCTGCCAGATCGGCCCGAGATCCCTGTTCGCTTGGTCGTCGGATCGGAAAGCGAATCCTTCTATCTGAACCGAATCCTTGAATCGATCCCTCTTGTACGGATTGTGACTGAGGAGGAAGCCGATCAACCCAAGCTACATATCTTTGCAGCAACGGTGCCAGAAACAATTCCGGACGGCCCAGTCCTGTTCGTTGACATTCCGCAAGACGGCCCAAAGCTTGGCGATGCTTCCGAACCGGCGTGGCAGATTGGCGAAGCGATGGAAAACCCAATCATCGCGAAACAAGAAAAGAGTTCACCCTTACTGCGTCACGTGCAGCTCCAAAACGTGATCCTTGCCGGCGGTCGTGATATCGAAGTCAACGAGAACCTTGGCACCCCGACCACACTATTGGAAACCGCGACCGGCGCAAAAGTCTGCGTTTCAGTAGAACGCGAGTCGGGACGAATCCTGTTGCTCGCATCGGATCTGGACACCAGTGATCTGCCGCTGCGAATCGCATTCCCTGTCCTGATGACCAACGCGATGAACTGGTTCTTCAGGGAAACGGGCGAGATCCGTCCCGCGCTGACGACCGGTATCGCAGCAGACGTCCCCTGGGATATCGGCAACGTCGATGAGACCGTGATGGCGACGATGATTTCACCTAGTGGTGATTCGACGCCAATCACTGTGAAAGATGGCTTTGCAAAACTAGGTGCTTTGGAGCATGTCGGCGTGTATCGCCTTTCGAGCGCAACATCGCCACCGGGAACCGAAGCGGATGACTCGTTGCCGGAGGGCCCAGAGCCAAAGAGCCCGGAACCGGACAGTTCAGTGAACGAGAACGAGTCTGCAAGTGAATCACCTGCGGGTGAACGTGTGGCGGTGAATTTGACCGATCCGAATGAAAGCGACCTCGCTGTACCTGAATTCTCAGATGAATCGGCAGCACCGCTTCCCCCGGCAAGCCGTTCACCTTGGTTCTATTTGGTCCTGGCCGCGTGTGGCTTGGTCATCGCCGAATGGGCGTTGTTTCAAAGACGCGTTGTCGCCTAGCGGAGGGATCGATAGCAGTGAAGTGGTCAGAACTAAGCTGGTTGTACTTGTTGATCCCAGGCCTTCCCTGGTTGATTTGGTACCACTTTCGATCGCTAAGTGATTTCCCCGCTTGGCAAAAACGCGTGTCGTTGGTGCTGCGTGTCGCGGTGGTGATCCTACTGGCCGCCGCCCTTGCCGGACCGGTGTTGATGCGTGCGACCAATCAGCAAATGCTGATTTTCGCGATTGACCGTAGCGAAAGCATCGATTCGGCGGCTAAAGAGAAAGCGGACACCTTTATCAACCAAGCGATCAAGGCATCCGAAGGCAAAGATGTCGAACTAAGATTTCTTGAATTTGCCAAACGACCTTCGACACTAAAACAGCAATGGGAGGTCCTTCCAGAATCGGATGATGAAACAACATCATCCGATAAAGACACGACCGATGCGAAGACGGCAAATTCCGAATCGCCGGAATCAGTAGAGACGCAACAGACCGATCCCGAACAAGAACAACGACGGGGAACTGACCTGGACGCTGCGGTCCGAACTGCGATCGCCTCCATGCCACCATCGCGTGTTCGCCGAGTTGTACTGCTATCCGACGGCAATGCCACCGATGGCGAAGACCCAATCGCGACCGCAGCCGATGGCGGCGTCCCGATCTGGACCGTCCCGCTGCCCAGCCGCAGTGAAGCGGAGGTCCAACTGACGCGAGTCGAAGCACCGACCCAAGTCCGACAAGGTCAGCCTTTTTATGTTGAAGTCGTCGTCAGTAGCAACCGTGACGGTGAAGGCTATATCGATCTTTATCGTGGTGATATCCAAATCGGTGAAGACGAACCGAAGCCAGTCAAAATCCAAAAAGGTGAAAACCGTTTTCGGTTTCGACAAACGGTCCTCGGGAAACGCCAAGAAACCTTCGCCGCAAGGCTACGCGGATTCGAAGACACATTGCTGGACAACAATGAATCGTCATCGGTTGTCTATGCCGAAGGACGTCCCCGTGTACTGCTGATCGATCCTGATGTCGACCAAACGGATTCGTTGCGATGGGCACTCGATGAACAATCCATCGATGTCGAAGTTAGACCACCACAGGGTGTACCGACGGATTTAACAGAAATCCAAGGCTACGAGTGCGTGGTCTTGTCCAACGTCCCTGCGACGGCGATGACGATGCGGCAAATGGATCTGATTCGCATCTACGTCAAAGAACTTGGTGGCGGGTTGGTGATGCTCGGTGGCGATCAATCGTTCGGTCTTGGCGGTTACTACCGAACCCAGATCGAGGAGATCTTGCCGGTCCGCAGCAACTTTGAAAAAGAACGCGAGAAACCGTCGTTGGCGATGATGCTGGTGATCGACAAAAGCGGATCGATGGGTGGCGAAAAAATCGAACTTGCCAAAGACGCCGCGCGCGGTGCGGTGGAACTGCTCGGCCCACGTGATGCCATCGGCGTGATTGCGTTTGACGGATCGGCCTACACCGTATCGGAACTACGATCGACATCAGACAAAGGCCAAATTATCGACGCGATCAGTACGATCGAGGCCAGTGGTGGTACGAACATGTATCCCGGCATGGTCGACGCACTGGATGCACTACGTGGCGCGACAGCCAAACTGAAACACGTCATCCTGATGACCGACGGAGTTTCCTCGGCGGGTGATTTCCAAGGCGCCGCCTCCGAAATGGCAGCCAACCGCATCACCCTTTCGACAGTCGCGCTCGGGCAAGGCGCCAGCGAAGCATTGCTAGAAGAACTTTCGCAGATTGGCGGAGGACGGTACTACTTCTGTGATTCGGCAGACGCGGTGCCGCAGGTATTCGCCAAAGAAACTGTCGAGGCGAGCAAGTCTGCGATCAACGAAATGCCGTTCATGGCACAAACCGTCCGTCCAACAAGTGTGCTCGAAGGCATCGACCTAGAACTTTCGCCGTTGCTGCTAGGCTATGTCGTCACGCGACCGAAACCGACTGCCGAGTTTATTCTCGCAAGTGAAGCTGGCGATCCGCTGTTGGCTTGGTGGCGTTACGGGCTGGGAATGTCAGTCGCATTTACTAGCGATGCTAAAAACCGCTGGGCGGGTGAATGGCTGTCATGGCCCGATTTCGGTCCCTTCTGGGCTCAGGTCATTCGACACGCGATGCGCAAACAAGAAAACCGAGGTGTGTTTGTTGAAGTCCGACGTGAGGGCGATCAAACGCATATCTCACTCGACTCCGTTGATGAAAACGGTTCGTTCATCGAAAAAGCAACTTCGGAATTGAACGTGATCGACCCGAGTCTCGGGCGGCAAAAAATCGCGATGCGTCAGACGGCACCCGGACGATTCGAAGCCACGATCCCAACCGATCGACGTGGCGACTATCACATCGACTTAGCTCAAACCCAAAGCAGCGGAAAAACCAGCCGTGTCTCACGTGGCATCTCCGTCGGCTATAGCGACGAGCTACGACTGCTGCCGACCGATACAACAACATTGCAACGGATCGCGGCAGTCAGCGAAGGGCGATTTGATCCTACGCCCGAATCGATCTTTGAAACGAGCGAGCAAACGGCAACGCAACCTTTCCCGCTGTGGCCTTGGCTGCTGATGATTGCGATGTCGGTGTTCGTGATCGATGTGGCCTTACGGCGAATCGAACTGAGTCGATAAGTTGCACACGGATTCGATGAGGCTATTCCAACAAACCTCTGACGTAACCGGCAAAATCACGCATGTCGGTCGGCAAAGGTTGCTGACCGGATGGGCCAATGACCAATGGCCCATCGATCGAATCGGGGTGAACACCGTGGCTTCCGCGAACCAATGTTGCATCCAACGGGATGACGTCCATCTTGTATCGCATCCCGGCTTTCTTTTGTAACAACCGCCCTGCCATTCGCAGCTTGCTGGTCATGAACAATTCGCAGGGATCGTAGCCAGGCTTTCGATGGATATCGACTGTCCTTGCAAAATCAGGTGCTTGGTTGTCATCGAACCAGTAGTAGTACGTAAACCAAGCATCGCTTTTTGCCAGCGCGATCAGTTCACCGCTACGCGGATGATCCAGCTCTAACTCATCGGCATCGTAGACGCTGCAAATGCCTGGAGTCTTTTCAAGCAGTTCGCGCACCTCCGGAATATCATCCGGATTGTCAATGTAAATATGAGCCAACTGGTGATCGGCAACGGCGAAAGCGCGTGACTCACCGGGCATCAAGACCTCGCCGAACGGACCGGTGCGAATCCCTAGCAAGCCGGCCTTTCGCAGGACGCGATTGATGTGGATCGGCTGACTGACCGGCACCAACCCATACTCGGAAACGACAACGACTTGAGCATCGATATCGTCGGCTGCCGAACGCAAAATCCGAACACACTGGTCAACCTCAGCAACTCGCTGCGGGTCATGCTCAGTTTTACGTTGATAGTCGTAGTCGAGGTGTGGCAGATAGACGAGCGTGACCTGTGGCTTGTTTTCACGCATGACCGTCGCGGAAGCGTTCGCGATCCAGCGGCTGCAAGGCAGACCGGCGCCGGGTCCCCAGAAAGTAAAGAACGGAAACGGACCATGTTTCTTTGTCAGATCACATCCGGTGTGATCAAGCACATCAAACACCTTACTTCCGTCGCAGCCGTAGTGCGGTTTGGGGGTGCAACTGTATTTGGCCGTCGAAGACTGATTGAACCACCAAAACATCTTGGCGGTTTCATAGTCATCGTAAAACACCGGGGCTTCGATTAACGATCTGGCTTGCTGCCAGAACCGAATCTCTTGTGTGTCACGATAGTACCAGCCGTTAGCAACAATCCCATGATCGCGTGGTGCCGCCCCCGTCAACATTGTTGCTTGGGACGTGCACGTCACCGCAGGTAACGGGCTGGTCCATGGGGCGAACTGCGAATCACCATCGCTAAGCTTGGCCTCATCGGGACGTCCGGCAAGATCGAACAATGTCTCGCCATGGCGTAGCAGTCGCGGGGTAAGACCGACGACGTTGATGATGCAGATTCTTTTCATGTTCGCGGTGTTTTACACATCGGATACTGACCCGTTAAAAACAGTGCCATGTTCGATGGCACGCATAATTATTTGCGAATCAAACCTTCGTTCCACTCGCTAATGGCGTGGAGTGTTGGAAATTCGAGTCATTGCGCCATCAAACACAGAACCCAGCGGGATCGATCGCGCACTGACACGCGAAAGTCACTATGTTATCTCGACGAGCGATCTCCACGACTCACGTAACTACCCGGGAAATTCGATGAAGTTGTCTCGAATCATGCGCAATGGCATGAAACCTGTTGGCTTGACCCTTCTGTTTATCATACTTGCTCAGCTGGCCGGAACGGCTCAAGCCCAGACAGAACCTGAGACACCTCCCCCTCCCCCACCTGCCGAATCCGCATCTGTCGGACTTGATCAAGCGATCGACAATGCCTTTAAACCGATTGCGGATACCTGGGGATCGATCGTCTTTTTCCAACTGCCCGTCCCGGGTTTAGACATCGTGCCCTTTGTCGTCCTACTGCTGGTATTCGGGGCGGCGTTCTTCACCATCGCGTTTGGCTTCGCAAACGTTCGGTTGCTGCCACTAGCGATTCGAGTCGTACGCGGTCACTACGATGCCTTGGAAAAAACGGGCGAAGATATCCCCAAGCACGTCGATGTTTATGAAGTCGATGGTGATCTGGTCGACACCATTCGGGACGAGGCCGAAGGCGAAGTCTCTCACTTCCAAGCACTCGCAACAGCCGTTTCGGGAACCGTCGGACTTGGCAATATTGCCGGTGTCGCTGTCGCGGTTGCCACCGGCGGTCCCGGCGCAACATTCTGGATGATTGTTTGCGGACTACTGGGAATGTCCAGCAAGTTTGTCGAATGCACGCTGGGCGTTCGCTACCGAGACGTCGACGAAGACGGTACCGTCCATGGCGGCCCAATGTATTACCTCCGCAAAGGCCTTACCGATGCCGGATTCTCGGGTTTCGGAAAAGTCCTCGGAACGGTGTTCGCCGTCTTCTGCGTTGGAGCGTCCTTTGGTGGGGGAAATGCATTCCAGTCCAACCAAGCTGCACAACAAATCAAAACCCTTTTCGGCATGCCTGACACTGGCGCTTCGGGAACCATCATTGGCATTGTCATGGCAGTGATGGTCGGCTTCGTCATCATCGGCGGAATCAAACGTATCGCCAGCCTGACCGAAAAGATCGTCCCGTTGATGGCTGTGATTTACTGCGTTGCCGCGCTCGCGATCATCCTGATGAACATCGGCCATGTTCCTTGGGCGATCAAAGAAATCGTCATGGGAGCCTTCACTCCGGAAGCCGGCATCGGTGGCATCCTTGGCGTGCTTATT
Source organism: Stieleria sp. JC731 (assembly GCF_020966635.1). Taxonomy (NCBI): domain Bacteria; kingdom Pseudomonadati; phylum Planctomycetota; class Planctomycetia; order Pirellulales; family Pirellulaceae; genus Stieleria; species Stieleria sp. JC731. The sequence goes on along the minus strand of NZ_JAJKFQ010000001.1, from coordinate 645,607 downwards.
CAAGGCTTCCAGCGTGCAGCGTTTTCCAATGAAGCCGGAACAGGATCCGCAGCAATCGCCCACTCAGCGGTCAAAACCAAGTACCCCGCATCAGAGGGTGTGGTCGCGTTGCTTGAACCGTTCATCGACACCGTGGTGATCTGCACCATGACCGCGATCGTGATCGTCCTTTACAACGGCGGCACCCTTTTCCAATGGGGTGATGTCCAGAACAAAGAGGTCCTGATTGAAGGAGTGCGAGTGGGCGGCGTCGATTTGACCTCGCTCGCCTTCGACAGCGTTCTGCCAGGTTTCAAGTACGTCCTGACGATCGCAATCATTCTGTTCGCTTTCTCCACGATGATTTCCTGGTCTTACTACGGAATCCAATCGTGGAAGTACCTGTTCGGTAAAAGCCAAGCCGCGGACATCTCTTACAAGCTGCTGTTTTGCTCCGTGATCGTGATCGGGGCTGCTGTCTCGCTCGGTTCGGTCATCGACTTTTCCGACGCAATGATTTTCGCGATGGTCTTCCCGAACATGCTAGGCCTGTTCTTGCTGTTCCCACGGGTACGCGAGGAACTCAATCGCTACCTGAATGCGTGCCGCGAATCAGACGCAGGCAACTAACCCGCATCACCGGGCTAAACAGAACTCCGAACCTGGCAGCGTTTCTTTTGCGAAGCGGCTGCCAGTTTTTATTTCGCTGGCATACGTCGTTGGAAACTGGAGCGGATTCACTCAAGTAATCGAGTCCCATACCGAGGGCCTTCCGATTGGCTGTTCGCCAGATTCGCGAGATATCGCCTTAACGAGTGAGAGGCTTGGTCAAATCACCGGCCCCTCCAGCTGTGATTCCCAATAACCGTTGCCCGGGCGAGCCGAAGATTGATTCCGACATTGCCGATTCCGTCTGATTGCCAGATTGCATGCTTGCGATCACGCATGCAATTGCGAAAAACGGTCAGCGGCAGGTTGGGCTTGGGATTGAAGTGGGAGGGCGATCGATCCCATGCCGTCAGCCACAAAGGTTCATTCGAACGGGCTGAAAAATTTGCTCAAAAGAGTTTGCTACGACCGGTTATGATTCGGTCGTCCGCAAATGAGCGGAAAGAGTTCATTCGAAGAACCATTGCTGGCGAAAGTGGTCAGGGCCGGGCTCGAACCGGCGACACCGGCCTTTTCAGGGCCGTGCTCTACCAACTGAGCTACCTGACCAGTTGGTTCATTCGAATTTGCGAGGATCGTAGGGTATGATGCCGTGCCTCGTCAATTGGTTCACGGATTGTTTTGTGAGAACCGACCAAAGTATCTGTGCCAACGGGGTTGGGTCATGACGCCCATGCGGTTTGTTTTGAATAGTGATTTTCGCGGATTTCGCGATCTCGGGTCGCTCGAAAGCCCCGATCCGATCAGACTACCGTAAGTTGTGCAGACCTCGAAACATTCAGTTTTGAACCGAAAACTTTTCGCTGCGTTGCCGAGTGGAGGCATTTGATTAAACGATGACGACGATTGTTGGTGAACAACAAGAGGCAACCGAAGCCAGAGAGCGTCTACTCGAAGAACGCCAGGTTGAACGTCAAAGACTGAAAGTCAGCCGGTTTGATTCGGTGACCTCTTTGTTTCTTGCGCTGATCCTGTTTTTAGGCGCGTTCGTATTGATGATGTTCATCGTTTGGTTGCTAAGTGGCGAACCGAAGGTGAAACCGATCGAGCCGATCATCGAAAACCCGCCGGGCCGCGGTGAGAATCCCGAAGGTTTCGAACGTGACTTCGAACCCCCAGGCGCCGAAGAGGTCGAAGACCTGCAAGAGCCAACGCTGGCCGACACGATCGAAGCGGTCACTGACGCGGTCAGTAGCGTCGCCGCATCATTGACGACGTCCGACACAAACGCGACAGCATCCACACAAGGCACCGGAAAGGGCGACAGCCGCCCCCCCGGACCGGAAGGTGAAGGCGACGACATCATCGGCCGCTGGGAACGCTGGGAACTGACATTCAATGCGAAGGGCAAAAAGGACTATGCCCGTCAACTGGATCACTACGAAATTCAACTCGCTGCATTCGGCGGCGGTGGGCCCAATGTGATCGACATGGCGTCCAACCTTTCTGGTTCACCAAAGAAATCGGTCAATCAAAATCCAAAAAGCGAAGAGCGACTGTATTTCTCATGGAAGCTCTCCAACCCGCTGATGCAATTTGACCAACAATTGCTCGGTGCTGCAGGGATTAATTACTCAGGCCGAAACGTGATTCGATTCATTCCCAAGAATCTGGAAAACGAACTCGCCGAGAAGGAAAAAATATTTTGCGAACAGAAGGGGAAAAAGTTTCCGCACGACATCGCAAAAACCGTCTTTGAAAGTAACCCCGAAGGCAACGGATTCGCTTTCAGCATTGTCAGCCAACGCTATCGGGTCGGTCGCTAGTATGACGACCACGCCCAAGCGTCCCCAATACAACACTCCCTACAAATCAATCTTCTCTCGTTTACCTCAGGAATTCGACTTCAATGATCGCTGAGATCTCTCTGTTTAGCCTCATCGCCAACGGGACCTACTTTGCACTCGCCGGCGTCGCACTTTGGGGTTTGTACTGCATCGTCGTCGTCTGGAACCGTGTCGGTCAAAAGCGATTTAAAACCGAAGAAGAACAAGATCAATTTCTTGATGACATCGAACAGTTGTTGACCAAAGGCGACTTCGAAGGGGCATTGGACTATTGCGAAGGCGATACCCGTGCAGTGCCTCAAATGATTGAACTTGCCGTCAACCATCGACAACTTGGCTACAAGCGGGCACGCCGCGCGATGATGGATCGCTTTCAGCGAGACGTGCTTAGCGACTTGGAATACCGGCTCAGCTGGATCAGTACCGTTATCAAAAGCGCGCCTATGATCGGGCTGTTCGGTACGGTTTTCGGAATGATGGGTGCGTTCCAGACTCTCGCTACCGCCACGTCGGTCGAACCCAGCAAGCTAGCCGGTGACATTCAATTGGCTCTGATTACGACAGCAAGTGGACTGGCGATCGCGATCCCGTTGATGCTGTTGGTTGCGAACCTGAATATCAAGATCGCAAAGATGGAAGACTTGGTCGGATCGGGACTGGCAAGGTTCTTCGAAGCATTCAAAACTGGCTTGGCTCGCACCGGAGGTCAGGTGTAAGCGATGGCCACTGATCTAATGGATGACGATGGTGATGACGGCTTCGCAATGCCGCGGAAAAACCGCGACAGCGAAGAAATGGACATCACTCCGATGATCGACATCACATTCTTGCTGCTGATCTTTTTTGTCGTCTGTAGCAAAATGGATCCGACACAGATGGGTGACATTCCCGAAGCCCAAAACGGTGTTGCGATCAGCGCTAAAGACTCTGCTGTCGTTTTCATTGAAGCCGCTGGCAAAGACAAAGTTGTCCTGAAACGGATCGACGGTACCGAATTCAGTGACGATGAAGAGCTTCAAACCGCTGAAATCGTCGAGTACGTCGGCAAGGAACTCAAAAGTACGATGGGGCGTGAAAAAAATCACGTCATGATCATGGGTGATTCGGAGGTCAAAGTCGGCGAAGTCACCCGGGTCCAAAAAATCATCGGCGATGCATTTGAAGACATTACGTCGACCTATATCGCCGTCAAAGAGTTGTGATCCAGCCGCCGGTGTGTCCTGCATATCACCGCAAGCTACGTTAACTGAACGTCGGTCCTAATCCTTTTCTAACCTATGTCGATCCCAGTCACTTGCCCGCAGTGTGGAGCTATCAACAAGGTCAACGATTCGTTGGCCGGGCGACGCGTGCGCTGCCCCGAGTGCGATACGGCAGTGCATGTTCCCGAGCAAGAAGCCGTCGCCGAAACGATCGAAGCGACACCACTTCCCGGCTCTGACGTGATTGATGCCGAGCTGGTCGAAGCTGATGCCGATGAGGTTCAGGTTCTCGAAGCCGTCGCGGTCGAGGCCGAAGCGATCCCCGCCGCCACCCCAGCGACCCCGCGGGCCATCCCCTCGATTCCGGTCACCGACGCCAATGTCGCAGCGGCAGATCTGGACGAAGATGACGACGAAGACGTTCTAAAACGCAAGCCCCGTGATGAAGAAGAACTGGACATGACCCCCATGGTCGATGTGACGTTCTTGCTGCTGATCTTCTTCATGGTCACGGCAGCGTTCAGTCTACAAAAGTCGATTCAGATGCCACGACAACAGACGGATGCTCCCAGCACAACTGTTGTCGAGCAAGAGGAAGAAGACCTCACGCCGATCGAACTGCAAGTCGACGAATATGGCTCGTTTTTGGTACTCGCCGCCGATTGGCAAGAAGAAACCCCCGGCAAACAGAACCTTGTCACCACGCTTAAACGTGCCAATACCGGCGGCCCTATGCGTCTTGTGATCAAAGTACACGAGATGTGCAAGCTACAGTTTCTTGTCGATGCGATGGATGCCGGGACCATCGCCGGTTTCACCGAAACCCAGGTCACTCAAGTCGAAGAATTCGACTGATCCAACCATCGACGCCTGACAACCATTTCGCGACGCGTTGGCTGTCCTTCGCCCCACTTCGAACCAAACTTTTCGCTTTTCTCTTAACGAACGACGATGCTTGCTAACGAACTGATCGACCAACTGGAACGACGCGGTTTGCTCGATCAAGAAATCATTGACGCCTTGCGCGAACAGTTAAAATCCGGTGGTGCCAATGTCACCCCGGAAGCCGTCGCGAAACTTTTGGTTGATAACGGTCAATTGACTCGCTTCCAAGCGACAAAGCTGATCGGAGAACTTCGCAGCAGCGACTATCCCGATGATTCGGCGATCGCGGCTGAAGTCGTTGACGACGATCTGATCGAAGGCATTGATGCTGTCGATGCAGAGGTCGTCGAAGCGATCGAAGTCGACGCCGAACCGATCGAGGTCTTTGCAGAACCGGTCATCGCCGAAGCAGTCCCGGTCGAAGCCGTCGCCGTCGGAACCCCCGCCGCCGCTAGCAGTGACGACGTTCTCGGTGGTGATTTCCCAAGAGAACGTGCCTCCGGACGTGTTCGCAAACCGGTTCCCGAAAAGAACCAGTGGGACTCCTTCAAAGTCTATGGCTTTCTCGGGATTATCGGTTTCCTGGTGATCACCGGCGGTGCCCTGTTCTTCCTACTGCAACGTGGCGACGCTGACGATCGCATCAAAATCGCCAACGATTTGTACGACAACCAGAACTACACCGGTGCCCAAGACAGCTATATCGACTTCTTGGATTCATTTGGCGAAGCAAACGAATACAGCTCGCTGGCGCGTACGCGGATCGTGATGACTCGGTTGTATCGAGCTGAAGGAAACGCCGATCCGACGTATGCGACCCAAGTCGCTAAAGAAGTCCTTCCGCCAATTGAATCCGAAGAAGGGCTGAACGAAGAACGTGGAAACCTCGCAGCTTTGCTGGTCAAAATCGGTGAAAACATCGCCGCCGAAGCAAGCGACAAAAAAGAGACCAGTGAAAAGCGGTCACTGCTAGAAGCGCTCGACCGGCAGATGGAACTCACCGAAAACCCCAACTACATGACAGGTGTTTTACGCACCACGCTGTCGGGACGCCTCAAAGCGATCAGCGAAGAACGCGAACGGGTCGTCCGCGACATCACCCGTAACGAACAACTCGATGCGGCCGTCGCCGAGATGGAAAGCTTGCTCGGACAGAAAAACACGAAGGCGGCCTATGACGTTCGATTCGAACTGCTTCGCGCTTTCCCCGAGTTGGCCGATAACGAACGCCTTACCAAGCTGATTCGTCAAGCCAGCGACATCCAGCACGAGCTTGTCCAGTCGAGTGCGAAGCTACCCGAGCTGATCGCTCCGGAAGCCGAATCCGAAATCAAGCCAATCGTCTTGACCGCACGGTCGGGAGATCGCGCCCCCGACCTTCGCGACGAAGTGCTGTTCTTCCGTGCCAAGGGAAGCGTCTTGGCGTTTGAAGGCGAAGACGGAACCTTGCTGTGGCGTCGATATGTCGGCGACTCACTATCGCACAGCCCGACTCGTTTGGACGAAGGCGAAGCGGTCTTGCTTAGCGAATCGGAAGCGTTAGCAATCAACCGCTGTGATGGCCGTACCGGTGCGGTCGACTGGCGATTGCAAATCGGTGAAAACTTTACCCAGCCCGTTGTCGAACGCGATGACGTATTTGTGGCTACCGAAAGCGGACGATTGATTTCGATCGACGCGACCACTGGTGACGCGAAATGGGTTCAAACGATTCCTCAAAACTTGGAAACTGGACCGGGCATCGATGACCGCAACTCGATCGTCTACCAGCCCGGCAATCACAGCAACCTTTATGTGCTGGCCAAGAACAACGGCGACAGCATCGAAAGCTACTACCTTGGACACGCCGAAGGCACGATCGCGGTTCCGCCGCAGCCACTGCTCGGGCACCTCTTTGTGATCGAAAACAAAGGCTCGGACTACTGCTTGGTTCACGTTCTAGGTGTCGACGAAAGCGGTCGAACGATTAAGAAAGCACAGGATCCGTTCCGCTTGCGTGGAAACGTTTTGGTCTCTCCCGTTGTCGCCCAACAACGACGCATGGTTGTGTTGACTGACTTGGGTGAAATCGCTGTCTTTGACATCGAGCCCAGCATTGAAACGGATAAAGTTTCAATCGTCGCCAAGCTTCCGGCATCCTTCAATCATCCGACGCTGACACAGATGGCCGTCGGTCGAAGCCAGATGTGGACGACCGGTGACCGAATCGGAAGATATGAATTGCAAGTCAACCGCGGACGCGTGATCTCCGATTGGACCAAAGCTTCGGGCGATAAATTCTTTGGCCAGCCACTAATCATCGGTGACGCACTTGTCCATGCAAGGCAACTGCGTGGTACGTCCGGCGTTCGAATCTCGGCGGTTGACCCAAAGACGGGAGATGAGTTCTGGCGAAATGATATCGGTGCTCCCGTCGCGATGCTCCGCAAGGCTGACGCGGGCGTTCACGCGATGACCACCCAAGCCGCCCTGTTCGAACTTGACCGTGCTGCCATCGGTAGCGGAGCGACGCGAAACCCAATCGAAAATGTGGGCGGATCCGGTGTTGTCATGCGCTTTGAAAATCCGCTTCCCATTGATGACAAACGCAGCGTTCTATTGAACAAAGCCAGCAGTGATGGTGGAAAGCGAGTCATCGTTTATGACCCGCAGCGTCCCACCGAAAAGATTCGATTGGTCAGTCTAAATCTACTTTCGGGCCAACCAGATGGATCGGGAATCGCCGTTGGCAAAGGTGTATTCCTAACGCTCGACAACGGCCGAGCCGTTTACATGGATTACCTGACGGGCTCGCAAATCGGCAGCCCTTTCCAGCCGCTCAGTTCACCCGGTGCCGAAGTCCATTGGACCAACAGCATCGCGTTAAAAGATGACCCGTCACAAATCGTTGTCGCCGATAGCCGTAAAGGCCTTTATCGATTGCGAGTAGGCGATCGAATTTCACAGCTAACCGACGTTCAGCTTGCGAGCGAGCCAATTGGCACGATTGCCGGAATCAACGGTAGCGTGATCTTATCCATCAGCGGTCCGGCATCGGACATCATTCAAGGCCGTGACATCGTTTCGCTGAAAGAGAAGTTCCAGCTATCACTCGAAGGCCGTGTCCTTTGGGGCCCCGTCGCCGCGGGTGACCAAGCCATCGTGCTAACCGACGATCAGACGCTGCACGGCATCTCGATCGATGGCAAGCCAACGTTTTCGGTCTCAGTTCCAAAAGGCATACCGGTTGGGGAACCGTTAATCGAAAATGGTCAATTGATCATCGCGGCCGACTCCGGTTGGGTTGTCGCAATCGACCAAGCCTCCGGAAAGCTTCAAGGCCTCACAGAACTGCGTCAGCCATTCTCCGCAACACCGCTTGCACTCGGTCAACGACTGCTGGTGCCGGGTGCTGAGGGAGTCGTTTATGTAGTTGATATTCCCGAGGGGGGAGTCAATTGATGAATCGTATTCAACCAATCATCTGCTTCGGGCTATTGTCGCTGGGAATCGCGATATCGATTCCTCATGCTGAATCGTCTGCTCAGATGCTGACGTATGCCGAATCAGGGAAGCCTGAAGACCCGGGCTTGGGATTGCTTCAGGAAGACCCACACGACATCGTCTTTTTCACAGAAAAATCAGGCGGCGGATGGGCAAAGGTTCGCTTGTTCCCGTTTCGTGAGATGCCTTCGCAAGTCGCCCAAAAAGGCACGCTGCGTTTCACGATCATAGGCATTGAAGCAGACGAATTTGTCGCCAAATGGACGGATATTGATCGTATCGACTTTTGGGAAACCAGGCTCGAACGCGAAGTCGCCGACCGAATCGCCAGCGAAGACTTTGTGGGAGCCTATCCCTTTCTGTCGATTCTGATCCGCGATTATCCGCGGCGGCCAGGGCTAAAAGAACTTCGCAGTGACTTCTTGTGGCGCAACGCGATTCAACGAGCAAAGTCTGACCAACGTGCTGAATCACTCGCCATGCTTGAAGAACTGCATCGGTACGATGATCAATACCAACAGTCCAACGTCCTCAAGGCGATCAGTGGCATCACCAACAGCTTGATGGAAGCGATGGTGAAAGAGAATGAACTCGATGCCGCACAGCAGTTGCTCGCTCGCCTGAAAGCTGACTATGGCGATTACGATATGGGCGCCATCACGAAATGGGACAACGAGTTCCTAAAGATGGCGATGGAAAAGCGCAACGAAGCGATCGCCGCAGTCCGCGAAAAAGATTATCGCAGCGCACGTAAACTTGCACGCGAAAGTCTTTACTTAAAACCAGACATCGAAAACGGTCAGGAACTCGTTAAAAAGATCGACGAGGTTTACCCGCTGATTACCGTTGGCGTTCTGCAAGCGGCACGCGTCTATGACCCGGTTCGGATGGACAACTGGGCGGCCCGACGCGCCGGCCGATTGCTTTATCGCAACCTTTTTGAAATCCAAGGCGCCGCCCCAGAAGGCGGTGAGTACGACTTCCTGTTCGGTTCAACAGAAACCAATCCAGACCGAACCGTCTTGGATCTGAATCTGAACACCGACAAACTGGCTTCACCTCTGAATCAAATCGAAGTCGACGTTCTGGCAGATCGTTTGGCACAGCGGGCACTGCCCGAATCGGAAACTTACTTCTCCCCCTGGGCGGCATCGGTTCTTGGAATCGGTATCGAGGGTCCCAAGCAAGTCAAATGCATGCTGCGTCGTCCACACGTTTTGCCAACTTGCTTGTTGCAACTGAACGTTGATGCCAGTTGGTTTGGTGGCGAAGTTGGTGGACCGACCGGTGATTATCGAGTCGATGCGGTTGATGAAAACGAAACCCGATTCATGCTGACCGAAGAAGCACGTCGGGGAAACACGGACGATTCGAAGCCTCGCGAAATTGTCGAGGTCCGCTGCGATTCGGGAAGCGATGCGGTTTCCAAGTTGCTTTCTGGCGAAGTCGATGTCTTGGACCAATTATTCCCTGCCGACGCGGTCGCACTAAAACAGCGTCGCGAAATCAAGGTCGTCGAATACCCGCTGCCGACGATCCACATGTTGGTTCCGTGCTCGGACCATGAGTTCATCACCGACAAAAACTTTCGCCGAGCTTTGCTTTACGGAATCAACCGTGACGACATTCTCAACGGCGAACTGTTGGAGAACAAACGCTTTGACGGTTGCCAAGTCCTAAGCGGTCCATTCCCGGCCGGTCTGAATCAAGAAGACCCGTTGGGCTATGCGTACGATTCAACCATTTTGCCCAGGCCTTTCGAACCAAGCTTGGCAAAGCTTTTGATCGAATTGAGCAAGAACTTGAAAAACGCTCAGGCCGAACGCAAACAAGAGCCGCCACCGAAACTGCGAGCGATTCGATTGGCATTCCCCGCCGACAACTTGTCTCGGGTGGCTTGCGAAGCGATTAAAAGCCAGTGGCAACTGATCGGACTGGAGGTCGAACTTGTTCAACTTCCTCTCGGCGAAACCTTTCCCGAACCCGACACCGCCGACTTGGTTTATGTCTCCGCCGCGATTTGGGAACCGATCATCGACGCGCGTCGTCTGCTTGGACCCAATGGGTTGGCCGGCAGCGAAGACCAACTCGTCGGCTTGGGACTCCGCCGACTCGAAGAAGCACTGAACTGGAAAGAAGTTCGCGACCGATTGTTGGACTTGCATGCCATTTCTCACCACGAGCTGCCCGTCTTGCCGCTCTGGCAAATGGTCGAGTCATTTGCCTATCGCCGCTCACTGTCCGGCATGGGGAATCGAATCGTTTCGCTATACCAAAATGCAGGCAACTGGAGGCTAGAACATTGATATTGACCAATCGGATTTCAATACGAAGCCGGCTGTTCGGCCTCATCGTGTGCTGCATCGCGCCGTTGGTAATCACGACTGCGTGGACACCAACGATGCTCGCGCAAGAAGCAACTGAGGAAGCCCCCGAGGTTGGCGAAGAAGAGTTCGAATTCTTCGAAGAGGAACTCCCCTGGGACTACTCGCCATACAAAGTTTTGATCTGGGTGGCATCCCAAAACACGCGTTACAGCGCCGAATCGCTTCGCGAACCGTTGCTGGAACATCTCGATCGTGACTTTTATTCGATTTGGCAAACGGAAATCCACCCCGCGCCGACGCCTGTCGCGACTGCCGCGTTTCGATCCATGCAGGCGATGACCTACGACAGGATCGCTTCTTCGGATCCCGTAATTGCGATCAAACGTGACCATAAGGACGCTGTTCGGATTCAATCAGTCGCAAGTCTCCCAACCTATGTCCCATCCGTCTTAGCGACCGAAGGATTGGTCAATCAAGTCAAAACGCGTGCGTCCAACGGTGGTAATGAAACCATTGGCGGCGCCGACCGATTGTTCGAAGTTGTTGAAAACGATCCTGCCCGTTTGGTCGAGCGCTGGGCGGACAAAACCACTGAAGGGATTTTGGTCAGTCGAGGACGCGCGGCTTTGTTGGATAAGCCTAAGGCTAAGATCCTGACGCTTCCCATCGACGACCTAATCTCCAAAGCTGTCGATGAATACGACAAAATTTTCATCGTCCGAATCTCGGACAAGAACGGCATAACCGATGTTTCGGCAATCGAGATGGAAACATTGATGCGTTCCTTCGGCCCGGTATCGTCGTCGCCGTTTATCAACTCCGTCGATCTGCCTGCAGTTGTCACGCATTGCGTCACAGAAGCTTTCTCGCCGATGGTTCGTATCGATGATGCCGGAACCAAATCCGCAACTGGGATGATCCGTGCCTCGCGATTGATCACTAGTAGCGAATCGCCTGCTGACATTTCTGTTGGTGATGTGTTGCAGCCTATGATCCGAAAGAATGACCGCAACGGGAAACCGATTGCGATCGGCCCTATCGAGTGGGCCTATCTTTTGGCGACCGAGCGTGATGGCCCAAATGTCAAAATGGATTTTTACTCTGGAATGGCGGGCGGACTGTCGGGAAGGGCCAACAAGCGAACATTCAAGATGGCTCGCTTATTAAAGCCACAAATGCCAGACACAACGCTGCGGCTACACGCCAAAGGCGATCCCAACTTGCCATTGATTGGGTATGAGCTTTACCAACGCGAATTGCAAGGCAAAGAAATGACGTTCGTCGGGCGAACCGACTGGGACGGAAGACTTGTTATTCCGCGCACCGATGATCCGCTTCGTCTGCTCTATGTGAAAAATGGTGGAGCCGTCCTCGCGCGTTTACCACTTGTACCCGGCAGTACAAAGATTGAGATCGCGGACTTAACAGGAGACGACATTCGCCTCCAGGCGGAGGCTTATATTCGCGGGGTGCAGAACGCGATCATTGACTTGGTCGCCATCCGAAAGCTGTTCGCCGCCCGTATCCGCTTGCGGCTTAAACGGGGCGAACTTGAAGAAGCCGAAAAGATGCTGAATGATCTGCGAGACCGTCCGACCAATGAAGAACTGGCCAACGACATGGGTCGAAAACAGGGCCAGTACTTGAAAGAGATCGGAACAAGAAACGCGAATCAACGCCGCAAAGTTGACTTGATGTTCAAGGAAACTCGCGAGATGTTGGGTAAACAGATCAACCCAACGATCATCCGTGAACTTGAATCCGATCTAGAAACCGCACGTGCGAACGGCGGCAAACTCCCTGAAACCGAAACGGATTCGTAAGGTTTCCGCCGATAGAAACGGCTCATTTCTTCTAGACCCGAACTCACTCTCAAGCCTTGAGAGTGAGTTCCCGTAGTGTTCACTGATCAGTCACAACTGTTTTCGACCGTCTGATCATCAGTGTCTGAATTTGACGGACCGAATTGGTAATTGGTGATCGCGACTTTATCGATCAAGGCACCATCTTCCCGATAGGCAATGTCCAGACGATGCTTTCCAGGAGACAACGCCTGGTTGGTCAACTCGACCCAGTCCCAGCCCACTGTGCGTAGGCCGTTTGCAGCTTGAAATGGCCCCTCATCGATTCGAATCCAAAACGAATCGTCATCGGCACTGGGGCATTGGGCACGCGCAAACACATAAAACTTCGAATTCTTGGTGATCTCAAAGTCGATCTGCACAAGAGCCTTGTCTCCTTCAGGAGCTTGATCGGTTTTATTGAGCCCTGGCTTGGCCGTCAGCGCACGCCCTCCGGAAGCCTGCTCGTCGTCGATCACTTGCCAATCGCTGCCAACAGTTCCGCATTCGGCTTCGTAGTAGACCGCTTCGAAGTCATCCGCGTTGGGTTCAGGGAAAGTTGATTTCCCCGTCAACCATCCGTCGTACCAGTGGATGTATTCGAAATCGCTAAATGGATGCTTCGTCACGTCAGTACGGACATCTGTATGCCCCAAAAGGAACCGATCGATGAACGCTGTTACTTCAGGACGTTGACTAGCCGGCAGCCGGCAATGCGGGTGACCAGCAACAATCGAAAACCCAAACCGATCTCCGACCCCAAATGCCTTCCAAACCTCATGTGCGGCACGGCAAGAGACATACCCAGATTCATCGGCAAGCCACTCATAATCCGGGTTTCCAAGTACTAACAGCGCTCGCGGTGCAACCATCGCCATCAACTCATGATGGTCATAAGGAAGCTTGGGAACCCGGTTGGCAAACCGGAACAAGTCTTCGCGAAACCATGCACCACTGGTCTTACCCAGCGTTTCGACATTTCCGAGCGTTTCCGACACTCGCCACGCGGCCGCACCACCACCACCAGATTCCTGTGCAATCGTCAACGCAATTCGCTCATCGAAAGCCCCGGCAAACAGAGCCATTTTCCCTGCGAACGAACAGCCTGTGACGGCAAGTCGGTTCATGTCCACAGGAAGCTCCTCTTGGACCATCGCAAGACCATCGATAAGTCGACTGATTCCCCATGACCAAGCACTATAGGCGCCGATTGCGGTTTGCTTGGGGTAAAGACGGTTGATCGGCTCCTGCCCACGCTTCTGCGTGTGAGACATGACCTGTTGAAAGTTGAAGGGGATCTGCAAAATCCCACGATCTTTAAAAAGATCGGCGGGCAAGCTGCCACTACCTCGACCAATCCCAATGACCGCTGGAAATGGTCCGTCACCCTCAGGCACCTGGATTTCAGATGTCAATTGAAGCGTTTGGCCTTCAACTGTGATATCCACAGTCAAGACACCGTTTTCGAACTTAGCCTTGATATCTTCAGGCCGATTTGGCTTTTCACCGATCCCATAGTGTTCGATCTCGCATCGGATCTCGTTGCGTCTTCGACTCCAATCCGAAAATTCCGTTGACCGACCTTTTTTGTCCGACCACTCGAATGGATCGGGCAAAGGTCGAACCATTGGCAGATCACCAAATTCAGGCAATACAGGCGTCGGGAAATCGGCACCTGTGTTTTCAACTTGATAGACCAGAGGTGGTTCGCTCCCTTCACCTATCGAAACGGAAACAACCACCAAACAAAGAAAAACCGCAGGCCAGTATTTCATCACATCGCCTCGACCAGATTAAGACAAGAAGAACAAGCACAACGCCTGTTGAAGATACCAAGTTCAACTTTGGTAAGCAGCCATTAATCGTCGCATCGAGTGTTCACAGACGTCGACGATTACACCGATGCAGATTTTTCGGCGAGCAATCGAACGATCGCATCAAGCCGCTGCTGAGACTCAGCTGTCCGTTTCGCATACCCATCCAAGCGTTTTTTTTCACGTTGAAGATATGCAACGAACTCTGGCTCCCATCGTTCAATTAACAAAGGCCCAAATTGTAATGCGATCGCATCGTCTTGATTGTCACATTCTAACGAGCCTAGCATTCCACGTTCAAAGCGCATGATCATGTACGGATGGCGATCCAAGACGAATGATTCATCCACCAAGCCGTATCCCATTCGAATTGCCCAGCGACGTACTTGATCAGGATGATCATTTGGTGCCGCGATGACTGTCGCAGGCACACGATCAGGAAACGCTTCCAAAATATTGCTAATCAAGCGGCCGCCCATCCCACAAAGGCTGACACTATCGGCCTCCCCTTGTGACAATCCTGCAAAGCCATCTGCCAATCGAACGTCTGCCTTCAAACCTTTTAGCGTCCGTAAAGAGTTTGCAAACGGACTTTCCGTTTTTTCGATGGCAATTCCACATCTGATCTTGTTGTGACGCAACAACCAACGCAGCAGGTACGCGTGATCTGAACCGATATCCGCATGTGCTCCGAAAGGAATCTGCATTGCGACAGCCGCTAACCGCCGATCCAATCGCATCACTCCGCACCATCCTGTTGAAACCCTTTCCAACGAACGAAACCTTCGATCGCTTGATATTGCGCGAGCCCCAATCGGTCATAAATATTTGCGGTCAACGCGTTTCTCGCTTCGGCGCGTTGCCAGAATTCTCGCGCATCAGACCCCGGAAACAAGGCTCGATCCTTTTGAGACTCGTGTTTGAAGATCGCATCACGTTTACGATCCACCTCTTGAGGACTTAACGGGACGGCCATTTCGATTTCATGCGGTGCCCATTCCTGCCACGCACCTCGATACAGCCAGATGACTGCTGATTGAAACCAGTCATCATTTCGGCAAACTTCACAAGCGGCAAAAATGATATCGATACAAACACGGTGGGTGCCATGTGGATCACTAAGATCACCTGCCGCATAGATTTGGTGCGGTTGTACGGCACGCAACAAGTCCACGGTGATCTGGATATCATCTTTACCGAATGGATTTTTGCGAACTTTGCCCGTTTCATAAAAAGGCAAATTCAAATAGTGCAATCTCTCATCTTTGACACCACACACTCGGGCCCCGGCTGCTGCCTCACCTCGTCGGATCAAGCCTTTTAGCTTTTGCACCTCATCGATATCGATACTGCCGGATTGTTTGTTTTGCAGAGCATCGATCATCTTTGACGTCAGCTGGCGCATCGGCTCTGTCATCACGTCATATTGTTCGCAAAAGTCGACGACGAATTCGGCAAACCTCAATGCATCTCCATCGAACACCGCCAAATTCCCCGAGGTCTGATAGGCGACATGGACTTCGTGCCCTTGGTCAGCCAATCGAGTCAACGTCCCTCCCATCGAAATGACATCGTCGTCGGGGTGTGGCGAGAACAAAATGATCTTTTTGGGAAACACCGTTTCAGATTGCCCCGGCTTTCCGGCAGGCCAGCCCGTAATCGTGTTTTGCAAATACCGAAACACACTCAGGTTAATTTCATAAGCCGAACCATACTCGGCAAGCAAACTCTGCAAACCGTTGTTGTTGTAGTCCGTATCGGTCAACATCAACACTGGTTTCTCGATCGTCTGCGAAAGAGCGATGACGGCGCGACGAACCAGTTTGTCATTCCACTGCACTTCATCGACTAACCAAGGCGCACGGAATGCTTCCAAATTCGCAGCTGCGGCGCTATCAAGAAAGAACTCAACATCGTCATGCTGCTGCAAAAATGTTGCGGGAACACTCGGTGCCACTTCACCTTCGACCGCCCGGGCGACGATCGATGATTTCCCTTCACCATAGGCGAGCAAGATAATACGCCTGGCATCCAAGATCGTACCGACTCCCATCGTGATCGCTCGACGAGGGACGTTTTCAACACCGAAGAAATTGCTTGCCGCATCGATTCTTGTGATCGCATCTAAGGTAATTGGGCGAGTCCGTGAATCCGTTCCCGACCCAGGTTCGTTGAACCCGATATGCCCCGTCCGTCCGATACCGAGCAGCAACATGTCGATGCCGCCAAGCTTCTCGATACGCTTTTCGAACTTCAAACAATAATCAGCAAGCTGGTCTTGCGATGTCGTCCCGTCAGGAACAAAAACCTTCTCCGTCGGAACGTCAATATGATCCAGCAAGTGTTCTTTGATGAACCGGACGTGGCTTTGCAGACTTTCTGGCGCCATCGGCAGAAATTCATCTAACACAAATACGGCGACGTTCGCAAACGAAAGCGACTGTTCCTGATGCATTCGCACCAACGCCGAGTAGACGTTCACAACGGTCGACCCGGTCGCTAGCCCAAGAACACAGGTTCTGCCTTCGGCCGCCCGGCTTCGAACGAGTGTCGCGATCTCTTGTGCAGCAGCCTCACTGGCATCCCTGGCTTCTGGAAAAACGCGATACGGTATATTCGTTGATGGCGTCACGTTCCCAAAACCACGAATTTTCGAGTGATGTGATTTCATGTTGTTGATTCAGGATGATAACCGACAAAGGACTGTGCATTGAGCGGTGGTTGGACCGCTCCACCAAAACCTACGTCCCGACAAACCGTCAGATTGTTGAAATACAGCGGACGGAACGAGGCTCTGACCGAAATCATGTCACGCGAGTCGCATCGTGACAGCGAATCTAGCACTTAGCCGCCAAGATGGTTACGTGACGAAACGGATGACCGACAAGTCATCATGGGACCTTTCGAAATCTCGGCTAACGCAGCGCAACCAGTGACGCATGACGGGCCGCCCCCAACATTCCAGCATCGTTCCCCAGGCTGGCAAAATCGATCTCGATTGCCGAACCGATCTGATTGAGTGACAGACGTGCCATTTCGCCGCGAATGCTCATAAGGAATTCGCGACCGGTATCGGTTGCGTGTCCACCAAACGTGACGGCTCCACCTAGAAGCACGACGTCAGGATCTGCGACATGCGCCAAGATCGCGATCGCTCGCCCCAAGTAGCACGCGGTTTGTTTGACAACAGCCCGCGCGATTGGATCACCTTGCTCTGCAAAGTCAGCGATGACTTCGCACGAAAGGTCTTCAATGCCCCTGAGTTTTGACGCTTGATCGGAGTTGGCTAACTGTTGCTGGGCGGTTTGCACAATTCCACCGGCTCCTGCGTAGGCTTCCAAGTGGCCCGGTTTTCCACAGCCACAAATTCTGGCGTCGTCGGCATAATCGATGGTGACGTGTCCGACTTCGCCGCCGCACCCGTGTTCGCCATTGATCGGACGCCCACGCACAATCACACCCCCACCGACTCCGGTACCAAGCGTCAGAAAGGTCAGGCTGTCCGCTCGATGCTCTCCATAGTGTGCCTCGCCCAAAGCGGCCGCGTTGGCATCGTTGATCACGGCGACAGGCTTTTGAAAGACACTCTGTAGTTCCCGATAAAAACCGATCCCATGCCATGACTGCAGGTTTGCGGTTTCCATCAAAGTCGCCGTCGCCTCGTCGATCACACCCGCCATGGCTAGGCCAACCGCCTGCAGGTGATCAAAGGTCAGGCCTGCAGTTTCCAACGCTCCGGATGCAAAACGTCGAGCTTCGTCAAACGCGTCCGAAGGCCGATCAAAATCGGATGTGCGAATCAAAGCCCTGGCAATGACATCGTCGCCACGCAGCAACCCTAATTTGACGCTGGTGCCACCCAAGTCAATTCCTAGCACAATCGGATCGACGTCGCTGATTGGATTCCCGACTAGTAAACCTGGTTTTGTGATCACGGCTTCGAAATACAGAAAAGGTGTTGTTCGCCACGGATGAATAGTTCGTCACCGGCAACAGCCGGCGTGGCATCAATCCCTTCGCCCAATGTGTTCTCAGCAACGACTTCAAAATCCTCGCTATCCTTAATCACGACCACTGTACCTTCACGGCCAGTCAAATAGACAAATCCGCCTGCAGCGATCGGTGATGCATACGTTGAACGAATCGATGGCACACGCTGAGCTGAATAGTGCGCCGTTCCGGTCTTCGCATCGACGCAGGTTAAGATCCCGCCTTTTCCTTTGTGATAGTACAAGCGTCCGTCGGACAGCAGCGGCGAGGCGATATCCGGTGTGTCGCGGTTCACCGTCCAAGCGACTCGGTCGGTGCCTTCGATGTCACCGCTTCCACCGGGTAAGAACGCGGCCAAGAAGGAACCTCGAAAACCGCTACCGATGTAAACGCGCTCATGATCTGCAACCGCCGAAGCAACTGGTCTAGCCGTTTGGCCACCACAACGCCAAAGCTCTTTGCCGGAGTCCAGGTCATAAGCACGTGCATAGTTCTGACCGTTCATAATGACTTGCTGCTGACCACCACGCTCGATAATCAGTGGTGTGGCCCAACAACTCGGTTCGTCTCGGTCTGCCTTCCAAACCGTCTTGCCAGTTCGTTTGTCGAGTGCGTAGAGCGCCGACGCACCTTCGTGATCCCAAGGCACGATGATCTTGTCGCCGGCAAGCGTCGGTGAGCTGCCTTCGCCAAAACTGGAACGAGTTTCCATCCGGCCGAAATCGTCACGCATCCAAACCAATTCGCCATCGAGGGTGTAACAGTAAAGCCCTCGCGAACCGAAGTGAGCATAAATATGTTCGCCATCTGAACATGGCGAAGCCGAAGCGAACCCATTCGTCGAGTGCGTTTCTTGGTGGGGAGTCGCAACGATGGCCACTTGCTTCCATTGTTGTTGCCCCGAATTGCGATCGTAGCAGTGCAGTTGGAAGCTCAGCTCGGGAAGCGAACCGGTCCCCTTCCCTGTTGCCACAGCCGTGACGACAAAGACTTTGTCACCGACGACGATCGGTGACCCCGAACCTCGTCCTGGGATTTTGGTTTTCCACTTCACATTCTGCGTTGAGGACCAAGACGTGGGTGGAGAACCACTCGTGGCAACCCCATTCCCAATTGGTCCACGCCAATGGAGCCAGTCATCAGCACTCGCGATTGGCGCTATCGAAAGCGCCAATAGGCAAAATTTCCAAAGGAGAGGCTTGCGTCGGAAAGATGTTTTCCGGCAATGCGATTTCCAAACGGGAAGATGGGACATCTTGATTGATTGAAATTTGGCGGGGAAAGTCCAACTTTCGACAGTACACCTAGCGTCGTCGATGCCCCAGTTTATTCAAACCGACCCCGTCGATCCAAAGGACAGGAGGGATCAGGCCTGTTGTTTGCGAGAAAACTTTGACACCCCCTGCTGGATGCGAGACGATAGAGAATCACCGGATCGCAGATCGATCTCGAAATTGATTCCTTGTCTTGGAAGACGACGATGCTGCTCGAACAAACCCAGTTGATTCAAAAAATTCCGATCTGTGGCGGATTGAAGGTCGAAACATTGCGTTTCATCCTCGAACAGTCACAGGAAATTGAGTTCGAGGCCGGCGATTTCTTGTTTTACGAGGGAGATCCAGGCGACAGCTTGTTTGTCATCCGATCAGGGTCCGTGGTCGTTGAACGCCAGTGGGAAGGAAACGCGATCGTGTTGGCACGTGTCGGTCCTGGCGACTGCGTCGGCGAAATGTCACTGATCGATTTTCAAAAACGATTCGCATCCGTTCGCGCTGAATCCGATTGCGTCGTTGTGCGTATTCCTTACATAGCACTAAGCAAGCTTTGCAAAGTCGATACCGAACAGTACGCGATGGTAATGATGAATCTCGGCCGCGAAGTCAGCCGAAGACTACGAATCGCCGGAGAGCGACTCTTTCGCTACCAGCAAGAACTAGGACATCATTGGTTTGACGACGAACTGCAATACGATGCTTAGCAGCGTAGAACTGCCCACTAACGCAAAGTCATTTTGTGATGGCGAACCCGGTTGTCTGGCTGCTCTCTCTTTGTTTGTTGAATCGATACCGTGCCAGATGTCATGATCTGGCATTTAACGAACACTTCTTCACCGTTAGGATTTTCTAGCCGGACAAGACAAGAGTGTGGCGGAAGCACGCGGGACACCCACTGCTTCGCAGACAACCTGTCGATCGAGATCCGGTTCGCCTGAATGTCCCTTCGTTCAACCCACCCGAGTTCCAATGACGCCCGCGACCGATGGCGGTCAAACCGATCCATCTACCGAACTGGCAATCGACTATCTTGCAGAGCTGATTGGGTTCCCATCGGTTAGTTCGACAAGCAATGTTGAAATCAACCAATATGTGGCGACTGTCCTGAAGGAACTCGGTTTCGAAATCGCCGAAACTTTCTACCAAGACCACCACCAGGTAACCAAAGCCAACTTGGTCGCCGTGCGTGCTCCAAAACAATCCACGACTTCCCAAACCAAGGGACTTGCCTACTTCTGTCACACGGATGTCGTGCCAACGCAAAACTGGATCGGTTGCCCGAACCTTCCGCCGGCGTCAATGGATGCTGCCCCTGATCCGTTTACGGCTATTCGTACAACGGATCGAATTTATGGACGCGGAGCCTGCGATATGAAGGGATCCCTGGCAACCATGCTTGCCGCGGTCTCACGAATCCCAGCTGAACATCAAACAGGCCCTGTCTGGATTGTCTGCACTGCTGACGAAGAGGTTGGCTTCGAAGGGGCAAAGCACCTCGCAAATGAATGCGAAGCTTTCGGCAGACTTGTCAAACAAGATCCGGTTTCGATTATCGGTGAGCCAACCGAATTGCAAGTCGTCCACGCTCACAAAGGTATCCGGGGAATCAAGCTACGCGCCAATGGTAAGGCCGGGCATAGCGCGACTGACTTTGGTACCAACGCGAACGAAGCAATGGTACCTGTCTTGCAGTCGGTCCTGAAACTCTGCCAACAGACAAGAACCGACAATGCGCTGCTCGACGATCGATTCGATCCGCCAACACTGTCTTGGAATTTCGGTGTCTGCGACCACGCCAAAGCGATCAACATTACGCCCGACCGTTGTGACGCGTGGATCAGCTTCCGCCCCATGCCAAACGTCGACGGACAATCGCTTGTTGACGAGATCGGCATCATTGCCCGAACCCACAACGTCGAGGTCACATTGATTGACGGTTGTGACCCGATGTGGACGTCTCCTGAAAATGAAAACATCAAGACGATGGAACAGCTTTCAAACAGCTCGGCAAAGACGGTCAGCTATGCAACCGACGGCGGTGTCTGGAACGATCTCCATCATCGAATGATTATTGGCCCCGGAAGCATCGCGCAAGCTCACACGGTGGACGAATGGATTGCGATCGATCAGATCACACGAGGCATCGACCTGTATGAACGAGCGCTACGCCATTGGGCGTGTGGCGGTGAGTAAACCAGGATCGTTCGGGACGTGACATCTTTTGGGCGAAGTCACGGAACCGCGGCTAGCGCCGTCGCGGCTCAGTGTCGCTGCCACTGACTCGTTAACGCGATAGCGATGGTTGAACTACATCTGATCACCCATAAGTCACTCGACAGACGACTTCAGATCAATCGCGGATGTCACAACCAAACATGGAATGCCGCTTCGTATGGGATACAAAACGTCAGCATTTTCGTTGACCAATCCCCCCTGCAGGCCTTCGGCAACAAGCTGATCGGAGCGATCACGGAGGGTACCAGAAGAAATTTTTTGGTTCAGCGTCGCGAGGGTCTCAGCGTCCGATAGACGCAGACTTTGCCCTGTAATGGGGCACCGAATCCACTTCAATAACTTTTCGTCGATCATCAATTTTGCAGACCCTGCCGGGTATTGTTCGAGTTGAGTAACAGTTAATCCGATTTTGGGAAGGAAGCAAATCCTGTTCTTCTCTATTCAAAGGATTGACGCTGGGAAGGATTCCGGCGGGGAGTGTAATCGAGCATGAACGTTCAAAAAACGGATCTGTTACGTGGTTTGGTTTTAGGGTGCGCCGTCGCGACAAGCGTCGTCTCGGTCGGTACCAAGGCCAACGGTCAAGTCGTCGCCACGCAGATGAAAGAAGATCCCAAAACCGGTGACATCTACCGTGAAACCACTCGACAGGTGGTCCGTCCGGTTGTGGACGAGCGAATCGAAACGCAAACCCACTATGTGCCGCAAACCGTCAAAGAAACCCGCCCAGAATATCGCACCAGCTATTCACCTGTCACACAGATCAAGTGGATGCCATACGTCGAAGGTCGCTGGAATCCGTTCCGCACACCGACCGTCGCTTATCGCCAAGTCCCCATCACTCACTGGGAAGCCCGCAGCGAAGTGGTCGATCGGACCACCTACCGAACGCAGTATGTCGCTGAAAAACGCGACGTTCCGCACCGGATCACCCGCTACGAAACCAACTACGAAAAAGACCTCCAGTTGGTCCAGCGTGGCCAAGACCGCATTCACTCGGACGTCGCGTCGCGGCTGGTACCGATGAATTCATCGTCAACGATCAGCAACCCAATCCCGAGCACTTCGCAGACGATGGTTGCCAGCAATCAAGTCGGACGTACCACCAGTGCACAACCGCTGCGAAACTCGAACCAAAGTGGAATGCGAACCAAGGTTCTGATGCCGACCGATCCCTACGCGGCTCCGGGATCGACACCCACATCGATCGCGACGGTTCCTGCATTCACGCAATATCGATAACGGCACTCTCAGACGCCGAAAAACGTTCGATCAACCACTTGCCGAATCATCATTGGCTGCCGAAGCACCTTCGGCAGCCTTTTGCTTGCGCACTTCGATAAAGCTCTGGATAAACGCATAAAGCGCCCAAGCCGTTGTCGCCATCATGATGACGACTCTGACGATTGCCAGCGTATCGCTACGCCCGATCGCCCCTTTCAGCGGCATCACCAACCCCAGCAGAATCAATAGCGTCGCCAAAACAGCAAGGTGCGCGACAGCCTTGTTCTTGCTGCGAACACCTGGGTTGCAGGCGACCAAGATTCCACCGAAGACGACTGGGATCAAAGCCGTCATTGATGGCGTTTCTGAACCGAGGTATCCCCAAAGCCCAAGGACGATCAAGACGATCGCATTGAGCAGACTGACATTTCCAATATTCATTGATCAATCACTTCCTATTCTGAATCCGGCTTCACGTGGCCGGGCACGACGAGCACCGGATGTGGACTACGACGAATTCGATCATGTGCAAAGCCTTGCCCATATCGATCGTCGACTTCCAATGGCAAAACGATCAGCAACATGTCTTTGTTTTGCAAAGGGCTGGGCGGAGAAACCTCTCCGGCAAGCGGTCGCAAGTGGTAGCTTCGCCCGAGAGAGCTCGCCGTCTTGGCCATCGCTTGATGGATTGACTGATATGTCTTCGTCAGTGCTTCTGTAAAAGCTTCGGTGTCTAACGTTGACCCTTCTGACAAGGCCTCGACGATCGAGCGAATGTTTTCAAACTGTTCCTTCTCGACAACCAGATTCAAATCGACGGTGGCCGCTTCGGCGGATAACCCGAATGCCCATGCGGCGGACCGCTGAATCACATCACATTCGCTGCCAACAACAACCGCCACGTGTGACGTGCAGTTGGCAAGCGACTGATCACTGCGTCTGGTTACAAGCATTGCTGTCGGACACCGCGACAACAAGACATCGATCACCGTCCCGGCGCTATCGGTCCCAACTTTGTCAAAGTCACGTCCAAAGGGACAAGGAACGATTGCCAAATCGACGTCATGACTGGAGAGCGCCGCGAGAATCTTTTCATAAGACTCCGCCGCATCGTTTGTGATCGGGCGAGAGCCGGTAATCTGATCGACGACGCCAATCGCCAAATCATCCGCAACCGCAGCGCGGCCATCCAAAATCAACGTCTCTGTGTTGAAATTAGTACGCAGATAAACGGCGGACTCGATACCGGTTTGATCTTGTGGCGAACCGTCAAGCACCAGCAGAACGCGTGATGGGCGGATCGGCGTGATCGCGGCGGCTTCGCCGACTTTCGATTTTTCGAACATTCGCATCGCCGCGTCGACTTCGCGTCCGATGTCGTCTTGTTGCGAATCTGTCATTGAGGATGTCAGAAGAGTTGTAGAGTCATTGCTGATGGACTCTACAAATGTAGCAGGGATACGTCGCCGCAGTAATCCGGTCGGCGAGGCTTGAACTGGGCATGGAACCAGGAAGCCATCCCTCGGTAGACGTGCGAAGCAGCCAGCTTCGTGAGATCGTTCAATAATTCAATCTTTAAGCGGCTCGCTTCACCAAGTCAGCTTTCACTGGGTCAGCTTTCGTGAGGCATCGGCGTAATCGAGAACTGTGACCCGAACCGGCATAGGCAGTTTCGCGATTTCTTTATCGACATGTGGATCGGCCGTGCCACCGACAACGCGTTGATACCAGTGTCTCGATCGATCGTTGGTTTTGTTTTGGTCTGCCATTGGAATCAGTGTTTGACGAATCCAATCCGCCAAGGTGGCCTTGCCTGCGTCATTTTGCGACATTTCGGCCAACTTATGATCCAGATGTGCAAGACGCATCGCGATTTCGGCAGCGTGGGGATCATTCTCTAGATGGACAGCGACGACGAATTTTTGCGACGCCAAGTCTTCTAGCTTTTCATCGCGGAACAGCGACTTGCTGATACCTTTGGCTGCAACCGAAACATCGACCAAACCGCCGCGCCATCCGGCGGGAACCGCAAAGGAAACTTGAAACACTTTCTCACCTTCAAGCACTTGATGCGCGGTCCAGCGAAGTTTGAAGTAAACACCGCGACCACGATCTACGGTTCCTGATGCGATGACCGCTTGCATCGGAGCATGCTTGCTGTACTGCGATGCGTTGGAGTCTTTGTCGCTGGAATCAGCCCCCATGTGACCTCCGCCCCACGGATGATAGGTCCCATCAACATTGACACCGACATTGTCCGTCGTCTCGCGTTTCTGCGTGATCTCGATCGGTCCGGCATAGTCGGATTCCAATTCGGTCTTGGGCAAATAGCCGACGACCGGATATTGATCTCGCATCGAACACGTGACTAATAGATGGTCGATCGGCGGCGTCATCATGCCTCGGCGTGATTGATCAACCACCAGGGAAGATAACGGGAACGCGATCGTCACTTCGCGATTGTCTCCGATCGCACTGGTGTCGACCGCGGGAACCGCTGCGGGCATATCGAAGCGGACGACTGGTGCATCGGCCAAAGAGTTTTGGCAGGGAATCATGCACAAGCACACAACCAGTGAAATACCTTTCGCAAGTTGCACATCCATCTCGAAATTACTCCTGTTAATCGTCAACAACGTCAACCGGAGTCTTTCCGATGGTGGTTCGACCAGTTCCCTTGGTCGATGGCTTTAGAACGATCGCGATTTGGTTTGCCTTTCCGAATTGGCAACAAAAACCTCCGCGATTGCACCTTGATGATTGAATCGGCCACGCTGATTGACAAGGCTGATCAGGCAAAGGTTTTGAGGCAGGCCCTAAGAGAAAGCTTCATGATGCCGCGCGTGAAACACGATGGATAGAGTTTTTTGCGAAGGCCCGTAGGACCAGTTAACCGTCGCTAACGCGAGGCGGCTAGTGTGGGACGATGCCATACGATAATCGTTGATGCGCGGGCAACGATACTGAGCCGCTTTGGCGCTAGCCGCGGTTGCGTGGCACTGTCTCGTATACGGCTCGGACCTGCCAAGAAAGAAAACATCACACAACCGTCGCTAGCGCGATGCGGCTAATGTGGGATGATGCCATACGATAATCGTTGATACGCGGGCAACGATACTGAGCCGCTTTGGCGCTAGCCGCGGTTACGCGGCATTGTCTCGTGTACGGCTCGGACCTGCCAAGAAAGAAAACATCACACAACCGTCGCTAGCGCGATGCGGCTAATGTGGGATGATGCCATACGATAATCGTTGATACGCGGGCAACGATACTGAGCCGCTTTGGCGCTAGCCGCGGTTACGCGGCATTGTCTCGTGTACGGCTCGGATAAGCCAACAACGAAAACATCAAATAACCGTCGCTAACGCGATGCGGCTCAGATGGGATGATGCCAAACGATAATCGTTGATGCTTGGGCAACGATACTGAGCCGCTTTGGCGCTAGCCGCGGTTACGTGTCACCGAAAATGTCCGCACACCACTCATCGCCGTGAAACGCGAACGCTAACTGTGCATCCGCGCAAGCGCGCTACCTTTGGCAATTATCGCGGTTTCTTCAGTGGACAGTTGGTCTAGACGAGCCATCACGATTTGACGAGACGCAAAATGTTCGGCCAATTTGACGTATGTGGTGTGATGCCGAGCTTCCGATTCGAACAAGCCTTCATAGAAGACCGCCAATTCTTCATCGCGTGGGCGGATGTGTTCCGCCAGTAAACGAAAACGCTCACAACTGCGAGCTTCGATTAGCGATGCGACCAACAATCGATCCACCGCGCGATCCGGTTCTTGGGGCCGCGTCAGCGCGTTCAATTCGCGGCCATAGTGACCGCTTTGCAATCGACGGAATTCAATTCCTCGCTTTTCCAGCAGATCCAAGACCATGAAATAGTGTTCGAGCTCCTCTTCCACAATGCGAGCCATCTCTTCGCACAAGTGTCGGTTTTCGCTGTACGAATTCAGCAAGCTCATCGCGGTCGAAGCCGCCTTGCGTTCGCAGTGAGCGTGATCGATCAAAACCTCTTCCAAATTTTCATCGACCTGGGCAAGCCACCGAGTTGTCGATTCAGATTGCAGGTGCAGCATGAGGATATCCTAAGTCGACCGAAATTCTGTTGCGTTTACGTCAGTCGAAAGAAGTGTTTGCGAAACGACGAGCGATCAATCCGCGAATAAAGCTCGGGCAAAACTGTCGGCATCAAACTTGGCAATGTCATCGATGCCTTCGCCAAGACCAACAAACTTCACCGGCAATTTGAACTGGCGACGGATTGGCAAGATGACTCCGCCACGTGCCGATCCGTCAAGCTTGGCCAACACGATTCCAGTACAACCGGCCGCCTCGCTGAACCCTTTCGCTTGACTGAGCGCGTTTTGACCGGCGGTCGCATCGAGAACCAGCAGCACCTCATCGGGCTCGCGACCGAGTTTCTTTTCGACAACTCGGCGGATCTTTTGCAGCTCCTGCATCAAATTCGACTGCGTCTGCAAACGACCTGCGGTATCGATGATCGCGACGTCGACACCGCTTTCGATTGCCTTTTCGACCGTTTGGAACGCGATGCTTGCCGGATCGGCCCCCTGCTTTCCGGTCACGATGTCGCAACCGATTCGCTCGGACCAGATTGTCAACTGTTGAACGGCGGCGGCACGAAACGTGTCACCAGCACCGAGCACCACTTGCTTGCCGGACTTAGACAGAAAACTTGCGACCTTCCCAATCGATGTGGTTTTGCCGCTACCGTTGACGCCAACGACCAGCACCACACTAGGCTTGTCATCGAGATTCAGTGGGGCTTCGTCTTGCCGGAGCATCTCGCGAATTTGCTCGGTGATCGATTCGATCACTTCTTCAAACTGGACTTTGCGGCCGCGAAACTTCTTGGCAATTTCATCGCGAAGTTCTTCGGCGGGCCCGGCCCCCATATCGGTGCGGATCAGTTTGCCAAACAACTCGCCCAGAAATTCGTCATCGACCAGCCTTCCTTCACCTTTGAAAAGGTCACGGATGTCGGTGTTCAGCGCCCGTCGTGTTTTCTCGAGGCCGTTTCGAAATCGTCCAAACAATCCGCCACCAGGCTGACCACCACCGCTAGGGGTGACCTGTTGTTCGGATGAACCTGTCGCTTCGGCAGCTGGCTGCTCCGGGGCGGATTCTTCGGATTTCTTCTTTGATCGCCAAAAAGCCATGGGAAGTATCTATCAGGTTTAGTCGGAGCCGTCGGTATTGAGCTGGCGCCGTTTTAATTTCAGTTTGTGCGTCGCTTGAAGACCTGCGAGCCCAAAGCGGGAAAATCTCGCAGAGCACCGCGATCTCTGACTGACGCTCGCCAGTTCTGCAAAAACGATGCGGGCCGGCTAAAGTTTGCCGAAAAACGGGGTGTCGCGATACCGGGTGTTGCCCTGCTGTCCATTTTCAGCCAGCTCGTCCCCGGGACACACGTCACACGGTGGAACTTCTTTGCAGGCGGAAAAGTTTAACTGACAGGACAATCTTTCGCAGTCCTCTCGTGCAGACCGCTGATGTTTTCAGCCTTCACAAATCACTTAGTTTGAGACCAATCGACCGACGCGGCTTCCCGATAACGCTGGTGACGACAGAGGCGACGCGTCAGAAGGTCAAGTCGCAGCTCCGACACTGAATTCTTTTTGATCAATCGACGGGACGGCATTTATGCCCATCGCGAGGGACGAAAGGACACTTGAATGTTTGGAGAGGTGCTGGCCCGACCAAATGAGGGTCGCAACGGCCCGCGCACCTTGGTCGCGGGCGTTACTCGTTGTTGCCCTGCCCTTTTATCACACCCAGAAAATGGAATTCGGGAGAATTTAAAGCGATGAAGCTTAGCAAAATTGCCATGCTGGCTGCGATTGCCTGCGCGTCTTACACGAGCAGCATGACCGCCAGCGCTAACGACTCGATTGAATTGGTATCTCACTGTGCAGCTGCATGCGATTGCGGCGAGCCAGTTTGCGGATGCGAAGCTATCGACAGCGGTTGCGATCCTTGTGGAGACGCTTGCGATGTTGGTTGCGACGGCGGATGCGACTCGGCTTGCGGCTGTGGAAGCGGCTCACTTCTTCCTGGTCTTCTAGGCGACTGCTGCCTTGGCGACCAATGGTCACTATTCGGCGAAAACTGCGGCTGGGCAGCCGGCGGTTGGGTTCAAATGGGCTACCACAGCAAAGCACTGCCTTTGTTCAACAGCCGCCCTGACAACTACCAACTGCACCAAGCATGGTTGTACGCCGAAAAAGCAATCGACACCTCTTGCGGTTTCGATATCGGCGGACGTATCGATTACGTTTACGGTACCGATGCCCCTGACACCCAATCGTTCGGTATCAACAACGATCATTGGGACAACGGCTGGGATCATGGCAACGACTACGGTCACGCCATCCCACAATTGTACATGGAAGCTGGCTACGGCGACTTGTCTGTTAAAGTCGGACACTTCTACACCATCATCGGATGGGAAGTTGTGACCGCTCCGGACAACTTCTTCTACAGCCACGCGTACACCATGTACAACAGCGAGCCCTTCACCCACACCGGTGCTTTGGCTACCTACAACGTCAGCGACTCGGTCACCGCTTACGGTGGATACGTTTTGGGCTGGGACAGCGGCTTCGAAGACAACGGCGACGCTTTCTTGGGCGGATTGTCGGTTGCTCTGAGCGACGACTTCACGCTGACCTACGCTACCGTCGGTGGACGTTTCGCAGACGACCGCATCACGACCGAGCAAGGCTACATGCACTCGATCGTTGCTGACGTCGCTCTGACTGACAACCTGCAATACATCTTCCAAAGCGACTTGCTCGACACGGAAGACAACGCTGGTAACGTCAACCGCAAATCGTTCGACATCAACCAATACCTGATCTACACAATCAGCGATTGCTTGGCAGTCGGCAGCCGCTTCGAGTGGTACAACGTCGAAGGAAATATCCTTAACGGTACCGCTGCTGGTGTCGATTCGGACATCTACGCTCTGACCATGGGCGTTAACTACAAGCCTCACGCCAACGTCTTGATCCGCCCAGAACTTCGCTTCGATTGGGACGACGACTTGGTTGCAGGCCTGGAAGATGGCGACGATCAAACCACCTTCGGTGTTGACACGATCTTCATGTTCTAAGCGTCTTCCGACGCAGATCAGCCTGATCATCATCTCCAGCGACCGCCTTCCGAATTCGGAAGGCGGTCGTTTTTTTTGCGCGCATCGTCGTTAGCAACAGCCGTATTTACCTCCACCTGGGGTCCGCCGCGATCGACAAGGCTGCTCGCCGCCCAGGAAAACGCTGCGTGACCGGTACGGATTAACACCCGGTGTTAAGGCAGGCAAAATTGGCTAAATGCGAAAACCAAAAAGATCAGATTTTTCGGCGCAATCATCCCGATACATCACGTGGAAGATGATCAAGCGGCTCTCGATCGACGTCCCGCAAGGCGGACGAAGCGGTCGTCGGTGTGCCGCGTCGGCACTCCGATGACACATATCGAAGTTCTAGATCCCGAAACGAATGGATTCGTTCCGGAGCGGACTCAAAGGAAGACCCATGAAACGAAAACTGCTTTTCACCACAATCGCGATGTTGTGCTTTGGCTCAACCGCAATGGCCGGTGGCCCCGCTGCCGGAAACTATCAGGCTGTCTATCAAGCCGCCCCTGGCGCGATGGGCCAAATCGCACAAGTCAGCTGTGATGAAGTGACTTGTGGCTGTGAAACCCCGTGCGACTGTGAAGCTCCCAGCTGCGACGGTGCTCCCGATTGCGGATGTGCTGAACCAGCTTGCGGATGCGAAACCATGACCTGTGACAGCGGATGCGACTCCGGTTGCGAAATGGGCTGCGATGGCGGTTGCGACAGCGGCTGCGGTTGTGGTGCCGGTCTGCTCGGCGGGAAACTTGGCGACTGCGACCTAGGCGATCCCTTCAGCCTGTTCGGCGAAGCTTGCGGTTACTCCGCAGGTGGTTGGGTTCAAATGGGCTACCACAACAATGCGTTGCCATTGTTCAACAGCCGCCCCGATGAATTCCAACTGCACCAAGCATGGTTGTGGGCGGAAAAAGCGATCGACACCTCTTGCGGTTTCGACATCGGCGGACGCATCGATTACATCTACGGTACCGACTCGCAAGACACACAAGCGTTCGGCATCGGCAACGATCACTGGGACAACGGCTGGGACAACGGACCTGACTACGGTCACGCCATGCCACAGTTGTACATGGAAGCCGGCTACGGCGACTTGTCTGTTAAGGTCGGACACTTCTACACCATCATCGGATGGGAAGTTGTGACCGCTCCGGACAACTTCTTCTACAGCCACGCGTACACCATGTACAACAGCGAGCCCTTCACCCACACCGGTGCATTGGCTACCTACAACGTCAGCGATGACATGACCGTCTACGGCGGATACGTCCTTGGCTGGGACAGCGGTTTCGAAGACAACGGCGACGCCTTCTTGGGCGGTGTTTCGTTGACCCTTAGCGACGACGTTTCGGTCACCTACGCAACCGTCGCCGGCCGCTTCGCTGAAGACCGTCTGACGAGCGAGCAAGGCTACATGCACTCGATCGTTGCTGACGTCGCTGTCACCGACAACTTGCAATACATCTTCCAAACCGATTACTTGGATACGGAAGATTATCAAAGCAACGGCGTTCGCAACACATTCGACATCAACCAGTACCTGATCTACACGATCAGCGACTGCTTGGCTGCCGGCGGACGCTTCGAATGGTACAACCAAGAAGGTGTCTTCACCAACTACGGTACCGAAAGCGACTTGTACGCTCTGACCTTGGGTTTGAATATCAAACCACACGCCAACGTCATCGTTCGTCCCGAAATCCGCTTCGATTGGGATGACGATATGGTTGCCGGCCTGGATCAAGGCGACGACCAAACCACCTTCGGTATCGACTCGATCTTCCTGTTCTAATCGACAGAACGAAGTCAAAACGATTCCCGCAAAGAGACGCATCGATCAGCAATGGTCGATGCGTTTTTTTTGTTGCGCGAGCAGACGGAAGCGGGAGGATTGCAAAATGAACAATGCAAACTGCGAAATGAATCCCCGCATCCCATCCAGGCTCCCCTCTCCAACCAAACTTGTTTGAGGAAGAACAGCCGGGATTGAGGGGGCCAAGCGAAACCAAGATCTTCCCAATCGCCACACTCGGCATCGTGTTCCATCTAAAAGAAAACGCCGATGGCGGGGGGGCCATCGGCGTTATAAAAGTCGGAAGTCGGGACGGCTAGAAATCTAGACGTGGGCTGACCTGATCGGATCAAGCACTCTTGGTCGTGGGCATTTGGAACAAGTTGTACTTACCCGAGACCACATCTTCGTCGATCGTGTACACCTTGCCGGATTCTTGATCGGGCAATTCATACATGATGTCCAACATCACTTCCTCCAAGATGCCACGTAGACCTCGGGCTCCGACGCCTTTGTCGAGGGCACGACGGGCAACTTGGTGCAATGCTCCTTCGGTGAAATGGAGTTCACAGTTTTCCATTTCGAAGAGTGCCTGGAACTGCTTTGTCAAAGCGTTCTTTGGCTCGCGGAGCACTCGAACGAGTCCTTCTTCATCCAGTTCTTGCAAGTAGCTGACAACAGGCAGACGACCAACCAACTCGGGAATCAAGCCGAACTGCATGACGTCTTCGACCTGGATTTCCGCAACGAGTTCCGCAGGGGTTTGCTCGTTCAGCTTTCCAGCCCCTTCGCCGAAGCCCAGGGTCTTGTGCCCCAGACGTTGACGAATGATGTCTTCGATACCGACAAAGGTACCGCCGACGATGAACAGGATGTTGCTGGTATCCAGCTGGATGTACTGTTGCTCGGGATGCTTGCGTCCACCCTGCGGCGGAACATTGGCAACGGTGCCTTCGAGCATCTTCAGCAGACTTTGTTGAACGCCTTCACCAGACACGTCACGTGTGATGGAGACATTGCCACCAGTCTTGCCGATCTTATCGACTTCATCGATGTACAGGATGCCGCGTTGTGCCGCTTCGACATCAAAGTCTGCCGCGTGCAAAAGCTTTAGCAGCAGGTTTTCGACGTCTTCACCAACGTAACCGGCTTCGGTCAACGTGGTCGCATCACCGATCGCGAATGGTACGTCTAACATACGGGCGAGCGAACGCGCCAACAAAGTCTTACCGCTACCGGTTGGACCGCAGAGCAAGATATTGCTCTTTTCGATCTCGACTTCGCTGTTGCCTTCCCAGTCGCTGGTCAGACGCTTGTAATGATTGTGGACGGCGACTGCCAAAACGCGTTTGGCGGCCGATTGGCCGATCACGTATTCATCTAGATGCTCGACGATCTTGCGCGGCGAAGGAATCTCTTTGAAGAGTTTCTTGCTTGGTCCGCGTCGTCGTTCCTCTTGCTCAAGTATGGATTGGCAGAGGTCGATACATTCGGCACAGATGTAAACGTCGCCAGGTCCTTCGACCAGCGGGCCGACATCACGATAGCTTTTGCGACAAAACGAACAGTAAGCGTTCTTTTTGTTCGACGAGCTACCGCGAGTAGTATTGTTGTTATCCTTGACGGGCATAAACGACTCCTATTGCGTTCGCAAAGCCTCATCTAATTTGACCGCGTAGGGAATTGCAAAGCGATTGCCAATCGCGTCGGCGCTACGCATCCCGTCAAATTATACGAGACGATACAGAACTGCTTCGAACGGTTCGGCCCAATGTCCAAGCAACCTCATCGTTGTCCGTTACCGGTCAAGACCGGAGGGAGGGGACAACAAGGAGTCATCCATAACGGATGCCTGAACCCTGGTTGGTAAACGAGTTGGGTAAAAAGTTTCCGAAGCCGATTGCCCAGTTGAAATTGGGAGGGCCAACTGCGGAAAAGTTGTTCGCGTTCCGGCGTTGGATCAATCGAACCGTTAAACGGATCGATGGAAGGTCCAGATTATTTGTTCAGGCAAATCACTCTGTTGATTTGGATTCGGAAACCGAATCCTCACCCTCAGGGCTTTCGCCGTCACGGGTTTGACTCCGAGACGCTGCCTGTATTGTTCGGAATTCTTCTTCGCTGATGTCACCTTTCAAACGCATTTCTTCCAAGTTTAGAGGCTCATCAGGGCCCGCTTCCCAGTCTCCACTGGTGTAGTCGCGCAACCTTGCCACGAGGAAAAATGCGGCCAAAGACAAGACGGTCATAATCAGCAACGCAAGACCAGCCTTCACTGCTGGATCACTCATCAATCCCATTACTACCGCTCATCTCTAACACGTTCTTGGGACACCTTTGCCAGCTAGTCCGAGAACACTGCATGATACGAGTGTCCAGGACGCATGGTCCAGCAGTTTTGCCCCTGTGAAACAAGTTTTTCGTGTTTCACGAGCTTTTAGTCAACATCGATTTGCCAGCTTTTGCCGGCACGATCCCGCTGGCAGACCCTCTGATCGATCTGCGACTTACTGAACATCCGCCAGGCATCAACTGTTCTCGCGGACCACTTCGATCGCTTGACGTGCCAGATTGATGCCGGACCGCCCGTGCCCATAGGCCCTAAAGATGACCGGGCCCGCAAAGCCACTTTGCGTGAGCACTTCCCAAACTCGCCCCATATCAATGTCACCATGGCCAAAGGGCTGATCACCGCCGTGTTCCAAATCCGGCTCGCATAGGTAAACACAACTCAAGCGATGCTGCATTCGCGCCAAACGGGCTCCGATCGGGAATTCGCCACCCATCACCATTTCGCCCACGTCGGCTGCCAATCCCAAAGAAGTCTCCTGACCGATCCATTGCCCAAAACGTTCGAAATGGGCCACCGTCGCGATCGCATGCTCGGTCACCGGACGCAGCGCAAGGCTTGTTCCGTTGCAAGCTGCGAACTTGGACAAGTCGGCCGTGGCATCGGCCAAACGCTCCAATGTACCTTCACTTTGTCCACACCCTCGACCACTGGAAAAAGTAATCGCGACCGGACTCATCACCGCTGTCGCTTCGATCCAAAACCGTAATTTCTCCGCCGCCGCATCGGCCTCTTTGGAATCAGCACAGGCGAGCGACCAAGGCAGGTGCGAATCCAACCGATCAAAGAAAGGCGCATCCAGATCAATCACCACCTGCATCTCGTGATCCTTGCAGGCCGCCGAAATTTCTGCGGTGCGGTTTTCAAACCATCCCAACCGCGGATCCCATGCCCCGCGCTGCGGACTAATCGCGATCGCCCCAAATCCCATTTCCGCCAAGATCGGTACCAGATCAACGACGTCATGAAATTCGAGACTGCTGCAATGAAATCCGGGCGTCATGGTTCCTGATGGCCTGGTGCGATTGAGTCGCCGCATCGCGAAACGCCAAGCGGCTATCAATTCATTCTAACCACTAGCGATATCGGCACGGTGATTGTGCCAGCGGACACGCCGCCGCATCGCAATAGAGAAGGTTGATGAAACCCATTTGCCATCAGCCGCTACGCGCAAGCGTGCGGTTACGTGCCCGGGAGCACATGCCGGCAACCGCGGGCTGGCGACAGCGGCTGATTAAACGATAGGCGTAATGGTCGAACCGCCATCAGCCGCGACGCGCAAGCGTGCGGTTACATGCCCAGAGTACCAACCAGTCCACATAACCGAGGCTAGCGTCTTTCGGCTCAGGGACCAATCCGAACTGAGCCGCATCGCGCTAGCGACGGTTGGAAAAAGCTTCAACTCGAACTCCATCAGGAAGCCAATCACATAACCGAGGCTAGCGCCTTTTCGGCTCAGGGAATCATGCTGACCTACGTTACTTGCAACTTTGCTGACAATACGATGGCGGGGGCGACTAACGCAAACACCACTAGCCCCCAGACTTGCCCGGCACCCAAAAACGCGTAGCCGGCGGACAAAGGAATAATCGTCAGCAGCGCCGCACGAATGGTCATGCCAATGGCCCTTGGACTGGACTTCGTTTGCAATCGTACCGCGCGAACCACGACCGGTACCGCAATCAAAATCATCATCACGGCGAACTGCCCCGATGGACGAACCGCAAGATTCACCTGCTGTGCTTTCGTCGCCAACCCCGGCGCGAAGGCCAACATCAACACACCGATCAAGATTAAAGCCAAACCTGTGCGGCGATTCGTCGGATCACCTCCGGTCGCTTCATCGCGTGCCAACGTGGTAATGCCCATCACATACACGCCGAATCCCAATGCTGCCGACCAAACGAAACGTGGCACCTCTGGAACTCCGTTGACCAACGGCAATGCCGCCGACGCGCCCAACATAAAACTTAGAAAACGACATGATCCCATCACGGCTGGTGCGAACGCTGTCGACTTCAGCGGTCCGTCGTACGCGACAACAGCCGTCGCCAGCGCGACAGCGACCAACGCCGGGAACCATGTCGCGGGATTTGCTTCACTGACATCGACATAACCTGTGATCGCAGCCAACGCGACACCGAGCAACAACAGAATCCAGCCGACTCGCCTAGCGGCAAACAACGAGACCCGACCACTCGGCAGCGGACGGCTGGGCCTTTCCCGTCGATCCTTTTCGATGTCGAACACATCGTTCAGAACCATGCCTGCCCAATACAGCGAAACTCCGGCGAGCAAAATCATTGCCATCCGCAGAGGCGAAAGCGGCCCACCAGCCATCAACAGATAAGCCGCACAAACGTCCGCCAGAACAGTAAACACGGTTGGCAAACGAACGAGCTGCAACCAACCAAAAAATGAACCGGGTGTTTTCGTGGGGACAGGTTCGGCCATGCGTGATTCCAAAACACAAAAGACTTCTAAACGACGATCTTTATATCAGTGCCACTAAAATACAGCACCGCTAAAAATACATCGAGGCACACAGAAATAAAGCGAGGCACAGGGCTCGCCGAGGAGACTTACCCCTCAGCGATCCCTGTGCCTCATCTGATCATTCAGTTTTGAAGCGATAGGCCATCCATCGTGATGGACAACGGCCCTATCGATTGATGGCTTCTCGGTAAATGGCCATCACGAATTGCGACTACTCTTCGACAGGAGCTTCGGCTCCGCCTTCGAGTTCTTTTTTCAATTCGTCAAGCAACAGCTCCATACGGCGTTTTTGAGTGCTGGATAGTTCGCCCGCTGACTCCATCGCCTTTTCTTGAGCCGCGACGGCGTCTTTGAAGTTTTTATCCAACGCGTAGTACCGTGCCATGACTTCATAGAATGCTGCCTTGTTCTGTGCGTCGGCAGATTTCACCTCAGTCTCCAAAGCAGCGATGACATCACCGGTCAGCGGTCCCAAATCTCCGTCATTCTGTGAGATGCCGTAAAGCTGCATCGCAAATCGCAAAACGGCTGGACCGTTGCCTTCAAGCTCTTTCAACTCGCTGCGATAGTGTTCGAAGTCTGCTTCGGTAGCAGTGCCGGTCAGCAAACGGAATTGGTGCTGAATGTTAACCCAACGTTGTTTGTACTCGTCATTGGTGGCACCCGAGATTTGCTTGTCCAGCATCTCAGCGGCTTCGTCAACTTTGCCACGACCGGCCAACATTGCGAACTCCTGCAACGTTTCCTCGAACTTCGATTCTTCTTCACGTTGCTTTTTGAATGCTTCACGATCCCACGAATCGGAAAGGACCTGTGCAAGTGGCTCATCCATTTCCATGGGGTGTCCGATCCATTCAACCAAGCCAGTTTTCCCGACTACAAACGCCGCGGGAATCCCATTCAACTTGGCTGCTAGCATGTAATCACGGTGTGCAGAACCATCGGGATCACTCGTTAGCGTGTATGGCGCGGTGACCTCGGCAAACGAGGCTTCTTTACCGGGATAGGGCTCCTTCAGTTTGGCCGAAACCGTTTCTTGATCCTCGTCGCTAATGCTAACGATTTGAAGTTTGTCACCACGGTACTTTTGCTGCAATTCAGCCAAGTGCGGCATGCTGGCAACACATGGTGGGCACCAGGTTGCCCAGAATTCGACGACGTAAACGTTGCCTTTCTTAAAGTCCGTGACTTTTGCGTCACTTTCGTCGTAGTAGTGGGCCAAGTCGAGCGACGGAGCTTTGGAACCGATATCCAGATCGGTTTCGGCTTGAACCGAAGACGCGGACATCGCGGTCGCCGCGACACAGCAAAGAAGTACACGAGCGATACGTTTCATCGAGAAGAACTCTATTGGGGTTGTTAAAAACAATTTGGTTAAGTGGCACATGCGATCGTTGACACACATCAGTGTTATCATGCCGCCACATTTCAAACTGACTTGTGCAAATTTCACGCCGCAGTGGTCATCATCATTCTATGCACAATCGCTGTCGAGCGGCATAACCACCGATGGGCGGTCATCACTCATACGGCGACAGATTTGCGAGCAAACCGCTACTCTGCTGGCTGACCAGCTCCAATCGCAGGACCAGCATTGTATTCCGCATACGTCGGCCGACGGATTCACGTTCGCCCTCTGGAGCTCAGGATGTTCAATTCCGCCGGCTAACCGCCAAACGCCCCGCAAGACCCGACGCCCCCCCTGGCGAACAGCTCCCGTTGGCGTCTCGCGCAACCCATGACGGCGCCGGCGGAATCAAGTGAATCCCGACCTTGATTCCAGCCTTTGATCGAAACCTCTGCCCCGCTGTGGGGTTCACAGGCGCAGCACTTCGGCACATGCACCGCATCGTCGCCGGTCCTTCAGTGTCTGCTTCTTCTCTCATTTACTTCTTCCAACCAATTGGCAGCGTTCAGCCGGCCTCGGAGTCAACTCGATGAGTGTTTCGCCCCTCGCCCCCCGATCGAAAAAAACGTTGACCGCAACCTCGCGGTGTCGTCGTTTGGCGGCAAGAATCCTGACGGCTGCAATCGCCACCGCGTTACCGACTGTCGCGATCGCTACGATTTCGTCGGTTGACGTCAGCCCTGTTTCTGCGGCTGACTGGACACGTTTCCTGGGCCCCAACGGCAGCTCTGTGGCAGCAGATTCTCAGGGCCTAGTCGAAAAGTGGAGCGATGACGAAAACGTGCTTTGGAAGTCCGAGCTTCCCGGCCGAGGAGTCTCCAGCCCGATCATCATCGGTGACAAACTCTTCGTCACAAGCTATTCCGGCTACGGTACCGGCGGCACTGACGAAAAGATGGAGAACCTGAAACGACACGTGACCTGCCTGAATGCTAAGACTGGCAGCGAGATTTGGAGTCACACGATCGACGCGGTGCAACCGGAAGATCCATACGAAGGCCCTGGTGTACCATCGCACGGTTATGCCAGTCACACGCCGGTCAGCGACGGTGAGCACCTGTTTGTGTTCCTTGGTAAATCCGGAGTCATCGCCTATGACTTCGATGGCAATGAACTGTGGCGTCGAAGCGTCGGAACCGGCAGCGGACCGATGAAATGGGGTTCGGCGGCAAGTCCAATTCTGTATCAGTCCGACGAAACCAAACTGCTGATCATCCCTGCTTCCGAAGAAAGCGAAACCATTTTTGCCTTCGACCCGGAAACCGGCAAAGAGGTCTGGAAGTCCGAAGCGTCCAGCTTATCTGGATCTTGGAGCACTCCAACGTTGGCCAAATCGGGTGACCAAATCGACTTAGTCTTGATGGTTCCAGGCGAAGTCTGGGGGATGAACCCCGAAACCGGAAAACTGCGTTGGTATTCACGAGGAACCAGTGATAACACGACTTCGGCAAGTCCTATCGTTGCTGGAGATGTCGTGTACGCGATCGGAGGACGCGGTGGTGATTCGGTAGCGGTTCGCGCCGGAGGAAGTGGTGACGTCAATGATTCACACGTCGTCTGGGACGCCAAAATTCCAGGGCGATTCTCGTCGCCGATTATTAGCGAAGACCACATCTTCGTTTCTAGCGATGGAGTGATCTCGGTTTACGATGCGAAATCAGGCGACAAGCTTGGACAGCAACGCCTTCCCACCAGCTCTGGTGATCGTGGAGATTCCGGCGGGAGAGGTGGACGACGTGGCGGGTTTGGGAATATCACCTACGCGACGCCCGTTCTGGCCGATGGCAAACTTTACATTCCAACCGCAAGTGGTGATTTCCATGTGGTGGCTGCGACCCCCGAACTAGAAATCATCGCGACCAATAAATTGACCGACCCAACTGGCTTTTCCGCATCGCCAGCGGTCAGCAACGGGCGTTTGTACATTCGCAGCGGCGGCGCGGTTTACTGCATCGGCAAAGAATAAACGCCCTATGCTTCGCCCCGACCGTTCGAAGCACGTTGCTTTTTTGAGGTGTCTAACACCAAGCAAGTCAGACGCCTCGGAAAATCGATAGAAAAGTGTTGCACCTACCGGCATTCTGAACGCCGGTAGGTTCGCTTTAAACGCTTCATCCAGGGTCAGCGGCCAAATCGAAGTTTTGCCCGATTGATTAAGCAAAGTTGCAATTATCGTTTGCGACCAACAGCGATAGAATAAACCTGTCGCCGAATTGATTTCACTGTGTCGCAAATATGCCTCTGATTTCCCGCCTGTACGCTCGATCTGTTTTTCTTCCCACCCTGTGCTGGAATTATCTTCTTGCACGAGTGCTACATGTCCGCCGGTGGTGGGACCGAATCGATGAACATGTCATCGTCGGTGCATACCCGTTCGCTGGTGATGTGGCCGCGTTACGCGGCGAAGGTGTACGCGCCGTCGTCAATACATGTGAAGAATACGGCGGGCCTAGCAGTGAATACCAATTGCATGGGATCGAGCAGCTGCATATCCCGACAACGGATTTCACTCATCCAAAGCTTGCCGATGTCGAAGCAGCCGTTGAGTTCATCCAGAAATACAAACTGCAAAACGACACCGTCTATATCCACTGCAAAGCGGGACGAGCACGTAGCGCGACGATTGCTGTCTGCTGGCTGATGAAATATCGGCAGATGAGCGCGGATGAAGCACAAGCCCACCTGCTTGCCGCCCGCCCACACATCAACCCTCATTTGGCTAGCCGTCCCGTCGTCCGGCAATACGCTGCACTACTGCGCGATGAGGAAAGCTCCTCGGGGCTTTTCCCCAAAATTGAAGAGGAACCGCTAAGTACAACTCCGGGCA
Organism: Stieleria sp. JC731; assembly: GCF_020966635.1. NCBI lineage: Bacteria > Pseudomonadati > Planctomycetota > Planctomycetia > Pirellulales > Pirellulaceae > Stieleria > Stieleria sp. JC731. The sequence continues at coordinate 604,858 of NZ_JAJKFQ010000001.1, read as the reverse complement.
GCCACTAGCGCTCAAGTATCGCTGCTTCCACGGAGTGGATGGCGATGATCTGCGGTACCGAAGCAATGAATCTCGCGAAGCACTCCACCAGGTTCAGCTAAACGATAGACACCTGAGTGGGGAGCCGCTACGCTGCTGGCACGAAGTCGATCGATGGCTGATCGATGTGCCTCTCTATTTGGACCGCCAAGATGGACGGCTCGAACGATGTCACGATCGGAAACGTCTCTCACACGGATTCCGTCGTATGCAATGACGATGAAAACGCTGCCGCGAGCAGACTGCTTCGACAAACCTTGCAACTGACAACACTTCCCGGCATCGGGCCCCGAACACTTCGATCCCTGCTCGATCATTTCGAATCTCCGGAACATGTGCTCAACGCATCCGCAGATCAACTGAGTCAAGTCCCTGGGGTTGGCCCGAAACTCGTCCACACGATTCGGACCGCTGACCACCATGTGGACATCGAACCGATCATCCAGTGGTGCTCCGATCATGATGTTGACATGCTGCTGCAAGGCACAACGCGGTATCCGCAACCGCTAACCGACCTGGTCGACGCACCTCCAATTCTGTTCTCTCATGGGACCCTTACCCAAACAGACCAGTTGGCCGTTGCGATCGTCGGCACTCGCCATGCCTCCAGCTATGGGACACGACAAGCGAATCGGATCGCTTACGGTTTAGCCAAAGCAGGCATCACGGTCGTTAGCGGGCTCGCTCGCGGAATTGACGCCGCGGCCCACGAAGGTGCGCTCTCCGCTGGCGGACGAACGATCGCGGTACTCGGAGGCGGTATCGGGCAGATCTACCCTGCCGAACACGAGGGACTCGCAAAAGCGATTGCGGCCGACGGTGCCGTTGTCAGCGAATTCCGTCCCGACGCCAAGCCGCGCGGCGGCATGTTTCCACAGCGCAATCGAATTATCGCGGCTCTCTCGTTGGCAACTTTGGTTATCGAAGCACCTGATCGCAGCGGAGCCCTGATTACGGCTAGGCTCGCTAGTGAAATCGGACGAGAAGTCATGGCACTCCCCGGACCGGTCACCAGCCGCGCTTCGCGGGGTGTAAATCAACTGATTCGCGAAGGGGCGACCCTGGTTCAAACCGTCGATGACGTTCTTGAAGCCATCGGCCCGATAGGATGCGATGTTTCGATCGATGGAGATCAGAACATTCGCAACCCCGCCGAACTGAAGCTCAACGAACTTGAACGGAATGTTCTTGATGCGATTGAGCCGACTGGAACGGTGATCGATCAAGTGATCGCCAGCAGCGGCATCCCGGCCCATCAAGTGATGGCCACGATCAGTGTCTTGGAAATGCGCAAGCTGATTCGCAGGTTGAGCGGGCAGTACGTTGCCAGAGTGTAGGAAACCGCCATCACATGCCGCCCTCTCATCAGCCGCTGGGCGCCAGCCCGCGGTTCCTGCCGAAAACCGATCCTGCACACCTAACCGCACGCTCGCGCGTAGCGGCTGATGAAAATTGCTACCATTAGCCGCATCGCGTTAGCGACGGTTAACAGTCCAGCTCGCAACAGCGGCTAACGCCAACGCGCCCACAGCTGATAAAACCGCGATCGCATGCCGTCCTCTCATCAGCCGCTGGGCGCCAGCCCGCGGTTCCTGCCGCGAACCGTTCCTGCAAACCCAACCGCACGCTCGCGCGTAGCGGCTGTTGAAAATTGCCCCCATCAGCCGCATCGCGTTAGCGACGGTCAACAGTCCAGCACTCAACCGCGGCTAGCGCCTTCGCGGCTCAGTGAAACGAACCAAACCGCGATCGCATGCCGCCCTCTCATCAGCCGCTGGGCGCCAGCCCGCGGTTCCTGCCGCGAACCAATCCTGCAAACCCAACCGCACGCTCGCGCGTAGCGGCTGATGAAAATTGCCACCCACCAGCCGCATCGCGTTAGCGACGGTTAACAGTCCAGCTCGCAACCGCGGCTAACGCCTTCGCGCTCACAGCTGATAAAACCGCGATCACATGCCGCCCTCTCATCAGCCGCTGGGCGCCAGCCCGCGGTTCCTGCCGCGAACCGTTCCTGCACACCCAACCGCACGCTCGCGCGTAGCGGCTGATAAAAATTGTCCCCATCAGCCGCATCGCGTTAGCGACGGTTAACAGTCCAGCGCTCAACCGCGGCAAACGTCTTCGCGCCCACAGCTGATAAAACCGCGATCACATGCCGCCCTCTCATCAGCCGCTGGGCGCCAGCCCGCGGTTCCTGCCGAAAACCGATCCTGCAAACCTAACCGCACGCTCGCGCGTAGCGGCTGATAAAAATTGTCCCCATCAGCCGCATCGCGTTAGCGACGGTTAACAGTCCAGCGCTCAACCGCGGCTAGCGCCAAAGCGGCTCAGGAAAACGAACCAAACCGCGATCGCATGCCGCCCTCTCATCAGCCGCTGGGCGCCAGCCCGCGGTTCCTACCGCGAACCGATCCTGCAAACCTAACCGCACGCTCGCGCGTACCGGCTGTTGAAAATTGCCCCCATCAGCCGCATCGCGTTAGCGACGGTTAACAGTCCAGCACGCAACCGCGGCTAGCGTCTTTGCGGCTCAGGAAAACGAACCAAACCGCGATCGCACGGTTTTTGGAAAGAGACCGGACTCGTCGCCTCGTCCACTACCGTCATGCGTTAACGAAAACTCACCGACTAGCCTCGACGGATCTCACTTCCTTTGAAGAACACTGCGATGCGATAGACCTTGATCTGTTCGCAATGGATCTTACCGGTTTCCAAATCAAACCGCTCGGGAATCGTTCGGCGGCGAATGTCGATCACCGCGTGGAACCCACGCTCGGAAAAGATGTCGATCAACATTTGTAGCGCCAACGGATCTTCCAAAATCTCATCTTCGCTACTGATGGTAGCCCGTCCCGAGATCGCGTGCCGCACAATGATCGGAATAAACTTGCTTTCGATCAATTGAGCGATGCGATGAAACATCTCCGGATGATCATACTCATAAGAATCCAATCGCCGCACCAAGTCACGTCGCGCGTGCTGAACGATATTACTCGCTACAGGAATGTCACCGATGGCATGAAACGTCCGAGGATCAAGCTCAAGCGAACTTTGGTACTCCAATTCATTCAAGATGTTTTCTTGAACGACAACCAACTCAGCCTGCGCGTTGATGAAGTGAAAGTGAAACAGTTGCTTTAGCGAAACCAACGCGTCGTAAGTTTTCTCTTTAAAGACACGATAGCGGTTGCGGGCCAAAGCTTCATTGAAATCAGTCGCACGTTCTTCCCAAGCCTCACCGATACCAGAGCGGCTGACCTCTTCGTTGTGTGCGATCACTTGACGACCACGCATCAGTTGACGGCGGATGCTTTCAGACTCGTCGACGAACAGCACCATGATGTGAAACACCGGCGGCTTCATCTGTTCCAAATGCGGATTGTCGATTAACTCGCGGCGCAACGCTTTCATCCGATCGTAAAGCATCTTCAGACATTCGACCTGGACCTTCGTCCGTGGAAAGCCGTCCAAAATTGCGCCGTTTTGGAACTGTGGCTCCAACAGCTTGTGGAAAATCAGCGAGACCACTTCGCGGTCGCCGACCATGCCGCCTTGAGCTTTGATCTGCTGTGCTTCGGGCGTGTTGAGAAGCTCACTAACCACAATCGGGGCCGCTGAGATATCACGAACCTGACGAATAAAATCGGTGTTCGTGCCTTTACCTGCGCCGGGGGCACCGCCGAGCAAAATCAGCTCGGTCGGAAAGCGAAGATTCAGCTTCCCTTTTTCGCTCTCAAGCTGCTTCCATACCGAATTGAAAATTAGCAGGGCGTCTTTGACTTCGAGATCATCCGGTGTCAACGACTTGCGTTCGGGTTCAGGAGCACGATTCACTTCGATTCAGCTTTTGGCAACTAGGAAAGCGGGCGGTGAAACGGCTCGTCGTACGAAACCGTCAAAAGCACGAGGATTTTACATGCTGGCTGACGATTGGAGAGTGACCTAACGCGGCAAAAATAATTTGTCGGTGGTCTAGCCACCCTTACAAGGCACTCGTGAAGACGGGTGGTCAGTATGGCACACCGATGGCATCACACAGAAACCGCATCAAAGGCCTGACTTGCTTGACACGTTCGATGATAAGCGGCACAAGATCGCCACCTGTGATTTCAGATTCTGAAAGCGGAGCGATGGCGATGAAATCTTTCCGGCGTAGATCTTCGATCATCGGATGATCTTTAGGGTAGTCTCGGGGTGCCGTCTTGAGACTTTCCCCGACGAGCGTGTAGTGTTCCGCGAAGGCCTTTTGGTCGCGTGCGCGTTTCCAGGCTTTGGGATCTTCATCGATTGCAGCACGGATCGACGCCAGCGCGGGGCCCGCGGGGTGCCAACATCCGGCGGCGACAAAACACTCCTCAGGATCGAAGTGGATATAGACGCCTGGCGCGTGAATGTCCTTTCCCGCCTGATGCCGAAACGATATGCCGACATTCGTTTTGTAGGGAAGCTTGTCTTTGCTGAATCGGGTGTCTCGATAAATCCGCAGCAACGAACCGTTGTGAGCTTTCGGTTGCACTAGCAACATCGGAGCCGTTTTAGCCAATGGTCGTTCCAGCTTTGCGATCAGCTCAACCGCCGGATCGCGAACGTCTTTTTCATAGCGATGTTTGTTTTCGGCAAACCAATCACGATCGTTGTTTTTTTGGAGATCGCGCAGAAATTTGAATAGTTTCTTGTTGATGATTGAATCATCCATTTGATCGCCTTGCGGAATGGCAATGTAGACGGGGACGAGTCAAACAGTTTATCCGCGATGCTCGATTTCATCAGGGGTACTCGTCGAGGCCGCGTGCAACACACCATCAGCCGCCACACCGTC